>NZ_JBHSFH010000003.1:250078-782826 GCF_042653885.1 Streptomyces ovatisporus
AGGGCCCCCGCCGCCTCCGCGCTGCCGGGGTGCGAGCGGGCCGGACCGGGCGTGCAGGTGTCCGGTCCGTCAGCAGCAGTCCGGCGGCAGTCCCGCGGGGAGGCGTTCACCGCCGAAGACCTGGACGGTGGGTTCGTCGCCGCCGAGCGCGGCGACGGCCAGCAGCAGTGAGCCGGCCGTCCACGTGGTCAGCTCCTCCGGCCAGACGGCGTCGTCCTCGAAGACGTAGCCCGTCCAGTAGAGGCCGTCCTCGGCACGCAGATGCTGCACCCATTTCAGTATCTGCAGCGCCCGGTCCGACTCCCCCATCGCCCAGAGCGCCAGGGCCAGTTCGGCGCTCTCGCCCCCGGTGACCCAGGGGTTGGGCAGTACGCAGCGCACACCCAGGCCGGGCACGACGAACCGGTCCCAGCCCTCGTCGATGCGGGCCCTGGCGGCGTCACCCCGCAGGACGCCGCCGAGCACGGGGTAGTACCAGTCCATGGAGTAGCGGGACTTGTCCAGGAACCGTTCCGGGTGGCTCCGCACCGCGTGGCCGAGCAGCCCCAGGGCCAACTCCCAGTCGGGCTGCGGCTCTTCGCGGTGTTCGGCGATCGCGAGTGCGCAACGCAGCGCCTGGTGCACCGAGGAGGAGCCGGTGAGGAGGGCGTCGGTGACGGGCGTGCCGTCGGGTTCCTGTTTCCAGCCGATCTGCCCGCCGGGCTGCTGGAGCTGCAGCACGAACTCCACCGCGGCGGCGACGGACGGCCACATGCGGTCCAGGAAGGCGTCGTCACCGGTGGCGAGGTAGTGGTGCCAGACGCCGACGGCGATGTACGCGCAGAAGTTGGTCTCGCGGGCCCTCTCGGTGGGCCGGGCGGCGTCCCCGTCGGCGTAGGCGGCGTACCAGGAGCCGTCGGGGAGCTGGTGCTCCGCGAGCCAGTGGTATGCGGCCCGGGCCCGCTCGTGCTCCCCGGCCGTGTCCAGGGCCATGGCGGCCTCGACGTGGTCCCAGGGATCGAGGTGGCCGCCGCGGAACCACGGTATCGCCCCGTCCGGACGCTGCACCGCCAGCAGTCCGTCGACCGTCTGCCCGGCCTGCGCGGCGGTCAGCACGCCGTCCAGCACGAGCCGTTCCGTACGCTCCGGGCTCGTCACGCCTTCCCCCGGCCCGGCGTCCGCGCCTGAGCGGTGGCAGCGGTGCCTGCCTCGGGCACCGCGGTGGTCCCATCGGCCGCGGCGGGCGCCGCAGTTACGTCGGCGGGCAGGTGCGGCTTCGTCGCGTACGCCACGAAGCTCTTGCCGATGAGCGGGTCCAGCGCCCTCTCCGCCAGCCGCGTCGCGAGCGGCTTCTTCATGATGTCCCAGACCAGCAGCTTGTGGTAGGCGCGCACCGGCAGCGCCGCCTCGTCGCCGTCGCGCTCCACGCCGAAGGCGCACTTGAGCCACCAGTACGGTGAGTGCAGCCCGTGCGCGTGGTGCGTGCCGTACGGACGCAGGCCCGACTCCCGCATCTTGCGCAGCAGTTCGTCGGCACGGTAGATGCGGATGTGGCCGCCCTCGACCTCGTGGTACGCGTCGCTGAGTGCCCAGCAGACCCGCTCCGGCCCGTACCGCGGCACGGTCACGGCGATCCTCCCGCCCGGCCGCAGCACGCGGACCATCTCGGCCAGCACGCCCTTGTCGTCGTGGATGTGCTCCATGACCTCGGAGATGATGACGACGTCGAAGCTGTCGTCCGGGAACGGCAGCGCGAGCGCGTCCCCCTCCATGGCCGTGGCGCTCGCTCCCGCGGGCGCCTCCCCCGCCTCGGCCATGGCGGCGAACCAGGAGGCGACTTCACGGATCTCGTCCGCGTTGCGGTCCAGGGCGACGACGCGCGCTCCGCGCCGGTAGCACTCGAAGGCGTGCCGTCCGGCACCGCAGCCGAGGTCCAGTACGCGGTCGCCGGGTGCGAGCGGGAAGCGGGAGAAGTCGACGGTCAGCACTGTGTCTGCCTCTGCTTTCGGCGAGTTGGCGGAGCGGACGGGCGTGGTCGCGGACGGGCGTGGTCGCGGAGGGCGCGCGGGCTGGGGACGGGCTGATGACGGGCTGAGGACTCCGGAGCGGCTCAGCGCGGCACGCCCAGCGCCCGCTCCTCCCGGCGTGCGGCGTGCGGGCGTTCGGCGACGGCGGCGCGGTAGTGCGCCGCGGTGCCCCGCGCCGCCTGCTCCCAGGTGAAGCGGCTCAGCACACGTTCGCGTCCCGCGGCTCCGAGCCGTGCGCGGAGCGCGGGGTCGCCCAGCAGACGGCCGAGCGCCGCGGCCAGCGCACCGGCGTCGCCGGGCGGCACGGCCAGGCACGTCTCACCGTCGTCGCCGGCGACTTCGGGCAGTGCGCCGCCGGTCGTCGCAACCAGCGGTGTGCCCGTCGCCATCGCTTCCACCGCGGGCAGCGAGAAGCCTTCGTACAGCGAAGGCACGCAGGCGACTTGGGCCGTACGCACGAGACCGGCGAGCTCCGCGTCGCTGATGCCCTTGACGAACTCCACGGCGTGCTCGACTCCGTAGCGCCGCATCGCCGCCGCCACGGGGCCCTCCGAGGGGCGCTTGCCGACCACGACGAGGTGCGCGTCGTGAACTTCCGTACGCAGCTTGGCCAGTGCGTCGACGAGGTGCACGAGGCCCTTGAGGGGCACGTCCGCGCTGGAGGTCGTCACGATCCTGCCGGGCACCTCGGGAACCGCCGGATCGGGCGAGAACAGCTCGGTGTCGGCGCCGATGTGGACGACGTGGATGCGGTCCGGGCGCACGCCGAGGTGGTCGGTGATCTCCTGCCCGGACGTGCCGGAGACGGTGAGCACCGACGGCAGCCTCCTGGCCACGCGCCCCTGCATCCGCGTGAAGCCGTACCAGCGGCGCACGGACGCGCGGGCCTTGCGGCTGGTGGCCGCGTCCAGCTCCAACTGCCGGTCGACGGTGATGGGATGGTGGATGGTGGTCACCAGTGGGGCGCCGATGTCGCCCAGAAGTCCGTAGCCGAGAGTCTGGTTGTCGTGCACCACGTCGAACTCGCCGCGCCGGGAGGCCAGATGGCGCCGGGCGCGCAGGGAGAACGTGAGCGGCTCCGGGAAGCCGCCGGTCCACATCGTCCCCACTTCCAGCAGGTCCACCCAGTCGCGGTACTCACCTCGGCCGGGAGTACGGAAGGGATCGGGCTGGCGGTACAGGTCGAGGCTGGGGAGCTCGGTGAGGGTGACGCCTTCGTCGAGCACCGGGTAGGGCTGCGCACCCAGCACCTCGACGGTGTGGCCCAGCCGGGCCAGTTCACGGGACAGGTGGCGCACGTAGACGCCCTGGCCGCCGCAGAACGGGTTCCCCTTGTAGCTCAACAGGGCGATGCGCAGAGGTCTTTCGCCGCCGCCCCCGTACGGAGCGGACGCGGAGGCCGGGCCCGGACGCACGGTGGGAGCGGGTCCGGCGGGCAGGTCCGGCTCCGGGACCCGGGCGGGGGATCCACCGGGGCGGGCCCCGGCAGTTGCACCGGTACGGGCGTCCCGTACGGCCTCTGCGGTCACTCACGGCCCCCTTCATGGCTGTGCTTCGCCGGAGCGTAGCCGCCGGCGGCCCCGCACGCTGGCGGAAGGCCGGGCCGGCCGGGCCGCTCCGACCCTCGGGGCAAGAATTTACCGGCCAGTCACTTTCTCCGAGCACCGGGAGCGGGTGATTCGCGCCACCCGGCGCCCACCTGGGGAGATCCGCCGCACCGGCAGGGCGGCGAACATCACGGAAAGGCGGGGCACGGGACGAACCGGCCCAAGCCTTCGCGTGCTCGGCAGGCCGTCCGGCGAGCGCGGCCGGCCGTCCGGCGCGAAGGCGTTCCCGGACACGTCGCGTCCGTCCTGGCGGTCTCCGGCAGGACCGCATCGCCCGCGCCTCGGCGAACTCCTCGAACCGGGCCTCACGGCACCGCCGGAGGGCATGCCCGGGACCGCCAGCTCACACCGGCGGCGGTCCCGACACCGGAGTGAAGCGGACGGGCGTACCGGGCACCGCCTGCGCCACGGCGGCGAGGGCCTCCCGCGGTACGACGCCGATCACCGGATAGCCGCCGGTGACGGGGTGGTCGGCGAGGAAGACGACGGGACGTCCCTCGGGCGGCACCTGAAGGGCACCGGACACCATGCCCTCGCTGGGCAGTTCGGCCTCCTCGGCGCGCTCCAGGACAGGCCCTTCGAGCCGCAGGCCGACGCGGTTGCTGTCGGAGGAGACCCGGTACTCGCCGGTGATCAGGGTGCGCAGCGCCTCTCGCGTGAACCAGTCCGCGCGGGGCCCGTAGACGACGGGAAGCAGCAGCTCCCGGGGCGGGGCGGCCCACGGTGCGGCGTCCGCGTGGACGCCGCCCGCGCCGTAGCGGCGCTCCCCGCGGCCGTCGGGCGCCGGGCCACCGCCGAGCGGCAGGCGGTCGCCGTCCCGCAGAGGCTGCGGGCCGAGCCCGGAGAGCAGGTCGGTGGAGCGGCTGCCCAGGACGGGCTCCGCGTCGATGCCTCCCGAGAAGGCCAGACAGCAGCGCACCCCCCACTCGGCGGGCCCCACGTCCAGCACCGCGCCGGCGGGGAGCCTGAAGGGGACGCCCCAGGGCGCGGGCCTGCCGTCGACGCTGACCGCGCAGGAGGCCCCGGTCACCACGGCCCGGACCGCCGCGGCGTCCTCGGCGACCGCGCGCAGGGCGCAGCCGCTCACCGTGGTCTCCAGGGTTGCGGCGCCGTCCGGGTTGCCCAGCAGCCTGTTGGCGAGCAGATGGGCCGGCTCGTCCAGGGCACCGGACCGGGGCACTCCGAGGTGCGCGTGGCCCGGGCGGCCCAGGTCCTGGACGGTGGTGAGCGCTCCGGCCCGGACGACGTGCAGTTCCACGGCGCTCACCGGCCCTCCCCCCGACCCGGCTCCGGTCCCGGCTGCGGCCGGGGGCCGGGCTCCGGGACGAAGCGGACCCGCGTGCCCGGTGCCAGCAGAGCCGCCGGTTCCCGCTCCGTGTCCCACAGCACGGTGCGTACCGCGGTGCCGATCAGCTGCCACCCGCCGGGCGAGGAGCGCGGATAGACGCCCGTGTACGGCCCGGCGAGCCCCACGGCGCCCGGCGGGACCCTGGTGCGGGGATCGGAGCGGCGCGGCACGTGGTACTTCTCGGGCAGCCCCGTCAGGTAGCCGAAACCGGGTGCGAAGCCGCAGAAGGCCACGCGGAAGTCGGTGGCGGCGTGCACCCGGGCGACCTCAGCGGGTGCGAGTCCCCACATCGCGGCGACGTCGGCCAGGTCCGGCCCGTCGTAGCGGACGGGGATCTCCACGGCGGACTCGCCGCTGCGGACGAGCGGAGGGATCTCCCAGCCGGGCAGCTGAGCCGCGAGCCGTTGCGGCTCGGCCAGCCCGTCCAGCAGCACGGTGCGCGCCCCGGGCACGATCTCCGTGATCTCCGGCAGCCGGCCGGCGTCGCGGCGGCGGAGCACCTCGGCGTGGAACGCCTCGGCCACCTCCCCGTCCGGAAGTTCGACGAGCAGTGCGTGCCGGCCCACGGGGAGTACGAGCGGGCGGGGCGCGGCGCCGGCCGGGCGGCTCCCCTCCCCGGCGTCTCTCGCGTCCTTCGCGTCCGGGCCGGTCACGCGAACGCCCGCACCGTTATGCCCGCGCCGTCCAGCTCGGCCCGGATCCGGCGCGCCAGTCCGGCGGCGCCGGGGGTGTCCCCGTGCAGGCAGAGCGAGCGGGCGGGCAGCCGCAGCGGCTCGCCGTCGACGGCGGACACCTCCTCGCCGCGTGCTATGGCGAGGCAGCGCGCGACGACTCGCTCCGCGTCGTCCAGCAGCGCGCCCGGCTCACTGCGGGGCACGAGCGTGCCGTCGGGGCGGTAACCGCGGTCGGCGAACGCCTCGTTGATCGCGGGGAGGCCGGAGGCAGCGGCGGCGGCGTGGAGTTCGGAACCGGGGAGCCCCAGCACGGGCAGGGGCGTACCGGCCAGGCGGACGCCCTCGACGACGGCTGCCGCCTGCCCGGGGTCCCGTACACAGCGGTTGTAGAGCGCACCGTGCGGCTTGACGTAGCCGACGGCGGCGCCCGCCGCGCGCGCGAAGATCTCCAGGGCGCCGATCTGGTAGGCGACCTCGGCCGCCAGGTCGGCCGGGGGCACGTCCATGGAGCGGCGGCCGAATCCGGCCAGGTCCCGGTAGGAGACCTGGGCGCCGATGCGTACTCCGGCAGCTGCCGCGTGCTCGCAGACCCGGCGCATGATGACGGGGTCGCCGGCGTGGAAGCCGCAGGCGATGTTGGCGCTGGTGACCGAGGTGAGCAGAGCGTCGTCGTCGGTGAGCTGCCACCGCCCGAAGCCCTCTCCGAGGTCGGCGTTGAGGTCGATCATCCCAGCTAACCTAAGGGATTGTTGAACAATACGGCAAGGGGGTTGTTGTCTTGCCTGCTCTTGTGGGATTCACTGGGGCCGACCAGCCGCACGAAAGAAGATCACCATGACCGCCGACTCCGGCTCCGGCCTGGAGCTGTCCGAACTCGCCGCCGACCGGGCCCTGTTGGGCCGCACCAGCACGGCCGAGCGCGTCGCAGGCATTCTGCGGGAACGTATCGCACAGGGCTTCTTCCTGCCCGGCGTGCGGCTCTCGGAGGAACGCATCGGCGGCGCCCTCGGCGTCTCCCGCAACACTCTCCGTGAGGCGTTCCGGCTGCTGACGCACGAGCGGCTGCTCGTCCACCGGCTCAACAAGGGCGCGTTCGTACGCGTCCTCTCGGCGGCCGACATCGCGGACATCTACCGGGTGCGGAAGCTCGTCGAGTGTGCGGCCGTGCGCGGGCTGGGCGAGCCGCCCCACCCGCTCAAGGACGTCTCCGCCGCGGTCGAGGCGGGAGAGCAGGCGGCAGCCCGCAGCCGGTGGAACGACTGCGGCACCGCGAACATCCATTTCCACCAGGCCCTCGCCGGACTCGCGGGCAGCGAACGCACCGACGACCTGATGCGCGGCGTACTGGCCGAACTGCGCCTGGCCTTCCACGTGATGGACGATCCCCGGCGTTTCTACGAGCCCTACCTCACCCGCAACCGCGAAATCCTCACCGCACTCGAGGACGGCGACGCGACGGCGGCCGAGCGCATGCTCGGCTACTACCTGGAGGACTCCCGGCGCCAGGTGATCGAGGCGTACCCGGAGCAGCCGCCGCACGGCTCCGGGGCCGGGGTTCGTTGAACGATCCACCTGGCGGGCGGCTGCTGCGTCCGCCCGTGCGTCTGCTCGCGCGCCGTGGCCGCTTCCCGCCGGACGGGCCGCCGCGTCCTCGTCCGACCGCACGCGTCCGACCGCACGCGTCAGGCGGCACACCTCCCGCGGCCTGCGGCACGTCGTGGACGGGCCGCCGTCCGTCCGACGCCGAACTCGCCGACGGGCCGGACGAGTTCGCCGAGGCCGCGGACGTACGCCCCGACGGCGGGCTGCACTTCCCCGGCCGCTTCGCCTTCGCCGAGGGAAGAGCCGCCCCGGCGGCGGGCGGCGGGGCCCGGGAGGCGGACGGCTAGAGTGTCGGTGCAGACATCGCCGCCGATCGAGGGAAGCCGGTGGAATTCCGGCGCTGACCCGCAACCGTGAACGGCGCCCGAGAGCACGGGAGACCGTGCGGGCCCGTGAGCCGGAGCACCCGGTCGGCGGCAGGGCTCGCGGAGCTGTGGCATCCGGCCGGGGACGGCGGGAGCGGCGGCTCCCACCGTCGAGGTTTACGGAGCTGAGCCGGGTGTGCCGCATGACGGAGCGCGCAGGAGTACGCGCCCGGCGGGCGGGGCGGCCGAGCGCGGCTGCGTACCGCTCACCGAAAGGCACCCCCATGTTCGTGCGCCGGAGCTTCGCCGTCATAGCCGCAGCGTCAGCGCTCTGCGCCGTCACGGCGCCGGCGGCATCCCCCGCCGCCGCCGCAGGAGCCGGCGCGGGAGCGCGTGCTTCGACCGCCTCCGCCGGCAAACTGCCCGACGGCCTGTACGGGAAGGCCGACCCGAAGTACGACGGCGTCTGGCGCCAGTCCGTCGCCCTCCTCGCCCAGGACGCCGCCGGCGCGAAGCCCGCGGCGAAGGCGGTGGAGTGGCTCGCGGAGCAGCAGTGCGACGACGGCTCCTTCACCGCGTACCGCGCAGACCCCGGCGCCGGGTGCGACGCGAAGAAGACCCCCGCCGACACCAACGCCACCGCTCTGGCCGTGCAGGCGCTCTCCGCCGTGGGCGGCCGGAGCGCGACCGTCCGCGAGTCGCTGGCGTGGCTGGGATCGGTGCAGAACAAGGACGGCGGCTGGGGATACAACCCCGGCAGTCCCACGGACGCCAATTCGGTCTCGGTCGTCATGGGCGCCTACTCGGCGGCCGGCCGCGAGCCGGAGCGGATACGCAAGGGCGGCGCCTCCCCGTACGACGCGCTGGAGACGCTCCAACTGGGCTGCGACGCCGAAGCGTCCGGGCGCGGCGCCTACGCCTATCAGCCCGGCAAGAAGGGCGAACTCGCCGCGAACGACGACGCCACAGCCGCCGCCACGCTTGCGGGGTTCGGCTCGGGCCTGCTCGTCGGCGACGGCGGCCGGAACGGAGCGGCGGACGGCGAGTCGCGGAAGTCGCGGCCCGTCGAGCCGTTGAAGTGCGGCGACGGCGACGGGAAGCAGCCCGGCGGCCGGACCGAGGCGGCGGAAGCAGGTGCCGCGTATCTGGCCTCCGTGCTGAAGAAGGGCGGCGGTCATCTGCGCGCTGTGACACCGGGAGCAGAGGGAGGCCCCGACTACGCGAACACCGCCGACGCCGTCATCGCCCTCGCCGCCGGCGGTCACCGGGCCGAAGCGGAGAAGTCCCTGGACTGGCTGGCCGGCGAACTCGGGAAGTGGGACAAGTCCCGCAACGACCCTGCCGCGATCGGCGGCGTCATGCTGGCCGTGCACGCGACGGGGGGCGACGCCGCGAAGCTCGGGGGTGTCGGCCTGCTGAAGCGCCTCAACGCCACGGGCCCGCAGCCCGCCCGCGTGCCGGAAGAGAACGGGGGTGGTGACGAGGACGGCCAGGAGGGCAGCAGCTCTGTCGCCACCTGGTCCCTGGTCGGTGCCGGGCTCGCGGCCGGTGCGGGCGTCGGGTTCCTGCTCAGCGGGCGGCGGAAGCGTCAAGGACTGTGAGGGGGCGGGGCTCGGGGCGCGGCGCACGCCTCGTCCGACTCGGCCTCGTACTGGCCGCGTCGTTCCTGGCCGGTACGGGACCGGCCGCGGCGGCGGGCGCCACTCCCGTGCAGGACGAGGGCAGTTACCGGTACTGGTCGTTCTGGGAGCAGAGCAGCGAGGGCAGTTGGAAGTACGCCACGAAGGGGCCGTCCGTGCTGCGTCCCGAGGACGGTGCTGTGCTCGGTTTCCGGTTCGCCCTGAGTGAGGACTCGCAGGACGCGGCAGAGCCACGCGGCCGGACCGGATTCGGCGCGGCCTGCGCCGACACCGACGCGCGGCAGGGCCGCAAACGCATCGCCGTACGCATCGACTTCGGCACCGCCGCTCATGCGCCGGACGGCGAGACCCCGCCGAAGTCCCGGACCGCCTGCGCGCGGGTCCCCGGGGACGCGAGCGCCGCCGAGGCGCTCGCCGCGGTGGCCGAGCCGTTGCGCTACAACTCGGTGGCGCTGCTGTGCGCCGTCGAGGGCTACCCGGAGCGTGGATGCGGCGAACAGGTCCGGGGAGGGGAGCAGTCCACGGAGGACGGCCGACCGTCCGGAAGTGCCGCCGCCGGCAAGGGCGATGCCGGCAGCGGCGACGGGGGAGCGGGGGCCGGTGCGGGAGGTCTCGGACCTCTCGCGGGGATCGGCGCGGGTGTCGCCGCGGTCGCCGTCCTCGCCGCAGCAGCCGTACGGCAGTCACGCCGCCGCAGGTGACGCGATGACCGGGCCGCACCCCTCCCCGCAGCCGGTCGTCCCGGGCGGCCTGCCGGACACCGGCGTCGGTGCCCTGCTGCACCGGCTGCGCGCACCCCGGGCACGGCGCGGTGCGGCCCTGCACCCCGGGGCGTGGTGGCTGTGGGCGCTGGGCCTGGCCACCGCGGCGTCGCGCACGACCAACCCGCTGCTGCTGATGCTGCTGTGCGCGGTGGCGGGTTACGTCGTCGCCGCCCGCCGTACGGATGCTCCCTGGGCACGCTCGTACGGTGCGTTCCTCAAGCTCGGACTCGCGGTCCTGGCGATCCGGCTCGTCTTCGCCTTCTTCCTCGGCTCCCCCATCCCCGGCAGCGTCGTGCTCGTCACCCTGCCCGAAGTGCCCCTGCCCGCCTGGGCGCAGGGCGTACGCATCGGCGGCAGGGTCACGGCGGAGGGGCTCGTCTTCGCGCTGTACGACGGCATGAGGCTGGCCGCCCTGCTCGTCTGCGTGGGTGCCGCCAACGCGCTCGCCAATCCGGCACGTTTGCTCAAGTCCCTTCCCGGCGCGCTCTACGAGGCGGGAGTGGCCGCCGTCGTCGCCATGACGTTCGCGCCGAACCTGATCGCCGACGTGCAGCGGCTCCGCGCCGCACGCCGCCTGCGCGGTCGCGCCGACAAGGGCGTACGGGCGCTGCTGCAGGTCGGACTGCCCGTGCTGGAAGGCGCGTTGGAGCGTTCCGTCGCGCTGGCTGCCGCGATGGACTCGCGGGGCTACGGACGCAGCGCCCCGGTGTCCCGCGCGCTGCGACGCACCACCGCGGCTCTCACGCTCTGCGGGCTGCTGGGCGTCTGCACCGGCATGTTCGCGCTGCTCACCGCCCAAGGAGCCGCCTACGGACTGCCGTTGCTGCTGGGCGGGGTCGCTCTCGCCCTTGCCGGGCTGCGCCTCGGTGGACGGCGCAGCATCCGCACCCGCTACCGGCCCGAGCGCTGGGGAGCACGCGCGTGGCTCGTCGCCGGTGCCGGTGCGGCAGTCGGCGCCGTACTGGTGACGGCGGGGAGCGCCTTCCCGGAGGCGCTGGAGCCGCCCGCAGTGCCCCTTTCGCCGCCGCCGCTGCCGCTGTGGCCTGCGGCGGGACTCCTGGTGGGCCTGCTGCCCGCCTTCGTGGCCCCGCTCCCGGCCCCGTCACCGGCGGCGGCCTCGGCGCTGCCCTCCGCGGCGGCCACGGCGCTGCCCCCGGGCGGGGCGGCGCACGGGGGAATCCCTGCTCCGCCCGGTGCCCCCGCCCGCACCCCGGCCGCTGCTTCCGCCGCCTCCCGACTCCGCCCGTCCGCACCCGAGGAGCCCGCCCCGTGATCCGCTTCGAGCAGGTCTCCGTCCGCTACGAGGACGCCGCGGCACCCGCCGTGGGACCGGTGGACGTGGAGGTTCCCGAAGGCGAACTCTGCCTGCTGGTCGGCGCGTCGGGAGCCGGCAAGTCGACCCTGCTGGGCACGGTCTCCGGTCTCGTACCGCACTTCACCGGCGGCACCCTCCACGGCCGCGTCACCGTGGCGGGCCGTGACACCCGGACGCACAAGCCGCGCGAACTCGCCGACGTCGTCGGCACCGTGGGACAGGACCCGCTCGCGCACTTCGTCACCGACACCGTCGAGGACGAACTCGCTTACGGCATGGAGTCGTTGGGCCTGCCCCCGGCCACCATGCGCCGCCGCGTCGAGGAGACCCTCGACCTGCTGGGCCTCAACGAACTGCGCGACCGCCCCATCGCGACGCTCTCCGGAGGGCAGCAACAACGCGTCGCCATCGGCTCGGTGCTCACCCCGCACCCGCGCGTCCTCGTCCTCGACGAGCCCACCTCGGCCCTCGACCCGGCCGCCGCCGAAGAAGTGCTCGCGGTGCTGCAACGGCTCGTGCACGATCTCGGTACCACCGTGCTGATGGCCGAACACCGGCTCGAGCGCGTCGTGCAGTACGCGGACCAGGTGCTGCTCCTGTCCGGGCCCGGCACCACCGCCCGGCTCGGCACGCCTCCCGAGATGATGGCCCTCTCCCCCGTCCGTCCGCCGGTGGTCGCGCTCGGCAGGCTCGCCGGCTGGTCGCCGCTGCCGATGTCCGTGCGGGACGCCCGCCGCAGGGCCGAGCCGCTGCGGCAGGACCTCGCCCGGCTGCGGACGCCCGGCGAGGTGCCGGGCCCCCGCGGCGACCGCCCGCAGGACGACCGCCCCTCCGGCGACCGCCCCGCCCACACGGCCGGGCCCGCCTCCACCACGCCTGCGGGCCGCCCGGGTGGCGGCATCCGCTCCCGCCTGCGCACGGCGCTGCGCCGGGCACCGGACCGTACGGACGCCGCGTACACGCCCGAAGCCCCGCGTACGGAGGGAGGTCCGACACCGGAGCCGCTCGCCCGTGTCACCGGGCTGACGCTGACCCGGGGCACCGTCACCGCGCTCCACGAGGTGGACCTGACACTCCGCCGCGGGGAGACGGTCGCCCTCATGGGCCGCAACGGGGCGGGCAAGTCCACACTCCTGGGAACCCTCGTGGGCCTGCACACCCCGACTGCCGGCACGGTCGCGGTCGGCGGGGCCGAGCGGCTGGCTCCCGTCCGTACCCGGCCACGCAGACTCCTCCGGCACGTCGGCCTCGTCCCGCAGGAACCCCGCGACCTGCTGTACGCGGACACGGTCGCCGCCGAGTGCGCAGCCGCCGACGCCGACGCGGACGCCCCCGAGGGCACCTGCCGTGAACTGGTCGCCGAACTCCTCCCCGGTGTCGGCGACTTCACCCATCCGCGCGACCTCTCCGAAGGACAGCGACTCGTCCTCGCTCTCGCGGTCGTCCTCACGGCCCGGCCACCGCTGATACTCCTCGACGAACCCACACGCGGCCTCGACTACGCGGCCAAGTCCCGTCTCATACGCATACTCCGTGCGCTGGCGGACGACGGTCACGCGGTCCTCCTCGCCACCCACGACGTGGAGCTGGCCGCCGAACTCGCCCACCGGGTCGTGATTCTCGCCCAGGGCGAGACCGTCGCAGACGGCCCGACAGCCGAAGTGGTGACCTCCTCCCCCGCTTTCGCCCCGCAGGTGGCCAAGATCCTCGCGCCCGCACGGTGGTTGACCGTCCCCCAGGTACGGGCCGCGCTGCACGCCGCACGAACGGCGGACGTACCGGAGGACGCGGAGGACGAGGCGCGGGCCGACGGCCCCGGGGCGGCGCGATGAACCTCCGCACCCCTCGCGGCCCGGTACCGGAGCCGCCTGCGCACACGCCAGGCCACGAGCCCGGCCGGGCGACGACGGGAACTCCCGGCGCACCGCGGGCCGTCCGTCTCGGCCCGCGCTCCGTCGCCGCTCTCCTCCTGACCAGCGCCGCGGGCATCGTCGCCTTCGGCTGGCCGCTGCTCGCCGACTCGGCGTCGGGGCTGGCCCATTCACGGGACGCGCCCTGGCTGTTCGCCGCGCTGCTCCCCCTGCTGCTGGCCGTGGTCATGGCGACGATCGCCGACACCGGCATGGACGCGAAGGCCGTCGCCATGCTCGGCGTCCTCGCGGCGGCGGGCGCGGCACTGCGGCCGCTCGGCGCCGGAACCGCGGGCCTGGAGCCGATGTTCTTCCTCATCGTCCTCTCCGGCCGGGTACTCGGGCCGGGTTTCGGCTTCGTGCTGGGCGCCCTGTCGATGTTCGCCAGCGCTCTGCTCACGGGAGGCACCGGGCCCTGGATGCCCTTCCAGATGCTCAGCATGGGCTGGGTGGCCATGGGCGCAGGACTCCTCCCCGGCGCCCGACGCCTGCGCGGCCGCCCGGAGTTGCTGCTGCTTTCGGCCTACGGCGCCCCTGCGGCCCTGGCGTACGGGCTGGTGATGAACCTCCAGGGCTGGCCCTACATCGCCGGTCTCGGCTCGGGCGTCTCCTTCGTCCCGGGCGACCCGCTGCCCGAGAACCTCGCCCGGTTCACCGCGTACGTGCTCGCCACGTCCCTCGGCTGGGACGTGCCGCGGGCAGCACTGACGGTCGTACTCGTCCTCACCCTCGGCGGGCCCGTCCTGCGTGCCCTCCGCCGCGCCACGCGCCGCGCCGCGTTCGAGGCACCGGCCGGATTCCGGCCCGGCCCGTCCCCCGGCCGCACCGCCGCCTCACCGGATCGACGGCCGCCGCATGCCGTACGGCAGGATGGAACGCATGAGCATCGTGAAGATCAACGTCCTGAACGTCCCCGCGGAGCAGCGGGAGATCCTTGAGAAGCGCTTCGCCTCCCGCGCGGGCGCCGTCGAGGGCTCGGACGGCTTCGAATGGTTCGAACTCCTCCGCCCGGTCGAAGGCACCGACGACTATCTGGTGTACACGCGGTGGCGTGACGAGGAGTCCTTCCAGGCGTGGATGGAGGGCCCGATGAAGCAGGCCCACCAGGGCGGCGAAGCCGGCTCCGAGCGTCCCAAACCGGCAGCGGCGGGCTCCACTCTGTGGTCGTTCGAGGTCGTCCAGCAGGCCGCGCCGAAGCAGGGCTGAACCCCGAGCCCGAGCAGCGCTCCCCCGGCGGGGCGGCCCGCCCGCCCCGCCGCGTCACCTCAGTCCGCGAAGTGCAGGCGGACCGCGCCGTCCGGCAGCCGCTCCACCCCGACCCGCGTCAGATCGCCGACGTGCGCCGTCGGTCCGTACGCCGCCGCCCGCGGCCCCACTCCCACGACCCGCATCCCCGCGGCCAGTGCCGCCGTGATGCCTGCGCGCGAGTCCTCGAAGGCCACGCATTCCCCGGCGGCGAGCCCCAGTTCGGCGGCGCCCTTGAGGAAGCCCTCCGGATCGGGCTTGCTCGCGCTCACCTGATCCGCGGCGATGCAGACGTCCGGCATGCGTACGCCGGCCGCAGCCATACGGGCCGTCGCGAGACCGGTGTCGGCGGACGTCACCAGGGCGTGCGGTACGTGCTGCACGGCAGCCATGAACGCGATCGCGCCCCCGACGGGGACGATGCCGTCCAGTTCGCGGGTCTCGCGGGCCAGGAGGGTGCGGTTCTCCTCGTGGTTGACCTCCATGGGCCGGTCGGGGAGGACGTCGGCCATCGTCAGGTGGCCCTGCCGCCCGTGGGCGACGCGGAGCACCTCTGCCGGATCGAGGCCCTTCGACACCGCCCAGTCACTCCATACGCGTTCGACGACGGCGTCCGAGTCGACCAGGGTGCCGTCCATGTCGAGCAGCAGACCGCGGGCCGTGATGGACGGTTGAGGGTTCGGCATGAGGCGCGCGCTCCCTGGTCGGGTGATCTCCCGGCGCAGCCGCGCGGTCCGGGGCCGGACCGGGCTGCTGGGTCGTCCGTTGTGCGAGTAGGCCAAGGTGGCTCCGCCCGCCGGTCGGGGACGCCCATCCGTCAGGTCTGGGCTCGGGCGGAACCACTTTGTTCCACCACGATACAAAGAGCTCGGGCAGTGCGCCAGTGGGCGCCGGGTCCGAACTGCGTCCGGCACCTCCGCCGCGTCAGCCCGTCGTCTGCGACTCCAGCGCACGGCGGGTGTTCGGCCCGTACTCGCCGAAGCGGTCGCCCCGCACGCTGTTGCGGACCTGGTACCGGGCGACCGCCCGCTGCACGTCCGCGGAGTAGACGCCGTCCTCCGGCACCTCCTGGTCCAGCGTCCCGGCCTGCTTGAGGCGGCGCTGCAACTCGGAGACCTCGTCGCCCCTGTCACCCGGGCGCAGCGTCGGCCCGCCGGGCTGCGTGGACTCCTGCGGTGGCCGCGGCGGATGGTTCGGAAACCGTCCCGGGCCGCCGTCGCCGTTGCCTTCACCGTCGCCGTTCGAGCTGCCGGAACCGCCGGGCTCGGAGGAGGGCGCAGCCGTCGGGACGGCCTCCCGGTCGGTGTGGTCGTCGCCGCCGCGGTCGGCCCGGGAGGGGTCGTTGCCCGTGCGGGACGGAGCGGCGGAGGGCTTGTCGTCCCGCTTCTGCTTCTCGCTGCCGGACGGGGCCTCGGTCGGGCCGCCGCTGGGGACGTCCGGGAGGGCGCGGTCCTTCTCGCTGAGGCTCCGGTCGTCGCCGGAGTCGCCGTCGGTGAAGGCCTGGGTCGTCAGCAGTCCGGCACCCAGCGCGGCGACCACGCCGGCAGCCGCCATCGCCACGGCACCGGGGCGGCGGCGCCGGGGGGCGTCCCCGACCCGGGGCGCGCCGCGGCGATTTCCGCCCCGTCCCGCACGCCTGCGGCCTGTGCCTGCCCGGAGCGACACGGACGGCTCATGCGCACCGTCCCGGCCGGGATGCTCCTCATGCTCCGCCGGGTGCTCCGCGTGCTGCCCGGAAGGGAGCAGGGCGGGCAGTTCCGCCGTCTCCCCCGTACCGCACCGGGCGAACGGCTCCAGGTCCGGCGTCGACGGACCTGGGTCGAAGGGCTCCGGGAGGTCCACATACGGGCGTATGTGCATCGGGTCGACGTGCTCGGCCGTGAACGGGCCCACGCAACCGCACGACGTCCCGCCGTCCGCGGTCAGTTCGGCTCCGCACCCCGGGCAGCATCTGTGCGCCGTCATCCCGGCCCCTCCCCTGGGTTCACCACCGCACTCCGTGCACGGCCGCTACACCCGAATCGCCAGTGACTGTCCAGCCGTGCACCTTACGCGGCGCGTGGTCCTCACGGTCAACCGGAGTCCGAAATATGCGCGAAGGGTGACGAGTATCATTCCGGACCGCATTGCGACCCACCCGTCCCAACTGTCGCTGTCCGCAACGCATTCGGGGCTCTGCGACGACGAACCGGGGCCTCCCGGCGGGATGCTGCACCCGCCGGGAGACCCCGGGGTCAAACGGCACACAAGACCGAAATCCGTACAGCGGCGGCCACTTCAGCCACTTCAGCCGAATCGGTGACTTGGGATACTCAGTTGGGTTCTTTCGGTCCGGCCGGGCCGGTTACTGCCCGCTCTCCGGCGCCTGCCAGGTGAGCGTCTTCGCCCCGGAGCCCTCAGGGGTGAAGGCGAGGGCGATGGGCGAGTCGCCCTTGGGGACGAGATAGACCGAACACTCCGTCACCGACGCCTTCGGCTCCACCAGTCCGTCGGGCTTCGCCTTGGGGCACGGCGCGAAGTCCCGGCCGCTGAAGTCGATCAGGGTGAGCCGCTGCGCCGGCCTCCCGCTGACCCCGCGCAGTTCGATCTGCTGGTTCATCTGGGGCAGCAACTTGTTCGAGCCGTTGTTGCGGTAGTCGAACGTGACGTAGTACGGGACCGACTTCTTCTGGTCGCCCCGCAGCTTGAAGCCGCTGAGGTCCGACAGTTTGCCGGTGCGGACGCTCTTGGGGGTCGCCCGCACCTTCACGGTGCGGCCTTCGGCGTCCTCGACGGCGGTGTCGCCCGCCTCCTCGAACGGCAGGACTCCGCTGGGCAGTTCACCCTTGTCCGCGCCGGTCTTCCAGATGACCGGGGCGCTCTGCCGTCCTTCGGCGTCCGTTCCCGTGTAGGAGACGACCACGGGCTCCCGGCCCTGGGGCATCATCACGATGGAGCACACCGTGGCCTTGCCGCCCGGCTTCAGCTCCTCCGGAGCGCTCTTGGTGCATGCCTCGGGCAGACCCGACTTCCCGGAGAGCGGGGAGCCGAACACGGTGATCCGCTTGCCCGCCTGCCCGTCCGCCGCGGCCAGGGTGAAGTCCCGCTCAGGCGACGGGCGTTCCAGGGTCTTGGTGCCCTTGTTGCTGAAGGAGACGGTCAGGTAGTACGGCACCATCTTCTTCAAGTCGCTGTCGAGCCGGACGTCCTTGAGGTCGGCCGCCGAACCGCGCGCCAACTCGCTGGGGCCGGCCGCCAGTACGTGCGACTCCTTCTTCAAGTCGGTCCAGGTGATCTTCCGTTCCGCGCTGTCCACCTTGAGCGGACGGGCCTGCGCCACGTCCTGCTTCGGCGCCTTCCCGGCGGGCTTCGCGCCCGGCTCACCGCCGCTGCAAGCCGTTGCGAACAGTGCGATCGCACACATACCGGCTGCTATGCCTGCAGGCCTCTTCATCGAATCAGTACACCCCGTTGTCCTGTTTCAGAGTTCTTGTCGCGTGGTGCCGCTTCACTGCCGCTTTCATCTGCTGAATCGCAGGAGCAACAGAGTAAGCGCACTATCGCACTTCTCGGACTCGGGTTCGTACCAGCAGTAGCGCCGCGATGACGGCCGGGCAGCGCGGGAGGGCGGCATACGGCTCGACCGACGCCCCGTCACGCCGTCACGCGCACCACCCGGACACCGTTACCGGCAGCACGCGGCCGACGCGCCACCGCGGGTGCCGCCCCGGCCCGTCAGGGCGTGGCCGCCTCGTACAGGCTGAAGGCCGCCAGACCGGCCATGAGCAGCGCCGCGACCCTGGTGATCAGCCGCAACGGGACGAACCGCATCAGCGTGCGCCCGCCGAGAATGCCGAGTGCGGCAACCGCCCACAGTGCGAGCACCGCACCGAGGCCGACGGAGAGCGGATCGTCGTACCGTGCGGCGAGGTTGGCGGTCATGATCTGCGTCAGGTCACCGAACTCCGCGACCAGGATGAGCATGAAGCCGCTGGAGGCGACCTTCCAGAAAGACTGATCGGCAGGCGTCCTGACCTGCTCCTCCTCCTCACCGTCCTTCTTCAGCCACAGCACGAGCGCACCGGCGAGGAACAGCAGACCCACGACCGCCTGCAGCGGGCGCTGCGGCAGCAGGGTGAGCACGCTGCCCGCTGCGACGGCGAGCACGACATGCACCACGAAGGCGGCGGCGACACCGGCGAAGACGTACGAGGCGCGATACCGCGTACCCAGCATGAGCCCGGCGAGGGCGGTCTTGTCGGGCAGCTCGGCGAGAAAGACGACACCGAAGACGACGGCGGCGACGGAAAGGCTGATCACGGGAGTTCCTCCGGGCCGGTGCTGTCGTGCCGTCGCAGCGCATACCTCGGCACGACAGCGTCGATACGTTCAGTACGGACGCTGCTTGCCGAAGGTCTCGCTGGTGCTGCGACTGCGAACCGGCCGCTTCGCTGCCTGTTCGAGGCCCTGCACTCCGGGCGCCGGGGCGGAACACCGGCCGACGGAACCCTCAGGCAGAGGCCGTGCGGCAGGCGGAACGCCCAGTATGTCGACGGTCCGGCGAAGAGCTACTCCCCTTCTGCCGGCACCAAGGCTAGACGACGCGCTGCCCGTACGCGATCGCGCGCAGGCGACCAGACGTGAGCGAAACGCGCTTCGAGACGCCGGAGACGCACCGCCGAGGCGCCGCAGACGCACCGTCGAGGCGCCCGGATGCGCCCGGATGCGCCCGGTTACGCCCGGAGGCTCCCAGAGGCACCGCCGAGGCCGTCCGTACGGGGCACGGAGGCCCGGGGCCGGTACAGAAGGGGGCGCACCACAACGTACGGGGCGCGGAAGGCCGTTCGCACCCCCCTGCACAACAGCCAAATGTGCCAGGGGGCTTGATGTGACGTGGACACGTCGTCACGCTGTTACCTGACGCCTGCCTCCCGGAAACCTGCGGTCGGCATCGTCGAACCACGAGGTGCACGCCTCGCAATAACCCCCCACACCGGAGGAGTTCGTATGCAAGAGGGCATACGCACAAAGCTCTACGCGCGTCGACGCAAGTCGGTCATAACGGCCGCCCTCGCCGCTCCCTGCGCCGGACTGCTGCTGTTCATCGGTGCCCCCGCTCAGGCCGAACCCCCGGCCCCGCCGAGCGCGTCCGAGGCGCAGACGATGCTCGAAGGCCTCAGCGAGCAGACCGAAGGCTCGATGGACGGCTACGACCGCGAGAAGTTCCCGCACTGGAGCGACCAGGGCGAGGGATGCGACACCCGCGAAGCCGTCCTCAAGAGGGACGGCACCGGTGTGGAGACCGGGAGCGACTGCTACCCGACGAGCGGCACGTGGAAGAGCCCGTACGACGGCGGAAGCTGGACTGACCCCTCCGACGTCGACATCGACCACATGGTGCCCCTCGCGGAGGCATGGACCTCCGGCGCCAGCGAGTGGACGGACGACGAGCGCGAGAAGCTCGCGAACGACATGGACATCGCGCAGCTGGTCGCCGTGACGGACAACGTGAACCAGTCGAAGAGCGACCGCGACCCGGCCGAGTGGATGCCGCCGGAGACGGGCTACCACTGCACCTACGCCCGGATGTGGATCTGGGTGAAGGACACGTACAAGCTGACCGCGGACTCCGCGGAGAAGAGCGCCCTGACGGAGGCCCTGGGCACCTGCTGAGGCAGGCGTTCACCGCTCCAGTCGTAGAGCACTGCTCCGGACGGCACCGCTCCCCCTCGGAGGGACGGATCGCCGACCGGAGCAGTGCTCTCTTCGTGGGGCGGGGCGGGGCGCAGAAGCAGCGCTCTCGTCGTGGAGCGGTGCAAGCCGATAGATCAGCGCTCTCGTCGCGGGGCGGTGCGGGGCGCAGAGCGGCGCTCTCTGCTCGCTCCCCCGCTCTCTCTTCCTGGAACGGGCGCGGCCGTCACAGCGGGATCAGCACTCACGTCGTCACGTACGGCAGGGGCCCGGTCCGAACAGCACGGAAGAGACGGGCACGCGAGAGCAGTGCTCGCAGGGGGAGCACGCGAGAGCAGCGCTGCCTCTGCGGAGCAGGGCACCCCCCGAAGAGCAGTGCTCTCGTCGCGGAATGGGCGAGGACGGCTCCGCAGAGCAGTGATCACCTCACAGAGCGACGCCCAAAAGTCACGAAAAAGTACAGAGCAGCGTTCTCAGCGTAGGAAACTCGCCGATCTCCTTCGTCGTTCCGTAGCGTGCAGGGCGACGGAGGGAGAACTTCCATGGTCAGGCTGCGCCTGGGACCACTGCTGCGCTACCTCGACGAGGACACGGCGACGATCTGGATCGAGACCGACGGGCCGTGCGAGGCAGAAGTGGCCTGCGAGAGCGGCAGTGCGGGCGGCAGCGCCCGCACCTGGCAGATCTCGGGCCATCATTACGCCCTGATCACCGTCGTGGGCCTCGAACCGGGCACTGTCACGGCCTACCGCGTGCTCCTCGACGGCGCTCAGGTGTGGCCGGAACCCGGCTCCTCCCTCCCGCCGAGCACTATCCGCACGCCCGCACCCGGCACCGGCACCCTCGACATCACCTTCGGCTCCTGCCGCTGGGCGGCCCGCCCCTCCGCCAGCTCGCACGACCCCGCCGGCCCCGACGCTCTCGACGCCCTCGCCCAGCGCGCTCTCGCCGGCGGGGACCGCCCCGACGTCCTCCTGCTGCTGGGCGACCAGGTGTACGCGGACGAGACCTCGGAGCGTGTGCGGGCGAAACTCGCCGAGCGGCGCGACCTGTCGGAGCCACCATGGGGGCAGGTTGCCGATTTCTCCGAGTACACGCTGCTCTACGACGAGTCCTGGCTCGACCCGGAAGTGCGCTGGCTGCTCTCGACGGTGCCCAGCTGCATGATCTTCGACGATCACGACGTGATAGACGACTGGAACACCAGCGATTCGTGGCGCCGCCAGATGCGGGAGACCGGCTGGTGGCGCGAACGCATACTGAGCGGACTCGCCTCGTACTGGGTGTACCAGCACCTGGGCAATCTCTCGCCGGGCGAGCTGGCCGAGGACCCGGTCTTCGCCGCCGTCCAGGAGGCGGAGGACGGTACGGCGGTGCTGCGCGAGTTCGCTGCCCGCGCGGACACGTATCCCGAGACCGTCCGCTGGAGCTACCGCCGTGATCTCGGCCGCGTCCGCATGATCATGATCGACACCCGGGCGGGGCGTGTACTGGACGAGCAGAAGCGCGCGATGCTGGACGAGAAGGAAATGGCGTGGCTGCGCGAACAGATGCTGACCGCGCTGGACGGCAACGTCCCGGGATACGACGCGGGGCATCGCGCGCCGGGCGCACCGGACGCCACGGAAGCAGGCTCCGGACACGCCTGCGACCACCTGCTGATCGGTACGTCGCTTCCGTGGCTGCTGCCGCCCGCCATCCATGACGCGGAGGCGTGGAACGCCGCCCTGTGCCGTGGCTCCCGCGGGCCCCGCTGGGCCAGGCTGGGCGAACGGCTGCGCCGCGAAGCGGACTTGGAACACTGGGCCGCCTATCCGCAGTCCTTCGACGCCCTGACGGAACTCCTCCACGAGGTCGCCTCCGCCCGTGAGGCGCCGGCGACGCTGGGTGTCCTCTCCGGGGACGTGCACCACGCCTACATGAGCGAGCCCCGGTTCGCCGGAACGGTCAACTCGCGGGTCCTCCAGCTGACTTGCTCACCCATGCACAACAGCATCCCGGCAGTGATGCGTTGGGGTTTCCGCTTCGGCTGGAGCCGGGCCGGCCGCTGGGTGGGCCGTGCGCTGGCCCGGCACGGACGCGCGGGCCGCCCGCCGGTGAAGTGGCGGCGCACGGGCGGTCCGTGGTTCGGCAATCAGCTCATGACGCTGCGGCTCCGCGGCCGTTCCGCCGAGCTCTCGCTGGAGCAGGCGCACGCCGTTCCGGAGGGCGCCGACAGTCCCGGCGGAGTCCCCGGTCAGGGCCGCGGCAGCAGGTCGCGGCTGGAGTGCGTGCTCCGCCGGCCGCTCGTCACGGACCCCGAGGAGCACCCTCCGGGCCTGTGACCGCCCTGAGACAGACCCGAGATCATTCCCGCACGCCCCGGCCACCACACCGGCAACATCCACGCGTACGCTGTCCCAACGCAGTTGAACGCTCGGGGGACGAACGCAAAGGGGACGAACGGGGGAGACAGTGCTGGAAGTCCTGGGGTCTGTGACCGGATCCCCATGGATATACGGGGTGATCGCACTCTCCGTCCTGCTGGACGTCTTCGTTCCAGTGCTGCCGAGCGGGGTGCTCGTCGTCGCTGCGGCAACCGCCGTGGCCGGTACGACTGCCGCCGATGCGGCCGCGGACCTGCCCGGCCACGCCCGCCGCGCTGCGGAGAGCCCGCATCTCCCCGAGATCGTGGCCCTGGTGCTGTGCGCTGCGACCGCCTCCGTGGTGGGTGACCTCGTCGCGTACCGCCTCGCCCGGCGGGACGGGGGACGCTTCGGCCGTGTGCTCTCCCGCTCGCCCCATCTGCGGGCGGCCCAGGAGAAGTTGGGACATGCGCTGGCGAGCGGCGGAGGCGCACTGGTCATACTGGCCCGTTTCGCCCCCGCGGGACGTTCGGTCGTGAGCCTCACCGCGGGTGCCGCACACCGGCGTGCGAAGGACTTCGTGCCCTGGTCCGCGCTGGCAGGGCTGACCTGGGCCGCGTACAGCGTGAGTCTGGGGTACTTCGGCGGCCGCTGGCTCGGGGCCTCGTGGCTCGGCACCGCCGTGTCGGTGCTGGCGCTCTTCGCAGCGGGCACCCTGGCGGCGTACGTGCTGCGGCGCAGGCCGCGAGGGCAAGGCGACCGGCCGGGAGAAGGCGGCGAGAACGCAGCGGAGGGCGAGGAGTTCCAGGCAGTCCAGCCGGTGTGAACGGCGTCCCGGACCGGAAGCCGCCGGACCCGGCGCCACGGCGCTGTGAAAACCACGTGCTTCCGCCGCGGCCGAGGCACGACGATGAGCCGCATGAGCACACCATCGGGCACCTCACCGGGCCCTGCCTGGCCGGCCCGCACCGAACGACGCGAGGACATCTCCGCCGTACGGCGCGTCAACCTCGCCGCCTTCGAGACCGCAGCGGAAGCCGACCTCGTGGACGCACTCCGCGGGGACCCGGACGCCTGGCTCCCCCACCTCTCCCACGTCGCCCTCGCCGGCGACGAGGCGGTCGGCTTCGCCCTGCTGACCCGCTGCCACATCGGCGACGCTCCCGCACTCGCCCTCGGCCCCTGCGCCGTGCTGCCGGAGTACCAGGGGCGGGGCGCCGGCAGCGCCGCCGTCCGCTCCGCGCTGGAAGCGGCACGGGCGGCGGGCGAACGCGCAGTCGTCGTCCTCGGCCACCCGCCGTACTACCCGCGCTTCGGCTTCACCCCCTGCTCCGGCTTCGGCATCGCTCCGCCGCCCGGACAGGAGTGGCCCGACGACGCCTTCCTCGCGCTCTCCCTCGACGGCGGCGCTCTGCCGCGCGGTTCGGTGTGTTACGCGCCCGCCTTCGGCATCTGACCGTCCGCACGACGCCGGAGAGGCGTCCCGCCGTACTGCTGCGGGACGCCTCTCCGCCGCCCGGCCCGTCCGCTCAACTCCCTTGCCGGGAAACGCTGTCGGCGCCTCTCCGGCATGCCTCCGCCAAAGATCCGCCTGCGGACGCCGTCATGGAGGATCGCGCTGAAGTCCGTTGCTCACCGCCCGTGTTGAGCCAGAACGCGGGTGTACTGCCACGGCTCCTGGATCATCCCGGAGCACGAGTCCTCGGCCGGATACGGACGCGCTCCGCACGGACGGTCCCGGTTGACGGACCAGAAGGTGAGCCTGCCCAGCCCGTGCTTGCGCGCGTGGGAGGCGATGGTGCGGAAGTCCTCCGCCGTGATCGTCTCCCCCTCCCCGGTGATCCCGTTCATCGAGGAGACACCGCTGCGCGCGTACGCCTCCTTCTCGGTGTAGCCGTAGGCGCTGCGCAGTCTGTCCTTGAGCCCGTCCACCGCCCGCGTGCTGATGAGGCCCATGTCCTCCCCCTTCGCGGACGGCACGAAGGAGAACGGCATGATGCTCCACGCGTCCGGCTCCACCTTCATCGCGGCCGCTCGGTCGATGAGTGAGCGGTCGGGTCCGGAGCGGTGGCTGGGCAGCGTGACGTAGACGACGAGGCCGGGGTTGGCCTCCTGGACGAGGCGGAGGGCTCCCAGCATCTTCCGCCGGGCCGCGTCGCTGCGGTACGCACCCGCTTCGATGTCGATGTCGATCGCCTTCAGTCCGTACGCGTCGATCACCGTCTGGTACGCCCCGGCCAGCGCCTCGGCGTCCGCGCAGCTCTGCTCCAGCTTCTTCCCCAGTCCGCCGCCGAACGACGGCATCACGTCACCGCCCGCCTTGCGCACAGCGCGCACCGTACGCTCGTCCACTCCGCCGGTGAGCGGCCGGTACCCGTCCCAGCGCGGGGTGCACTCCCCCTGGCTGAGGACGAACGCGAGCGTGAACCAGCGGACGCCCGTCGCCGCCATGACGGTCTCGGGCTTCGGCGGGCTTCCCCAGCCGAGGGAGAGATAGGGCGCCACCGCCATCGGCGCAGGCGCCTGAGCCTGCGGCTGCGGCTGCGGCTGCGGCTGCGGCTGCGGCTGCGGCTGCGGCTGCGGAGGAGCGGAACGCGAGGTCGCGGCCGTCGCGGAGGCACCGAGCGTGGCGACCGCGAGCGCGACGACCACGCCCGTACGGACGGGGCCGCCGCATCTGCCCATGCGCCTGCGCAGCGTCCGGACGGCCGCCTGGAAGGGTTTCGCGCTTTCGGATCGCTGCTGCGCAGCGGAGGTCTGGCGGGTGGAGCGAAGGTGAGTCAGAGTCAGCGGTCTCATCCGGTCCCTCATCTCGGCCTGGGTTGCCCTCCCCTACCGAGATGGTGATCACACCGGACGGTCGATGCCCGTATCCCGCCCCGGGCGTGTCCGGTGCCGGACAGGCCCCGCCGAGGACAGCCCCTCGCCGGCCGCCGCCGCCCCGCCTGCCCTGCCCGCCCTGCCTGCCCCGCCTGCCCTTCCTCCAGAGCGTGACGGCGCGCGGACCGCGATCGTCACTGCTCCTCGGGCTCGTCGATCTCCGAGAAGCCCTCGCTCTGGTCCCAACGCAACGTGTACAGACCGAAGTCGCTGTTGTAGACGAAGAGGACCTTGCTTCCCTCGCTGGTGATGGAGCTGTCCTCCCAGCCGTCGAAGCCCTCGGTGATGTCGATGTCCCACTCGGTGAGGTCCTCCGTGCCGACCCCGGCGATGGACTCCATCGGAGGCTCTCCGTCGTAGCAGAACCGCCCGAAGTCCGCGATCAGGGAGACGGTTCCGTCCTTCTCCTGGAGATCGACCCCCTGACAGCGGTCGGACTCCGTCTTGTAGAGCGTCTGCCACTTGCTCCACTTGTCCGACCCGGCAGTGGTGTGACGCTCCTGCGCACCCGTCCCCTCGACCAGGCGCACGTGCACCTTGCGGCCGTCGCTCAGTTCGAGGGTCGACTCGAAGTCGTCGGCGGCCTCGTCCCTCTCCTTCTGCTGTCCGGCCTCGGGCCTCTCCTGTCCGGCCTCGGCCGGCCGGACGCCGGTCCCGGCGCTCGCCGTGCCGTACCCCGCTGCCAGCAGACCCAGCGCGGCCAGTGCGGCGAGCCCGGCCCTGCGCGTCTTGCGTATCTCCACGGTGCGCTTCCCCTCTTCGACGGTCGGTGGTGGTCCCACAGGTCCGCGGCTCCCGTACGGGGCAGGCCAGTGCCCCCGTCACCCGCAGACATCTCCGGAGGACGCACCCCGCCCGCCCCCGGTTCCCGGTTCGGCCGCCCCGTGGGTCGGCCCAACCACCGGGCCGCGCCCTGGACTTCCGCCCGCCGCGGTGGCCCGGCGGCACCGGCTCACGCAGAGCCCCGCAGCGGTGCGCGGCTCATCCGATCGAGCATTCCTTCTTTGTCAGCGCCTCCCCCGGTCCGGCCTGCCGGGAGCAGAGGATCTCGCGGTCGTTGCCGCGTCCGTCCCTGTTCGTGACCTTCACCACCGAGATGGCGAACCGGTCACCGCCTTGGTCGGCACCCTCGGTGAAGTTGATCCGGCCGGTGGCGAGGCTGGTGAAATCGGTCTGCCGGAGAGCGGCCCAGGTCTCGGCGCGGCTCCGTGCCTCCCCGTCGCTCTCGGCCGCCTGGTGCAGCACCTCGGTGGCGTCGTGCGAGAGTGCCGTCTGACCGTTGTCCAGCTTCGGGGAGACACGGTCCTCCCGAAGGGCCTCGTCGATGGTGAGGCCCAGCTCTGTGCCGCCGTCCTCCGCGAGCCTGTCGAGACGCCCGAGGAAGAGCGACCCCGGCAGGGACTGCTCCAGCGCGGTCAGGGTGAGGTGGTAGATGGTGACGTTCTTCGCGACGGTCGTCCCGTAGCCGAAGCGCGCTTTGGAGAGGTCGTCGCCGGCGAGGACGGCGATCTTCTCCTTGTTGCAGCGGTCGTTGGAGGCGATGCCCCGCATGAGCGGAGTCACGTCCTCGGACCGGCCTGCGAAGTAGACGGCCAGGGGTACGTCTTCCTCGCCGCAGATGGCTTCGATCTGCGTGTCGAGAACGGGGCGGCCGTTCCTGATCCCGTAGTCGTGCAGACGCTCCACCCGGTAGCCGGCATCCTCCAGCATCGCCTCGCCGTACTTCTTCTGCTCCTTCGTGTACTGGTCGTGGCTGTTCCTCCCGTGGTCACGCGCGAGGACGACGGCTCTCTCCTTCCCAGGCGCGGAAGTCAACTGATCGGCGACGAGCCGAAGTTGGTCGTTCTGCCATTCATCGGTCGCTGCCAGGCCGAAGAAGTTGGGGTAACGGGTCATGTGAGTACCGGAGTTGGTGCTGGAGACCACCGGCAGATCTGCCTCGCGGAGCATCTCCTGCACGTCGTCGCTGTCGGTCATGTCGCGGCCCATGCCGACGACCCCGACGATCGACTCGTCCCTGCGGGCCAGGTCGGTGATGTGCCGCGCCATGGTCTTCTGCGCGTACATGTCCTGGCCGCCGTTGGCCACCAGGACCCTCAGCTTGACCGAGGACTCCTGGTTGATCGACCTCTGCGCGAGATGGACGCCGCGCAGCTCCTCCAGGCCCTTCGTCAGCTGCTCCGCCGAACTGCCGCTCAGTGGACCCGCGTAGACGATCGTCACGTGGTCCTCATTCCTGCCGATCTCCGCGTTGGCCGTCCTGATGAGCTTCTGCACCTTCGGGGCGACGGGGAACGAGACCGTGCCGGTGGCGACGCCCACGCACTCCGCTTCCTCGTCGCCCGCGATCCGCACGCGTTCCGAGTCGCGGTTGACACCGCTCAGGCCGCCTGCGCAGTAGCGCTCGCCCAGTTCGGAGTCGTAGATCCACAGGCCCACTGCCGCGGCGCACAGCAGAAGAACCAGAGCAGGCGAGGACCAGAGCCATGTCCACCGTGGCCTGACGACGGGCGAGATGCGCCGACGGCCGGTCCGGGCCTGGCTCAGCCAGTCGTCCGTCAACGGCACTCTGAGCACCCAGGGCAGCGTGCTCCCCCGGGTGCTGGGGGACTGGTTCACCCGTCGGCTGCGGTTCCAGTCGGCGTACTCGGGGATGTCCGAAACCGGCCCTGTCATCGGGTGCGCGGGGAGCGGGGCCTCGAAGCTGCTCTGGAGCTCCTCGACGTCCTGCTGCCGGACTGCGGCGATCACCAGCAGCGGGTCGAGTTCACTGCGGACGCTGCGGATGTCGCTGATCGCCTTGATCAGTTCGATGGAGCCGCCGGCCTTGTCGGCCGGAGCCAGAACGAGTACCGGAGGCGTCGGGCGCTTCCGGCCGCGCAGATCCAGCGACCAGGCCGCATGTGCGTCACGCAGGTCCTCGCGCAACGCGTGCACCCGCAGCTGGAGATGCCGGCGTTGAGCGTCCACCGAGGCCTCGTCCGGCCCACCGTCCGCCAGCAGCCGGCTGTCCCGGAGATCGCGTGCGACCGCGTCCACCCGCTGACGGACCGAACCGGGCGGCCACAGCCGGAGGAACCGCCAGGTCCCGCGTTCACCGCGCTCCGCCCGCGGACCCTGATTGAGGTAGGTCGTCCCGAGGAACCAGCGGATCTCACGGCGCAGTCCGAGAAGGAGCGGCGCTCTGCCGGGAAGGACGCTCAGCGCGATCACCACGGCGAACACGGCCGCCACGAACCCCAGCGTGACGAACCACGGCTTGCCCGCGACCACCACGGCGATCACCGCGATCAACAGCGCCGGCAGTGTCTTCGACGCGTTCGTGACCTCGCCGCGCAGCCTTGTCGCCCAGTGGGTGCCGCCGGGGCGCCATCCCTTGCTGTTCAGGTACTTCAGCAGGCCGTCCGTACTCCCCCGCCTGCCCTCCTGTGCGACCGCGTCCTCGATGGTCGACAGCAGGTCGCTCCGCGGGAACACGTAGGGCACGTACTGGCCTCTGCCGCCCCTCCAGGGATCGGGCTCCACGCACGGCTCGCGGCCCTCCACCGGCTTCTTGCCGCACAGCTCCTGGACCAGATGCAACGCGCGTACCCGCGGGTGGAGTTCACCGTCCTCACCGTCCTGCGACGACTGCTTCACGCTCGCGCACCGGATGCCACGCTCCGCCAGTTCCTCGCCGAGTTCTTCGACGACCCCGAGCACGTGATCGTCGGCCGCGGCGTCCTCCGAGTCCGGATGGACGACGAACAGCGGCACGGCCATCGACCTGCGTCGACGGAACTCCCGGAAGAGCGAGTCCAGCATGCCGGTCACGTGCGGTGTCGTCTCGTACCGTCTGCGGTTGTCCGCGTCGGCTCCAGGCATCGGTGTGGTCCCCCATGGTTGCATCCGGAACGAATGTCTCGAACGTGAGTCTGTTGCATCGTCAGATGCGGGAGAAGATGTCTACCGAACCATCACACGATCACAAGCGGTTATGCGCCACTTCCGTTGGCGTCACCGCGCCAGCGGCAATTGCCGACTGACAGCAGGCGCGGAGAACCCTCCGGACAGCGCTCCCTGCGACGTACTGCGATATGCGCGGCTCCGGCTGACGCGGCTCCGGCAACCGCGGCTCGGGCTGACGCGGCCGACCGCATCGAACAGGCAACTCCGAACTCGGCTCTGTTAGTTGACGGACGAACGGCGACGCCGCCGAGCTGAGGCAGTGGGCGTGCTACAGGCAGTGGGCGTGCGGCAGATCGGCCGACGTACGACCCCGGCTGCCCGCGCCCCGCTGATCAGGCGTCTTCCGCCGACGTTCCCCCCGGCTTGCGACGGGGCTGCCCCATCATCCCGATCGCTATGCCGATCGGGAGACCCACTCCGAAACCGAGAGCGATGTTGTCGAAGATCAGCAGCCCCAGGACCGAGCCGAGCATCATGCCGATCACGATGCCGGTCATGTAGCCGCTGCCGCTGCCGGACTTCGAGGTGCCGTCGCCGTTGCTGTCAGCCATCGGACCATGGTGCAGCAACAGGGCCTTGCGGGGAAGGAATCGAGGGCGTCACGGGACCCGTGGGCACCCAGGACCCGCATCCGGCCGGGTCCTGCCCAGGCGGTGCGCGCGGCGCGGCCCTCAGTCCAGCGGCGGCAGTCGCAGCGCCCCGCGCCCGTCCCGTATGCCGCTCACCACCGTCGGCTCACCCACCAGACGGCCCTCCAGGTCGACCGTCAACGCCAGTGCGCTGTTCCCGAGGCAGCGCTTCCCTTTCTCCCCAGGGCTTTCGCAGAACAGGACCCAGCCGCGCAGCCGGTCCACCCGGGCCGGCAGCAGACTCCATGCGCCGCCGTAGCCCTGCGCCAACTCCGCGCGCGGGTGCGGGCCCTTGAGCCACTCGGCAGCGGAGGCGTGGACCTTCCTCTTGAACTCCTGGCGATCCTCGAAGGGCCGCACGATCCGCGCCGTCCCGGATTCCGGCCGCACCACGCCATCGCGCCACGTGTAGGTCACCGCGTAGGAGGAACGGCCCGCGAGTGCCGCGTGGAGTCCGGGAGCCGTCCTGCGCAGCAACGCCGGGTCGCCCTCCCGTCCGGCCGGGAGTTCGCGGACCTGGGACGGGTCCGCGAGGTGGACCGTGACACTCGTACGACCGGCATGCTGTTCGGCCGGCAGTGCGCGCGAGTAGCGCCGCAGGCAGTCGCCGATGCGTGCGAGGACGTCCTCGACGTTGCCGTTGGACAGCGCCTGGGCGATCCACGGATCGGTCACCGTGCCGCGTTTCACGGACGCGGCGTGCACCTCGTACCCGCAGCGCGCGAACTCGCCCTTCAGCACCCGCCATTCAGCAGCCGCGGCTTCGCCCCGCCCCCTGGCGTCCCGCAGCGCCTGCGCACACGGCTGACCGCCGCACCTGTCGTGACCGGCTTCCACACGCAGCCGCACGAACGCGTCCGGATCGTCGCGGAGCGCGTACGTCACCTCCGAGCCCGTGGTCTCCGGGAACAGGGTCCGCGCGCCGACGACCCGCAGCTCTCCGGGGTACACGGCCTCGGCCAGTTCCTGTGCGCGCTGCTGGTCCTCCTTCGTCGACAGGACGCCGCAGCCGCTCGCCAGGAGCGCGAGCACCGTCAACGTCATGCCACGTCGCCACTTCACATCGGCCCCCCGGTCTCCTCGCCTCGGTCGCGAGCGTAGGAGGCGGAGGGCGGCACCGGATGAGTACGCGTACCCGGGCGACGTACTCAGCCGTCGGGCGACCGGCCACGGGTCGTCCCGCCGACAAGTCGTCCCGGCAGACAGACGTCCCGGCAGACACGGGGATGCGGGTGCGGCGGCCGCTCGCCCGCCGCTGCCGCTGTCACAGCGGCGGCAGGCTGCGCAGGGTGAGGCCGAGTCCGACGGTGAAGACGGCCAGCGCGGTCAGGAGGGTGCCGTAGCGGGTGTAGCGGGACCATGCGGGGAGTCGTCGTTCAGTGAGCGTGGTCAGGCGTTCGCCACCGCTGGACAGCAGCAGGCCGGCTGCTGTGAGGGTGACCGCCATGCCGAGTCCGTACCCGAGGACGAGCAGGACGCCGAAGAACGTGCGGCTGAGGGAGAGGGCGCCGAGCAGTACGACGAGGGCCGAGGGGCTGGGCACGAGCCCTCCGGCGAGTCCGACGCCGAGGAGTGAGGGCAGGCGGAGGGGGGTGCGGTGTGCGTCCTCACGGGAGCGAGGACCGCTGTGGCTGTGCGTGTGGGCGTGGTCGTGGGAGTGGTGGTGGTGTCCGTGATGCCGGTTCGCCGGCGGGCTGCCGGACTTGAGGGCGCGTACAGCCGTGGTGAGCAGCCATGTGCCGATCACCGCGATCAGCAGACCGCTGACCGTGCCCAGCCAGCCCAGCAGTTGCTCTCCCAGAAGTCCGCCGGAGAGAGTCAGCACGAGTCCGACGATCAGCACTCCTGTGGTGTGCGTGGCAGTCACGGTCGCGCCGACTGTCAGCGCGGCCCTCACGCCGCCTGTGCGGCGGGCGAGGCACGCAGCGACGGCGAGTTTCGCGTGACCGGGGAGGGCCGCGTGACCCGCGCCGAGGACAACGGTGAGCAGGACGCCGAGGAGCCCCACCGGAAGGGTGAGGTCGCGGCTGGTGGTGAGTGCGGTCAGTTCCCGCTCCACGGAGGGGAAGAGGGAGGCGCCGGCTGCGACGGAGGGGCGGGCGCCGGACGCGGCGCCGTCCGTTTCGCCGGAGGGCGTGCCGTCGGAGCCGGGTCGTGTGCGGAGTCTTGCCGTGGTCTCGTTCAGCGGCTCGTCCGCGGCGCCTGACGGATAGTGGCGCAGCCCCGCGCTCGCGCTCCGCTCCGGGGCGGACGAGGCCGTCAGCCGCACCCCGTTTCCGGCCGTCGCGGTGATCTCCTTCCAGCCGGTGCGGGTCCGGTCCGCCCCCGAGGCGAAGGTGACGTCCGCCGGCCCGGAGAGGTCGGCGTCGGCGTGGAGACGGCAGGTGAGCCGGGCGATCGGCAGACCGGCTGTGCCCTTGCCGTACGTGAGGCGGCTGGAGCGCACACGCCAGTCGCTGCGACGGCTGCCGACCGTCACCCTTGAGGCTTCGGCGAGCCGGGTGCAGCGTTGCCGGGCGCGAGTGGCGGCCTCGGCCCGGGAGACATCGCCGTCGTCGTCCGTATCGGTCCTCTCACGGTCCTGGGCGGTGGGGATCTCCGCGCTGTCCACGACGGCGGTGTCCTCGATGTGACCGGACGACAGCCGCAGTTCGTCGTGGTGGTTGAGGCTGAAGTTGCCCAACGGGTGGGCGTGCGCAGCGGGGATCGCCGCAACACTGATCAGCAAGGCGAAGATCATCGCTACCAGGACGCGGAGCGGGGTACGGACACGCTGGATCACCGGCGGTCACCGTTTCTCTTCGGCGGAGGGGCTGCCGGGTCGGTGGAGCAGCCGGGCGGCGCGGGGAGCGTGGTAGGGCGAGAAGTGCGGGTTGAGCCGGAGCGCCTGCCGCAGGTGGCGGTCGCCCGCGCCGTCCTGTCCGAGCCGGTGCTCGATGACCCCTCGGTGGTAGTGGAAGAGCGCGTTCTTCCATCCGGTGCGGCCTGCGGCCCGGGCGTACTCCAGCGCCTCGGCGTCGCGTCCGGCGCGGTGCAGGGCCCAGCCGAGCGCGTCGGCGACGATGACGCTGTGCGAACGCTTCCACTCCCGTCGCATCAGTGCGACCGCGGTCGCGGGGTTTCCGTGATCGGCTTCGTACAGCGCGAGGTGGGGATCGACGGGGCCGCCCGTGGCGCGCAGCATCCGCGCCTGCGCCTTCAGTCCGGCCAGCGCTTCCCGGCCCCGCCGGTCCGGCCGCAGTTCCGCCGCCTCCAGCAGGAACTGCGGCAGCGGCGTCCGTTCGATGAGCTGGTCGTACATCCTGAGCGCCTTCGCCGGGTGTCCGCGTACGGCCTGGAGCCGGGCGCGGCCGGCGACAGCGTGGGGATGGTCCGGCACAGCGGCCACGGCGCGCCGGAAGTGCCGCTCGGCACGCCTCAAGTCGCCCTGCGACCAGGACAGTTCACCCAGCCGGGACTCGGCGAAGGCCGTCTCGTCGGGTGTCTGTGCGCTCTCCGCGGCTCGTTCGAGGGCGACGGCGGCGTCCCGGTCGCGGCCATGGGTCTCGAGGTCGTACGCGGCACGGCTGTAGGCGGCAGTCGTCGGCTTCAGGTCGAGCATGCGCTGCACGGCCGCCCGTGCGGCGCGGTAGTGCCCGAGCTGGATCTCGGCGTCCGCGAGTACGCCGTAGCCCTCCGCGCGGTCGGGCGCCATCCGCGTACTGCGCAGACCCCACCTGCGCCCCGCGCCGAACTCATGCCGCGCGTTGGCGAGTTGCCCCATGCCCGCCGTGGCCGGGTAGTTCCCCGCGCGTTTCAGCTCGAGCGAGCGCCGCAGCGCTTTCCCGGCCGCCTCCAGGCGGCCGGCGTCGAGTGTGGTGCGGGCTCTCTCGATCTCCGCCTGGGCCAACTCCGACCACGCGACCGGGTCTTGCGGCGCCTCGTCCACCGCTCGGCGCGCCACGCGAAGAGGCTCCTCGGCCAACTCGGCGGCGTCGGCCCGGGACGTGGGTGTGGCGCGCGGTCCCGGAGGCGGCCCGGCGTCGCCGTGGAAACCGGCCGGGCCCATGGCCAGCAGTCCCGCGACGCAGACTCCGACGGCGACGGTTCCGCCGACTGCCGCGTGCCGGCCCTTCACGGGTCTCACAGCGCCGCGTGCGGCGGGTTGAGATAGGGGAAGGTGTCCTGGGCGTCGGCCGGCTGAAGCTTGAAGTCAGGGGTGGGCAGCAGGTGTTCGGCAGACGGGCCTGCGGGCTCGCCCATCAGCATCCGTACCAGGGGCCCGTCGATGGTGTCGTTGAGACGCCGCCCGTTGGGGAAGCCCTGCCGGTCGCCGTCGATGACGCCGTCGGACTTCGGGTCCCGCGTCACGGGGGTGGTGAGGTTCAGCCGCAGTTCCTCGGCCGGGACGATCTTCGACGGGTCGGCGTCGGCGTTCATGGCGGGCGTGTTCAGGTCGTAGCCGAACTTCGCCCCGTTGTCCTTTCCGATACCCCGCATGAACAGCGCCTCGATGTCCTTGCGTGGCGTGGCGGGAGCCTCGAAGCGGTGGGCCCGTTCGATGCGGTGCGGCGGTACCGGGTCGTTCACGGCGGCGAGGAAGTCCCGCTCCAGGTGGTCGTCTTCGGGGTTGCGCTGCTGGAAGCGGTCCTCGGGCCCGCCGGGCCGGGCCATTCCGACGGTCGAACCGAAGACGCCGAACGCAACGTGCGGGTTGCCCTGCCGGGAGACCTGCTGGAACGTGGCTTTCTGCCCGGAGAGGCTCCTGCTCAGGTCGGCGCCCGGACGGGAGACCGAGGCCCAGACGCCCACGACGGGGTTGCGCCGCGGATCGTTGCGCAGGGCGATCGCCTTCTTGGGCACCTGGACGACCAGGCTGTTGACGTTCAGTGCCGACAGGGGCTGCGCGTCGGGCAGCCAGCCGCGTACCGGCCCGGCCGTGCCGACGGTGTAGAGCCCGAACACTTCACTGTCGGCCTTGAACGCCTCCGCCGACTGCCCCGCCAAGGTCCGTCCGCCGCCCGGCAGTTGACGGGTGGCCTCCTCGCGCAGCCTGCGGTAGTCGGGCATGAGGGCCCGGCCCGCGTGTGTGGGGGCGGCGACGCCGTCGTCGACGAGCGTCTCGGGTTTCCCTCCGTCCCGGACGCGCTCCAGCGTGTACGTCTGCCGTACCCGGAGGGACGAGTCGTCCAGTGAAGTCACCTGGCCGGGCCCGACCTTGGGGCCCATCTTGAGGGGCCTGCGATCGTCCTTGGCGAAGGTCCAGCGGTAGGTCGTGTCCGGAGTCCCGTCGCCGTCGGCGTCCGTGTTGATCTCGTATCGGGCGCCGTCGGCGAACGGATGGTCGGCGATCGAGCTGGTCGCGTTCCCCGGAAGCTGGAACGGCCGGACGTTGGCGATCAAGGTGACCATGTCGTGGTCGTCGGTGCTGGTGAAGGCGTAGACGTCTGTGATGTCGGCGGCCGAGTCGGCCAACGACGAGGGAGCGTCCACATGACCCCCGGCCTGGCTGCTGGACAGGAGAGGACCTGACAGGGCCGCGCCGGCCACAGCGGTCGCGCCTGTGACGAGAGCGATCCGGCGACGGTGCAGAGGAGTTGACCAGGTCCTGCGGAACCAGTTCATGCGTGCTCCAGGCATTCGGGGCTGCGTCCGGAACCACAGCGTGCCGCGCGGCGAGATCACCGCGGGCTGTCCCCGGCTGACGCCACCCGCGTGAGGTACGTGGTCCACCGGGAGGACTGACTCCCGGCACCTGGCATTGACGGCCCGTCAAGCACGCTCGTGCGGAGGCATATCGAGTGCGGCTCGACCCAAAGCGCCTCTGTGCAGCGGTTATTGACGCCTCAGCGGTCGAACACCGAGGGCCGGGAAGGCAATCGCGGCACACGAAATAGCTGGTTTCCCTGCCATTCATGGCTATCCGGACCAGAAGCGCATATCCATGGACTGTGCGGACGGGCGAGTGGACCGCTGCGCAGTCGGCGCGGCTGCGCAGCGGTCCGCCAACTCCCGTTTCACGAGGGCCTGTTCAGGTGGTCTCTCGGTTCCCGGCATGCCGTGGCCCCGGCCGTCCGGCACTGGCTCAATGTGTCCCGCTTCTCGGAAAGGTTCACTTCATGTTCAAGCACGGACTGCGTCGCCGCTTCGCCCTGCTGGCCTCTGCAACGGCGCTGCTGATGCCGCTCGCGATCGCCCAGGCAGGCGCCGCTTCGCCTGCCGCGGCCGGGACCACGTCAGCCGCGGCACCGATCCCCGGCGCCTACATCTCGCCCTGGGGCAGCGCGGACGTCGAACTCTCCCCGGAGGCCCAGCAGTGGCTCGACCGGGAAGGCATCACCGTGGAGGCCATCAGCCCCTTCAGGATGCACGCCGACGGCAACGGGTTCAGCATGCCCATCGGATCGACGGCCGGCGACGGCCTCGATTCCAGGGGCCGTATCTACTACCCCGGCGGTCTGAGGCTCCACCACACCGAGTCCGGCCAGACGGCGACCCTGAAGCCGACGTGGATCCGCGTCATGCCGCGGCCGGGATACTCCGCGGGCGTAGAGCTGGACGGCCGGACCCTCTCCGAGGAGACACAGATCGCCGACACCGACTACTTCGAGGCGATGAAGGGCGCCCGCCCCAGCCCGACCGGCTTCCGCCTGGAGAAGATCCCCTTCTACTTCACGCATGACGCCGAGAATCTGATCGAAGCGCACAGCGACATCGACGCCCTGGAGGGAGGCGAGCCCCTCGGTACGCTGACGCCGCACTTCGACTACATCCCCGGCACGCCGTCCTTCCCCGGCCTGCCCGGCTGACGCGTGCCACTCGACACCCGTCCCGGCGCAGCGCGGGGCCGAAGCGGCGTACGCAGTCTTCGCCGGCGAGGAGAGGGGAAGAGGCGGCCGTGACGTAGTCACTCACGGGCACCGGCTCCCCGTCCGGCTCCCGACTGCGACAAGCGCTCGAAGGGCCGTCCCCGCAGCTGCGCGGACGGCCCTTCGACTGCTGTTCGGAGCATGTACCGGCTGAGTGGGCACAACCGGGAACGAACCAGTGACATCGCGCTCCTGAGGCGATCCGGGCCGGACCGCGAGCTGAGGGGGAGGCCCGCCCGAGCAGCGCCTCCAGAAGCCGCCCGGCTCCGTGGGCCGCAGTCGGGGCTCACCACCGCTCCCGCTCCAGCGCCCCGCGCAGTTCCGCCGCGCTCGCGCAGCCGATCTCGGGCTGCTCCCGCAGCGCCGCGTCGATGATCTCCGCGAGGCGTCGTGGGACGGCCGGGTCGCGACGGCGGATCGGGATCGCCGGCTCCTGCAGGACGACCTGCCAGGGGTCCTTGGCGCGCGGGAACTCGCGCGGGGTCCTTCCGGTCAGCGTGTGGTAGAGGCAGGCGGCCAATGCCCAGACGTCCACGGCGGGGGTGGCCTTGCGGAAGTCGACGACCTGCTGGCGCGGCATGAACATCGGTTTGCCCGCCGTGGTGCCGGTGCGTGTCAGCCCGCTCAGGCCCGCCTGGTCAAAGGCCTTTCCGATGCCGAAGTCCGCGATCTTCGCCGTCGTCGAGCCGTCGGTCTCCCCGTGCAGCAGGATGTTGGAGGGGCTCAGGTCGCGGTGGACGACGCCCTGTCCGTGCGCGTGTTCCAGGCCCTTGAGCGCCTGCACCGCGAGGGGCACCGCTTCCTCGACCGGGAGGCGCCCGCCGCGTTCGGCGACGAGCCGGTCCAGGCTGCCGCCGGTGCAGAACTCGGTTGTCAGATAGAAGGTTCCGTTCGCGAAGCCCGCGTCGTGCAGCGCGGCGATGTGCGGATGCCTCATCGCCCGGGTGAGCGCCACCTCGCGCAGGAACCGGGCGCGCGCCGTCTCGCTCGCCGCCACCTTCGGCAGCATCACCTTCAGCGCCACCTCGACGCCGGTGGCCTCGTGCCGTGCCAGGTAGACCGCGCCCATGCCGCCACGGCCGAGCTCCCGGATCACCGAGTAGCCGCGGATCGCCTTCAGATCGGCGCGGCCGCCGTGCGCCAGCTCGAGAAGCAGCTTGAGCACGGCGTCGGGCCGGGCCTGACAGGCGGCGCACAGCACCTCGCCGGGGCGGCCGCCCGCCTCGTCGCCCAGCTCGCGCTCGCACTTGGCGCAGCGCGCGAGCCTCAGCGTGGCGACCCGCGGCCGGGTGATGTCGACGCGGAACACAGTGTCACCGAGGCGGATCCGGTCGCCGTCCTGGAGGTCGTGCTCGGGGTAGGAATGCGCGACGGCCTCCTCGGGGGTGAGGCCCCGGCGCCGCTGGCCGATCTTCTCGCCGTTGACGTACGTGCCGTTGAGGCTGCCGAAGTCGCGGATGCGGATGTCCGGCGGGTTGATGTCGAGCAGGCAGTGGTGGCGGGAGACGGTCTTGTGGTCGGCGTCGTCGGGCAGTTGCGGCGAACAGTCGGCGGAGCGGCCGAGTACGCAGGTGGTGCGCTCCTCGAAGACGTACGCGCCGGGCTCCACCCGGCCCTCGACGAGGGTGAGCGTGACGGTGGCCGGGGGCGTCACAGAAGATCGTCTCCTTGTGTGTGTGGGGGCTTCGGAGGACGAGACGGTGAACGTGAGCGTGCCGTCCGCGGCGGTGCCGGACGGTACGCACCCCGCTCACCTCAGTCGGCCACCAACTCCCAGTCGAGGTCCCAGAGCCGGATGCCGTCGTCTCCCGCCGAGACCAAGTTGCGCAGGTCGGGGGTGAGTTCGAGGTGCCGGATGCGTTCTTGGTGCCCTTCGAGCACGTGCAGGCACCGGCCGGTGGCGACCTCCCACATCCGTACGGATCTGTCGTGGCCGGCCGAGAAGGCGAACCGGGCGTCGGGGGTGAACCGCACGGCGGAGACCCAGCCCTCGTGGCCCGTGAACTCGCGTACGGACCGCCCGGCGCCGGCGTCCCACAGCCGGATCGGTTCGTCCTCGGCGCCCGAAGACATGACCTGGTGTGTCGACATGGCCAGGCGGCCGTCGGCGCTCAGGCACGCCGACAGGATCGGTTCCCGGGGGCCGGTCCACTTCCGCAGGCAGGCGCCGGTGTCGAGATCCCGCAGCCGGACCACGCCGTTGCAGTCGCCGACCGCCGCGAGCCGCCCGTCCGCGGACGTGGAGATCACGTTGACCGGACCGTTCCGGGTGATCGTCGCGACGCAGCGGTCGTCGTCCAGGTCCCATCGGCGCAGGACACCGTCGCCGCTGCCGAACCAGGCGTACCTTCCGTCGCCGGTGAACCTGATGGTCCTTCTCATGTCCCGGTCCGGAGCCAGCCGACGGCACTCGCCGTCCGCCAGTCGCCGCCGAGTGATCGCGAGTGGCTCGGTGCCCTCGCACAGGACGTACCGGCCGTCGTCGCTCAACGCCACCTCGCCCACCCTGCCCCGGTGATCGTCGAGGACCCGCGTGCACGCGCCGCTGTCCAGATCCCAGATCCGTACGGTGCCGTCGCTCTGCCCGCTGACGGCGAGCCGGGCACCCGCGGCGACACCGATCGCCGTGATGGCGCCGAAGGAGAGGTGGCCGGCGTCCAGTGGCCGCGACCAGGCGGAGCGCAGCCGTACGTGGCGCGCCGAGCGGCCCAGTTCGTGCCAGGCGGCCAGGACTTCGGGCGCGCGCTCGTACCCCGGTATCTCCCGTGCGCGGGTCAACAGGCCGAGGGCTGAACGGTGTCGGCCGTTCGACATCGCCTGGCGTGCGTCGGCGAGCAGCTCCTCGGCCAGTCCGCCGAGCCGGCTGACCTCCGCGTACTCGCGCGGCTTGATCACGTGCGGCTCGGCGGCGTAGTCGGTGTCGGGCAACCGCCAGCGATGTATGGGCAGTTCGGGATGGCCGCCGACGGAGCAGCCGAACCGGCCGTCGCTGTCCGGGAATCCGACGTGGTGCATTCCGTACGCGTCGGCGGTGAAGGTCCGCAGACACCGGCCGCTGCTCAGCTCCCAGACCTGGACGGTGTGGTCGCCGGTCGTTCCGGACAGCAGCAGCCGCCCGCTGTCGCCGAAGGCCAGGTGGCCGGCCGCGGCGGTCAGCCCCGTCAACGTACGGACCTGCCGGCCGTCCTCCGCGTCCCACAACCGGATCACCCGGTCCTCGCCGGCCACCGCGACCATCCGCCCGTCGGGACTGAAGCACATCGCATGCGTCGCCGAGCCGGCGGCCAGCACCCGGCACCGGCCGTCGGCCACGCTCCACAGCCGCGCCCCGTCCTTCTCGGCGGTGAGCACATGGCGCCCGTCCGCGCTCACCTCGTACTGCGAGCCGTCCAGATAGTTGTCTCTGAACGCTGCCCCGAGCGACCACCGGCGTGTTCCGGTCCGCGGTTCCCAGACCTGGACGCGCCCGTCCGCGCCCTGCCACACGCCGATGCGCCCGTCGGCACTCAACCTGACCGGGCACCCCGTGGCGCGTGCGGCGGAGCGGATGACACGGGTACACCTGCCCGCCCCGAGGTCCCAGAACTGCACCGTGCCGTCGTGGCTCGTGGACAGTGCGTACGAGCCGTCAGGGGTGAGGTCGACGCCGAGCACCTGTGTGCGGTGGCCCTCGACCGCCGACCGCTGTGCGCCGGTCGCCGTGTCCCACAGCCGGAGCACGCCGTCCCAGTGGCCGCTCAGCGCGAGGCGTCCGTCGGGAGTGAACCGGATCGGCAGGTAGCCCATCACCTCGTGCCGGGCGAGCAGTTCCACCGGCGCGAACGGCAGCGCGAACGGCTCCCGAAAGACGCGGGTGCTGGTGCGGCGGGCATCGGCCACCGTTCCGGAGGCCGCCACCCGCAGCGCAGCCCGTACGTCGGTGTCGTCGGGCCGTTCGCGCGCGAGGGCGTCGAGCAGGTCGCGCGCCGCCGCGAGGTCGCCGCGTTCGAGGTGGACCCGGGCCAGAAACAGCTGCACCTGCCAGGACGACGCGCCGGACCCACGCGGGATCGCCTCCAACCGGGCGACGAGTTCCCCGTCGGTGATCGCCCCCGTACGCCACCGGAACAGGCCACCGTTGTACACGGCCCCGACGTGGTGCGGGTCGACCGCGAGCGCCTGGCCGAAGGCCTGCTCGGCGTCGGCGGCCCGGTCCAGGTCGAGGAGCGACAGGCCACGGTTGTTGAGCTCGTCGGCGCGCAGATCGGCGGCCTCCGACGCGGGACGCGGATACGCCGAGCCGGTCACCTGCTCGTAGATCCCGGTCAGTACATCCGCGATGTCCGCCATCGAGGGCGGCCGGTGGGCCGGGTGCTGCCGCAGGCAGCGCCGGAGCAGGTGGGCGAGTTCCGGCGGCGCCGCGACCGGATTCGAGGGGTCGGCCAGGTATTCCTCCAGCGCGAGACCCGCGACCGGACCAGCCGCCCAATGCACACCGCCGGTGAACATCTCCAGGACCGAGACGGCGAAACTGTAGACGTCGCTGCGCCGCCCGACGGGCTCGCCCGCGAGCTGCTCCGGGGACGCGTAACCGACCGTCATGCCGCCGGTCGGCACCAACACGCTGACATCCGGGGCCACTTGGAGGTCAGCTGGGGCCGTGGTGGCCTTGGACCGGGCGAGACCGAAGTCGGTGATCTTCGCGGCGCCCGTGCCGTCGAGCAGAATGTTGGCCGGCTTCACGTCCTGGTGCACCAGATCTCCGGCATGGGCGTGCTCGAGCCCACGGGCCGCTTGGACTGCCGTGTCGAGAACCCGGGCGAGGGCTTGCCGCGCGTCCCCGGCGTGGAGCCGCCCGTCGCCGATCCACTCGGACAGGCTGCCGCCGTCGACGTACTCGGCGAACACGCGGGGGACACCGTCGATCACCCGCACGTAATGGCAGGCGCAGACGTTCGGATGGAGCCCGAGCGACACCCACGCCTCGGCCTCCCTGACGAACAGCTCCTGATCGCCGGGGCTCCGGAACAGCTCGGGCCGCGAACTCTTCACCGCCATGTCGATGCCCCAGGCGAGATGCCGTACCCGGTGCACGACGCCCATCCCGCCCCGGCCGAGCTCGCCGATCACCCGGTACCGGCCGTCGACGGTCTCGCCGGCAACCCAAACGGCCGGCGACGTAGGTGCGTTCACTGCGATTCCCCATCGTGATGGCGCCAGAAGTCGCTGTCCTGGAAGGCTGGACGCAGAAGACCGAAGACAAGACCCCGTTGTCGGAATTGAACGAGCATCAGTATGTGACGCCGTCGATCCTGGTGTCACGGACTCGAGTTCGCCTCACGGGCCGGGACGGAACTGGCCGCTCGCCACGTGCGTCGTGCGTCGGACTCTCCGCACTGTGCTCCGCGACGCCCCCGGTGCAGCGGAGGATGCGTGGACACCGCGCGAACTGCGCGACAGCTTCGTGCCGTTGCTCCCTGTGCCTGCGTGGGACTGCGATGCGACGATCACCTGGACCGGCCGGCGTGGGGACTGACGTCGTGCGGTGCGGACTTGATGCCCGAGTTCGTTGGAACCGTCGACTCGCGGCGGGTAGGTTCCGGCTATCGGTGAAGTCCGGTTGTCCGCAGCGGATGTGACGATCGGTCAGTCACTGGGAGGGGCGGGGGGATATGTCACCGGGTAGGAAGATCGCTGTCGTCGTGGTTGCCGGGGTGCTGGCCATCTCGACACCGTTCTTCTGGCTGCTGGACAGCCCCGGCACCGGCCAGCTGGTCGGCGCCTCGGTCCAGGGCGCCACCGGCATCGCCGCCCTGGTCTGGGCGCTGCTCCAGTCCCCGGCCGCTCCCGCTCCCAAGCCGGCGGATACCGCCGTGTCCACCGGGAGGGCCAGGGCTACTGCTGGAGGCACGGCGGTCACGGGCGTGCGGCGCCCCCGGGGGGCGGGGCGCGGGTCGGCGAGCGCGGAGCGGACCGGGGACGCGACCGCAGACGGCGGCGGCAGCAGCGCCGCTTCCGGCATCGACTACAGCTGAACCGGCAAGGCACTGCCACAGCACGGGAAACGGGGGCATGTCCGGGATGAGGTGGCGCAAGGACCGGCCTGCACCTGCTCAGGGCTCCGATGCCGCCCGGTCCGAACCGGCTGACAGCAGCGCCGTGGAGGAGCCGGTGGTCGATGCCGTGAACACCGGTAACGCTACGGCCGGCACTGGCGCGACGGCGGTGACCGGTTATCACGGGCCGGAACCGGGTCCTGAAGCCCGGGTGCAGGTGGCCGGTACCGGACCCGCCTCCGCGAGCGAGGGCGGCATCGCTGTCAGCGGGTCCCTGGCGGTCGGCAGTCTCAAGATGGTGCAGCCCCCGCGGACCCCGGCCACGTGGCCGCACCAGGTCGGCGTGCTCCCTCCCCGAGCCTCCTCCTTCCAACTACGGGCCACAGTCGAGGAGTTGCGGGCAGCAGTGGCGGAAGAGGGCACGGCACTGATGGGCCGAGTGCTGACCGGGACCGGCGGAGTGGGCAAGACCCAGCTGGCCGCCGACTACGCCCGCACCGCCTGGGAGAACGGCGAGGCGGACGTGCTGGTGTGGATCAGCGCAACCACCCGTGCAGCGGTCGTGGCCGGATACGCGCAAGCCGGCGTGGAGTTGCTGGGCGCTTGCCCGGACGACCCGGAGGCGGCCGCCAGGACGTTCCTGGCCTGGTTGGAGCCCAAGGCCGGCAAGGAGATGTGCCGCTGGCTGGTGTTCCTGGACGACGTCGACGACCCGGCCGCGCTGCGCGGGCTGTGGCCGCCGAACGACCCGCACGGCCGCACCCTGGTCACCACCCGGCGCCGGGATGCCGCACTCACCGGGCAGGGCCGCCGCCGGGTGAACGTAGGGCTGTTCACCCCCGCCGAGGCCTCGGCCTACCTCTCCTCCGTACTGGCCGCACACGGGCACCACGAGCCAACCGGTGAGATCGACGGCCTGGCCGCCGATCTGGGATACCTGCCCCTAGCTCTGTCGCAGGCCGCCGCGTACATCATCGACGCCGCCCTGACCTGCGCCGCGTACCGGCGGATGCTGGCCGACCGGGTCAGGACGCTGGCCGACCTGCTTCCCAAGCCGGGCGCGCTGCCCGACGGACAGACGACCACCGCGGCCGCCGCCTGGTCCCTGTCCGTCGAACGAGCCGATCAAATCCGCCCGGTGGGACTGGCCAGGCCCATGCTCCAACTCACCGCGATGCTCGACCCCAACGGCATCCCCCAGACCGTCCTCACCAGCGAACCCGTCCGCACCCACCTCACTGCCCACCGCGCGGTCGCCCATCGGGAGACGGCCGAGGTGACGACGGAAGACACAGCCCACGCACTACGGGCACTGCACCGCCTCAGCCTGATCGACCACAACCCCGACGCTCCCCACCAGGCCGTCCGCGTCCATCAGCTGATCCAACGTGCCGCCCGCGACACCGTCACCACCGAGCAGCTCGCTTCCCTCGCCCACACTGCTGCCGACGCCCTGATCGCCGCATGGCCCGCCGTCGAACGCGACACCGCCCTCGCCCAGGCCCTGCGCGCCAACACCGACTCCCTCATCCACGCAGCGGAAGACGCCCTGTACCGGCCCAAGGTCCACGCCGTGTTGTTCCGCACCGGCCTGAGCCTCGGCGAGTCGGGGCAAGCCGCCACCGCCCGCGGCTACTTCCACCACCTCACCGCAGAAACCCGACGCCGTCTCGGCCCGGACCACCCCGACACCCTCACCGCCCGGCACAATCTGGCGCACTGGCGGGCGGAAGCAGGTGACGCAGCCGGTGCGGCAGCCGCCTACGAGCAGCTGTTGAGCGACCGACGACGAATCCAGGGCCCGGACCACCCCGACACCCTCACCACCCGAAGCAACCTGGCGCACTGCCGCGGGCAGACAGGTGACGCAGCCGCCGCCGCAACCGCCTACCAGCAACTGCTGGCCGACCGGCTGAGAATCCTGGGACCCGACCACCCCGACACCCTCACCACCCGGCACAATCTGGCCCGGTGGCAGGGAATGGCCGGCGATGCGGCCGACGCCGCAACCACCCTTGAGCAACTGCTGGCCGACCGGCAACGAATCCAGGGCCCGGACCACCCCGACACCCTCACCACCCGGCACGAACTCGCTCATTGGCGAGCGCGAACCCGACGACAGAGATTCACAGGCGGCGACGGTTGAGGGCGTGGACGAACTTCCGTGAGCGGAACCGCGATCCGCGTTCTGCATGGACGATGCAGCCGGCCACCACGTCCCCTCTCCTCGCGACTGCGTTTCTCCAGCGCGTCGACCGCGAGGCGGGCTTCTTCGCCCCCGGGGAAGCCGAGGAAGAGTCCACGTAGCTGGGCCGCACCCGCCGGTGGCTCCCCTATTGGCTCCCCACCTCGCGACAAGCGCGCGAAGGGCCGCCCGCGCGCTGGCGTGGACGGCCCTTCGGCTGCTGCTAAGAGGGTTGCTGCTGTGGTGGGCACAACTGGGATCGAACCAGTGACATCTTGCTTGTAAGGCAAGCGCTCTACCGCTGAGCTATGCGCCCGAGTGGGACGAGGCCACAGACTACCCTGTCCCGGCCCGCGCGGTACAAACGCCGACCGCCCCTCCGGGAGCCCCCGCCGTACCGGCGTACCGGCGGATCGTGAACGATCCGCCTCGTGTGTTCGTTGGCACGGAGTGGGACAATGGCCTGTGATCCACTGGTGCGGCATGGGGATACGGGGAGAGGTTCGGTGGCGGCTATGAACGGCGGCGGCACACGCCGTTGGGGCTGGGGCAGTGGCCGTACCGAACATCAGCGGGCCGGTGCGCAGGAGGCCAAGGACGCAGCCGCAGCCGCCTTCTACGACCTGGACACCGCCCAGCGTGATCTGCGGATCTCCATCGAGACCCTCAGCGCCGTCGACGACTCCCCGGCCGCCCGCAAGGCCGTCGCCGACTTCCAGCAGTTCGGCGCCCGTATCGACCAGGTCAGCCACGAGTACATCACCGCGGTCGACGCCCACGACCTGGACCGCGACGACCTGGATTCCGGTACGGCGGCCCGGGCCCGGGCGGAGCTGGACAAGGCCCGGCAGGACCTGGAGCGGGTGAAAGGCGAGCTGGAGCGGTTCGGGCAGAGTCTGGGTTCGCTGCTGTCACAGGCCGAGACCCAGCTGGCGCGCCTGGCCCCGGCCGTAGAACGAGCCCGGCAGGGGCTGCTGGCGGCGTCGAACGCGCTGGACGCCGTACGCGACTCGGGGCTGAAGGCCGACGACCTGGCCGGACGGCTCGCGGCGCTCTCCCCCGAGTTGACGAAGCTCAACGAGGGCGCCGGCCGGCACGGCGTGCAGGAGACGCTGCACCGGGCCGACCGTGTGGTGCGTGAGGCGGAGGCCGTCCGCGAGGAGGCGCAGCGCCTGCCCGAGCGGGCAGCGGAGATCGACAAGCGGCTCGCCTCGCTGCGTACCCGGACCCAGGCGCTGCATACGCGGGCGGGCCAGGTCGAGCCCGTCCTCAGCGAGCTGCGGCGACGCTTCAGCGCCGCGTGCTGGCAGGACCTGCAGCAGGTGCCGGAGCAGGCGGCGCGGTCGGTGCGCCAGGCGGAGGAGAAGCTGGCGGAGGGCCGCAAGGCCCGGGACGATCAGCGCTGGCCGGACGCCGCGGCGCAGCTCTCGACGGTGCGGGCGCTGCTCAACACCGCGGACGAGGGGATCAAGGCCGCAGCGGACAGGCTGCAGCGGCTCAACGAGGTCTCCTTCGACAAGACGAAGGAAGTGGAGCGGACGAGGTTCGCGATCCGCGATGCGCAGCGGCTTGCGATGGCCGGCCGCAGTACGCCCGACCCGAGGCACGCCGGGCCGCTGGACGACGCCGTGACGCGGGTGGACCGCGCCGTCGCGTCGCTGTCCGGACGCCATCCGGACTACTGGCATCTGCTGACCGAGCTGGACGCGGTCAAGGAGACGGTGCAGCACGTCGTCGAGCAGATCCGGGAGGACCGGGCTGCCGGACGGTGAGCCCGTCTGCCGTCCGGTGACCCACCGTGGACGGTGGTGACGCGCCCCCGGCAGCGGTTCCCGCCGCCGGATACCATTCCGCCATGCCTCGTTACGAGTACCGCTGCCGCCAGTGCGACACGCAGTTCGAACTGACCCGTCCCATGGCGGAATCCGGCGCCCCCGCGAGCTGCCCGGACGGACACGAGGACACCGTGAAGCTGCTGTCGACCGTCGCAGTCGGCGGCGGCTCGTCGTCCGCTCCCGCAGCGGCCGCTGCTCCGGCGGGGGGCGGCGGAGGCGGGTGCTGCGGCGGCGGATGCTGCGGCTGACCCCGGCTCACCAGCTCCCTGGCCCCTGCCCACTGCCCACTGCTCCCTGAGGACGGCCGCCGAGGTCACCGGAGGACATCCGCCGAAGCCGGTGGACGCGACGCGACGGCGCCCCCAGGGTGCCGACGGAGACTCCGGCGACGCTTACGCGCCTCCTGCGTGCGCCCAGTGCGCGGGCCTGCCGAGTCCCGCCGGAATCCTGGTGGAGCTGTCACCCCGCGCCGAGTCGAGCTGCGGCTGTGTGAGGAAGAGGCTCCCGGCGAGGTCCGCGCCGCTCAGGTCGGCATCGCGGAGGTCGGCACCGATGAGGTCCGCGTCCCTGAGGTCCGCGCCGGTAAGGCGGGCTGCGATGAGGCGTGCTCCCCGCAGTGACGCGCCCCGCAGCTTCGCGTTCGCGAGTACCGCGCCGGTCAGGTCGGCGCCCCGGTGGTTCTTCTTCCGGCCCGGAACGCGCGACCTCACCGTCTCGCTGGCCCTGAGCAGCAGGTCGCCGACCGCTTCGCGGTGGGCCGGGACGTCCACGCCCAGTACCTCCTCGGCGCTGCCGCGCGTGAGGCGCTCGGTGCTCTCGTAGGCCGTACGGAGCTCCCGCCGCAGTGGACGGCCGACGGGGAGTCCCGAGGCTTCGGCGAGGTGGCGGAGCAGTTCGTGGAGCTGGAGCATGACGGCGAACACCTCGAACATCTGCCGTGCGACGCCGGGCGTCTCGCGCCAGTTCCGTCCGCCGAAGGTGACTTGTGAGACCTTCTGGCCCGCGCCGAAGCAGTCGAAGACCGTGCAGCCGGGGAAGCCTCGTTCGCGCAGCTGTGCGTGGATGCCGCAGCCGAAGTCCTGCCGGAGGTTGCTGCACGGCTGACCGGCGTCCTTGTCGACGGCGAAATCCGCCGAGGCCGAGAAGGGCAGAGCGACGCAGCACAGCCCGGCGCAGTTCGCGCAGTCCGCCCGGAGTTCGGGACGGCCGGGGTGTACGTCGCCGGACGGGACAGGGCTGTCCTGGGTCACGTCGGGTGGTCTCCTGCTGCGGGGTCGGCGCCGCCTTGTGCCGGGTGACACGGGCGCGGTATTCGTCCGTCATTCTCGCACCGGCCGCCGGAGGACCGGCCCGCGTCCGGCAAGCAGGCGGACAGGCGGACAGGCGGGCAGGCGGGCAGGCGGGCAGGCGGGCAGGCACAGCATCCGTCACGGACACACCCGGCACCCGCGCAGCACAGACCCCGCCTACCCGCGGATCCTGGCCACCGCCCCGTAGGAGCCCACCCGCGGATCGTCGTCCGCGAGGTCCTGCTCGGTACGGTCCGAGCCCCACCGGTGTACGAGCACGATCCCTGGCTCCACCAGCTCCAGCCCGTCGAGCAGCGCGGCCGTCTCCTCGTACGTCCGCAGCCGGAGCGGTACGCCGGACTGTCTGCGGTACTGCTCGCGCACTGCCTCCATGTCGTCCGGGCAGTGGTCGGCGGTGAGCTGGGTGAGCGTGAGGAAGCTGCCGGGGGCCAGCACGGCGGTGAAGCGGTGGATCATCTCGTGCGCCAGCTCGTCGTCCGTGATGCAGGGAAGCAGCGCGACGACGGAGAGCGCGAGAGGCTGCTCCAGATCGAGGTTGCCGCGGACCTCGGGGGACGTGACGATCTTGTCCGGTTCGGTCGCGTCCGCCAGGAGGAAAGCGGTACGGCCCTGGGGGCTGCTGGCGAGGAGCGCCTGGGCGTGGGCGTGGACGACGGGGTCGTTGTCGACGTAGACGACCCGCGCGGACGGTTCCTCGGACTGGACGACCTGGTGCAGGCTCGGTTCGGTGGGGATGCCCGCGCCCAGGTCGAGGAACTGCCGCACGCCCGCCCGGCCTGCGAGGTACCGCGCCGCGCGGAGCATGAAGCCACGGTTCTCGCGGGCCATCATGGCCACCGCGGGCGCCGCTTCCACGGCCTCCTGTGCGGCTGTCCTGTCGGCGGCGAAGTTGGTACGGCCGCCCAGGAAGTAGTCGTACACGCGTGCCGGGTGCAGCCGGTCGGTACGGGGTTCGCTCTCGGCCGCGGTCTCGGCGGCGGTCACGCCCTGCCGGCCGCTGCCCGCGTCTCCCCGCGTCAGGCTGGTGGGCCGGACGCGTCCGGTGACGTACAGCGCCCAGAGGAGGTCGTGCACTGCCGACGGCCTCTCCTTGGTCAGGGGCAGGTGCGTCAGCGTTCCGGCCTCCCGCAGCCATCCCACGAGCGATTCGCCGGTGATTCCCAGTTCGCGGGCAGTCTCCTGGTCGTCGAGTTCGTGGTGCACCCACGTCGTGACGGCGGACAGCAGCCGTGGGGAGAGCCCGGCGAGCACGCCGCCGCCCCACATGGCCGCGCCCTCCTGGGCGAGGACGGCGCGGACGCCCCCCGCCGGGGGCACCGTTCCCGGTACGGGCGGCGGAAGGTTCGCCAGCCGCAGCGCGAGGTCGAGGGTCGCGCGGTCCCCGAGCCGCGTGCGGTCCAGTCCGATCCGGTACGTCAGTTCGTCGAGCCTCGCCGCGACGGTCTCCCGGTGCAGGCCCAGCAGCCGGCCGGCGCCCGCCGTTCCCATCGTGATCGCTGCCTGGCACACCTCGAGCAGCCGACGCCGCTCGACCGCGGCCAGGTTCTCGTCGAGCGGCGCGAGCAGCTGCCGGGCCCAGGCGCGCGCCGAGGCGTCCAGCAGCTCGGCGAGCGGCGGGCGCCCGTCGTGCACCGCCACGCCGCCCGCTGTGCGCCGGGCCGCCTCCACGCTCACCGCCGCAGCCTCGTACAGGCGTGCGGCGTGCTCGAGGGGCCCGCTGCCGCTCACTCCCACGGCCCGTGCCGGCTGCGCCTCCGCGACGGGTTCCAGAACGGTCTGGACGGGAGCCTGCGCGCCGTCCCAGATGACGATGATCTGCTCCTCGTCGACGGGGCACAGCACAGTCAGCGACCGGCCCCACTGAAGCGCCTCCTCCACTTCTGCCGCGACCTCTCCGCGGTCCTCGCCGGGCGCGATCTCCACCACGGCGAGCTGCACGACGCCGGCTGCCGTCAGCCCCGGCGCGAGAGGTTCCACGGCCCGCCCGGCGGACGTCACGTCCCCCACCATCAGGTACTGGAATCCGGACGTCCGGGCGGCCAGCACCGCGGCACGCAGCCGGTGCTCGCGCTCGGTGACCTCCTGTTCGCGCAGCAGCCCGGCGACCATCACCGCCGTCTCCGCCAGGCCCACCCTCCCCCGGCCGCTCCATGGCCTGGTGTGGGAGACGATCAGCAGCCGGTGCGGCGGGCCGACGCCCACCGGCCACACCTCGACGTAGCGGCCCTGCGCGGTGCCCCGCACCGGTCCCCGCTCACGGCCGTGGACGAGTTCCCGCAGCAGTCCCGCCTGTTTCATCACCTCTTCGGGCCACGTCTGCTCACGGTGACCGTCGACCACCATCACCCTGGCGCCCGTCTCCCGCTCCACCCACTCGAGGACGGAGTCCGGCCCGCCGCCCTCCGCCATCGCCTCCGCCGCCAGGTGCACGTACTCCTCGACCTGCCGGATCTGGTTGTGCAGTGCCGCGACGTGCACACCCGACAGGGCTTCCGCGACGCGCACGGGTGTGCCGGGGAACGTCGGCTTCAGCACCGGTACGAGGCCGCATTCGTGCGTGTCCGGGTCCTCGCCGTCGCCGCAGAGGACCACCCCCGCGGCGTCCTCGGCCCGCAGCCGCACCCAGGCCAGGCTGTGGCCGCCGGGGACCACCATCAGGGCCCGCGCCGTGCGCTCCCCGATGGGCGGTCCGTCCGGACCGCAGCGCATGACCTTGTCGACCACGCGGCTGGGGTTCTCGGGCGCATCGTCACGGCAGGTCCACCGCAGCAGCGGCCGCTCACCCGCAGTCAGATGGCCCAACGTCAGCATGGCTCCAGCGTCCTGCTGACCACTCGTGACCGCACGTCGAGTGTCGCTGTCCGGACATCCTTACGCCCTGCCCCGTCCGCGCCCGCCCCGGTGAAACGGGCAGCTGAGGCCCGATGAGGGCCGCGCACAGATGCGCCGAGCGGAACATCGCGCTCATCCGGGCCGCTGACGTGTCCGGCCCTGAACGCATGCGAGCGCCTTCGCCACGCCGGACCGGCCACTGACGACAGAAGGACGTCCTGTGGCCACCCCTCCCGCCCGGCCCGCTGTTCTCACCGTCGGCGAACTTCCCCCGGGCTCGGCCATGCGGACGTCATCGACGTGCGCACCCCGGGCGAATACGGCTCCGGGCACATCCCCGCCGCCTCACTCGACGGGGGAACGAACACCCGGTCCGACTCACTGCGGGGTCGCTGGTCGTGCTGAGCTCCGCGCGGCAGGGGCGGGCCTAACCGGCCGCGTCCCCTGGGCCACGGGTTCCGTGACCGCCAGCATCTCGCGCAGGATCCGCTCCCCCGCAGCCACGCCCCGCTCCGGCAGAGCCGTGACGTGCGCCGCCGCCCAGCCGCTGTCGGCCAGCTCACCGTGTCCGGGCATCCAGCCGTGACCGGCACCCAGCAGCAGGTCGGCGTCCAGCAGCGAGTCGCCGGCCGCGTAGGTGCGCGCCGCTCCCGTGCGCCGTGCGACCTCGGCGACGGCCGCGCTCTTCGTCAGCGGCCCCGGCACCGCGTAGATCTTCCGCCCCTGCAGCGAGACCGTCCACCCGCACACCCCCGCCCACTCCGCCAGCTCCTTCACCCACGCCTCGGGCAGACGTGCCCGGTCGACGACGAGATAGGCGAACAGCTCGTCGGCCACGCGCTGTTTGAGCACCCACTCCCCGTCGCCCGCCGCACGCCGCAGGTGCTCGCAGACCTGCTGAAGGGGCGCGCAGCTCTCCAGCTCGCGGCGCACCCGGGCGTGCCAGTCCGGGTCGGACTCGCCGTCGAAGAGGATGTGCCCGCCGTTGGCACACACCGCGTACCGTGCCGGGCCGCCGGGGAGGCTGATCCGCCTGTACTGTTCGCGCGTCCTTGTCGTGGTGGGTACGAAGACGCACTGTCCGTGCAGACGCTCCAGCAGTCGTGCGGCGGTCTCCGTCATGTACGACAGCGGCTTCTGCTGGTACGTCTCCACGCACAGCAGACGCGGCGCTTCGGCGTCCGGCATGGTCAGCCCGAGCGCGGCAGCGGAGTAGATCAGCGTCCGGTCGAGGTCGCTGGCGATGAGGACGCTCACTTCGCGGCCCGCCCGTCCGGGCCCGTGGCGCCACGTGTGTAGCGGGGGTGGATCAACCCCACGCAGCTGTACGGCAGTTCCCCGACCTCCTCCACCGGTACGCCGCGCTGCTCCGCCAGCAGCCGTACGTGGTCCAGGTCGGAGCCCGCGCCGCGCCTCGCCAGCACCTTCCACGGCACCCGCCGCAGCAGTACGCGAGTGGTCTCCCCGACGCCCGGCTTGACGAGGTTGACGTCGCCGATGCCGTACTCCTCGCTGATCCTTTCCACAGCCCGCCACCCCGCCCACGTGGGCGCGCGGTCCGATGCGAGCAGCGCGGCGGCATCGCCGGCGACGGCGGTGCGTACCTCGCCGAAGCGGGCCTCGACCGTGTCCAGGAAGAGGCGGGAGACGTCCGCGTCCACAAGCTCCCGGTAGTACTTCCCGCCGTGGTAGTCCTGCGGACCGACCAGGTCGCCCCGCAGGACGGTCCGCGAAATCAAGCCGGAGACCGTGGAGTTGAGGCAGGCGGACGGTACGAGGAAGTCCTCCCGCGTGCCGTACGTGCGTACGCAGCCGCCCGGGTCGGCCAGCACCGCGAGTTCGGGATCGAAGCCGTCGAACGGTGCGAGTGCGTCGGCGAGTTCGCGGGTGATGGCACCCTTGCCCGTCCAACCGTCGACGAACACGACGTCGGCCGGGTCATGACGGGCGGCGATCCAGCGGAGGGCGTTGGCGTCGATGCCGCGGCCCCGCACGATGGAGACGGCGTAGTGCGGCAGGTCGAGTCCGTGGACGTGCCGCGCCCAGCGCCGCATCAGTATGCCGACGGGTGTCCCGGCACGGGCGAGGGAGACCAGCACGGGACGGCGGGGCGCGACCCGCCCTTCGCCCTCGTCGCCGCCTGAGGGACGGGAGCCCGCCGCAGCCCGCTCCGCCAGTACCGTTTCGGTGACCGTGCCGACCGCCCGGGCGACGCGGGCGGCGGAGGCCTCCAGCGCACTGTGGAAGAGCTGTTCGTACTCGGCGCTCGGCTGGTACTCCACCGGCAGCGACTCGGCGTAGTGGGCACCCCCGCTCTGGATCGCCTCCTCGCGCTCCTCTGTCGGCGCTTCCAGCTGCGTGTGCGACATGTCCTGGAGCAGCCATCCGACCTCCTCCGGCGCGTAGGAGGAGAAGTCCGGTCCACGCAGCGGCTGTTGCAGCGGAACGTAGGAGGGCACCACGGCGAGCAGCACCTGGTCCGTGTGCTCTGCGAGCCTGCTCAGCAGCCCGCCGGGGGCGTGCAGGGCGGGGGTGTCCGACGTCGAGTCCGTGACGAGGACCACGGCGTCGAAGCGGCGCCGCGGGTCCGCGCCCGGAGCGACGTTGTAGGCGTAGCGCGTGCCCTGGGCCGTCTCCCCCGCGGGCTGCTGCTCCGCCGCCACCGCGTCGTGCGCGGGGAAGGCGATGCTCGTGCGGACCGCGTACGCCGGGTCGTCCAGCGCCAGCACCGGCGAGCGGGTCGTGGTGGAGAAGCGCACTTCTGCCGCCTCTCCGAGCCGCTGCTCCAGGGCGACGGCCAGCCGCAGCGGTGCGTACATCAACTCCTCGCAGCCGAGCAGGAGTACGCGCGGCGGCGTCGAGCCGCCGGATACGGCGCCGGTGCGGGGCACGACGCCCGCGCGGTCCAGAGCGTCGGCGAGGCGGCCCGCCATACCGGGCAGCGCGTCGTTCAGCCGTGCGCGGTGCGTCGCTGTGAAACCGTGCCGGCCGCCGTCCGGAAGCCCCTGGGGCCAGCCGAGTTCGACGCGCGTCGCCTCCGGCTCACCCCCGGCATCGTCCGAAGAGGACTGCCACGCGGGGGACTTCGCCGCCGCCTCCGCTTCGGCCACGAGGCGCTGCCCGCGCTCCAGCACATCGCCGGGCAGCGAGACGCGGCCGCTGGCGAGGGCCACCACGTCGACGCCGGCGCCGAGTTCGGCCGCGAACTTCTCCAGCGCCGCCGCGTCGTCGGACGAGCGCATGTCGGTGAGCGCCACCACCACGTACTGCCCCCGCGGGTGACGACGGTGCAGCGCCGCGATCGTGTTGCGCACGGTGCGGCCCGTCGAGAACTCGTCGTCGACGAGGACCAGCGGCCCGTCGCCCTCCAGCAGCGCCGGGTCCTCGGGGAGCAGCAGATGGGACGTCGCGTGGCTGTGCTCCTCCTCGAAACCGCCCGCTGCGGCGACTCCCGCCACGCGACGCCGTGTCGAGTGCAGACAGCTCACCCCGCCGATGCCGTCCGCGACGCTGTGCCCGAGCCCCGTGGCCGTCTCGGCGTATCCGAGCACCACCGCCGCGTCGGCCCGGCTGTCGCCCAGCAACTCCCTTACGCGGCGGCCCAGTCGGAGACCGACGCCGTACACCGTCCCGGGCCTCTCCGGTATGTGCTTGCCGAGGACCCGCGAGACGAGGAGATGGGCCCGCTTCGGGTTGCGGCGGAGGGCCAGGCCCATCAGCTCCCGCAGACCGTCACCGCTCAGCCGCACGTCCAGCCGTTCGGCGACCCATTCGCCGGACCACACCACGTCGCTCATTCCGCCGCCTGTCCCTCTTCCGTACCTCGCCGCTGCACTCCGCCCACTGCCCTCGCCGTCGTGGTCGTCGCCTCCCGTTGCCGTGTCCGCTGCGCCTGCCTCATCCGGTGCGCCGGTCCCCGGTGCGTCTGCCGCGTCACGCCGGGGCCGCCGTCGCGACGTCCGCCGCGTCCCCGGCCCGTGCCCCCGCCGCCAGCACGTCGACGAATCCCACGCCTTCCCGCGCCACGCCGAAGAGTTCGGCGCGCAGCAGCGTCCGCTCGGCCCACGCCCGGTGCGGCTTCACCTCGTTCATCTTGTTCGTGTACGCCGAGCGCACCACCCCGCCGCCGCTCCGTTCCGGCCTGAGGATGTCCGTGGCGTCGCTGTACTCCTCCAGGCTCACCACCGAGAGCGCGTGGACGGGCGCGACGTGCGAGGGGTGGATGCAGGTCTTGCCCAACAGCCCGTTCGCCCTGTCCAGTTCGATCTCGCGCAGCAGTCCGTCGATGTCGTGGTCGATGAGCGCGGTACGGAGTTCCTCCGCGCGGCCGGTGAAGATGCTCTGCCGCAGCTGAGGCTTGAAGATCCGTTCCTGCAACCGGAAGTACTCCCACACCGGCCCCGTGACGGTGTAGCCCGTACCGTCCGCCCGCCCCAGCCTGTTCACCACGTCACCGATGACGGACGCGACGAGCTGCACGTCGTAGGCCGTCATCTCCGGTGTACGCCGCAGACCGTAGGCCGAGCAGAAGTCGGTGACGCCGAGCCGCAGGGCCAGCACCCGCTCCCGGTACTTGTCGACGGCACGGGCGATCCCGGACAGCGTCGCCGCACGCGTCTCCAGATGGAGAAGCTCGGGCGACTCCAGCACAGGCATCGCGAACAGCCGGCGTCCCGCCGCCGCTTCGGCCTCGGTGAGCGCTTCGAGGAAGGGAATACCGCGCTCCTCGGTGAACTTCGGCAGCACGAAGCCGGAGAGGAGCTGAGCGGCGGGGCCCAGACGCGCGACGAGATCCGCTATCTGGCCGGGCTCGCGCACCCGCACGAACAGCAGCGGGATCTCGTCGCCCCCGGTCTCCCCGTCCGGCGGCGTCCCTCCCCGTCCGGCGAGAGTCTCCAGCTGCCGTACGAGGTTGTCCTCGCCGGCGGCGACATCGCTGTCGCCTATGGAGTCCTCCAGGCACAGCACCATCGACACCACTCCGAGCCGGGCCTGTTTGACCACGTCGGCAGCGAGACTGGGACGGGTGGCGGGACAGTAGAGCGTCGCGCCGAGCGCGGCCGCGAGCGTACTGCCCGGGGCTTCCGCGGTGAACTCCACCGGTTCGTACTGGAAGAGCCGGTGCCGCACTTCCTGTGGAAGATGGCCGAAATGCCGCATGCTTGCCCCCGTTTCCCCGACGCGCGGTATCCGGCACAACCGGCGCGACCGTTGCGAATGGTGCCTCCTTCTGGGCCCGGCGGCCCGGGCCGAGTCCCAGGCCCCCACGAAGACAACGGCCCCGCGGCGAGAACCAGCCGCTCATCGTACGTACGGCAGGGGGCAGATAGTTCCACTGAAGGGTGAAAATCACGTTACCGACAGGTACACGGCCCTGCGCTCGCGTTGTACCCGAGCCGGAACGGAAGGCAGGATGACCTCCATGACGCACGCCATGGTGAAGGGCTCGAACGTTCAGCTGGAGACTGCCGCGGTGCGCGCCGCCCTGTGCTGGACGACCGGACCGGGAGTGCCGGACGTCGACGCATCCGCCCTGCTGCTCGACGACAGCGGCAAGGTGACCTGCGACGAGGACTTCGTCTTCTACAACCAGCCGCAGCACCCGTCCGGCGTCGTACGCCATCTGCCCAAGTCCCAGGAGTCCGGCGGCCTCCGCGACACGATCGAGGCGGACCTTCCCGCTCTCGCCCCCGAGGTCGACCGCGTACTGATCGCCGCATCGGCGGACGGCGGGACCTTCGCGGACGTCCGGCAACTGCGGCTGGTGCTCTTCCCCGCTGCGGGGTCCGCGGACGGCGAGCCGCTGCTGCGTTTCGACATCGAACCGGAGACAGGCGCGGAGACGGCGCTGATCTGCGGCGAGATCTACCGCCGCGGTGAGGGATGGAAGTTCCGCGCCCTCGGCCAGGGTTACGACACCGGGCTCGTCGCTCTGACGACGGAGTACGGCGTCACCGTCGAGGACGCCGACCCGGCCGGGCCGGAGAGCGGTACGGGCCGGCCGGCCGGAACCGCTTCGCCGGAGGGCACCGCCCCCGCCCCGCCGGCCACACAGCCGGTCCCGCGGCCCGCGCCGGACGACGCGACCGTACCCGCCGTCATGATGCCGCAGCCGTCCGGAGAGCCGGAGCCCGACTTCCCGCTGGTCGCGCCCGCACCCGCTGCTGCGCCGCAGCCTGCCGCCGCACCGATGGCGGCGGCGGGACCCGGCCCCGCGGCCCCGCCGCACTCCGGCTACGGACATCCCCAGCCGCCGCAGCAACCGCCCGCGACCCAGCCCGCCTACGGCTACCCTCAGCCCGCCTACGGCTATCCGCAGCCGGACCCCAACTTCACGCTGCCGCCCCAGGGACCCCAGTTCCAGAACCGCTGACCGTCACGCCTTCCCCGTCTTGTAGCCGCGTCCCCACTGCAGGCCCCAGCCGTACAGCCGGTCCAGTTCGGCCTGGAAGCCGTAGACGTAGCGCACCTCGCGGCGGACCGTCAGCTGGCCCTTCTCGTGCTGCATCAGCAGCACCGCGCACGAACGCGCCTGCGGTGCACGCCTGTCGAGGCTGACCTCGACGCGGGGGCCGCTGCTGGGAAAGAGGGTGAGGACGGCGTGCGTACGGTCGAAGGCCGGGGTTCCGTCGTAGATGTAGACGAAGAACAGCAGCCGCTTGATGTCGTCCTTGTGGTCGAGGTTGACGTAGATCGTCTCGCCCGACGGCGAACCGAAGCGGTCGTCCCCCGTGAGTTTCACGTACGGCGGGGAGCTCCAGTCTCCGAGGAAGTTGCCCAGCGGCTGCACCACGCCCTTGCTGCCGTCCGCCAGTTCGTACATGCAGGCGAGGTCCAGGTCCACGTTGACCACGCCCTGCGTGTGCGCCTGGACCACCTGCGGCTTCAGCGCCTGCAGCGGGTTGCGCAGCGAACCGCGCCTGCTCGTTCTGTCGTCGAAGTCGGAACTGCGCATCCGCCAGGACAGGTTGACCCGCAGGCTGCCGCTGTCCGCGCCCTGCTCCGTCAGAGACATGGAGGACTGACGCTTGGTCAGCTCCACCGAGTAGGCCGACGAACCCACCATCGAGTCGAATGCCGACCCGCGCCGTCGCCTGCTCACACCACTCCGCCAGTTCTCCCACAGGGAGACCATCACGCACCCCCACTCACACTTCAACTGCCGCGGGGCGGCTCCGAGTCGGGACTCGGAGCCGCCCCGCAAAGAGCGTTCCGCAAACAGGCCTCGATGACACCCGGATCGGTCAGCCTGACCGCTGCCGCGAATGCCTCGGTCGGTGGCGCCTCACGTCTTGGAGCTGACTTCCTTCTCCTCCGACGATTCCCCGCCGCCCTCGGCGGCCTCGATGGCCTGGTTGCGGCGCACCGAGGACCAGAAGGATGCGGCGATCAGACCCACACCGACCAGGCCCGTGATCACCTCGTTGATCTGGAACTTGATGGTGATGAGCAGGATGGCCGCCAGGGCGCCGATCGCGTAGTGCGCACCGTGCTCGAGATAGACGTAGTCGTCGAGCGTGCCCTGCCGGACGAGGTAGACCGTCAGCGACCTGACGTACATCGCACCGATGCCGAGGCCGAGCGCCATCCAGAAGATGTGGTTGGTGATCGCGAAGGCGCCGATGACGCCGTCGAAGGAGAACGACGCGTCCAGCACCTCGAGGTAGAGGAACATGAAGAACGCGGCCTTGCCGGCGAGGCCGACCATGGTCGGGTCCTTGCCCTCTTGCTTCGCCTTCTCCTCCTCTTCGTGCTCGCGTTCCTCCTCCTCTTCGAGCTTGTTCTCGAAGTGGCTGGAGAGACCGCCCACGAGGAGGTACGTGATCAGGCCGGCGACGCCCGAGAGCAGCACCGTCGCAGACTTGTCGGCATGCGCACCGCCGTGCTGGTGCGCCTCGACGGCGAACGTCATGGCCGAGACCATCAGCACGATCAGGGCGATGCACACGGAGAGCATGTCCACCTTGCCGAGCTTGGCGAGGGGACGCTCCAGCCAGGCGAGCCACTTGTATTCGCGCTCCTCGAAGATGAAGTCGAGGAAGATCATCAACAGGAACATCCCGCCGTAGGCCGCGATGGCCGGGTGGGCGTCCGTGACCAGCTGCTCGTACTTGGTCGGACTGTCCAACGCGAGCTGCACGGCCTCGATGGGGCCGATCTTGGCACTGATGGCCACGATGACGACCGGGAAGACCAGCCGCATCCCGAAGACCGCGATGAGGATGCCGATGGTGAGGAAGATCTTCTGCCAGAAGGCGTTCATCTTCTTCAGCACACCGGCGTTGACGACCGCGTTGTCGAAGGACAGCGAAATCTCCAGGACGGACAGGATCGCCACCACGGCGAACCCTTCCCACCCCCAGAACAACGCCGCGAAAGCCAGACCGACGGCGGTGACGCCGAAGGACCAGCCGAAAGTTTTCAGGACCACTGGGCTACCAATCCGCTTTACGAACAAATGACCTTGGCTTACGAAACATTGACCCCGAAGTCTAGAGCGATGCCTCGCAGCCCAGAGGCGTACCCCTGTCCAACGGCCCGGAACTTCCACTCACCGCTGTGCCGGTAGAGCTCCCCGAAGATCATCGCCGTCTCCGCGGAAGCGTCCTCGGTGAGGTCGTAGCGGGCGAGTTCCTGGCCGTCCGCCTGGTTGACGACGCGGATGTAGGCGTCGGTCACCTGCCCGAACGCCTGGTGCCGGTTGTCGGCGTCGTAGATGGAGACGGGGAAGACGATCTTGTCGACGTGCGCGGGCACGAGCCCGAGGTCCACCAGGACCGTCTCGTCGTCGTCGCTGCCCGAGCCGCCCACCAGTTCGTCGCCGGTGTGCTCGACCGCCCCCTCGGGACTCTTGAGGTTGTTGTAGAAGACGAAGTACTCGTCGCCCAGCACCTTGCCGTTCGCACAGAGCAGTGCGCTGGCGTCCAGGTCGAAGGCGGCTCCGGTGGTGGAGCGGGCCTTCCAGCCCAGACCGACCTGGACCTGCGTCAGGTTGGGTGCGGCCTTCGAGAGGGAGACGTTTCCCCCCTTGGCTAGCGTGACGCCCATGATCTGATCCTCTCCCCGATGGCTGGTGCGACCAGTCTGCCGACATCACCAGGCGCCGCACACCTCCCAATTACGGAAGTCTGCGGCGCCGGTGGCTGCCGAGATCTCTCAGACGTTGACCCCGAAGTCCTGGGCGATTCCGCGCAGGCCCGATGCGTAGCCCTGGCCGATGGCGCGGAACTTCCACTCCGCCCCGTGCCGGTAGAGCTCACCGAAGACCATGGCCGTCTCCGTCGAGGCGTCCTCACTGAGGTCGTAACGCGCCAGCTCGTTGTTGTCGGCCTGGTTCACGACGCGGATGTAGGCGTTGCGGACCTGCCCGAAGCTCTGCTGGCGGCTCTCCGCCTCGTAGATGGAGACCGGGAAGACGATCTTGTCGACGTCGGCCGGGACGCCGGCGAGGTTCACCTTGATGACCTCGTCGTCGCCCTCGCCCTCACCGGTGAGGTTGTCGCCGGTGTGCTCGACGGAGCCGTCGGGGCTCTTGAGGTTGTTGAAGAAGACGAAATTCTGGTCGTTGCCGACCTTGCCCTCGGAGTTCGCCAGCAGGGCGCTGGCGTCGAGGTCGAAGTCCGAGCCTGTGGTCGTACGGGCGTCCCAGCCGAGACCGACGATCACGGCGGTCAGGTTCGGGGCTTCCTTGGTCAGCGAGACGTTGCCGCCCTTGCTGAGGCTGACTCCCACGAGTCCTCCAGGTGTCTGTTCGCACGGAGCACTGCGTGCCCCCGCTGTTTCGGTTGCGGACTGATCAACGAGTGGAGCCTGGTGAGCGGTTCCCCCACCTCCGGCCTTCACTCAGAGGTTTTGCAGTGCCTTGGAGTATTCGGTCAGGTCGCGGGCGTCGGGAAGACCGTTGACGACCGTCCAGCGCACGACGCCTTCCTTGTCGATGATGAAGGTGCCGCGCACCGCGCAGCCCTTCTCCTCGTCGAAGACACCGAAGGCACGGGAGACCTCGCCGTGCGGCCAGAAGTCGGAGAGGAGGGGGTACTCCAGGCCTTCCTGGTCCGCGAAGACGCGCAGCGCGAAGGGAGAGTCGTTCGAGACCGCGACCAGCTGCACGTCGTCGTTGACGAACGTCGGCAACTCGTCGCGCAGCGCGCACAGTTCGCCCGTGCAGACGCCCGTGAAGGCGAAGGGGTAGAAGAGCAGAACGACGTTCTTCTTCCCCTTGAAGTCGGAGAGCGAGACGCTCTCGCCGTGCTGGCTCTTCAGGGTGAAGTCCGGTGCCTTGGTGCCGGCCTCGATAGCCATAGGGAGAAGGGACCCTTCTGTGGAGACGACGTGTTCGTGCGTCCCTGCGCGGGAGTCGCGATGGGCGCGCGATCAGTTCCCGTGGGGACTCAGCCCAGTCTTTCACTCCCGGCGAGGGAACAGGACGGCCCCCGGCAGCCTTGCCGCCGGGGGCCGTACCTCGGAGTCCTCATGCTCGCCGGAGCGCCGTCACCGCTTGCCTGTGCGAGCGGCCTTGGGGGTGACAAGGCGACTGCCGCTCCAGTCCTTGCCCGCGTTGACGGTGCTGGTCTGGGCAAGTCCCGCGGTCTGTGCCGCCTCGCCGATCTCGCTCGGCTCCACATAGCCCTCGCGCCCCGTCTTGGGCGTCAGCAGCCAGACCGGAGAACCCGCGTCGATCATCGTGGTGGCGTCCACCAGCGCGTCCGTCAGGTCGCCGTCCTCCTCGCGGAACCACAGCATCACGGCGTCGGCCACGTCGTCATGATCCTCATCGACGAGCTCCGTACCCGTGATGGCCTCGATTCCCTCACGGAGTGCCTGCTCGACGTCGTCGTCGTAGCCGAGCTCCTGGACCACCTGTCCGGGCTGGAAACCCAGCCTTGCGGCGGGGTTGGTCCGCTCCTCCGCGTGGTCCGCGGTCGCGCTCACGGATTGCCTCCTGTCTCTTGCTGGAATGTGCCTTGCGCCCCGCGCGCACGCGAGGCAATGGCCGTAGTCCACACGGGCAGGGCGGATCGCGCAAGTACCCCACCATCCATCCCGCCCAAACGTTGACGTGTCCTCCCACAATGCCCGATGAGCAGTGATTCACACCACAGCGCTCCGGAAGGTAAGGGCGAGTTCGGCCCCATTCGTTCCGTCTGTTCGGAGGCGGCGCGGCCTGGCTGTGCGCGGCGTAGGGTGGCAGATCGGCCGCCCTCTTCGATGCTCCCTCCGAGGGCCTGCGAGACGGAACCGGGTTACCTCTCAGTAGAGGTGACGTGAGCGCACCGGCGGTACACGATGGAGGCGGCGCGACACCATGCAGAGCAATAACGAACAGCGAAGGAACAGCGTGGCTTCCGGATCCGATCGCAACCCGATCATCATTGGCGGCCTTCCCAGCCAGGTCCCGGATTTCGATCCCGAGGAGACCCAGGAGTGGCTCGACTCGCTCGACGCGGCCGTCGACGAGCGGGGCCGGGGACGTGCCCGCTATCTCATGCTCCGGCTCATCGAGCGCGCACGTGAAAAGCGCGTCGCCGTTCCGGAGATGCGCAGCACGGACTACGTCAACACGATCGCGACGAAGGACGAGCCCTTCTTCCCGGGCAACGAGGAGATCGAGCGCAAGGTCCTGAACGCGACCCGGTGGAATGCCGCGGTGATGGTCTCCCGCGCGCAGCGCCCGGGCATCGGGGTGGGCGGCCACATCGCCACCTTCGCCTCGTCGGCCTCGCTCTACGACGTCGGCTTCAACCACTTCTTCCGCGGCAAGGACGAGGGCGACGGCGGGGACCAGGTCTTCTTCCAGGGCCACGCCTCTCCCGGCATCTACGCCCGTGCGTTCCTCCTGGACCGCCTCACCGAGACGCAGCTCGACGGTTTCCGGCAGGAGAAGAGCAAGGCGCCGGACGGCCTCTCCAGCTACCCCCACCCGCGGTCGATGCCCGGCTTCTGGGAGTTCCCCACGGTCTCCATGGGGCTCGGTCCCATCGGTGCCATCTACCAGGCCCGCATGAACCGCTACATGGAGGCCCGCGGCATCGCCGACACCTCCCGTTCCCATGTCTGGGCGTTCCTCGGCGACGGCGAGATGGACGAGCCCGAGTCGCTCGGCCAGCTCTCCCTGGCCGCCCGCGAAGGACTGGACAACCTCACCTTCGTCATCAACTGCAACCTGCAGCGTCTCGACGGGCCCGTACGCGGCAACGGCAAGATCATCCAGGAGCTGGAGTCGTACTTCCGCGGCGCCGGCTGGAACGTGATCAAGCTGGTGTGGGACCGCTCCTGGGACCCGCTGCTGGCCCAGGACCGCGACGGCGTGCTGGTCAACAAGCTCAACACCACGCCCGACGGCCAGTTCCAGACCTATGCCACGGAGACCGGCGCCTATATCCGCGATCATTTCTTCGGCGGTGACCAGCGGCTTCGGGCGATGGCCGAGAACATGACCGACGACCAGCTGCTGCACCTGGGACGCGGCGGCCACGACCACCGCAAGGTGTACGCGGCCTACAAGGCGGCCAAGGAGCACCAGGGCCAGCCGACGGTGATCCTCGCGCAGACCATCAAGGGCTGGACGCTGGGCCCGAACTTCGAGGGCCGCAACGCCACGCACCAGATGAAGAAGCTGACGGTCGACGACCTCAAGGGCTTCCGTGACCGGCTGCGTCTCCCGATCCCCGACGAGGAGCTACAGTCCGGTGCGCCGCCGTACTACCACCCCGGACGGGACTCCGAGGAGATCCAGTACATGCACGACCGCCGCCGTGAGCTGGGCGGTTACGTGCCCACCCGGCTGAACCGGTCGAAGCCGCTGAAGCTCCCGGGCGACAAGGCGTACGCGGCGGTCAAGAAGGGCTCCGGTCAGCAGCAGATCGCGACCACGATGGCCTTCGTCCGGCTGCTGAAGGACCTGATGCGGGACAAGGAGATCGGCAAGCGTTTCGTGCCGATCGCGCCCGACGAGTACCGCACCTTCGGAATGGACTCCTTCTTTCCCTCGGCGAAGATCTACAACCCGCTGGGGCAGAGCTACGAGTCCGTGGACCGCGAACTGCTGCTCGCCTACAAGGAGTCGCCGACCGGCCAGATGCTGCACGACGGCATCACGGAGGCAGGCTGCACCGCCGCCGCGACCGCTGCCGGCTCCGCATACGCCACCCACGGCGAACCGCTGATCCCGATCTACGTCTTCTACTCGATGTTCGGTTTCCAGCGGACCGGCGACCAGTTCTGGCAGATGGCCGACCAGCTTGCCCGCGGCTTCGTGCTGGGCGCGACCGCGGGACGTACGACCCTCACGGGCGAGGGGCTGCAGCACGCGGACGGGCACTCGCAGCTGCTCGCCTCGACCAATCCGGCGGCCGTCTCCTACGACCCGGCCTTCGGATTCGAGATCGCGCACATCGTCAAGGACGGTCTGCAGCGGATGTACGGCTCCAGCGAGGAGCACCCGCAGGGTGAGGACGTCTTCTACTACCTCACCGTCTACAACGAGCCGATCCGGCAGCCCGCGGAGCCGGAGAACGTGGACGTCGAGGGGATCCTCAAGGGGCTCCACCGCTACAAGGAGGGCACGAAGGGCACTCTCGGCGCCCAGATCCTCGCCTCCGGTGTAGCGGTGCCCTGGGCGCTGGAGGCGCAGCAGATCCTGGCCGATGACTGGAACGTCAAGGCGGACGTCTGGTCGGCGACCTCGTGGAACGAGCTGCGCCGCGAGGCGGTGGACGCAGAGGAGCACAATCTGCTGCACCCGGAGGAGGAGCAGCGCGTGCCGTACGTGACGCGCAAGCTTCAGAACGCCGAGGGGCCGAAGGTGGCCGTCTCCGACTGGATGCGGTCCGTGCCCGACCAGATCGCCCGCTGGGTTCCCGGCACCTACCAGTCGCTGGGCGCCGACGGTTTCGGCTTCGCCGACACCCGTGGCGCCGCCAGGCGTTTCTTCCACATCGATGCGCAGACGATCGTCCTCGCCGTGCTCACCGAGCTGGCACGGGAGGGGAAGATCGACCGCTCCGCGCTGAAGCAGGCCGTCGACCGCTACAACCTGCTGGACGTCGCGGCCGCGGACCCGGGCCCTGCGGGCGGCGACGCGTAGGGACCGCACGGCGCACCCAGGTGCATCGCGCGCGGTCCGGCGAGAGCGCCGGACCGCGGCGGTGCCCGTCGGGCCGGCGGTCCCCGGGCGGGCCACTCAGCGCTCCCAGACCTTGAGGGCCCGCACGCGGTACGCAGCCTCGGGCGTCCAGGCGCCGGACGGGTGGGTGTGGAACTCACCTGTCTCGGCGCACTCTTCGCTCTGGTAGACCGTCACGGGGCGGCCGGTGCGGTTCGCGAACGACTGCGCGCTCATCCCCTTCGGCAGCCGTTCGCAGCTGCCGGTGGAGACGCCGCTCAGTTCGTACGTACGGCGGTCCCCGCGGAACTCCTTCCGCTGCCACAGGCACACCTCCCCGGCGGCGCACTCCCCCAGCTTCGTGGCGTCGCGGTGCACGGCTGCCGATTGCGCCACCGGGGCGGCCGCCGCAGCGGCAGAACTCACCGGTCCGCCCGCGGACGCGGCCGCCAGCGCGAGCACGATGGCGACGCTTCGCGCTGTCGCGGTGCGGCCTGGCCTCGTCGGCTTTCCGGCTGCTGGTCCGGACATGCGCGGGCTCTTCTCGGACATGCTGATCACTTCCCCCGACTCCGACCGGGCGGATTCCCCGGCGTCGTGATCAGGATGTCCGCGGCCAGGACCCTCGCCAAGCCAATTCGGCGGGGTTCACCGGGAGGGGTGGCGGAGTTGTCCACAAGCCCGTTGCGGGGGGCGTCACAGTGCGACGACCGGCGCCTCAGTGAAACAGCCGGGCGCGCAGCCGGTGCTCGGCGTCGAGACCGACCGGCAGGCACCCCGCGGACACGCCGCAGGGCCCACCGCAGGCCCACCGCAGGTGCACCACAGACAAACCGCAGACAAACCGCAGACACAGCAACGGGGCGGAACGGCCCCGCCGTTCCGCCCCGTTCGCCGAGGCGATCCCGGGTGCTCCCCCGCCGCCTGGACTTCAGGCAGCCGGAGCACCGGTCACACGTGCACGGACGGCCCCGCGTCCGTGGAACCCCGCTTGGTGAAGAAGGCGACGCCGGCGGCGAGTACGGCGACGATGCCCGCGCAGGTGAAGGCGAGCCCCATGCCGGACATGAAGGAGTCGTGCACGACGTCCTTGACGGCCGCGGCGATCTGCTCCGGTGTCCCCTGGGGCGACGGCGGTGTCACTCCTACCTCGGCGGCGCTCTTGAGCTGGTCCTCCTGCCCGGGCGCGAGCGGCGGAAGTTTGGAGTCCGCCCATTTCTCGGGCAGCACGGTGTCCACGCGGGACGCCATGACGACACCGAGTACGGCCGTACCGAGACTGCCTCCGACCTGCATGGCCGCCTGCTGGAGTCCACCCGCGACCCCGGCATGCTCGAGGGGCGCGTTGCCCACGATGACCTCCGTGGCACCGACCATCACCGGGGCCAGACCGAGGCCCAGCAGGGCGAACCAGAGCGAGGTGACCGCGAAGCTGCTGTCCGTCTCCAGCGAGGACAGGCCGAACATCGCGACCGCCGCAATGATCATGGCCGTGACCAGCGGCACGCGCGGGCCGACCTTGGAGATCACGCCACCGGCCAGCGGCGAGGCGACGATCATCATGGCGGTGAGCGGCAGCAGCCGGACGCCACTGTCCACCGGCGTCATGCCGTGGACGTTCTGCAGGTAGAAGGTCACGAAGAAGATGCCGCCCATGAAGCCGAAGGCCATCAGCACCATCAGCACGGTGCCCGCCGTCAGCGGGACCGAGCGGAACATGCTCAGCGGAAGCAGCGGTTCCGCCGCCTTGGCCTCCCAGATGCCGAAGAGGAGGAACGTGACGAGGGCCGCCGCGAGGAAGCCGAGCGTCGCGGTGTCCCCCCAGCCCCACGCGGGCGCCTTGATGAGCGCCCAGATGAGGCAGAACATCGCGACGGACAACAGGACGATGCCCGGGACGTCGAACGAACGCGGCGCGTTCCGGGCGCGGTGGTCGCGGAGGATCAGCAGACCCATCGCCAGCGCGACGAGTCCGACCGGGATGTTGATGAAGAACACCGACTCCCAGCTGACGTGCTCCACCAGCAGGCCGCCCACGATGGGCCCGGCCGCGGTCGAGGCGCCGATCACCGCACCCCAGATGCCGATGGCCGCGTTCAGCTTCTCCGCGGGGAAGGACGCGCGCAGCAGACCGAGAGCGGCGGGCATCAGCAGCGCCCCGAACAGCCCCTGGAGCACCCGGAAGGCGACGACCAGGGAGACGCTGCCGCCCATGCCGATGGCACCGGAGGACGCGGCGAACCCGACGACGCCGACGAGGAAGGTCTGCCGGTGACCGAACCGGTCGCCGAGCTTGCCCGCTGTGATCAGCGCGACGGCGAGGGCGAGGAGATACCCGTTGGTGATCCACTGGACGTCGGCGAGCGACGCCCCGAGGTCCTGCTGGATGGCAGGGTTGGCGATCGCGACGATCGTCCCGTCGAGGGCGACCATGGTGATCCCGATCGCCACGGTGACGAGAGTCAGCCACGGATGACCGCGAAGGCCCGAACCGGTGCCGGGTATGCCCGTGCCCTGAGGACCGGGCGGCTCGGCGGCCTGGCCTTTGACGATGCTGGTCTGAGAGCTCATGGCGCGAGATTAGTGACAGCCGCTGACAATTGACAAACCGAATTATTCGTCGCTAGATGTCAGGCTGCTCACACGATTGTGCGCAGCACACCACTGGGAGGTGGCAAGCGTGACGGGACTGCGCGAGCGCAAGAAGCAGCGGACCCGGGACTCCCTCATCCGTGCCGCCCACGAACTCTTCGTCGAGCAGGGATACGAGGCGACGACGGTCGACGAGATCGTCGCCGCGGTGGACGTCTCCCAGCGGACCTTCTTCCGCTACTTCACCAGCAAGGAAGAGGTGGCGTTCGCGCTCCAGACGCTCGTCTCGGAGCGCTACCTGGAAGCCGTACGCAACCGTCCGCCCGGCGGCTCGCCGGTGCAGGTGCTGCGCAGCACTCTGGACGAGACGTGGGAGAGCATCGGCGAAGCCATCGAGGAGGTCGTCCCCCTCCCGCTGCACATGCAGATGTGGCAGATCATCGAGACGACTCCCTCGCTCGTCGCCGTTCACCTGCGTCACTCCATGGAGATGGAGGAACGGCTCGCCGCAGAGATCGCCAGCCGTGAAGGGCTGGACCTGGACACCGATCCGCGGCCACGCGTACTGGTCGCCGCCTTCTCCGGAGTGATGCGGGCGGCCAGCCGCTGCTGGGGCTCGGGTGGCGACACCACCGTGCGGGCCGCCCGGCAGAAGGTCGAGACCTACGTCGACCAGCTCGGCCCCGCGCTCGGCCATGACTGGGGAACGGCCGGGACGCGCGACGCGGGTGCCAGAGCTCGTCCCGCACTGCCGTCGGCGTCCACCCCGCGTACGCCGCCGGAGACGGCCCCTTCCAACTGACCGACGGCACGGTCCCGTCTGCGAATCGGCGACGGCCTCATGGCCGCCCGGACTGACCCGATCAGGCGTGACGAAACGTGAGATGACTCACGGCGCCCACGAGGACTCGGGGGTGTCTCCTAGGGTTGTCGCCCAGTGACTTCCTTCTCCGCCCTCAGCAACCCCCTGTCCGGGCACGGCATCGGTCTGCCGCCCGCAGGTTCGCCTGGCGCCAACTTCTGGCGCGGGGCGCTGGCTCTCGCCGTGGTGCTCGTCCTGCTGGCGACCACTGGCTGGACGGCGATCCGCGAGCACGACGGCACCCCCGGCCCGTACGCGGCAGCCCTGCTGGCCTGGGAGAAGGGCAGCATCGCCGGACGGCAGCTTCCGGACCCCGACGACGAGCCGGCCTCGGTGGGCCGTTTCTTCCGTTCGCTCAGCACCGCGCAGAGGGAACGGCTCGCCGACCGCTATCCCTTGGTGGTGGGCAACCTCGGGGGTGCCCCCGTGAAGCTGCGCTACCTGGCCAACCACCGGGCGCTTCTGAAGGCGCGCGACGTGGAGCGCGAACGCGTGTCCGACGAGCGTCTGACCGACCAAGGCCGTCACACGGCGAGCCGCCGTATGCACCGCTTCGAGTCCCTGCTGCGGCCGGGACGGCAGATCATCGCGTTCGATCCGACCGGCAGCGGCCGCGCCGCCGAAGTGTTCGGCGACCTCGACCGGGCACGCCGGGTCTCGGTCGTCGTACCCGGGGTGGACACCGACCTGCTGTCCTTCGAGAAGTCCGGGGAGCCCTACGCGGCACCGGCCGGCATGGCGCGGGCGCTGCAGGAGCGGCAGCGGGCCGCCGCGCCGCACATCCCCACCGCGACAGTCGCCTGGGCCGACTACACGGCGCCCACCGGGCTGGGAGTGGAGGCCGCCTCGGGCCACCTCGCCGAGGACGGAGCGGAGAGGCTCGACAACTTCGTGGACGGGCTCCCCGGCTCCCGCATCGCCCTCTTCTGCCACAGCTACGGCTCCGTGGTGTGCGGGGACGCCGCCGGAGAACTGCCGCCCCGGGTCAGCGACATCACCGCCTCCGGAAGCCCGGGCATGCGGGTGGACCACGCCGGCCAGCTCGGCACCCGTGCCCGCGTCTGGGCGGTGCGCGACAAGGACGACTGGATCGCCGACGTCCCCCACATGGAGGTCGGCGGCCTCGGCCACGGCGCCGACCCCGTCGCTCCCGCTTTCGGGGCGCGCAGGCTCTCCGCGACCGGTGCGGTCGGGCACACCGGCTACTACGTGCCGGGCACCGACAGCCTGGACAACTTCGCCGACATCGCGACAGGTTCGTACGGCTCCGTCACCTGCGCGACCAGCGACCCGAACTGCCTCGGCGTCTCCGCCTGAAGCCTGCTCCGGCAGGGAATTACGCGCGTAGCGCTGAGGAGGGGGACGTGCGGGCAGCTCACGCATACGATGGGCCGCATGGGTGACGTACTGGCTGGAATACACTCCACCTGGGAGTTCGACACGGACTCCGTGCTCATCCGCTTCGAACGGGGGATCCGCACACCGAAGCTCTTCCACGTGCTGGGAGAGCGCCGCATCCCGTACGAGGCGCTGAGTCATGTCGAACTCACGCCAGGTGGCAAACGCGGCACCGTGGTGCTGCGCGCCGAGCCCCGCGTCGGCGCCGATCCGCTGCTGGAGGCCGCAGCCGGACAGCTCAAGGACGGATGCGACCCCTACCGTCTGGTGCTGCCCGCCGAACGCGAGACGCTGGCCGACTACTACGCGACGGAGCTGCGCGCGGTCATGAGCGCGGACGCGGACAAGCCGGCCGAGCACCATCTGGTCGCGGCTCCGCTGCCGCCGCACAGCTTCAAGGCATTCGACGGCAAGGCGTCGTTCGACGGTAAGACGGTCTTCTTCCGCTGGTTCTGGACGGGTGCGTCGTCCACCAAGTGGAAAGCGGGGGACCAGAGTTTCCAGGTCAGCGACCTGGAAGGCGTCGAGTGGCGATCACCGGAGATCGCCGGCGGCCATCTGCGCGTACTGCCGCGTGACGGGCGGGCGCCGGAGGCGGGCGAGCCCGACAAGGACCCGGCCTCCGTGGTCTTCGGCGTCGGGTACGGACTGGTGCACGAATCGCTGCCGTTCGCCGCCTCGGTACTGGAAGCCGTACGGGCCGCGGCGCCGGAGACCTCGCCGGCTTCGGCCGCCGCTGCGGCCTCCCCGGCCCCGGCCCACAACTCGCGCAGCGCCCACCCCGGACGCTCCGACCCCGCGGACATCGCCGAACGCATCCGGCATCTCGGCGAGCTGCACGAGGCCGGACTGCTGACGGACGACGAGTTCTCCAAGAAGAAGGCCGACCTGCTGGCCGAGCTCTGAGCCGGACGACCGTCCGCAGGAGCTGTCCGCACGAGCTGCCCGCCCCGCCGACACAACAGTCCACCGGTCCGCAGATCCCCGGACCCGCACAGGTCCACAGGTCCACAGGTCCACAGGCCGAGCGTCCGCAGACACTGTGCGATCAGTCGCGGGCAACCTGCCCCGCCCTACTGCCGTAGGGGGTACATCCGGTACTGCCGTATGACGTACCGGCCGCCCCCCGCCCCTAATCTGAGCGCGCGATGTCCTCCTCCCCGCCTGACCCGCCGGCTGCCGAGCCGTCCTCCGGACCGTCCCGCGAGCCGTCCGGACAGCAGCCGTCCCGGACTGTGCAGACGGCGCTGCGCGGGCTGCGCTCGTTCGCTGCGGCTCTGACGACACCTGTGCACTCCGGGGACGCCCCGCCTGTGCTGCGTTCCGGAGTGGTCAGGCGGCGGCTGGCCCACGTGCTCACCGCTGCGCTGGTCGTCCTGCTGATTCCGGTCACGACGAACGTGCTCTCGGAGGACTACGGCCTGCCGGGTGCGGTGGCGACGTCGCTGGCCTTCGCCCAGGCCGGGCCCCTGCTGCTTGCTGTGACCCGCCCGCTGCAGGCCTGGTGGGTCGTGATCACCGCCGACACCGCCGGCGCGCTGCTCGTGCTGTTCACCCCGCCGACCGAGGACTCCTGGCCGTGGCCGGCGACGGTGATCGTCGGCTATCTGGTGCTGTGTCTGGCGCTGGCGCTGCGCGAGCGCCGCAGCACCCTGATCGCCGTCTGGACAGTCACGCTCGTACTGTCGCTCGTTCTCGGCTTCTTGGCGCAGGACCGCAGCGACGGCACGAACGTCCTGCTCATCGTCCTCAGCGGGATCATCCTGCTGCTGGGCGCCGCCATGCGCGAACGGGCCGACGCCCAGCGGCGGCTCGCCGAACAGGAGACGATCAGCGAAGCGGAGCGGGCCCGTCGCACGCTGCTGGAGGAGCGTGCGCGTATCGCACGCGAACTGCACGACGTCGTCGCTCACCACATGTCCGTCATCACGGTCCAGGCGGACAGCGCCCCATACCGGCTGAGCGGACTGCCGCCCGCCGCGCGGGAGGAGTTCGACTCCATCGCCGCCACCGCGCGCGAGTCGCTGTCCGAGATGCGCCGTCTGCTGGGCGTGCTGCGCAGCGAGGAGAACAATGGAGAGCGCGCGCCGCAGCCGGGGCTCGACCGCCTCGGTCAACTGGTGGAGGCGACGGTACGGGCAGGGGTGCCGACCGAACTGTCGGTGGCACCGGAGCTGTCCGGGTTGCCGCAGGCAGTACAGCTGTCCGCGTACCGCATCGTGCAGGAGGCGCTCGCCAACGTCGTCCGGCACGCGCCGGGTGCGTCAGCGCACGTGTTCGTGAGAGGTGCGGGGGAGGACGACACGCGGAGCGGCAGGAGCAACAGGAGCACCGGAATCGGCAAGGCCGGAAGCGTGGAGGCCGGAAACCCCCCGCACGGACATCTGGACGGAACCCCCTCCACCCTCACCGTGCTGGTCGTCAACGGCCCGGCGCCCCAGCCGGCCGGACCGCCCCTGGAGACCACCGGCACGGGGCACGGCCTGGTCGGCATGCGCGAGCGCGTACGGCTCGTCGGGGGCACCCTCGACGTCGGCCCGCTCCCCGACGGCGGTTTCCGTGTGGCCGCCGGGCTCCCCGTGCTTCCAGCGCCCCTGACCGGGAAGGACCCCTCACCCTCATGACCACCCGTGTGATCATCGTCGACGACCAGGCCATGGTGCGGGCGGGCTTCGCCGCCCTCCTCGCCGCGCAGCCGGACATCGACGTGGTGGGCGAGGCCGCGGACGGAGCACAGGGCGTCGAGCTGTGCGGCCGTACGCACCCCGATGTGGTGCTCATGGACGTCCGCATGCCGGAGATGGACGGGCTCGAGGCCGCCAGGAAGATCCTGAGCCCCGGCACGGAGGGTGGCACCGCACACCGTCCCAAGGTTCTGATGCTGACCACGTTCGACGTCGACGACTACGTCTACGAGGCGCTGCGCGCGGGCGCCAGCGGATTCCTCCTCAAGGACGCTCCGCCCGCAGATCTGATCGCTGCCGTACGCGTCGTGGCGGAGGGCGAGGCTCTGCTGGCGCCCTCGGTGACGCGGCGGCTCATCGCCGACTTCGCCCGTCAACGGCCCGTCCCCCAAGCGACGTCCCGGGGCCTGCAGTTGAACGGGCTGACCGACAGGGAGACCGAGGTTCTGGAGCTGGTGGCACGGGGACGTTCGAACAGTGAGATCGCCGACGCCCTCGTCCTCGCCGAGCAGACCGTGAAGACGCACGTGAGCCGCATCTTCACCAAACTGCATCTGCGGGACCGCGCACAGGCCGTGATCTTCGCCTACGAGTCGGGACTCGTCTCCCCCGGTGAGGGCTGATCGTCCTACCACCCCCGCAGGCCCTGCGGAGACCGTGTCCCCTCCTCCCTGGGGAGGGCACACCCACCGGCCCACTACCCGGGTACTGCCCGCGAGTTGGCTCCACGGTGTGACGCAGTGACGCAGACCCCCGCCCGAATCTGCTCCCACCGAGCCGCCGGGTCCTCCGGCAGCCGCCGGAGGGAGAACCGGGATGAAGCGTCGCCTCAAGAGGGCCCTGACCGCTGCCGCGCTCGTCGGCACAGTCGTCGCAGCCACCGCCGGCTGGGCAGCGGGGTCGCAGCAGAGCGCCGTGACCGGACCGCCCCCGGGAGCGGCTTCCTGGCGGGCGGACGGCAGCACGGTCGGACGCCCGCTCCCCGACCCCGCAACGGCGCGTCCGGGGCAGATCGCCTCGTTCTTCGCCGACCTCGGCCCCGTACAGCGACAGGCTCTGGCCCGTCGGCATCCGCTCGTCGTGGGCAATCTCGACGGTGCGCCCGTCGCACTGCGCTACGCAGCCAACCGTCTCGCTCTGCGTGCGGAGTCGGCCCGTCAGCGCTCCCGTGCGACTGACCCCGCGCTCACGCTGGAGGACCACGCTCACGCCCGGCAGAAGGCGGCCCGGTACGCCCGGCTCCTCGGCCCCGAGCGGCAGATCCTCGCCTTCGACCCGCGTGGCCGCGGCCAGGTGGCGGAGGTCCACGGGGACCTGGCCGCGGCCGAACGCACCGCGGTGATCGTGCCGGGCTCCGACATCGACCTGCAGACCTTCGACCGAAAGGGCCCCGACCGGTACGGCACACCCTCCGGCATGGCCACGTCGCTGCGGTCACAGATGCAGAAGGCCGCGCCCGGCACACGCACAGCCGTCATCGCCTGGGTCGGTTACACGACCCCTGTCGGGCTCGGGCCCGATGCGGCCACCGCGCGTCTCGCCGACGCGGGCGCGCCCCGTCTGGAACGGTTCCTGCACGGTCTGTCCCGGACGGGCGCGCCGGCGCCCGCGCTGCTCTGCCACAGTTACGGCTCCGTCGTGTGCGGCAAGGCTGCGGGGGATCTGACCAGGAACGACGCATCGGACATGATCGTCTTCGGCTCCCCCGGCATGCACGCGGGTTCGGCCGGCGACCTCGGTACCCGCGTGCCTGTCTGGGCGGCCCGTGACGCAGCCGACTGGATAGGCCGGATTCCGAACGTCCAGCTGTTCGGCCTCGGCCACGGTGCCGACCCGGCCGGCGACGGCTTCGGCGCCCGCGTGGTCTCCTCCGACCGCGCAGAGGGTCACGCGGGCTATCTGGAGCCGGGCACCGACTCGGGCGCCAACTTCGCGGCGATCACGCTCGGTTCGTACGACGCCGTGCACTGCGCGGACGGATCACGGCAGTGCGCGCGGAGCGTCACTGCCGCCCGGCCGACGTGAACGACATGTCGGCGTACCGGTCGCCCGCGACCCGTGCCGCGATGGGCTCCAGCAACGCCAGTTCGTCCGCGGACAGTTCGATGCGCGTGGCGGCTGTGTTCTCCTCCACCCGGCTCCGCTTGCGGGTCCCCGGGATCGGTACGACAGTCAGACCCTCCCGCAGCCGTGCCTGCTGGTGCACCCACGCCAGAGCGATCTGTCCGAGCGTCGCACCATGCGCGTCCGCGACCTGCCGCACCGGATCCAGCAGTGCCGCGTTGGCACTTGCGTTCTCCCCGGTGAAACGCGGCTGCTGCCGCCGGAAGTCGTCGCCAGTGAGATCCTTCTCGGCATTGGCGAAGGCCCCCGTGAGGAACCCGCGGCCGAGCGGCGAGTACGGCACGAAGGCGACGCCCAGTTCACGTGCCGCGTCCACGACACCGTCCTCGACGTCACGGCTGAAGAGCGACCACTCCGACTGGAGTGCCGCGATGGGATGGACGGCCTGCGCGGCCCGCAGTTCACCGGCCGTGACCTCGCTCAGGCCCAGGTGCCTGACCTTGCCCTCCGTCACCAGCTCGGCCATCGCACCGACGCTCTCCTCGATGGGGACGTCCACGTCGCGGCGGTGCATGTAGTAGAGGTCGATCTCCTCGACGCCGAGCCGCCGCAGGCTGGCCTCCACGCACTGCCGCACGTACGGACGGTCGTTGCGGATGAACCGCTTCGTGGGGTCGGACGGGTCCAGGCTGATGGCGAACTTGGTCGCCAGCGTGATCTCGTCGCGGTGTGCGCGTACGAAGGGCGAGATGAACTTCTCGTTCTCCCCCGCTCCGTACATGTCAGCGGTGTCGTACAGAGTGACCCCGAGCTCCAGCGCCCGCTCCAGAGTCGCCCGTGCCTCGTCGGTGTCGGTGGGTCCGTACGCGAAGCTCATGCCCATGCAGCCCAGGCCCTGGACGCCTGTCTCGGGCCCCTGAGCTCCGAGGCGTACCGTGGTGATCTTTTCACTGCCGTGCGAGTCCGTGCTCATGCGGTCCTCTCAGTCTTCTCCGACGGCCGAAGTGCCGCATACATGTCGATCTTGTAGTCGAGTACGGCGAGGGTGTCCCGGAGTTCCGAGATCCGGCGGCGTACGTCCTCACGCGTCGCGACCAGGAGCGCGTGCCGCTCCGGGAAGGTGTGCTCGCCCTCGCGGACGAGTTCCGCGTACCGGACCATGTCCGCGACGGGCATGCCCGTCAGCCGCAGTTTCGCGACCAGGCCGAGCCAGTCGAGGTCCTTGTCGGTGAAGCGCCGCTGCCCCGTGTGCGACCTGTCCACATGCGGCATCAGGCCGATCCGCTCGTACCACCGCAGTGTGTGCGCGCTCAGCCCGCACACCGCCGCGACCTCGCTGATTGTGTAGTGGTCCTGCCCGCCCGGCCGGAGGCGGGGCGCCTCCACGGAAGCGCACACGTCCGGTTCGACTGTCTCGTCCGCTGTATCGGTCTCCGTCTCCGTCACAGTCATAAGTGAACGCTACGGACTTCGAGTGCACTCCAAGCAAGCCAGAAATTCCGGCGCGTCGGCTCGCGTTACGCTCGGGGGCCATGGACAGCCTGCGGATGATCGAGAACTGGCCGGTGCCGACCGCTGCGGCCGCAGTCGTCGCACAGGCGGACGGCTCCGGAGCAGCAGAGGACGGCAAGACCTCCCGCGGCGCGGCGCGGCCTGTCGTCGCCGGCAGCCACGGACCGGCAGACCACCGCTTCCCGCTCGCCTCCGTCACGAAGCCGCTCACCGCCTACGCGACGCTGATAGCCGTCGAGGAGGGGGCGGTGGAACTCGACGAGCCGGCAGGTCCCGCCGGTTCGACCGTCCGGCACCTGCTGGCGCACACCTCCGGCCTGGCGTTCGACGAAGACCGCCCCATGGCCGAGCCGGGCACCCGGCGCCTCTACTCCAACGCCGGCTTCGAGGCGCTCGGCGACCACCTCGCCAAGGTCACCGAGATCCCCTTTCCGCAGTACCTGCACGAGGCGGTCCTCGAACCACTGGGCATGACCTCGACGGAGCTGCCGGGCTCCCCGGCGAAGGACGCCCTCTCCACTGTCGGCGACCTCACCCGCTTCGCCGCCGAACTGCTCTCCCCTCGCCTGCTCTCGCCGCAGACCCTCCGGGACGCGACCACGGTGGCCTTCCCCGGACTCAGGGGCGTACTGCCGGGCTACGGAGGCCAGTCGCCGAACGACTGGGGACTGGGCTTCGAGATCAGGGACGGCAAGTCCCCGCACTGGACGGGTGCTTCGTCCTCGCCCCGCACCTTCGGCCACTTCGGGCAGTCGGGCACGTTCCTGTGGGTGGACCCGGAGGCGGACGCGGCCTGCGTCGCCCTGACCGACAGGGACTTCGGGCAGTGGGCCGTCGAGGCGTGGCCGCAGTTCACCGACGCGGTGCTCGCCGAACTGCGCGAGCGGCGCGCCGGTTGAGCTGACCGTACGGCCACACGGTCAGTGGTCCTACAGGCGCAGTCTCCTGGCCAATGTTCACTGTCCGTGCGAGCCGGCCGCAGGAGCCCGTTCCACTGAACGCGTGGCACCTCACCCGTAGCCGGGCTCCGCGTGCATCTCCCACATCAGCAGTTCCACAGGACCGCCCGCGCCCCGCGCCTCCAGATCACGGGCGTCGGTGATCCGTGCCGCGTCACTCTCCCCGAGCCGGTGCGCCGGGCCGCTCTCGCCGTCCGAACCGGCAGAGACGGCCCCGGCCGCGGCCCGGGCTCCGGGGGTGCCGCGATCCCCGGCACCTCCACCCGTCAACTCGGCCGTTCCGCGCACCACGTGGAGGTACACCCAGGCGGCTTCGGGAACGGCCGTACGCTCCCCCTCCGCCAGCCGCCGAACGTGCAGCACCGCCTCCGTACGCGGCACCGCGAAGGGCGTGCCGTCCGCGATGCCGTGCACCACCTCGTACTCCGGTTCGTACTCCTGCCTGCCGCCGTCCTCCGGAGAGCCGGTGTCCTGGCCGGCGGTGCCCGGGACGAGCCACATCTGCACGAAGCGCAGCGGGCCCTGCCCGGCGTTGCGTTCGGTGTGCCGCACGCCGCTGCCGGCGCCCAGCCGTTGTACGTCCCCCGCGCGCACGAGCGAGGACCTGCCCGTGGAGTCGCGGTGCTCCAGTTCGCCCTCGACGACCCACGTGACGATCTCGACGTCCCTGTGGGGGTGTTCGGCGAATCCCGCACCGGGCGAGAGCCGTTCCTCGTTGCAGGCGACCAGTTGTCCGAAGCCGACGTTGTCGGGGTCGTAGAAGCCCGAGAAGGAGAACGCGTGCCGGGTGTCGATCCCCGCCTCCGCGTCGCCGCCCCGATACCGGTCCTCCGCCCGCCACACGTGAAGCATGAACCCACGGTAGACGTCCCCGTGCTGCGCACGAGCGCCCCCGGCCCCACGCCCCTCGTCCGATGAGGCAGGCTTGGCACGTGCCCGAATCCACAGATCCCTCCGCGAACCCGCCGAACGACGACCGCCCGGAACCGGCCGAGCACCCGCACAGCGCGACGCTGCGACGCCTCGAGCAGTCCTCCGGCAAGCTCGCCGCCAACGCGATCACACGCATGGACGAGCAGTTGCCGTGGTATCGCGCGATGCCGCCGGAGAACCGCTCCTGGATCGGACTCGTCGCCCAGGCAGGCATCGCGGCGTTCACCGAGTGGTTCCGGCACCCCGAGACCCCGCAGGCCATCAGCACCGACGTGTTCGGCACCGCACCGCGCGAACTGACGCGCGCCATCACGCTCCGCCAGACCGTGGAGATGGTGCGCACGACGATCGAGGTCGTCGAGGCCGCGATCGACGAGGTCGCAGCTCCCGGCGACGAGTCGGTGCTGCGTGAGGCACTCCTCGTCTACGCACGGGAGATCGCCTTCGCCACCGCGCAGGTCTACGCGCAGGCCGCCGAGGCACGCGGCGCCTGGGACGCCAGGCTCGAATCCCTCGTGGTCAACGCCGTGCTCTCGGGCGAGGCCGACGAGGGTGCGGTCTCCCGCGCGGCCGCGCTCGGCTGGAACGCCCCGGAGCACGTCGCGGTCGTCCTCGGTACAGCGCCGGACGGGGACAGCGAGTTGACGGTCGAAGCCATACGACGGGCCGCGCGGCACGCGAAGTTGCAGGTCCTCACCGGCGTGCTGGGCAACCGCCTGGTCGTCGTCGCCGGCGGTTCCGACGATCCGCTGCGTGCGGCGAAGTCCCTCATCGGGCCTTTCGCGCCAGGGCCGGTGGTGGCGGGGCCGGTCGTCGGGGACCTGCTGTCGGCGACCCGCTCGGCACAGGCGGCGGCGGCCGGTCTGCGCGCTTGCGCAGCGTGGCAGGACGCTCCCCGTCCGGTCCTCGCGGACGATCTGCTGCCGGAGCGCGCGATGGCCGGCGACCCCACTGCGCGCGACCTCTTGGTGGAGGAGATCTACAGACCGCTGGAAGAGGCGGGCTCGGCACTCCTGGAGACTCTGAGCGTCTATCTCGAACAGGCGAGCAGCCTCGAAGGCGCGGCGCGAATGCTCTTCGTCCACCCCAACACCGTCCGCTACCGGCTGCGACGTGTGACGGACGTCACCGGATGGTCCCCGTCCGACGTACGCTCGGCCTTCACGCTCCGTATCGCTCTGATTCTGGGGCGTCTCACGGACTTCGAGAGCCAGCCGTAGCGCCGGAAGGCGTCTTTTGTCGAGGCTCGACAATTTGCCTCCGTGTTCTTCGTACCGCTCCGTACCGGCGCGGACCATGCCCGACAAGGGAGAGTGAAAGAGTGCTCGTACTCGTCGCTCCCGGCCAAGGCGCCCAGAAGCCTGGCCTATTGACCCCCTGGCTCGAACTCCCCGGCGTCACCGACAGGATCGCGGAGTGGTCGGCCGCCATCGGCATGGATCTCGTCCACTACGGCACCGCGGCCGACGCGGAGGAGATCCGCGACACCGCGGTCGCCCAGCCGCTCCTCGTGGCCACGAGCCTGGTCTCGGCCGGGGAGTTGCTGAAGGGCCGCGATCCGGCCCGGCTGTTCGGCGCCGTGGCCGGGCACAGCGTGGGCGAACTGGCCGCGGCCTCCATCGCGGGCGTCCTCTCCGCGACCGACACCATGGCGCTCGTACGGGCGCGGGGCACCGCCATGGCTGAGGCCGCCGCGGTCACCGACACCGGCATGTCCGCCGTGCTCGGCGGCGAACCGGACGCGGTGGTGGCGCACTTGGACAAGCTCGGCCTGACCCCCGCCAACATGAACGGCGCCGGCCAGATCGTCGCGGCCGGCACCGCCGAACAGCTGGCGGACCTCGCGGCGGACAAGCCGGAGAAGGCACGGGTCATCCCGCTGAAGGTCGCCGGCGCCTTCCACACCGAGCACATGGCACCGGCGGTGGACGTTCTCGCCCGTGCGGTCGAGGACACCGAGGTCCACGACCCCACGCTGCCCTGCGTCTCGAACCTGGACGGCACCGCAGTCACCGACGGCCGGAAGATCGTTCAGCGGCTGGTCGGCCAGATCTCCGCCTCCGTGCGGTGGGACCTGTGCACGGAGACCTTCCGGCAGCTCGGTGTGACCGCCCTGATCGAGCTCTGCCCCGGCGGCACCCTCACGGGGCTGGCAAAGCGCAGCCTCCCCGGCGTACGCACCCTGGCGCTGAAGACACCCGATGATCTCGACGCGGCGCGCGAGCTGATCGCCGAGCACACGCAGACCGCCTGAGCCACAAGGAGCTCGAGAGCATGACCGCGAAGATCAAGCCCGCCAAGGGGTCCCCGTACTCACGCATCCTCGGCGTGGGCGGCTACCGCCCGACCCGGATCGTGCCGAACGAAGAGATCCTCAAGCACATCGACTCGTCCGACGAGTGGATCCGCTCGCGCTCCGGCATCGCGAGCCGCCACTGGGCCGGGCCCGACGAGACGGTGGCCGAGATGTCGCTCCACGCGGCGGGCAAGGCCGTCGCCGACGCGGGCATCACGCCGCAGCAGGTCGGGGCCGTGATCATCTCGACCGTCTCGCACTTCAAGCAGACCCCTTCGATCGCCACCGAGATCACCGACCGGATGGGGGCCGGCAAGGCCGCCGCCTTCGACATCAACGCGGGCTGCGCAGGCTTCGGTTACGGGCTCACTCTCGCGAAGGGCCTGATCGCGGACGGCAGCGCCGAGTACGTCGTCGTGGTGGGCGCCGAACGCCTCTCGGACCTGACCGACCTGACGGACCGCTCCACCGCGTTCCTCTTCGGGGACGGCGCGGGCGCCGTCGTCGTCGGCCCGGCGTCGGAACCGGGCATCGGCCCGAGCATCTGGGGTTCGGAGGGCGACAAGGCCGACGTCATCAGCCAGACGGTCTCCTGGGACGCCTACCGCGACGGCGAGGTCGAGAAGTTCCCCGCCATCCGCCAGGAGGGCCAGGCCGTCTTCCGCTGGGCCGTCTACGAGATGGCGAAGGTCGCCCAGCAGGCCCTCGACGCCGCCGGGATCGCACCGGCGGACCTGGACGTCTTCATCCCGCACCAGGCCAACATGCGGATCATCGACTCGATGGTGAAGGCCCTCAAACTGCCGGAGCACGTCACGGTCGCGCGTGACGTGGAGACAACCGGCAACACCTCGGCCGCCTCGATCCCGCTCGCTATGGAGCGGCTGCTGGCGACCGGGCAAGCGAAGAGCGGCGACACAGCGCTCGTCATCGGCTTCGGGGCAGGTCTCGTCTACGCAGCAACGGTCGTTACCCTCCCCTAGGCAAGATCCACACATCCGTACAGCGCCGTACGCACCGTGTGAGACCGCACAAGACACACCTTGCGGGACACCTCGCAGGGATCGCAGAAGACCGAACCGAACGTCGAAAGCACCGAAGGAGCGCCGACATGGCCGCCACGCAGGAAGAGATCGTCGCGGGTCTCGCCGAGATCGTGAACGAGATCGCCGGTATCCCCACCGAGGACGTCCAGCGGGACAAGTCCTTCACCGACGACCTGGACGTCGACTCGCTGTCCATGGTCGAGGTGGTCGTCGCCGCTGAGGAGCGCTTCGGCGTCAAGATCCCGGACGACGACGTGAAGGACCTCAAGACCGTCGGCGACGCGACCGACTACATCCTCAAGCACCAGGACTGAGACAACCGCTCTCGCGTTTGTCGCCACCCGCCACGCGCCTCGCGGAGACCCCTCGGGGCGCGGGTGGGGTGGTCCGCACAGCTCACCTCTACCAGTGGAGACAGGAATCCAGTGAATACGACCCATCACTCCGTGGTCGTCACCGGTATCGGCGCAACCACACCGCTGGGTGGCGACAGCGCATCGACGTGGGAAGGTCTGCTCGCCGGACGTTCCGGTGTCGGCCCTCTCACCCACGACTGGGCGGCGGAACTTCCCGTCCGCATCGCCGCCGAGATCGCGGTGGAGCCCACCGAGACCATCCCGCGCCCGCAGGCACGCAAGCTGGACCGCTCGGCGCAGTTCGCGCTGGTCGCGGCCCGTGAGGCGTGGGCGGACGCCGGTTACTCGGGCAGGGCGGGCGAGGAGGCCGAGCTCTCCCCCGACCGCCTGGGGGCCGTCATCGCCTCCGGCATCGGCGGCGTCACCACGCTGCTCGGCCAGTACGACGTGCTGCGGGAGAAGGGCGTCCGCCGCGTCTCACCGCACACGGTCCCGATGCTGATGCCGAACAGCCCCAGCGCCAACGTCGGTCTGGAGGTCAACGCGCGCGCGGGTGTGCACACGCCGGTCAGCGCCTGCGCGTCGGGCTCCGAGGCGATCGGTTACGCCGTGGAGATGATCCGCACGGGCCGTGCCGACGTCGTCGTCGCCGGAGGCACCGAGGCGGCCATACACCCCCTGCCGATCGCCGCCTTCGGCAACATGATGGCGATGTCGAAGGACAACGAGAATCCCGAGGGAGCCTCACGCCCCTACGACGTCGACCGAAACGGCTTCGTGATGGGCGAGGGCGCGGGCGTCATCGTGCTGGAGTCGGCGGAGCACGCGAAGAAGCGCGGGGCCAAGATCTACGCCGAGGCCATCGGCCAGGGCATCTCGGCCGACAGCCACCACATCACGCAGCCGGAGCCCAGCGGCAACGGCATCGCGCTGGCCCTCCAGAACCTGATGGACCAGACCGACCTCAAGCCCGCCGAGATCATGCACATCAACGCGCACGCCACATCGACCCCGCTGGGTGACATCGCCGAACTGAAGGCGCTGCGCAAGGTCTTCGGCGACGACGTGGACCACATGGCCATCTCCGCCACCAAGTCGATGACAGGTCACCTGCTGGGCGGCGCGGGCGGCATCGAAACCGTCGCCTCGATCCTCGCCCTGCGGCACCGGACGGCTCCGCCGACCATCAACCTGAACAACCTCGACCCGGAGGCGGACGCCGACATCGTCGGTGGCGAGGCACGTCCCCTTCCGGAGGGCACGATCGCCGCACTGAACAATTCCTTCGGGTTCGGCGGCCACAACGTCGTCCTGGCCTTCCGTACGGTCTGACACCGGCGCCACGCCGGGCCCACCCGGCCGTCCAGCCACGCGGTAAGGGGCAGCCCTCTTGGGGGCTGCCCCTTACGTACGCCCGCCTTCGGGCTTCTCTTCAGCGCTCGCAGACTCTTCGTCGAAGCTGGCGTAGTACGAAGCGGCCATGTCCTCGGCGCCGTGGCCCTGTTCGGCGGCCCGGCGGAAACGCTCCGCGCCCGCCGCCGCCACGTCCAGCCGCACCCCCGCCTGTGCCCCGGCGCTGACGACGAGGCGGGCGTCCTTCTCCGCCGTGTCCACGGCGAAGCTCGGAGCGAAGTCACGGGACTGGACGGCCTGCGCCTTCAGCCGCAGATACCCCATGTCGAGCGCGCCGCCTCCGACCGCGTCCAGGAAGCTCTGCGGATCCACTCCCAGACCGTCCGCCAGCGCGAGCGCCTCGGCGACACCGTGAGTGACGGTCAGCACCCAGCTGTTGCACACCAGTTTCAGCCGACTCGCCGCGCCCGGCTCCTCGCCCAGCCAGACGGTACGTGCGCCGACCGCCCCCAGTACCGGGGCCAGCCCCGGCCGGGCCGCCCGGGGACCCGCGGCGAGCACGACCAGCTCGCCCGCTTCGGCGGGCTGCCGCGTGCCGAGCACCGGGGCATCGACGAAGGTGAGCTGGTACTCCCGGGCGAGCTCGGCCAGCGGCGGCAGGCCGTCCACTCCGGCGGTGGTGCACTGCAGCCAGACCTGGCCGGAGCGGAGTCCGGGGGCGGCGGCGCGGACGATCTCGGCGGTGACGGGCCCGTCGTGGAGCATCGTCAGCATCACGTCGGCGTCCTCGACGGCCTCACGCGGGCTGCCGGCGACGCGGGCGCCGTCTGCGGCCAGCGGTTCCGCCTTCGCGCTGGTCCGGTTCCAGACGCGCACATCGAGACCGGCACGGCAGAGATTGCGGGCCATCGCGGCACCCATGATGCCGGTGCCGAGGACGGCCACCGAGATCCGGTCGGAGATGTCAGGGAGGTCAGCCATGAAGGCAAGCTAACCGAGCGTGCCGTTGCGGCGCGTCAGACGACCTGGTGGAGCCAGCGCACCGGGGCGCCCTCACCGGCGTAGCGGAAGGGCTCCAGCTCGTCGTCCCAGGGCTTGCCCAGCAACTTCGCGACCTCTGCTTCGAGTTCGCTCTCACCGCGGGAGGCGCGGCCCATGGCTGCGCGCAGCCGGTCCTCCGGGACGAGGATGTCTCCGTGCATGCCGGTGACGGCGTGGAAGATGCCGAGGTCGGGGGTGGAGCTGTAGCGCTCGCCCTCGGCCGCTGCACAGGGCTCGGCGGTGACTTCGAAGCGAAGCAGGTGCCAGCCGCGCAGCGCGGACGCGAGCTTCGAGGCCGTACCCGGGTCGCCCTGCCAGGAGAACTCCGCACGCCAGGTACCGGGAGAGGCCGGCTGTCTGATCCAGTCGAGATTGACCCGGGTGCCGAGGACGCCTGCCACGGCCCATTCGACGTGCGGGCACAACGCGCGGGGCGCGGAGTGCACGTACAGAACTCCACGTGTCGTCACCGGGACCTCCAGTGCGGTTCGAGGGGGCGGGCGTCGTCGCCGAGTGCCTCGACTGCCTACCGGTCATGCGCCGGGTCAGCGCCTGACATCCTGCACCACGGTCACTTCGTCGATCAGCACCGTGGTTACGAATAGTAAACACCATAGGCGCCAATTCTCCCTGAAAGGGACAGGAAGTGACTCGGTGTAATGTTCTGCTGTCGCCGAACGATCGCTCCGGCCTCCATCACACTGGAGAGCCCGGCAGTGGAGCACGGAGTAAAGCTACCGCGCACCGGGGACATCCGGTGCCGGACCGACGGCCCAACAGCGGGGAATCGAGGGGCAGATGCCGAAGAGAGGCCCGGGGGCGGGCCCGGAGAGGGCGGCCGGCGGCCGGATAACCCGTCGTGGACGGCTCGCGGTCCTCGCCGCCTTCACCCTTGCGCTCATCGGCGGGCTCGTCGTCGCGGTCTCGTTCGGCAGTGGTAGCGGGAGCGATACGGGGCAGCGCGCCCCCGGCTCCGCACGCCCCTCCCCTTCGCCCACTCCGCCCTGGGACCGCAGCCCCTCGTCGATCGCCGCCGTCGGCGATTCCATCACCCAGGGTTTCGACGCCTGCAATCTGCTGGCGGACTGTGCGAAGGCCTCGTGGGTCACCGGCACCGACTCCGCAGTGGAGAGCCTGGCCCAGCGGCTCATCGACGACGCACCTTCACGCCGCTCCTGGAACTTCGCGGTCAGCGGCTCGGTGATGGCGGACCTGCCGGCACAGATGGAAAGAGCCGCACAGCGTGATCCCGAACTGGTGACCGTACTCGCGGGGGCGAACGACGCCTGCCGTCCGACTCCTGACCAGATGACGCCCGCAGCCGAGTTCCGTGCCGGCTTCCGCGAGGCACTGTCCACGCTGCGCCAGGCGCACCCTAAGGCGTACGTGTACGTGGCGAGTGTGCCGAACCTGAAGCGCCTGTGGTCCCAGGGGCGCGAGGACGCCGAGCAGGTCTGGGGGCTGGGGATCTGCCAGTCGATGCTGCGCGACCCGAAGTCGACGACTCCGGCGGCCGAGGAGCGGCGGCAGAGAGTTCACGAGCGGGTCATCGCGTACAACACGGCGCTCGAAGCCGAATGCGCGAAGATGCCGCGCTGCCGCTACGACGGCGGCGCGGTCTTCGACTACCGCTTCACGAAGACGGAACTGAGCCGCTGGGACTGGTTCCACCCCAGCAAGGCCGGGCAGCGCAAGCTCGCGGACCTCGCCTACCGCGGCATCACGGCACCGCGCCCTCCCCAGCCGGACTAGGGCACGTCGTTTGGATCTTCGCGGGCTCGCGACGCCCGGCCCGCCCATCTGCTGCGTTGTCGGAGTCGCCCGAGTACGCCCAGTACGAGGGCGATCCTCCGCCTGGCCTGTGGCCGGGTGTGGATCGGGGCAGCAGAGTGGCCGGCAGTCTGCGGACTTCAACGTGCAGGAGCATGGCGGGCTGACGGCGACATCCTGACTCCCGAGAACCAGGCAGCTTGCGCGGCAGGTCGCCGGGTATGCGCAAGTCACGCCGTCGATGAGCGCACGCGCCGAAGGAGAGCTTGTCTATGCCACAGGTCGAACCAGCCACCAGGAACCCGGACAAGGGGTATGTAGCGCTTCTTGGCTGGAGTCTCAATGCGGTGGAAGCCCTTGACCGGTTCGACCGGCGATACGTCGTCGTGGCGCCGGAGTGGGCCGAGGAGTACTGCGTCGACCACGATATTCCCTACGTGCCGTGGAATTTCGAACGGCTCAACGACCGCTCCATGGAAATCGCCGAGACTCTGCAGAACAAGGGTGTCGACGTCGCGATCCCGCTGTTCGAGGAAACGGTTGAATGGGCCGGCGCGATCAACTCCGTTCTGCTGGACAACCCGCGGTTGTACGGTCAGGCCATGCTGCTGCGGGACAAGGCGCTGATGAAGCGCCGCGCGCAACTCGGCGGTATCCGGGTCGGAATATTCGAGGAAGCCCACGACCGGGACGATGTGATCCGCTTCCTCAAGCGCGTCAATCAGACCCTGCTCAAGCTGGACGGTGACCCGAACGACCCGATCCATCTCAAGGCGTTCGACAAGGCAGGATGCCTCGGGCACCGCGTCATCCGCACCCCGGACGACGTCGACACGATTCCGGATGAGGAGTTCCCGGTCCTCATGGAATCCCACCTCGACGGCTGGGAGTTCGCGGTCGAGGCATGGGTACACAACGGGAAGATCAAGTTCCTCAATATCTCCGAATACGTCACGCTGGGATATTCGGTGTTCGTGCCGGCGACCCCGGAACTGGAGCGGTACCGCCCGCAGATCACAGCGCAGATCGAGAAGCTCATCAAGACGTTCGACATCGAATTCGGCTTCGTGCACCCGGAGTATTTCGTCACCAGTGACGGCGAGATGTACTTCGGCGAGGTCGCCTACCGGCCGCCGGGCTTCAAGGTGTTCGAACTGCTGGAGCGGGCCTACGGGTTCAACGCCTACCATGCGCTGGTGCTGGCCTTCGATCCGAAGACGACCGAGGAGGAGATCGACGCCTTCTTCCCGCGCGAGGTCGTCGACGCGTCCGGGGTCGCCGGCTGCTTCGGTGTCTACCCGCGCCGCCGCGTCGTCAGCGACCTGGAGATCCCTGAGGAGACCGAGGACGACGACTACTACGAGTCGCACGACCTCTCGAGGCCGATCGAGGAGACTGTCACCAAGAGGACCGCGTTCGGCACGCACTGGGGCCTGGTGTACTTCTTCGGTGATGACCCCTACCGGATGCGCGACCTGTTGAAGAAGCAGGAAGAGCTCGACTTCTACGTCTGACGATCCCGTGGACGCAGGAGACCAACCCAAGGGAAACCCTTTGAAACCGACCGTCGACGTCAGCGGTGAGGCCACGACGCTGGACAAGCGCGTGGCCTCACTCGACGACGCCATCCAGGCCATGGCCGAAACCCGCGACTTCGGCAAGCACACGAAACTGCGGCGGGTCCTGGAAGCACTGCGGCGGGTGCTCGTGCAGCCGGGCGGCGCCGCGGCGGTCCAGGCCAGGGCGCAGGCCCTTGAGGAAGCCGGGCTTTTCCGGGAGACGGACTGGGCGTCACCGGAGTTCCTCATCCCGTCGCTGGTCGGCCCAGGACTGCACAGCGGGGACGCGGACACCGTTGTCATGGAGGCGACCAGCGAGCTGCGGATCCTCGCCGTCGCCCGCGGCGACTTCGCGCACCCGACGCTGTCCGCCGAGGACGCCCGCCAATTCCTGTCCCAAGTACTGGCAACGAACCTGGAGTTGCTGTTCGCCGCGCCCAGCGAGGCCGAGCGGACCCAGCAGGGCCGGACCGCGCAGCTCGTCCGGGACCTGTTCCGCCACCTCGCCGACGAGATCGGTTACGACAGTGTCCTGGACAACCTGGTCGACGAGATCTGGCGGATCCTGCGCCAGCGTCCGATCCAGGTCGAGACCGTGCAGTCACTGATCACCCGGATCGCGAGCTACCGCGACGACCCGGAAATCGCTCTTGGCGTGTCGTCAGGGCAGGGCATCGACCGGCTCATCACGAGCCTGTTCGGGACCACCGAGGCGTGCCGGGAGGACCCGGGCCTCGATGTCTTCCGCTCCCGGCTCGAGGCGATGGACGCCGGCGGCCTGCAGTACGAGGCGACGGGGTTCGCGCGGGCGATGCACGACACCGGCCTGGTGTCGCCGTACCACGCGGAACTGCTCCGGTTCCTCCTGCGCGAGAGTGACTACCTCGTCGGTGAAGCGCTCGGGCTGTCCGACACCGGCCGGAACTGCCTGCTGCGCTACAGCCAACTGGTGCACCGGCTGATCGAGGTGGCCGTGCACCCGCAGACCGCGCAGAGCATCTACGGGCTGGCGCTGCTGCTCGACCGCGGCATCCTTTATGAGCCGCCGGTGGTGCCCGCGCTGTGGCGCCAGCTGGCGCTTGAGCTCTCCCCGACCGCGCGGGAGCGGTTGACGACGGTTTTCGGCGACGTGCCGGGGCCGCAGGCCCGGCTGGTCGCGGGTGTGCTCTCGATGCTGGGCCAGCCGCTCGGTGTCGGTCAGGGCGACAACCCCACCTGCCAGTCGGCCCGCGCGCTGTCGATGTGGTCCTACAACGACCCGGACTACCTGCTGCAAATGGTGGTCTGGGCGGCCCGCGACGACGAGGTCATCATGCACTTCGAGGGTCAGCCGATCTCGTCGAAGGACAGCACGACCGGAGTCGCGAGCACGCTGCCGATGGACCTGGACCCCGTGTCGCTGCTCGTGGTGCCCCACCTGGACCGGATCTACGCCGAGATGGGGCGGCGCTGCGCCGCGCGGCCGGGGGACCCGCACCGGTGGGTCAACCCCGAGTTTCACGGCTGGTGGGCCGCCCGTGGGTTCCACATCAACGTCGACGTCGCGACCGGAAACCTGGTCGATCTCGACGAGTTCCTGCGGCAGTTCCACGCCAGCTACCACCCGTCCTACAACGGCGAGCAGCCGCTGATCCATCCGCAGCCGGCCGGCGTCGCCGTCACCGACAGCGCGGCCCGCTACGTCGGCTGGCACGCGATCACGATCCTGCGGGCCGCGCCGGATCCGCAGGACGTCATGCGGGTGTATTTCTTCAACCCGAACAACGACAGCGGCCAGGACTGGGGCGACGGCGTCGTCGTCTCCACCGCGGGCAACGGCGAGCGGTTCGGCGAGGCCTCACTGCCGTTCGACCAGTTCGCCTCGCGGCTCTACATCTTCCACGCCGACCCGCTCGAGCGGGGCGAACCGGAGCGGGTGCCCGCCGAAGACGTCGCGCGGATCATCGGCTACATCGAGCGCAGCTGGGGCAACGACCGGCTACCCGCGGGGACGCTGCAAGCCCTCGAGGGGCCCACGAGCCCGTGAGCCGACTGCGCAACGGGTCGCGGCGGTTGCACGGGCAGAAGGGCCGAGGGGTCGTCGTATGCCCCGCCCGCTCGCACGTGCCGTAAGCGGCTCGTTCAGGGCGGCCTCGCACAGGTTGTGCGGCAGATGCCAGCGATCAGCCACCTGCACCGCCCCGGGCAGAGCACGGCGGATCGCCCCGGCGTAGGCCGCCGAGCCGTCGCGGCATACGACCTCGACGCCCGGATGCTTGCGCAGCCACGCCTCCGGGCTGTCGGCCGTACGGTCGGGCAGCACGTCGATGCACCCGGGTCCGCAGCGGCGGACGCAGAAGCGACCCCGATCGCCCTGTCCGGCCGGCTCTTCACCTTCCGTCCACAGGTCACACGGAAGAGCCCGGGCACCACCCATTGACGCCGGTCACGTGCATCAATACATTCGCGACAGCATTTCGAACGCAGTACGAAATCTCGAACAGCGAGCACGTGAAGGGTCATCTGCTGTGCGCATCACCGGAATCAGCACCCACGTCGTCGGTACGCCCTGGCGCAACCTCACCTACGTCCAGGTCCACACCGACGAGGGCCTCACCGGCATCGGTGAGACGCGGATGCTCGGCCGCACCGACGCACTTGTGGGATACCTGCGCGAGGCGGAGGCCAACCACATCTCCGGGTCCGACCCCTTCGCCGTCGAGGACCTCGTGCGGCGGATGAAGTACGGCGACTACGGCCGGGCCGGCGAGATCGTCATGTCCGGCATCGCGTGCGTGGAGACGGCCTGCTGGGACATCAAGGGCAAGGCGCTGGGCGTACCGGTCTGGCAGCTGCTCGGCGGCAGGGTCACGGACCGCGTCAAGGCGTACGCGAACGGCTGGTACACCACGGAGCGGACCCCGGAGGCGTACCACAAGGCCGCACAGGGCGTCGTCGAACGCGGCTACCGCGCCCTGAAGATCGACCCCTTCGGGACGGGGCATCTCGAACTGGACCACGAGGGCACGCGGTACGCGGTGTCGCTGATCGAGGCCGTACGGGACGCGATCGGCCCGGAGACCGAGCTGATGCTGGAGATGCACGGACGCTTCAGCCCCGCCACCGCGGTGCGGCTGGCCCGCGAGATGGCGCCCTTCCGTCCCGCGTGGCTGGAGGAGCCGGTGCCGCCGGAGAACCTCAAGGCGCTGGCGAAGGTCGCCGAGAAGGTGGAGCTGCCGGTGGCGACGGGCGAGCGCATCCACGACCGCATCGAGTTCCGCGAACTGTTCGAGTCGCAGGCCGCCGACATCATCCAGCCGGACGTCGGGCACATCGGCGGCATCCTGGAGACCCGCAAGCTCGCCGCCACCGCGGAGACGCACTACACGCTCATCGCCCCGCACAACGTCGGCGGGCCGGTGCTCACCTCGGCCTCTCTCCAAGTGGCGGGCTGCACACCGAACTTCAAGATTCTCGAACACTTCAACGACTTCGCGGACGCCGAGATCAAGAAGGTCGTGAAGGGAGCGCCGGAGGTCGTCGACGGATACTTCCGCCTGCCCGACGCACCAGGTCTCGGCGTCGAACTGGACACCGACGCGGCAGCCGAATTCCCGCAGCAGCAGGCGAGGTTCGACCTGTGGGCCGAGGGCTGGGAGAAACGCGACCCGCGGGGCGACCGGGGCGCGGGGTCATGACGGCCGCACTGAAGGACGTCCGCGCAGTGGTCGTCGACGAGCCGGGTGTGCACCGCCTCGTCACCCTCCCCCGGTCCTCCCCGGGGCCGGGGGAGGTGCGGGTCGCCGTCCATGCAGCCGGGATCTGCGCCAGCGACCGCGAGCTCTACGACGGCACCCGCCCTGCGGCGTACGTGCGCTACCCCGTCACGCCTGGACACGAGTGGTCCGGAACAGTCGAAGCCGTCGGGGAGGGCGTCGATCCGCAGCTGACAGGGCGGAAGACCGTCGCCGAGGGGTTCCGCGCCTGCCTCCGCTGCGATCGCTGCCGGGAAGGAGCGACCAGCCTGTGCACCGGCGGCTACGAGGAGACGGGCTTCACCCGGCCCGGGGCGTTCGCCGACTCCGTCGTACTGCCCGCCCGACTGCTGCATCTCCTCCCGGACAGTGCCGACTTGAGGGCCGCGGCCCTGCTGGAGCCCGCAGCCGTCGTGGCTGCGGCCGTGCTCGCTGCCGAGCCCCGTCCGGGCGAGAGGATCGCAGTGGTCGGCGCGGGGACGCTGGGACTGCTCGCCGTGCAACTGCTCGCCGCGTACTCGCCCACCCGGCTGACTGCCGTCGATCCGCGGCGGCCGCGGGCCGAGCATGCCCTGTCGATGGGTGCGACGCACGCCCGTACCCCCGACGAAGGCGGCGTCGACCCGGCAGTGGCCGCAGGCGGTTACGACCTCGTCGTGGAGACCGCCGGTGCGCCCAGCACCGCGCACGACGCGTGCCTGCTCGCCCGGCGCGGCGGACGCGTCGTGCTGACCGGCATGTTCGAGCCCGGGGCGCAGGGCATCGACCCGGTGCATCTCTCCGTGAGCCAGCTGACGGTCCGTTCGGTCTTCGGGGCGTCATCTGCTGCATGGTCCTTCGCCGTGCGGACGTTCGGGGAAGGTCTGCTGGACCCCGCGCCGCTGATCACGCACGAGCTGCCGCTGAGTTCGTTCGGCGAGGCCGTCGGGCTCGTCGGCAGCGGCGATCCGACCGTCGGAAAGGTGCTGCTGCGGCCTTAGCCCCTGACTGACAAGTCCTGGGCCTCCACGGGCCCACCGCCCGCTGCAACCGAACTCGGTCCGGGAGACCGTCCGAGAAGCCGATCCCTGTCCGTACCGGCAACGAACCGAACGACCGCGAACTACAGGAGCACTGTGCCCACCGCCTCCTTCGAACCCCGACGCCCCGGCGCCGACGCCATGAGCACCCTCGGCATGGGCGCCCCCGCGCCCCAACCGGCCGACGCCTCTCCGCACTCCTTCCCCGACGGCGGCACGTGGCGGACCGAGATCCCGTCCTGCGAAGGTCCGGAGGCGCTTGCCACCGTGCTGAAGGAGGCCACGGCCCTGCACGTGCCCGTGCACCGCATCAGCCAGGGCAGCGGCGTGTGGATGCTGACCGACGCGGAGATCACAGAGATGGTCGACCGGTGCGCGCAGCACGACATCGAACTGTGTCTCTTCACGGGACCGCGCGGCACCTGGGACGTCGGCGCGTCCACCCGCACCGACTCCGGGGGCGGCGGTCTGCGGGCACGCGGCCACGACGCCGTCGCCGGCTGCGTCGAGGACGCGCTGCGCGCCACCGAACTCGGCGTGCGCTGCCTGCTGGTGGCCGACGAGGGCGTCCTGTGGGTGCTGCACCGGCTGCGTGCCGCCGGTGAGCTGCCCGCCGACACCACGCTGAAGGTCTCGGCACTGATCGGCCCGGTCAACCCGGCCGCGTACAGCGTGTACGAGCGCCTCGGTGCCGATTCGCTCAACGTCCCCTCCGACCTGACGCTGCAGCAGCTCACCGAGATCCGCCGCGCGAGCGCCGCGCCGATGGACTTCTACCTGGAGGCACCGGACGACCTGGGAGGCTACGTGCGCATGTACGAGGCGGCCGAGCTGATACGGCGAGGCGCGCCCATCTACCTCAAGTTCGGTCTCAGCAAGGCTCCGGGCATCTATCCCTACGGAGCCCATCTGCGAAGCCTCACCCTCGACTCGGCACGGGAACGGGTCCGTCGGGGGCGGCTGGCGCTCGACATGCTCGCGCGGCTCGGCGCCGATGGCGGAATGTCACCGCCGGGCTCCAGGCTGCCTGGTGAACTTCAGCGATTCCCCCTTCCGGAGAGGAACTGACCATGGGCACCCGCACACCCGTACACATATCCGCAGCTCGGCGACGAGCGCGGTCCGGGCGGGGACCACGCCGCCGGACCGCGCCGCTCGCCGCGGTCGCCGCCGCCGCACTGCTCGCCGGTTCGCTGGCCGCGTGCGGCCAGGAGGCCAAGGGCGGCAGCCGCTACAAGGCCGAGAAGGGCAAGGGCGGCACCGTCGGACTGGCCATGCCGACCAAGTCCTCCGAGCGCTGGATAGCCGACGGCAAGAACATGGCCCGGCAGTTCAAGGCCGCCGGCTACAAGGCGGACCTGCAGTACGGCGACGACAAGGTGGAGAACCAGGTCGCCCAGATCGAGAACATGATCGCCAAGGGGCACCGGCTGCTCGTCGTCGCCGCCATCGACGGTTCGGCGCTCACCGACGTGCTGAGGCGGGCGAAGGAGGCCGACGTCCCCGTCATCTCCTACGACCGGCTGCTGCTGGGCACCGAGAACGTCGACTACTACGCGTCCTTCGACAACGAGCGCGTCGGCGAACTCCAGGGCGGCTACATCGTCGACAAGCTGAAGCTGGACGAGAAGAAGGACGAGAAGTTCAACATCGAGCTCTTCGCGGGCTCGCCGGACGACAACAACACCAAGTTCTTCTGGGACGGCGCCATGAAGGTGCTCCGCCCGTACATCGAGAAGGGCCGGCTCGTCGTCCGCAGCAAGCAGACGAAGCTGAACCAGACCACCACGCTGCGCTGGGACGGCGGCACGGCGCAGAAGCGCATGGACGACCTGCTGAGCAAGAACTACGGCTCCGAGGAGGTCGACGCGGTCCTCTCCCCCTACGACGGCATCTCGATCGGCATCCTCTCCGCGCTCAAGAGCGCCGGATACGGCACCGACGACAAGCCTTATCCGCTCGTCACCGGGCAGGACGCCGAACTGGCGTCGGTGAAGTCGATCCTGCGCGGCCAGCAGACCCAGACCGTCTACAAGGACACCCGCAAACTCGCCCGGCAGGCCGTGCAGATGGGCGACGCGGTGCTCACGGGCAAGAAGCCCGAGGTCAACGACACCAAGACCTACGACAACGGCAAGAAGGTCGTGCCCTCGTACCTCCTGAAGCCGGTGAGCATCGACAAGTCCAACACCCAGCGGCTCGTCGACGACGGCTACTACACCGCGGGACAGCTCAAGTGACGGCCCCGGCAGAGCAGTCGAAGATGACGCCCGCCGGGCGACCGGTCCTGGAGATGCGCGGCATCAGCAAGACCTTCCCCGGCGTCAAAGCACTCTCCGACGTCAATCTGACCGTCCGCGCGGGTGAGATCCACGCGATCTGCGGAGAGAACGGTGCGGGCAAGTCCACGCTGGTGAAGGTTCTCAGCGGCGTGCATCCGCACGGGAGTTACGAGGGCGAGATCCTCTTCGGGGGCGAGCCCTGCGCGTTCAAGGACATCCGCGCGAGCGAGCAGCGCGGCATCGTCATCATCCATCAGGAACTCGCCCTCGTCCCCTATCTGTCCCTCGCGGAGAACATCTTCCTCGGCAACGAGCACGCCAAGCGGGGCATCATCAGCTGGGGCGAGACGCTCCGTCGCGCTGACGCACTGCTCAAGCGCGTCGGCCTGCCGGACAAGCCGCAGACCCGCATCGCCGACATCGGTGTCGGCAAGCAGCAGCTCGTGGAGATCGCCAAGGCGCTCTCCAAGGAGGTCGAGCTGCTCATCCTCGACGAGCCGACCGCCGCCCTCAACGACGAGGACAGCCGCAAACTCCTCGACCTGATCCAGGAACTGCGCGCCCAGGGCATCGCCTGCATCGTCATCTCGCACAAGCTCAACGAGATCCGTCAGATCGCCGACTCCGTGACGATCCTCCGCGACGGACGCACGATCGAGACGCTCAAGGTCCGCGAACACCCCGGCGACGAGCCGGAGATCGCCGAGGACCGCATCATCCGCGGCATGGTCGGCCGCGACCTGGACCAGCGCTTCCCTCCGCGCACGGGCTACGAGGGCGAGGACGCCGGCACCGTCGCACTGTCCGTCAGCGGATGGACGGTGCGGCATCCGATCGACCATCAGCGCAAAGTCGTCGACGGCGTCTCACTTCAGGTGCGGCGCGGTGAGATCGTCGGAATCGCCGGTCTGATGGGAGCCGGACGCACCGAACTGGCGATGAACGTCTTCGGGCGCTCCTACGGGCTGTACGAGAGCGGCACTGTCCGGGTCGACGGCCGTGAGGTGCAGACCCGGACCGTCCCGGAGGCCATCGGGCACGGCATCGCGTACGTCACCGAGGACCGCAAGACGTACGGCCTCAACCTCATCGACGACATCAACCGCAACGTCTCCCTCGCCTCGCTGAGCGGACTCGCCCGGCGCGGCGTGGTCGACGAGCACGCCGAACGCCGGGTCGCCGAGCGGTACCTGCGCTCGATGAACATCAAGGCGCCGAACGTCCACGAGCAGGTGCAGCGGCTCAGCGGCGGCAACCAGCAGAAGGTCGTCCTCAGCAAGTGGATCCACGCGGATCCGGAGGTGCTCATCCTGGACGAGCCGACGCGGGGCATCGACGTCGGGGCGAAGTACGAGATCTACACGGTCATCGACGGACTCGCCGCGCAGGGCAAGGCGGTCGTCTTCATCTCCTCCGAACTGCCGGAGCTGCTGGGGATGTGCGACCGCATCTACACCATGGCCGCCGGGCGGCTCACCGGCGAGGTGGCCCGCAAGGACGCGACGCAGGAAGTCCTGATGCGGCACATGACCGAAGCGCTGGACACCGGTACCGGTACGGCGAGCGGCAACGCCGCGGCGTCCAGCACCAGTTCGAGCGGCGCGGGCGGCGAGGACCGCACCGGGACCGCGTCGAACAGCACGCCCACTTCCACCAGCAGTACCAGCGGCACGAGTGACAAGAGCTGAGGGGCCGAGCCATGACGACACCAACTCAAACCCGTGACCGTTCCGGCGACGGCCCCGAGCGGTCCCCCAAAGGACCGGAACCCGGCAAATCCTCCGCCGGTGCGCTGCTGCTGGAGACCGTGCGCAACAACATGCGCCAGTACGGGATGCTCGTGGCACTCGCGCTCATCGTCGTGCTGTTCCAGGTATGGACCGACGGTGCGCTGCTGCTGCCGAACAACGTCTCCAACATCGTCCAGCAGAACAGCTACATCCTGATCCTGGCCATGGGCATGATGATGGTCATCATCGCGGGCCACATCGACCTGTCCGTGGGATCACTGGCCGCGTTCGTCGGTGCTGCGGCAGCAGTGATGATGGTCAAACACGACATGCCGTGGCTGCTGGCACTCGTGCTGTCGCTGCTGATCGGCGCGGCCGCAGGGGCCTGGCAGGGCTTCTGGATCGCCTACGTCGGGATTCCGTCCTTCATCGTGACGCTCGCCGGCATGCTGCTCTTCCGGGGCGGTACGCAGATCCTTCTGGAGGGCCAGTCGATCGCGCCCTTCCCCCGGGGGTTCCAGGAGATCGCGCAGGGCTTCATCCCGGAGATGGGCCCGTACACGCAGTACCACAACCCGACGCTGCTCATCGGCCTGGTCGTCATCGTCTTCGTGCTCTTCCAGGAATGGCGCGACCGGCGGCGTCAGCTGGCGTACGAACTGGAGGTGCTGCCCTTCAACCTGTGGCTGCTCAAGTGCGCGGCGATCGTCGCCGCCGTGGTGGCCTTCACCCTCACCCTGGCCAGTTACCACGGTGTGCCGGTGGTGCTGCTCATCATGTGCGTGCTGCTCATCGGACTGGGCTTCGTGATGCGCAACGCCGTCGTCGGACGGCACGTGTACGCGCTGGGCGGCAACAAGGCCGCGGCGAAGCTCTCGGGCGTGAAGGACAAGCGGGTCACGTTCCTGGTCTTCGTCAACATGGGTGTGCTGGCGGCGCTCGCAGGGTGCGTGTACGCGGCCCGGCTCAACGCGGGCACGCCGCAGGCGGGCATCAACTTCGAACTGGAGGCGATCGCCGCGGCGTTCATCGGCGGCGCCTCGATGAGCGGCGGCGTGGGAACCGTACTGGGCGCGGTGATCGGCGGTCTGGTGCTGGGCGTGCTCAACAACGGCATGTCGCTGGTCGGTATCGGAACCGACTACCAGCAGGTCATCAAGGGGCTCGTACTGCTCGCCGCCGTCGGGTTCGACGTGTGGAACAAGCGGAAGGTCGGTTCCTAGCCGCGCCGGACAGCGGATTCCGTGGCGGAGGTGCGGACGCGACTGCCGCCCTCCGTCACGGCCGTCGTCCAACAATTACGAACAGAAGTCGCCGTAAGTCATCATGGCCGCAGGCAACGCACGATGACTGCGGCGGCGTGCGGTCCGGCGGGCACCGGCGTTCGGCAACACACAGCCGGAGCACCCGGCTTCCAGGCCGCGCCCGCCCGAAACCGGCACGACAGGGAAGTGGAACGGCGTGAGGGAACCGCACAAGGAGGACTTCGGCAAGCTGGAGGACGGAACTCCCGTCGACCGGTGGACCGTTGAGAACGGCGGCGTGCTGCTCCGCGCCCTGTCCTACGGCGGCGTCGTGCAGGCGCTCGAAGTTCCCGACCGGCACGGAGAGCGCGCGAACATCTCGCTCGGTTTCGGCGACCTCGGCGCCTACGCCGCCGACTCCCCCTACTTCGGCGCGCTCATCGGCCGTTACGGCAACCGCATCGCGAACGGCAGGTTCACCCTCGACGGCAGGGAGTACGTGCTCCCCGCCAACAACGGCCCCCACAGCCTGCACGGGGGTACTGAGGGCTTCGACAGGCGGGTGTGGCGGGTCGATCCGTTCCGGCGGGGCGACACGTGCGGCCTCACCTTCACCCGTACCAGCGAGGACGGCGAGGAGGGCTACCCGGGCAAGCTCGACGTGCGCGTCGACTACACCCTCACCGCTCGCGGCGAGTTCCGCATCGACTACGAGGCGGCCACGGACGCACCCACCGTCGTCAACCTCACCAGCCACACCTACTTCAACCTCGCGGGCGAGGGGAGCGGAGACGTCCACGGCCATCTCCTGGAGATGGCCGCGTCCCGCTTCACGCCGGTCGGCCCGACGCTGATCCCCACCGGCAAGCAGGCGGAGGTCGAGGGAGGACCGTTCGACTTCCGCCGGGCCAAGCCGATCGGAGAAGACCTGCGGACAGGGGACCCGCAGATCCTGTACGGGCTGGGTTTCGACCACAACTTCGTACTGGACAAAGGACTCACGACGCAGCCGGAGCACGCGGTCACCGTCTCGGAACCGCAGAGCGGACGGACGATGCGCATCGCCACGACGGAGCCCGGCGTGCAGTTCTACAGCGGCAACCAGCTCGGCGGGACCTTCGCGGGCACATCAGGAACGGTCTACCGGCAGGGCGACGGCTTCGCACTGGAGACCCAGCACTTCCCCGACTCCCCCAACCAGCCCTCGTTCCCGTCGACGGTCCTGCGGCCCGGCGAGACCTTCCGAAGCACCACGGTCCATACCTTCGGCACGCTCTGACGCGGCACGCCGGGCCGCCACGGCGGCAGTTGCCCTGCCGCACCCTGGAGCCCGGCGGACGAACGGGCCGCCCCCGGCAGGATCCGGTGCCGGGGGCGGGGTGACTCGGCGCAGTGACTTGACGCAGTGACTCCGCGCTGCGGACCGGCGCTGCGAACCGGCGCCGCCGGTCAGACGACGGCCAGGCCGACCTCGATGTTGCCGCGGGTGGCGTTGGAGTACGGGCAGACCTGGTGGGCCTTCTCCAGCAGGTCCTTGGCGGTCGCCTCGTCGACGTTCGGTATGCGCGCCTCCAGTGCGACCTTGAGGCCGAACCCGCCCTCCGCGAGGGCGCCGATGCCGACGCGGGCCGTCACCGTAGAACCCGAGATGTCCGCCTTCTCCTTGCGGGCCACCACGCCGAGAGCGCTCTGGAAACAGGCGCTGTAGCCGGCCGCGAAGAGCTGCTCGGGGTTGGTGCCCTCACCGCTCCCGCCCAGCTCCTTGGGCGCGTTGACCACGACGTCGAGCTTGCCGTCGTCGGTGGCGACGCGGCCGTCCCGGCCGTTCTCCGCTGTGGCGACGGCGGTGTACTTGACGTCGACGGACTGGATGGACATGGGTTCTCCTGTTCGATGGGGTGGAGGCGTGCAGTGAGTCCCGGAGCGGGCGCAGCCCGGCACCCGGACGGACCGGGTGCCACGGCTCGGGCCCGCGTGGGCCGGTCGTCAGTCGCCGAGGGTGACGATCATCTTGCCGGTGTTCTCGCCCTTGAGGAGGCCGAGGAAGGCGTCCGCGGCGTACTCGACGCCCTCGACGACCGTTTCGCGGTACTTCAGTTCGCCGGAGCGGATCCAGGCGGAGACCTCTTCGAAGAACTTCGGCATCAGGTCCGCGTGGTCCATCACGAGCAGGCCCTGCAGACGCAGCCGCTTACCGATGACCAGCGCGAGGTTCCGGGGTGCGGGGGGCGGCTCCGTCGCGTTGTACTGCGCGATCATGCCGCAGACGGCGACACGGCCGTGGACGTTGAGCGCGGAGATGGCGGCCTCGAGGTGGTCACCTCCGACGTTGTCGAAGTAGACGTCGATGCCGTTGGGGGCGGCCTCCTTCAACTGACCGGCGACGGAGCCGGACTTGTAGTTGAAGGCGGCGTCGAAGCCGTACTCCTCCATGAGGAGGCGGACCTTCTCGTCCGATCCGGCGCTGCCGATCACGCGCGAGGCGCCCTTCAGCCTGGCGATCTGGCCGACCTCGCTGCCCACGGCACCTGCCGCTCCGGAGACGAAGACGGCGTCGCCCTTCCGGAAGGACGCCACTTCCAGCAGCCCCGCGTACGCCGTGAGCCCCGGCATGCCCAGGACCCCGAGGTAGCTGCTCAGCGGCGCCAGTTCAGGGGAGACCTTGGTGGCGTAGCGCGCCTTGAGCGTCGCGAACTCCCGCCAGCCGAGGTCGTGCAGCACGTGGTCGCCCGGTGCGAAGCCCTCCGCCTCGGAGGCCACGACGATGCCGACAGCTCCGCCTGTCATCGGCTCGTCGAGCTGGAACGGCGGGACGTAGGACTTCACGTCGTTCATCCGCCCGCGCATGTACGGGTCGACGGAGAGGTGGAGGTTCCGCACCAGGATCTCGCCTTCTCCGGGGGCCGCGACAGGGCCCTCCCGCAGCGCGAAGTTCTCCGGGGCCGGAAAGCCCTCCGGCCGGGAGACAAGGTGCCATTCACGGCCGGTCGTGGGGAGGTCTTCGGGCGAACTCATGGTGTGGGCCTCTCGGTGAGCAGGTGCTTCATGTACTGAAACAATAGTGGGCCTTGATATTTCATGTTGTCAAGTAACGCGCTAGACTCGGCGCATGGCCACCCGCTCTTCCGCCCGTTCCTCCGGGGGTACCCGCAGAATCGACCCCGACCCCGTGACCCGGGAGGTGGTCGACCTGATCGGAACGGTCGTCGCCCGCTACCACACGGAGTACGAACTCGCCGCGGCCGACCACTCGCTCACCGGCGCACAGGCCCGCGTCCTGGCACTGCTGGCGCACGAACCGACCCCGATGCGGCAGGTCGCGCGCAAGCTGAAGTGCGAACCGTCGAACGTGACCGGGATCGTGGACCGCCTGGAGTCGCGTGGCCTCGTGGTCCGCCGGGCGGACCCCGCAGACCGACGGGTCAAGCTGGCCGCGGCCACGGACGAGGGCATCGAGACGGCGTCACGGCTGCGTGCGGCACTCGACTTCGCGCGTGAGCCGCTGGCGGGACTGACGCCAGCGGAACGGACAGTGCTGCGCGACCTGTTGCAGCGCATGCTCGGCGAGGAGCCGGCGGACGAGGCCCGGTGACCGGCCGGGTCCGCGGGCGCGGGAAGACGTCCGATCTTCCTGTGACGGGCGCGAGGCTCAGCCCGCGAAGGCCGGCTGCGGCAGCCCCTGCCCCACCCCGGGGAACACCAGCACGGAACCGGCCAGCGGATGCGCGGAGGTGTCCGTCCCCACGCTCGCAGTGGTGACGTACAGGTCCCGCAGCTCTGTCCCGCCGAAGGCGCAAGCAGTCGGACGGGGCACGGGCACCGGGACAGTACGGTCCAGCCTGCCGTCCGGCGTGTAGCGGCGAACAGCGGCGCCGTCCCAGAGAGCCACCCAGACACAGCCGTCGGCGTCGACCGTCAGCCCGTCGGGATAGCCGGCCCCTCTCTCGATCTCCACGAGGGCCCGGCGGCCGGACACCCCGGCCCCGCCCCCGGTGTCCGCGGACGGCACGTCGAAGACGTCGATGCGCCGGGTGGGGGTGTCGTTGTAGTACATGAGCCGGCCGTCGGGGCTCCAGCCTGTTCCGTTGCTGACAGTCACGTCCGGCAGCACCGTCACCGCTGTTCCGTCGCCCGTCAGGCGCTTGAGGTCGCCGCCGCCGGGCCGCTCGTCGTACGGCATGGTCCCGGCCCAGAGCGCGCCGTCCGGAGCGACTGCGGCGTCGTTGCCGCGGCGGCCGGGCACGGCCTCGCGGTACAGCCACGAGAAGGCTCCGTCAGCGCCGTAGAGCCCCACGCCGTCCCGGAGGTTGACGACGAGGCCGCCGCCGGCCCGGGGTTTCGCGGCGCCGACATGCTGTTCGGTCGCCATGACCGTACGGGCGCCGTCGGCCGGATCGTAGGTGTGCACCCGGGAGTTGAGGATGTCCACCCAGATCAGTGCCTTGCGCGCGCCGTCCCACGTGGGCCCCTCGCCGAGCCGGGCCCCGGCCGGTACGGCCACCTCTGCCCTCGGCACACCGCTCACCCCTGTCTCACCGTCGTCCGCTGTCTCACCGTCCGCGCCGGTCTGCGTCCTCGGCCGCAGGACCGGCCCCGGCGCCTCTCATCGTGGCTGCCTTCGCCCTGCCGAACCAGAGCCTGCCGGAGCAGCCCGCCCGCTCATCGCCCACCGCCCCGGACGATGCGTGCACGGGGCCGCGTCACAGACCCCGGCGGTGACCGAGCCTGCCCGACAAGTCGGCCGCTCCCTTGACCGCGAGCTCCTCCAGCTCGGCCCGTCTCTCCTCACTCCACCGGATCATGGGCACCGAGACGCTGAGGGCGGCCACGACCTCTCCCGAGGAGTCCCGCACCGGCGCGGCCACGCAGCTCACATCCGGGTTGGACTCCCGCTGCTCCACCGCCACACCCCGCTCCCGGATCTCCCTGAGCGCCGTACGCAGCACTTCGGGTGAGGTGATCGAGTCGGGCGTCATCGCCGCCAGGGGCTCCGGGCCGCCGAGCCTCGACTCCAGCTCCTCGTCGCTGAGCGAGGCGAGCAGCATCTTCCCGACCGACGTGCAGTGCGCGGGCAGCCGGCGCCCGGCTGCGGAGACCATGCGTACCGCGTGCGTGCTGTCGACCTTGGCGATGTAGATCACGTCCCGGCCTTCGAGGACGGCCACGTGGACGGTCTCGTCACAGGTCTCCGCGATGCTGCGCGCCACCTGCCGCCCCTCCGCGGCGAGGTCGAGCTGCTCGGCGTAGCGGCTCCCGAGCTGGTAGCCGCGGACACCCAGCCGGTAGCGTCCGGGCTGGTCGGCGGGCTGGACCAGGTAGTTGCGAGCGGTGAGCGTGGTCACCAGCTCGTGCACCGTGGTGCGGGGCAGTTGCAGCCTGCGTGTGATGTCGGGCGCGGAGAGGGTTCCGTCGGTTTCGAGGAAGAGCTCCAGGATGTCCAGGGCTCTCGTCACGGCCGGCACGAGACGACCCATCTCCCGCCCCTCTCTCGCTCACTGCGGCGCGTATCACCGGTCAGCGTTGCCGCCGCACCGCTGGTTCGAAATACCGATAGGTGATCGGTATCGCGAACAGCCTAGTCACAGCACCACTCGGCGGACAATGCCCGGACAGGAAGACGCACCGGTCTGCCTGCGCTCCCCTGCGCGCGTGCAGGCGGCCAGAGGCACAGGCTGCACGTCGGCCCACTATGCGGACTTGCGCGGACGGGCCGCCTTCTTCGCCGCCGTCTTCTGTGCGGCCGACTTCTGTGCTGTCGGCTTCTGCGCCGCCTTCTTCCCGGCGGACTTCTTCGCCGCAGCCGTCTTCCTGCTGTCGGCGGCCTTCTTCGCGGTGCTCTTCTTCTCCGCCGCCTTCTGCTTCGCGGCCGGCTTCGCAGCCGCCTTCCCCGCCGTCGTCTTCTTCGCCGCCGCCCGGCTGCCGCCGCCGCCCGCGGACTTCGCCGCCGTGCCCGAAGCCTTCTTCGCCGCACCCGGCTTCTGCTGCGCCGCGGTCTTCTTGCCGCCCCGCAGCTGGTGCACAGTCGCATCCTCCGAGGCCGGCGCACCCTCCTCGCCCCGTGACTGGCGCGCCGCCTGCACACTGCTCTCCAGTACGGCCATGAGGTCCACGACCTGCCCCTTGCCGGAGGCGGCAGCCGCCTCCCTTCCCATCCCGGACGTGTCGACGCCCTCCATCTTGGCCGTCACGAGCTGCTCGACGGCCGCCCGGTACTCGTCGTGCAGCTCCGACCAGTCCAGCTCCCCGAGGGTCTCCATCAAGGTGTCCGCGAGGTCCAGCTCCGCGTCACGGATCGAGACGTCCTCCTCGGGCGCGACGCCGCTCGCGGACCGGATCTCCTCCGGCCAGAGCATGGTGTGCAGGGCGAGGACGTCCTCGTACACCCGCAGCAGCCCCAGGCTCTCCCGCCCTCGCATGGCCAGCTTGCCGACCGCGACCTTGCCCGAGCGTTTCAGCGCTTCACGCAACAGTGCGTACGGCTTGGCGGCGGACCGGCCGTCGCCCGCCAGGTAGTACGAGCGGTCCAGCTGGATCGGATCGATGTCCTCGGCCGGGACGAAGCCCAGGATCTCCACGGTCTTCGCGGTGGGCAGCGGCAGAGCGGCCAGGTCGGCGTCCGTCAGCTGGACGGTCGTCCCGTCGCCGGTCTCGAATCCCTTGCCGATCTCCTCGCGCGGCACCTCCTTCTCCTCCAGTTCGCACACCTTCCGGTAGCGGATGCGTCCGCCGTCGGACGTGTGCACCTGGTGGAAGGAGACACTGTGGCTCTCGGTGGCCGAAACCACCTTGATGGGTATGGAGACCAGCCCGAAGGAAATGGACCCTTTCCAGATGGATCGCATGGTTCGTCCCTTCTATGGGACTCTCAGGGTATGCCGTTCACGGAGGTCGAGGGCCGCCGCCTGGCTCTCAGCAATCTCGACAAGGTGCTCTATCCGGCCACCGGCTTCACCAAGGGTGAGGCACTGCACTACTACGTGAGCGTCGCCGATGTGCTCCTGCCGCATCTCCGCGGTCGCCCGGTCTCCTTCCTGCGTTATCCGGACGGCGTCGACTCCACCGCCTTCTTCGCCAAGAATGTGCCGCCCGGCGCCCCCGACTGGGTGACCGTCCACGAGATCACCAAGGTCAGCAGCACCCCGCTGCAGCAGGTGCTGATCCACGACCTCGCCACTCTCGTCTGGGCGGCCAACCTCGCCGCACTGGAGCTGCACACTCCGCAGTGGCGCGTCGAGCACGAGGTCCACGCGGACCGTCTCGTCTTCGATCTCGACCCGGGCCCCGGTGCCGGGGTCCTGGAGTGCCGGACCGTCGCTCTCTGGCTGCGCGAACGTCTCGCGGCCGACGACATCACACTGCTCCCCAAGACCTCCGGGGGCAAGGGGCTGCACCTCCTGGCTTCCATCGAGGTCACCCCCTCCTCGACGGTCTCCGCCTACGCGAAGAGGGCGGCACAGGAAGCGGAGAGAGCCATGCCGGACCTCGCGCTCAGCAGGATGGCCAAGGCCCTGCGCCCCGGGAAGGTCTTCGTCGACCACTCTCAGAACGCAGCCGCCAAGACCACTGCCGCGCCCTACACTCTCCGCGCCAAGCAGCAGCCCAGCGTCTCCGCTCCCCTCACATGGGACGAGCTTCTCGCCGCCGAGCACCCCGACGAGCTGGCCTTCTCCGCCCCCGGGATGCCCGCCCGCGTGAAACGCACCGGAGACCTGCTGGAGCCGCTGCTCGACCCGGCCCTGGTCCGCCCGCTTCCCGGCACCTGACGACGGCCCGCTCCGCCTGCCGGAGCGGAGCAACGCCGGGCACCACCCCCCGCACGACGACGGCGGTGTGCGAACCGGAAGGATGCCGGTTCGCACACCGCCGAGCGGACCGCGCCGCAGCCCAGCAGGAACTACGAGTTGCTGGTGCCCCACCCGTCGTCCATAGGCGTCCTGTGGTCGCGGAGCGCACGAACCTTTTCGTTCACCGAGTCGGGCAGCCGGTGCCCGATCTTCTCGGAGACCAGACCCGCCGCCTTCGAGGCGGCTTCCCTGCCGGACTGCGCGGCGCTCTCGGCAGCGTTGCGCACGGCCGGGTTCTCGGCGAACTGCTGTGCGGACTGCCGGAGACGTTCGTAGCGTTCACGCCCGGCACGCGTACCGAACACGTACCCGACGGCCACTCCAGCGACGAACGTGAGCCGATAGCGCATGGCTCCACCCTTCTCTCGGTTCTCTCGGATCCATCGGCTTCTCGATGGGCGCGAGGCCGCACCGATACCGATTTCGGAGTACCCCCTGGCATGCGCTAATGTATTGCCCGCAGCGAGGGAACGCCGCCGACTCCAAGTGGGCGCGTCCGAGCAGAGCAGTCCCGTGTAGCTCAATCGGCAGAGCAGCCGGCTGTTAACCGGCAGGTTACTGGTTCGAGTCCAGTCGCGGGAGCACCTGAAAGAGCCCCTGAGGGGGCTCTTTTGTTTGCCGTTTTCCTTGCCGGACAAGTCTGTTGGGACGGGCGGGAACCGATCACCCGGTACTCGGAGTCCTCCATCCCGTACGTCTCCACCCGGCACGGGCGGGAGATCGTATGAGCAGCTATGCTGCGGCAGACGCGGCGCGCACAGATGTGCGTTGCCTGTCGTACGGGGCGGTAGCTCAGCCGGTTAGAGCAACGGACTCATAATCCGTCGGCCGTGGGTTCGAGTCCCACCCGCCCCACCGTCACGGCGCAGACCCGGACCTCCGGCTGCGGAGAACAGCCCCGTCGAGGGCGGCCACAGGACGCAACTCCGTCCTGTGGCTTCTTTTTTGCCCCCTGGCCCGCCTCCCCCCCCCGACCAGGTTGTCAATATTGGTTGACAGCTCCGCATTGTCATCCTAGGTTGACACCATGGCCGCATCGGACGCACGAGAAGCAGTGGACACCGCCGAGGCCGCGCTCGACAGCGATCCCCGCGTGGGACTGAAGGCCGTCGCCGCGCTGCGGCGGCTGACAGAGCGCCTCGAGGCGCTGCAGGTCGACAGCGCCCGCTCCCAGGGCTGGTCCTGGGACGAGATCGGGGCAGCCCTCGGCGTGAGCAGGCAGGCCGTACACAAGAAGCATGCGAGGAGGTAGGCGAGGATGTTCGAGCGTTTCACGAAGGCGGCACGGACAGTGGTCGTCGGCGCCCAGGAGGAAGCACGGAGTCTGGGCCATGACTGGATCGGCACGGAGCATCTGCTGCTCGCCGCGGTGAGTCAGCAGGCAGAGGCGCCGGGCGCCGCAACCCTGGTACGCCTCGGGGTCACCGCCGGGAACTGCCGTGCAGCGGTGGCGAACGTGGTCAGCAGCAACAACGACACACTGGGACCCGAGGACGCCGAGGCGCTCAAGGCGCTCGGCATCGACCTCGACGAGATCCGCCGGCGGGCCGAGAACGCATTCGGCGACGGGGCCCTCGACGCACCTCACTCCCAGTCGGACCCCGCGGCCGGACGGCGGCGGAGGCTGCCCTTCATGCGGCGGCAACTCCCGCAGAGCAGGGGGAGCCTGGGACTCCCGTCAGAGGTGAAGGGTCCGTCCGGGCACATCCGCTTCACCCAACGCGCCAAGAAAGCACTGGAGTTGTCACTCCGGGAGGCCATCTCCCGTAAGGACCGGCACATCGGGGTCGAGCACATCGTGCTCGCGCTGCTGCGGGGGGACGACAAGATCTCGACGGGGCTGTTCCAGCAACTGGGCGTCGAACCGGGCGACATGAGAGAGCTCGTGGTCGCGGACCTGCGTTCGGCCGCCTGACCTCGGCAGGCGGGGCGGAGGCGCCGGACGGACCGGAACGGACGCTCCGTCAGAAACGGACGTATCCCCGTACAACCTCTCGGCGTGGGCGCGTGTCTTCTTGGACGCCGGAACTTTCCGGGCAAGAGCCGCAAGATTCTGCGGTCGTGTTTTCTGACCATGAGGGGGAAAAATGCGCATTCGCCATGCCAAAATCCTGATCGCCGCGCTGACTTGCGCGATGGTGGCGATCCCCGCGGGAGCCGCCTACGCAGGCAGCGGACCCGCACCGAAGCCGTCGGAGCGGAGCATCTCGAAGTCCACCGCGCCCTCGGCCAAGGGCAATCCGGCGAGCAGGGCTGCCCAGGCCGCGGGGGTCTGCGACGACGCGTACCAGATCGGCACCACCGGGTACGTCAAGCGGAGCGGTGTCACCATCGCCTCGGTCAAGCAGTTCTACTCACCGGACTGCCAGGAGAACTACGGCTACGTCTGGGTGTGGGACAGCTTCCACGGCACTGCGGGTGACTACGACGTGACCACCGGCGTCTACAGCTACTCGCAGGACAAGATCCTGGGCCTCAAGGCGTGGACCGACACCACCCAGCAGGAGTTCTGGTCGAACGGTACGGCCACCGTTTCGGAGTGCACCGCGGCGGTGGGCTCCGTGCGGAAGGCGGGGGACCCGACGCCCGAGAACGCCGCTTCGTCGAAGCGTTGCTGAACCTGCGGGGCTGACCGGAAGGGTGCGGAGGCTCCCCGCGCGGACGCTGCTGCCGCGCGGGGAGCCGACGCGCAGGGGTGCGGTGGGGGTTGATGCGAGTGCCTGTGCGGCTGAGGAGGACAGCCGCGAGCAGTTCCCGGGGCCGCTCCCCCGGTGCCTCCGGTCGACGTGGCGTCTCGCGCCGCGGCTGACGGGCGAGCAGCTCTGCGACCGGCCAGCGCCGCCTGCTACTTTCAACGTGACTGCAGCACAACGCAGTTGCTACCGGGACCGTAGATTCCCGTCCGTCAGTGCGCACTTTCGCCCGCCTCTGGAGGTCGCCCGTGAACAGCCCGGGCCTCAGCTCACTCCCCGCGGTCCCCGCCGCTCCCCGGCTCCCCCGGGCGGCACGATGACCGCCGGCGGCCGCACGGAGATCGACACCAGCAGGCCGCACTCGGCCCGGATGTACGACTACTACCTCGGCGGCAAGGACTGGTACCCGGTCGACCGGGAGGCCGCCGAGAAGGTGCTCACGGTCCTGCCCACCGCGAAGGCGAGCGCCCGGGGCAACCGCAGCTTCATGCACCGGGTCACCAAGTGCCTCGCCGGCGAGTACGGCATCCGTCAGTTCGTCGACATCGGTTCCGGCATCCCCACCGAGCCGAATCTGCACCAGGTCGCGCAGGGCGTGGACCCCCGCTGCCGAGTGGTCTACGTCGACCACGACCCGGTGGTGCTCGAGTACGCCGACGCCCTGCTGGACGGCACCCCCGAGGGCCGGACCACGTACGTACAGGCGGACGTCCGCCACGACGACGTCCTCGGGGCGCGGAACGTGCGGGAGACCCTCGACCTGGACGAGCCCGTCGCCCTCTCCTTCAACGCGCTGCTCCACTTCATTCCCGACGAGTACGGGCCCTACGAACTCGTCCGCTCCATGGTCGGCAGGCTCGCCCCCGGCAGCTTCCTGGTGCTCACCTACGGCAGCGCGGAGCTGGATCCCTCCATGAAGAAGGTCGAGGAGATCTACAGGGCGGAGGGCACCCCCCTGCAGCTGCGGCCCAGGAAAGAGGTGGAACTCTTCTTCACCGGGCTGGAGTTGGTCGAGCCCGGTCTGGTCCCCATCTGCCGGTGGCGTCCCGAGGCGGACGAACCGGACGCCGCCCCGGGGTACGCCGGCGTCGCCCGTAAGCCCGCCTGACCTTCCGCACCCCCTGCCGCCGCGTCCGCGCAGTCCGTAGCCGAGAGGGCCGGGCCGGCGGCGCGGCAGGCAGGGAGGCGGGAGTGAGGGAAGCCGTCAGACGGCGGACGCCATCCTCCGCACCGCTTCTTCGAGGATCTCCGGGGACGTCGCCGTGTTGAGCCTGACGAACCCCTCGCCGCCCGTGCCGAAGGCGGGCCCGGGGACGAGGGCGACGCGGCCCCGCTCCAGGAAGGCGGCGGCGGGATCGTCGAGGCCCAGCGCGCGGCAGTCGAGCCAGGCGAGGAACGTGCCCTGGTGCTGCCGGTAGCGCACATCGGGCAGGTGCTGGCGGAGCAGCTCCGCGAGCAGCTGCCGGTTCTCGTCCAGTCCGGCCAGCAGTGCGTCCAGCCAGCCGGTGCCGTGCTGCAGCCCCGCGACGTGGCCGATCACGCCGAGGTGGCTGGGGCCGTGGCTGACTTCTTCCGGCATGAGCTTCAGCTCCGCGGCCGACTCACTGCCTGCGACCGCCACCGCCGCCTTGAGTCCTGCCAGGTTCCACGCCTTCGACGCCGACATCAGGGAGAAGGCACGTTCCGTGCCCGGCAGCGAAAGGTACGGCACGTGCCGGGCGCCGGTCAGCACCAGGGGCGCATGGATCTCGTCGGCGACGACACGTACCCCCCATTCGTCCGCCAGACCCGTCACTGCGGCCAGTTCGTCCGCCGTGTGCACGGTGCCGGTGGGATTGTGCGGGCTGCACAGCAGGTACGCGGCCCGGCGGCCCGGCGCCGGCGTTCCCGCGGACGGTGCCGGGCCGGCGGTGGCCGTGCGGAAAGCCGCAGCGAGTGCGTCCAGGTCCAGACGGCCCTCCTCGTCCAGCGGCGCCTCCACGACCCGGCGGTCCATGTGGGAGACGAACTGGTAGAAGGGCGGATAGACGGGGGAGTTGACGACGACCGCGTCGCCCGGCGACGTGATCAGCTTCAGCACCTCGACGACGCCCGCCATCACGTCGGGCACGATCGCCGCACGCTCCGCATCCACGCGCCAGCCCCAGCGCTCCCCGGCGAAGGAGTCCAGTGCCTCGAAGTACCCCTCCCCCATCGCGTATCCGGTGTCTCCCGCCCCGACCGCCGCACGCAGCGCCTCGACGACGGGCTCGGCCAGCGGCACGTCCATCTCGGCGATCCACAGGGGCAGCACGTCGCCGGGATGGACGCGCCATTTCGCGCTCGTACGGCGGCGCAGCTCGTCCAGGGAACACTGCTTCAGCGGGTTGCTCGTATAGGTGTCCACCCGGACCACGCTAGGTCTTCCCGTCCCGCAGCATCAGACCGCACGGGCCGGACAGCAGAGGGGGGCAGCCACGTACGCGGGTGCGTAGGGCATCATTCCGGTCCATGGGGATAGTCGCCGGTCTGGAAAGCTCAGCGGAGTACACGCGCATCGTCGTCTGCGACGCGGACTCCGGTGCCGTCGTCAAGCACGGCTACGCCGAGCACCCGGACCCGCGCGAGGACCCGCAGTCGTGGCTGATGTCGCTGGGCCGGGCCGCGAGCAGCGGGCAGTTCGCGGACGTCGAGGCGATCGGGGTGGCCGCGCAGCAGCAGGGCCTGATCGCCACGGACTCCACGGGAGTGGCCGTACGCCCGGCGCTGCTGGGCAACGACAGACGGGTCCAGTCGGCAGCCGCCGACCTCGTCGACGCACTGGGCGGACGCGAGGCGTGGGCGCAGGCCGTCGGCGCCGTGCCCCAGGCCGCCCACCCCGTCTCCAAACTGCGCTGGCTCGCCCGCAACGAACCGGGGAACGCATCCAGGGTGGCCGGAGTCCTCCAGCCGCACGACTGGCTGGTGTGGCAGCTCCTGGGCCGCCCGCTGCGCCGTACCACCGACCGCGGAGACGCCTCCGGCACGGGCTACTGGTCGGCGGCGCTGGAGATGTACCGGCCCGACCTCGTGGAGCTGGCGCTCGGGCACCAGGTGGCGATGCCCGACGTCCTCGCCCCCGTGGAGCCCGCCGGACGCACGCCGGAGGGGCTGCTGATCTCCGCCGGCACGGGCGAGACGATGGCTGCCGCCTTCGGCCTGGGTCTGAACCTCGGCGACGCCGTGATCTCGCTGGGCGCGTCCGGTTCCGTCTTCGCCGTGCACCACGAGGCTCTCGCCGACCCCACGGGCACCATCACCTCGTACGCGGACGCCACCGGCATGCATCTGCCGGCGGTACGGACGCTCAACGCCACCCGTGTACTGCGCGGCACCGCCGAACTGCTGGGCACCGACCTCGACGGGCTCTCCGAGCTGGCCATGAAGTCCTCGCCCGGCGCATACGGGCTCGTGCTGCTGCCCTACCTGGAGGGCGAGCACACCCCGGACCTCCCGCACACAGCCGGGTCCCTGCACGGGCTGAGACGCGAGAGCATGAAACCGGAGCACATGGCCCGGGCCGCGGTCGAGGGCATGCTGTGCGGACTGGCCGACGCCCTCGACGTGCTGCGCGGGCGGGGCGTGCAGGTGCGGCGGCTGTTCCTGCTGGGTCAGGCCGCGGGTCTGCCGGCGGTGCAGACCGTCGCACCCGCGCTCTTCGGCGCGCAGGTCGTCGTCCCCCGGCCTGCCGACTACACCGCCACGGGAGCGGCCCGGCAGGCGGCCTGGGCTCTCAAGGGCACGGCGCAGCCCCCGCGCTGGCCGGCTGCCGATTGCCAGGTGTTCGACGCCGGTGAGGATTTCGCCGCCGGGCAGGCGGTGCGTCAGCAGTACGTGGCGGTACGGGAGGAGACGCACCCGGGGGCCTTCAAGCACTGACCCGGCCCGGGCTGCGTGACCGGACCGCCGCCGGCGGGCGGGACGCGGACGCCCCTCCGGCAGGTGTTCAGCTCACAGCGATCAACGGGCTCTTTGCCCGGAGTTGACGCCGCCGGCCCAAAAGGTGTTCGAAAATGGAGAGGACCATTTTCGATCTTCTTTTCCGCCACGGGGACCCATGTGCTGATCCGTCTGCTCCGCGACCACGTGCGCCCGTACAGGCGTGCGGCGCTCCTGCTCGTACTGCTTCAGCTGGTGCAGACGTCCGCGACGCTCTATCTGCCCACTCTCAACGCCGACATCATCGACAACGGTGTGGTCCGGGGCGACACCGGCTACATCCTGCGGGTGGGCGGGGTGATGGTCGCCGTCTCCTTCGCGCAGATCGGGTGCAACATCGGCGCGGTCCTCATCGGCGCACGGACCGCCTCCGCACTCGGCAGGGACATGCGGGCCACCGTCTTCGACCGGGTGCAGACGTTCTCCGCACGTGAGCTCGCGAAGTTCGGGGCGCCCTCGCTGATCACCCGCACGACGAACGACGTGCAGCAGGTGCAGATGCTGGTGCTGATGACGTTCACCCTGATGGTCTCGGCACCGATCATGTGCGTCGGCGGGCTCGTCATGGCGCTCGGGCAGGACGTGCCGCTCTCGTCGGTGCTGCTGGGCGTCGTCCCCGTGCTCGCTGTCTCCGTCGGGCTGATCGTGCACCGGATGCGGCCGCTGTTCCGCACGATGCAGGAGCGGCTGGACGGCGTGAACCGTGTGCTGCGGGAGCAGATCACCGGGACCCGTGTCATACGTGCCTTCGTCAAGGACGAGTACGAGCGGCGGCGCTTCACCGAGCACAACTCCGCCCTGACGGACGTGCAGTTGCGCAGCGGCCGGCTGATGGCGCTGATGTTCCCCACCGTCATGACCGTCGTGAACGCCTCCAGCGTCGTCGTCGTGTGGTTCGGCGCGCACCGTGTGAACGACGGCGAGATGCAGATCGGCGCGCTGACGGCGTTCCTGGCGTATCTGATGCAGATCGTGATGGCCGTGATGATGGCCACCTTCATGTTCATGCTCGTGCCGCGTGCGGAGGTGTGCGCCGACCGCATCACCGAGGTGCTGGACACCGACTCCAGCGTCGTACCGCCCGCCGATCCCGTACGGACGCTGGGCAGCCACGGGACGCTGGAGCTGCGCGGCGCGGGGTTCCGCTACCCGGGGGCGGAGGCACCGGTGCTGCAGGACATCGATCTGCTGGCCCGGCCGGGCGAGACGACGGCGGTGATCGGTTCGACGGGAAGCGGGAAGTCGACACTGCTCGGGCTGGTGCCCCGGCTGTTCGACGCGACGGAGGGCGTCGTACTGATCGGCGGCGAGGACGTGCGGAGGCTCGATCCGCAACTGGTGGCACGGACAGTGGGACTCGTCCCGCAACAGCCGTACCTGTTCTCGGGCACGGTCGCCTCGAATCTCCGCTACGGACGCCCCGACGCGACGGACGAGGAGCTGTGGGCCGCTCTGGAGACGGCGCAGGCCCGTGGGTTCGTGGCTGCGATGGAGGGCGGACTGGACGCGCAGATCGGCCAGGGCGGCAACAACGTCTCCGGGGGGCAGCGTCAACGGCTCGCCATCGCACGGGTGTTGGTGCACCGTCCGGAGATCTATCTCTTCGACGACTCGTTCTCCGCGCTCGACTACGCCACGGACGCAGCGCTGCGTGAGGCGCTCGCCCGTACGACAGCGGACGCGACAGTCGTCATCGTCGCCCAGCGGGTGTCCACCATCCGCGACGCCGACCGGATCCTGGTGCTGGACGAGGGCCGGGTCGCGGGAGCGGGCCGGCACGAGGAGCTGATGGCCGGGAACGAGACCTACCGGGAGATCGTGCTCTCCCAGCTGACCGAGCAGGAGGCGGCGTGAGCGGGCCGGCGCGCATGTTGGGCGGCGGCGCACCGCCGCAGCGCTCGTCCGACTTCAAGGGATCGGCGAAACGCCTGCTCGGTCAGTTCGCGCCGGAGCGGGCGACGCTGGCCGTCATGGGGCTGCTCGTCCTGCTCAGTGTGAGCATGAGTGTGCTCGGGCCGAAGATGCTCGGCCAGGCCACGGACCTGATCTTCGCCGGCTACATCGGCAGGCAACTGCCGGACGGCGCAACGAGGGAGCAGGTCCTGGAGCGCATGCGCAACGCGGGCGACGGAAAGGTCGCCGACATGCTCTCCGGCATGGACTTCACCCCGGGGCAGGGCATCGACTTCGGTGCCGTCGCGCAGGTGCTGGCCGTCGTGCTCGTCATCTACGCGCTCGCGGGGCTGACGATGCTCCTCGGCGGGCGTCTGTCTGTGCGGGCGATCAACCACACTGTCTTCCGGCTGCGCGAGCAGGTGGAGGCGAAACTCGCGCGGCTGCCGCTGTCGTACTTCGACAAGCAGACGCGAGGTGAGGTGCTCAGCCGGGTCACGAACGACATCGACAACGTCGGACAGACTCTGCAGCAGACTCTGGGGCAGATCATCAACTCGCTGCTCACCATCGTCGGTGTCCTGGTGATGATGTTCTGGATCTCGCCGCTGCTGGCGCTGGTCGCGATGGTGACCGTACCGCTGTCCCTGACGGTGGCCACCCGGCTGGGCAAACGGGCACAGCCGGAGTTCGTCGAGCAGTGGGCGTCGACGGGCAGGCTCAACTCGCACGTCGAGGAGATGTACACGGGGCACGCACTGGTGAAGGTCTTCGGGCGGCAGAAGGAGTCCGCGGAGGCGTTCAGGGAGCACAACGAGGCGCTCTGCCGCGCGGGCTTCAAGGCGCAGTTCGTCAGCGGGATCATGCAGCCCGCCATGATGTTCATCGCGAACCTCAACTACGTGCTGGTGGCGGTCGTGGGCGGGCTGCGGGTCGCCTCCGGTGCCTTGTCCATCGGCGACGTGCAGGCCTTCGTGCAGTATTCGCGGCAGTTCACGCAGCCCCTCACACAGGTCGCCTCCATGGCGAACCTGGTGCAGTCCGGCGTGGCCTCCGCCGAGCGCGTCTTCGAGATCCTGGACGCCGGGGAGCAGTCGCCGGAGCCCGCGGTCCCGCAGCGGCCCCGGGCAGTGCGCGGACGCGTGGAGTTGGAGAAGGTCAGCTTCCGCTACGACCCGGACCGTCCCCTCATCGAGAACCTGTCGCTGTCGGTCGAGCCGGGCCGCACGGTCGCGATCGTCGGCCCGACGGGCGCGGGCAAGACCACCCTGGTCAATCTGCTGCTGCGGTTCTACGAGACCTGCGGCGGCCGGATCCTGCTCGACGGCACCGACATGGCGGCCATGGACCGCGAGGAGCTGCGTTCCCACATCGGGATGGTGCTGCAGGACACGTGGCTCTTCGGCGGCACCATCGCCGAGAACATCGCCTACGGGGCGCAGGACTCGACGCGCTCCCAGATCGAGGAGGCGGCGCGGGCCGCGCACGCGGACCGGTTCATCCGCACCCTCCCGGACGGCTACGAGACCGTGCTCGACGAGGACGGCACGGGAGTGAGCGCCGGTGAGAAGCAACTCATCACCATCGCCCGGGCGTTCCTCTCCGACCCGGTCATCCTCGTACTCGACGAGGCGACCAGCTCCGTCGACACCCGCACGGAGGTCCTCATCCAGAAAGCGATGGCGCGGCTGTCCCACGGGCGCACCAGCTTCGTCATAGCGCACCGGCTCTCCACCGTCCGGGACGCCGACGTGATCCTGGTGATGGAGGACGGGTCCATCGTGGAACAGGGATCGCACAGCGAACTGCTGGAGGCGGACGGGGCCTACGCCCGCCTGTACAAGTCGCAGTTCGCGGCGGCGGTGGTGGAGGTGGACTAGGGCACGTCGGTCAGGTGGCTCGCCGTCATTGTCGGGACCGCCTTCAGCGGGGAGGGCGGGGGCGGCGGCCGGACGCGGGGCCGCGTGACTCAGTCGAGGTAGCCGCGCAACTGGTCGGCGAAGGCGTGGTCGCGGAGCTTGCCGAGGGTCTTCGACTCGATCTGCCGGATGCGTTCACGGGTCACGTTGAAGAGGGTGCCGATCTCCTCCAGCGTGCGCGGACGCCCGTCCACCAGTCCGTAGCGCAACTGCACGACCTTGCGTTCGCGCTCCCCCAGCGTGGAGAGGACGGCCTCCAGATGCTCCCGCAGCAGCAGGAACGCGGCGGACTCCACCGGTGACGGCGCGTCGCCGTCCTCGATGAGGTCGCCGAGATTGACGTCCTCCTCGTCACCGACCGGCGCGTGCAGCGACACCGGTTCCTGGGCGAGGCGGAGCACCTCGCTGACCCGTTCCTCGGTGAGGTCGAGCTGAGCGGCGACTTCCTCGGGCGCCGGTTCGTATCCGCGTTCCTGCAGCAGCCGCCGCTGGACGCGTACGACCCGGTTGATCAACTCGACCACGTGCACGGGGACGCGGATCGTACGGGCCTGGTCGGCGAGGGCGCGGGACATCGCCTGACGGATCCACCAGGTCGCATAGGTGGAGAACTTGTAGCCGCGGGCGTAGTCGAACTTCTCCACCGCCCGTATCAGTCCGAGGTTGCCCTCCTGCACCAGGTCCAGCATGGTCAGTCCGCGACCGACGTAACGTTTCGCGACGGAGACGACCAGGCGGAGGTTCGCCTCGATGAGACGGCGCTTGGCGATTCGGCCCATGACGACCAACTGGTCGAGTTCGTGGGCGAGTTCACCGTCGAGCGCCGAGGTGTCGGTGAGCTTCTCCTCGGCGAAGAGACCAGCCTCGACACGGCGCGCGAGGTCGACCTCCTCGGCCGCGGTCAGCAGCGGGATGCGGCCGATCTCGCGCAGGTACTGCCGGAAGAGGTCGGCGGAAGGGCCGCTGGTGGTCTCCTGCTTCGCGGGGCTCTCCCTGTCCGGCTCGTCCTCCCTCGCCGCGCGCGGAGGGGGCGCGGCGACGGCGGGTTCGTCCGGCTCCAGATCCGGAACCGGTGGGGCGGACGACGCGGACTCGCCGGGCTGCACAGGTGGAGCCCCCGCGGGCGGAGCCCCCGCAGGTGCCAGAGGGGCGGCTTCCGGCATCGTCGGGGCGGGGGGAGCCGCGCTGGTCAGGGTCCGGGTCTGCACGGGGGCGACCTCCAGAGTGCTCGCTGCCGGGTACGGGGGGCGGCGTACATGCTGTGCGGATCCGCGGGGGACTCCGGCCCTCCGGCCGCGACGCCACCCCGCTCCGAGGACTCAGGCACCGCACACCAGTGTGGGGTACGACACACTCCCGCCACGAGGGGCGTGCGCCCAGTTTTTGAGATGGACGGTGACTTGTCCCATACGCACAGCTACGCCACTGCGCGCCCCGAAACCCTTCGGAGGGCCCCTCAGAGGGCTGCCGCGCCGCGCTCCCGCAAGGCCCGTCCGTACTGCTGAAGCGTCCAGATCTCCTGCCGGACCGACACGGCACGCTCGTCGTCCCGCTGCGCTTCGAGGCGGCGGGCCGTGCCTTCGAGATCGGCGATGCGGGAGTTGACCGCCGCGAGACGGACGGCGACGAGCTGCATCCCCGCATAGATCTCGTCCGGCTCGCGGCCGCGTGCGCTGCGCAGCGGCTCCACGACGAGTTCGTTGACCAGGGAACGCACCGTGTCGTCGGGCGCGGCGGCGCGTACCCGGCCGATGAACTCGGCGTCGGCGTCGCTCACTCCCCCGGCTGCCTCCACGGCTTGTCGCACTGTGGCGTACGGGGGTGCCGTGAACTCGTCGGTGCCGTAGGCGTCGAAGGCCGGAGCGACCAGCTCGGGCCGCTGGAGGGCGAGTTTGAGCAGCTCCCGCTCCACACGGTGTGCCGGGCTGCGCAGGTTGAGGGCGGGGCCGCCGGGAGCCGCAGGGCGGGAGGCGGTCCCGGAGAGCCCCGTCGCGGATGCGTGAGCGGCCGCCGGTGCCGGGGAGTTGCGTCCGCGCGCAACGGGAGCAGCATGCCGACGGCGGGCCAGCTGGCCGAGACGGCGCACGACGAACTGCGTGTCCAGAATGCCGATCAGCCCCGCGAGTCGCACCGCGTACTCGTGCTGGATCGACGGGTCCTTGATCTGCGCGACGACCGGCGCGGCCTGTTCGAGCGCCGCCGAACGGCCCTCCGCCGTATCGAGGTTGTGCTGGTCGACGATCGAGCGGATCGCGAACTCGAAGAGCGGTGACCGGCTCTCGACGACCTTGGCCACCGCCTCGTCGCCCTCCGCGAGCCGCAGTTCGCAAGGGTCCATGCCTTCCGGCGTGATCGCGATGGACGTACGGGCCGCGAACTTCTGGTCGTCCTCGAAGGCCCGCAGCGCGGCCTTCTGCCCGGCCGCGTCCCCGTCGAAGGTGAAGACGACCTCCGACTGCGAGTTGTCCATCAGCAGCCGCCTGAGGATCTTGATGTGTCCCTCGCCGAAGGACGTCCCGCTGGTGGCGACGGCGGTGGTGACGCCCGCCAAGTGGCACGCCATGACGTCCGTGTAGCCCTCGACGACGACGGCCCGGTTGCCCTTGGCGATGTCCCTCTTCGCCAGGTCGATGCCGTAGAGCACCTGCGACTTGTGGTAGATCGGCGTCTCGGGGGTGTTGAGGTACTTGGGGCCGTTGTCGTCGTCCCGCAGCCTGCGGGCGCCGAAGCCGACGACGTCACCCGTGATGTCCCTGATGGGCCACATCAGTCTGCCGCGGAACCGGTCGATCGGACGGCCGTTGCGGGCCTCCTGCGCGAGCCCGGAGAGGATCAGCTCCTTGTCGGAGAAGCCCTTGCCGCGCAGGAAGCGCACCAGATGGTCCCAGCCCGCAGGTGCGTACCCGACACCGAAGTGCCCGGCCGCCTCCTTGTCGAAGCCGCGTTCGTCGAGGAAGCGCCGGCCGATCTCCGCCTCCTGGCCCTGGAGTTGCTCGGCGTAGAACTGCGCGGCGACCTTGTGGGCCTCGACCAGGCGGGTGCGCTCGCCCTGCTGGGAGGCGCGCCCGTACCCGCCTTCCTCGTACCGCAGGGTGATGCCGGCCTGGGCGGCCAGCCGTTCGACGGCCTCGGAGAAGGAGAGGTGGTCGACCTTCCTCACGAAGTCGAAGGTGTCCCCGCCCTCCTGGCAGCCGAAGCAGTGGAAGACGCCCTTGCTCGAACTCACGTGGAAGGAGGGCGACTTCTCGTCGTGGAAGGGGCACAGGCCCTTGAGGTTCCCGCCGCCCGCGGGGCGCAGCTGGAGGTATTCGGAGACGACGGCGTCGATCGGGACCGCGTCCCGAACCGCCCTCACGTCCTCGTCATTGATCCTTCCGGCCACCTGGGAATTGTACGGCCGGCCGACGACACCCCGTCCGGTGCGGCAGGGGTGGCGGGGCCTGCCGCGCCGGACGTCGCCGCACGCGCCCGCGCGCCCCGGACCGGCGCCGTGGGACCTGCCGCCGCCGTAGGCTGCCGCGTCGCCCTGCTCGCCGTTCGCTCGCCGCTCGTTCGCCGCTTCGGGGACGCGCCGCCTCAGACCTTCCCGGCACCCTCCGCCGTGCCGCTCAGCGCGGACAGCGGCACACCCGGGTCCGCGAGCGCCTCCGGGTCGACACGGGCGTCGGAGCGGATCAGCTCCTGGAGAGGCGCGGTGACGTCCCAGACGTTCACGTTCATCCCGGCCAGTACGCGGTCGTCCCGCAGCCAGAACGCGACGAACTCCCGCTTCGCCACGTCTCCCCGGCACACGACCTGGTCGTACGTGCCGGGCGGGGCGTAGCCGGAGTACTCCATGCCCACGTCGTACTGGTCGGAGAAGAAGTAGGGCACCCGGTCGTACGTGACCTCCCTGCCCAGCATCGAACGGGCGGCCGCGGGACCACTGTTGAGGGCGTTCGCCCAGTGCTCGACCCGCAGCGGCTTCCGCCCCGCGGCGCCCCCGGCCGAGGGGAACGACTCGTACGTCACCGAGGCGACGTCGCCCGCGGCGTAGATGTGGGGGTCGGAGGTCCGCAGAGAGGCGTCCACGGCGATGCCCCCGCCCGGCTCCGGGGCCAGCTCCAGCCCGGCCGACTCGGCGAGTGCGGTACGCGGTGCGGCACCGACGGCCGCGAGCACGTCGTGTGCGGGGTGCTCGTCGGCGTCGTCCGTCCGGACGCCCTGCACCATCCCGTCCTGTCCGACGATCTCCGCGAGCCGTGCACCGAAGTGGAAGCGCACACCGTGCTCTTGATGGAGATCGGCGAAGAGGGTGCCCATCTCGGGACCGATGACGGTGTACAGCGGGGTGGGTTCCGGTTCGACGACGGTGACCTCGGCACCGTACGAGCGTGCGGCCGCGGCGACTTCGAGCCCGATCCAGCCTGCCCCTGCGATGACCAGGTGGCCGTTCTCCTGTCCGAGCGCCGTCAGTCTCCCGCGCAGCCGGTCGGCGTGGGCGAGCCTGCGCAGGTGGTGGACGCCGGCCAGGCCGGTCCCGGGTACCTCCAGCCGGCGGGGTTCGGCACCGGTGGCCAGCAGGAGGGAGTCGTACTGCACGCGGGTACCGTCGCCCAGCCGCAGATACTTGCCTGCCCGGTCGAGTCCGACGACTGTCTGCCCGAGGTGGAGTTCGATGTCCGCACCTGCGTACCAGGCGGGAGCGTGCACGAAGACGCTTTCCCGGTCGTCGGAACCGGTGAGATACCCCTTCGAGAGCGGCGGACGCTCATAAGGGTGATCACGCTCGTCGCCGATCAGGATCACACGGCCGGTGAACCCTTCCGCTCGCAGGGCCGCGGCTGCCTTCGAACCCGCAAGCCCTCCACCGACGATGACGAACGTCCGGTGTGCGTCGACCACTTGGATCCTCCTCGCTGACCCCCCGACAGATAACGTCGTAAGTGAGCGTCCCGCATCGGACGGGCAGCGGGAAGAGGCCCACGGACGGCGGCGTGGCGCGGACAGACGGACACCCGCGGTACGACCTGCCCACCTCCCGCCGGAGCGCTCCCCCTGATCCCGCCTCGTGCCCGCCCCCGGCCGCAGGCCCTCCGCGGCTGCCGGACAGGGGCCCGCGGGTGGTCACGCGACGGATCACGCCCGGGCGGGCCGGAGGGACTACTGGTCGCGCTGGTCGCGTGTGAGACGGCCGTGCAGTGAACGTGCCGAGACGTCGGTCAGTGCGGCGATCTGGTCGACGACCACGCGCAGCCGCGCCACGTCGCTGTCCGCCTCGGCGAACAGCGCACGGAACTGCGGGTCGAGCCCGTCGGGCGCACGGGCGATCAGTTCCGTGGCGAGCTCGTTGAGAACGACGCGCTGGTCGGCCCTGAGGCGTTCCAGATCGGGGCGTTGCAGTACGTAGCAGTCGGCGACCGCCTTGAGCACCGCGCACTCCAGCCGGGCCGCACGGGGAACGACCAGTTCCGCGGCGTAGCGGGTCAGCCTTCCCGACCCGTAGGCGGCGCGTGTCGCACCCTCGGCCGCGAGACAGAACCGGCCGATCAGCTGACTGGTCGCGTCCTTGAGCCTGGCCTGTGCGACAGCCGAGCCGTCGTAGCTGTGCGGCCACCACTCCTGCTCCAGCAACCGGTCGAGGGCTGCGGCCAGTTCGGCGTGACCTGCGTCGGGTGCGTAGCGGGCTGCCGTGACGGCGAAGATGTCACGCCTCTCGGGTTCGGCCAGCAGCATGTTGGGATCCAGGTGACCGGCGTGCAGGCCGTCCTCCACGTCGTGCACGGAGTAGGCGACGTCGTCCGACCAGTCCATGACCTGTGCCTCGAAGCACTTGCGTTCTGCCGGGGCGCCTTCCCGGAACCACTGGAAGACCGGCAGGTCGTCCGGGTAGACGCCGAACTTCGGCGAGGCCGGGTCGGTGGGGTGACCGCCGCGCGTCCACGGGTACTTCGTCGCCGCGTCCAGTGCCGCCCGGGTGAGGTTGAGACCCACGGGGAGGCGCTGGGGGCTGCTCCCACGGTCGCCCTCCGGGCCGGCTTCCACCTCCAGGAAGCGCTTGGGTTCGAGCCGCGAGAGCAGACGCAGCGACTGTGCGTTGCCTTCGAACCCTCCGCACGGCTCCGCGATCTGACTGAGTACGCGTTCACCGTTGTGCCCGAACGGCGGGTGGCCCAGGTCGTGCGCCAGGCAGGCGGTCTCCACCAGGTCGGGGTTGCAGCCCAGTGCCGCTCCCAACTCCCGTCCCACCTGGGCGCATTCGAGGGAGTGGGTGAGCCGCGTACGGGGGCTCGCGTCCCACGCCTGGGCGCTGGACCCGGGAGCCACCACCTGGGTCTTGCCCGCGAGCCGTCGCAGGGCGGCGGAGTGCAGCACCCGTGCACGGTCACGCTGGAAAGCGGTACGGCCCGGCCGTTTGTCGGGCTCGGGCGCCCAGCGTTCGATGTCGGACAGGCCATAGGGCCCGGTGTCGCCTGTGACCTCTGCTTCGTACGTGCCGTGCATACGCCGACGGTAACGGCAGCGGGGTACTGCGGCCCTATGAGCGTACGAGCCGACCCGCGGGCTGAGCGGCCCTCAGGGCTGTGGTGTCCTCCGCGACGGGTCACTCTGCGGGAGCGGCGGCGGAAACAGAAACGGACGGGGCGGCGGAGGACGGAGCCCGAGCGGGAGTGCTGCCCGCAGTGGCCGGAGCCGCGCGGGCCTCGTCGTACCGGTGCAGCACGAGTCCGGCGAGCGCAGGGTGGGCGCCGATCGGGGCGGCGGCGATCCAGGGGGACTGCGCCGCGCACAGGGAGGCGAAGTACCCCGGAGCGGTGAAGCACGACGCGACGGCGACCTGCGCGTGCCCGTCGGCCTGCAGCGCCCGTACGGCCTCGCCGACTGCCGGACGTGCCGCCGAGGCGTACGCCGGGACCACCGGCACGCCACCGCCGAGGCTCTCGCGCAGCTGCCGCGCGGTGCGCTCGGCTCCCGCAGCGGCCGCGGGGCTGCGGGAGCCCGCCGCGGCCAGTACGACGGCGGGCCTGTCCGAAGGGGAGCAGCGGGCCGGCTGCGGCCCGCCGGCGGGGCCGGCAGCGGCGGCGTCCCGCCAGCCCGCCTCCCGCAGCCTGTCGTGCAGGGCCGCCGCCAGCAGCGGATGCGGCCCCAGCGGCTGCGCGATCCGGGCGCGTACGTGCGGCGCGTCCGCCACTGCCGACGGAAGGTCGTGGTCGACGTGGTGGCCGGGTCCGAAGAGCAGCGGCACGACCACGGCCTGCCGTCCCGCGGGGAGAGCGGCGAGGGTGCCGGAGAGCAGCGGCTCGTTCAGTTCGACGTGTCCCAGGGCCACGTGGAGTCCGGGGCGCATCGCCCGTACGGAGGCGACCAGCGCTTCGACGGTGCGCAGCGCGCGGGGGTCACGGGAACCGTGGGCGGCGGCGACGAGGACCGGGGCGTGCGGCGGCTGCGCCCGCGGCACGCGCGCCGGGCGAGGCGCACGTACGGAGCGGAGCTGTGTCTGGAGCTGTGTGCTGAGGCGGGTCATGAGCTGCGCCGTACTGTCGAGCCCTCCGAGGCCGTCGAAGGGCCGGGGGCCGGGCCGGGAACGCGAGTGCGAGGGGAGCGACGGCGTCATGGCAGGAGTCTGACGGGAGGTCGTTGCCGTCCTGTTGCGCCCGCGTCACGTCCCGTTGCGGCGGGCTCACAGCGGGCACCTCACCGGAAGGCGACAGGTGCGCTGAGGGCCGCTTGCCGGGCATGTAACGCGGGCAGCGGGCGCTCGTAACAGACGCTCACCATCCTGTGCCCATGCACGCGAGCCCCTCAGCCTCCCCCACCGCAGCCGCAGCGAGTGCCGGGACCGACACGCACTGCCCGTACTGCGCGCTCCAGTGCGGCATGGCCCTGCGTCGCGCGCCGGGCGGCCCTGCGGCGGATGCGGGCGAGGGCGCAGGCGGGGGAACGGGGGCGCGGACCGGCACGAGTGCGGCGGGGCCACCCGTGGAGGTCGTCGAACGCCCCGGCTTCCCCGTGAACCGCGGCGCCCTGTGCAGCAAGGGCCGGACAGCGCACGCGGTCCTCGCCCCGCACGTGCGCCTCACGGAGCCGCTCGTACGGCGTCCGTCCTCCGGCCTGCTGGAGCCCGCCACCTGGGACGAGGCCCTCGACGTGACCGCGGCGGCGCTGGAGCGCACGCGCAGCACCCGGGGCGCCGACGCGGTGGGCGTCTTCGGGGGCGGCGGACTGACCAACGAGAAGGCGTACTCACTGGGCAAGTTCGCCCGGCTGGTGCTGGGCACCTCCCAGATCGACTACAACGGCCGCTTCTGCATGTCCTCCGCCGCTGCGGCAGGCATCAGAGCGTTCGGCCTCGACCGGGGCCTGCCCTTCCCCCTCTCGGACGTCGCACGTACGGGCTGCGTCGTCCTCGTCGGCTCCAACCTGGCGGAGACGATGCCACCCGCACTGCGCTATCTGACCGAACTGCGCGAGAACGGCGGCAAGTTGATCGTCATCGATCCCCGTCGCACCCGCACCGCCGAACACGCGGACCTGCATCTCGCCCCGCGGCCCGGCACCGACCTCGCGCTGGCGCTCGGCCTGCTCCATCTGGTCGTCGCCGAGGACAGGCTGGACGAGGAGTTCATCCGGACGCGGACCAGCGGCTGGCCCGAGGCGCGCAGCGCCGCGATGGCGCACTGGCCGGAACAGGTCGAGCGCATCACCGGTGTCTCCGTACCGGAGCTGCGCGAGGCCGTCCGGCTCTTCTGCGACACACCCGACGCCATGGTGCTCACCGCCCGCGGCCCGGAGCAGCAGTCGAAGGGCACAGACACGGTCAGTGCGTGGATCAACCTGTGCCTGGCCACCGGGCGCGCCGGACGGCCGCTGTCCGGGTACGGCTGCCTCACCGGGCAGGGCAACGGACAGGGCGGACGGGAACACGGCCAGAAGGCCGACCAGTTGCCCGGCTACCGCAAGCTCGACGATCCCGCAGCGCGCGCACACGTGGCACAGGTGTGGGGCGTCGACCCCGCTGTGCTCCCTGTGCCCGGGCGCAGCGCGTACGAACTGCTCGACGCGCTCGGCGGGGACGTCCGTGCACTGCTGCTGATGGGCTCGAACCCCGTCGTCTCCGCACCGCGGGCGGCACACGTGGAGGAGCGGCTGCGCGCACTGGACTTCCTCGCGGTGTGCGACGTGGTTCTCTCGGAGTCCGCGCAGCTCGCCGACGTCGTCCTGCCGGTGACGCAGTGGGCGGAGGAGACGGGCACGACGACCAGTCTGGAGGGCCGGGTCCTGCTGCGCCGCAAGGCGTGCGACCCGCCCGCGGGTGTGCGCAGCGACCTCGGCGTCCTCAACGGGCTGGCGGCACGCCTCGGTTGGGAGAAGGGCTTCCCGGCAGAGGCGGAAGAGGTCTTCGAGGAACTGTGCCGTGCCTCGGCAGGCGGCCCGGCCGACTACTCGGGCATCACCTACGCGCGCCTCGCCGCAGAGGACGGCGTCTTCTGGCCCTGCCCGGACGGACGGCCGGACGCAGGCCCGTACGGCAGCGGGGACGGCGGCAGCGGCAGCGGCAGCGGCAGCGGGGACAGCGTCGACACGGCCGGGCAGCAGCGCGCGGGGGACGGGAGCCGGCCGCCCGGAATCGCACATCCCGGGACGCCGCGGCTCTTCCTCGACCGCTTCGCCACACCGGACGGGCGCGCCCGCTTCTTCCCGGCAGTGCACCGTCCGGTGGCCGAGGAGCCGGACGCGCAGTACCCGCTGCGTCTGACGACCGGCCGTGTGCTGGCGCAGTACCAGTCGGGTGCGCAGACACGCCGTGTCGACGAACTCAACGCCGCCGCCCCCGGCCCGTTCGTCGAACTGCACCCGCGTCTGGCCGGACAGTTGGGTGTCGTGGACGGCGACCGGCTCGCGGTGGTCTCCAGGCGCGGTCGTGCCGTGGCGCCGGCGCGCGTCACCCGGGCCATCCGTCCCGACACGGTCTTCATGCCGTTCCACTGGCACGGCGAGGGCCGGGCCAACACGCTCACCAATCCGGCGCTCGATCCGTCCTCGCGGATGCCGGAGTTCAAGGTGTGCGCGGTGCGCGTGGAACCGGCGGCACCTTCGCGGTGAAGCTCACGGCGGTCGGACAGGAGTCCGACCGCACGCACAAGGAGCGCAACCGTCCAGGGGAGTTGTGGCGTCGCACCAGTCATGCCCCAGGGACGTCCCGACAGCGGCGCTGCCGTGTTCCGCAGACGCACGGTCAGACGCAGACGCGCCATGCAGATTCTGATGCTGTGCAGTGTGCTCGCCCTGCTTCCAGGCGCATGGCTGCGGCTTTCCACGGACGCCCCGCACGGGGACGTGTCGCGCGCACCCAGCGCCCCCGTCGCCCTCGTCTTCGGGGCCGGGCTGTGGGACGGCGAGCCGTCCCCGTACCTCGCGCACAGGCTCGACAGCGCCGTCGAACTGTACGAGAGCGGAAAGGTCCACGCAGTGCTCGTCTCTGGCGACAACAGCCGCGAGGAGTACGACGAGCCGGACGCGATGCGCAGGTATCTCGCTGCCCGCGGCGTGCCTGCCGGCCGAGTCGTGGCCGACTACGCGGGTTTCGACACATGGGACTCGTGCACACGTGCCGCCCGCGTCTTCGGCGTGCGGCACGCCCTGCTTGTCAGCCAGGACTTCCACATCCGGCGTGCAGTCGCACTGTGCCGTGCCGCGGGGATCGACTCGTACGGCGTCGCCGTGCCGGAACCGCGGGACGTCACGTGGTACGCGGGCGGTCTGCGTGAGATCCCCGGCGCCGCGAAGGCGGCCTTCGACGCCGCGCTGACGCCCGACCCGCACTTCCTCGGCCCGCACGAGACCGGTGTGGAACGGGCGTTGGCCGACGCGCGGCCCGCGGGACCGGGGCGCGGAAGGGGGTGACGAGGCGCGGGAGGGCACGGCCTCGACGGCGCCGGCCCCGGCATCCGTGACGGCCGTGCGCCCGCAGGAAATTCAGGCGACGGCAGCACGTTGCCGCCGACAGACTTCGCGCCATGGACCGTCGACTGCTCAGCACGCTCGCCCACCAGGACCATCCCGTCGCTGCCCCGCTCAGCGACGCGACAGTGCAACGGCTCCTGGAGCGTGCTCTGCCGCGCGGGGACGAGCGGCTGCTCGACCTCGGATGCGGCGCGGGGGAATGGCTGATCCGCGCACTGTCCGGACGTCCTCTCGCACAGGCCGAAGGTGTCGATCTCTCACCGTCCGCTCTCACCAAGGCCCGTGAGGCCTCCGCAGCCGCGGCCCTGGACGACAGGCTGACCCTCCACGAGCAGGACGCCGCACGATTCACCGCGCAGCACGACTTCGACCTGGTGCTCTCCGTCGGCTCCACGCACGCGTTCGGAGGTCTGCTGCGCACCCTCACCGCCGCACGGGAACACCTTGCCGCAGGCGGCTGCGTCCTCGTCGGCGAAGGCTTCTGGGAGAAGGAGCCCACTCCCGCCGCCCTCGCAGCGCTGGACGCCTCCCCCGGAGACTTCGCCGATCTCGCCGCGACAGTCGGCCGTGTCACCGCAGCCGGATGGACGCCGGTGTACGGGCACGTCAGTACGGCCGACGAGTGGGACGACTACGAGTGGTCGTGGACGGGGTCGCTCTCCCGCTGGGCCCTGGACCACCCCGGCGACCCCGGAAGCGTCACCGCCCGCGAGACGGCGGCCGCGCACCGGGAGGGCTGGCTGCGCGGCTACAGGGGTGTACTCGGGTTCGTCACGCTGCTGCTGCGTCGCTCGTAGGCGCCCGGGCCGGACACAGGGCGGAGGACGGACGGCAGAAGTCGGATGTGGAGGACGGACGGCAGAGCCCGGACGGCGGGACACGACGCGGGCGCCACGGCGACGGCACGGGTGGAGCGCTGCTCCGGCGATCTCCGGAAATCCCCGGCGGACCGATGAGTTGCCGCCCGGCTCCCGGTCTCACTTGTCAGCAGATGTACGGCAGAGCAGGACGGACGAGACCGTCCGGAAGAACGAGACGTCACACGAGAAAGGCGTTCCCGCCATGTCTACGAAGATCTTCGTGAACCTCCCCGTGCAGGACCTCGCGAAGTCCAAGGACTTCTTCACCCAGCTCGGCTACTCCTTCGACCCGCAGTTCAGCGACGAGAACGCCGCCTGCCTCGTGATCAGCGACGACATCTTCGCCATGCTGCTCGTGGAGCCGTTCTTCAAGTCGTTCACGAAGAAGGACGTCGCCGACTCGCGGACGAGCACCGAGACGATGATCGCCCTGAGCGCCGGCGGAAGAGCCGAGGTCGACGAGCTGGCCGACAAGGCTCTCGCCGCGGGCGGCCGCCCTGCGGGCGACCCGCAGGACCACGGATTCATGTACTCCCGGAGCTTCTACGACCTCGACGAGCACCACTGGGAGTTCGTGTGGATGGACCCCGCCGCCATGGAGGGGCAGAGCTGAATCCAGTCCCGCGGCACGGACCGTCCGCCCCCGGAAATCACGCCGTCCGGGGGGCGGACGTCTCCTCGGCGACCCACGCCAGGTAGTCGGCGCCGCCGCGCACCACGGGCGTCGCGATGATCTCCGGCACGTCGTAGTCGTGAGCCTGGCGGATGTACGTCTCCAGGTCGTCGTACCGGGCCTCGCTCGTCTTGAACAGCACCTGCCACTCAGGGTCGTTCTGCACCTCTCCCTCCCACCGGTAGACGGAGGTGACGGGCGCACTGATCTGCGCGCACGCGGCCACGCGCTGCCGGACGGCACCAGCTGCGAGCTCGCGTGCCTTCGCCTCGTCGTCGGTCGTGGTCAGCACTGCCAGAATCCGGGCGTCGTCGCTCATGACCACACCCTGACATCTCCGCGCGGGCAGCACCGCCCGTCCGCTGTCACGGGAAGGGCAGCGTCCCCGCGAAGACGGTCACCACAACGAGGACGACCGGGAAGCACGCCAGGAACATCGCGAACGTGTACCCCATGATGTCCCGTGCCTTCAGTCCCAGGATCGCCAGCGTCGGGAGCATCCAGAACGGCTGCAGCAGGTTCGCCGAGGCCTCGCCCAGGTCGTAGACGACGACCATCCACCCCTGGTTGACGTGCAGTTGGTTGGCCGCGTCGATCACGTACGGCGCTTCGATGACCCACTTGCTGCCGCCGCTGGGCACGAAGACACCCAGCACGGCCGAGTACACCGCGATGAGAGGTGCGAACAGCACCTCGTTGGAGACGCTGACCAGCCAGCCGGCCACCTGCTTCGAGACACCGGTGAACGCGATCATGCCGAAGATCCCGCCGTAGAGCGGAAACTGCAGCAGCACACCGGACGCGGCGGGAGCGCCGCGCCGGACCGCGTCCACCATCCGTATGGGACGCCAGTGGAGGCAGAGCGCGAGCAGCAGCAGGATCAGGTTGACCGTGTTGAGGTCGAGCGCCGCGACCGGGTTCCCCTCCGCGGACGCGAAGTGCCTCACGAGGTACCAGAGTCCGAGCAGTCCGATCAGGACCGTGAACACGGGACTGCTCTCCAGCCAGTCCCCCGGCCTCGACCGCCTGACCTCCTTCGCGTGCTCGTCGACGAGGGGCCGCAGTTCGATGCCCAGGTCCTGCGCGGTCTTCGCGCGGGCGGCAGTCGGAGCGAGGAACCAGGCCATGACGAGTGCCACGAGGAAGACGACCGCTGTCGCGACGAGGCTCTGCCAGGTGAAGATCGTGTCGGTGAGCGGTATGACCTTCTGCCCGTCCCGCCCTTCGGCGATGACGTCCTGTACGGGCTTCGGGCTGGAGACAGTGCTCGCCACCTGGAGCGCCGCCGAGCCGGACAGGCCCTGCGCCCAGACCGTCCCGAGCCCCAGGAAAGCCATCGCGCCCACCGCGCGGTAGTCGACGCCGCGTACGACGCGGGCGATCTCCTTGGCCAGGATGGCGGTGAAGACAAGGCTGAACGCCCAGTTGAGGTAGGAGCTGATCATCGCTACCCCGGCTGTGAAGGCGATCGCAGCCCGCGGCGACTTCGGGACCCTGGCCAGCCGCGTGATGAGGCGCGCGACGGGTGCCGAGACCGCGACCGCGTAGCCCCCGATGATGATCATCGCCATCTGCAGGGTGAACTCGATCAGCGACCAGAAGCCCTTACCCCACGCGTCGACGAGGGCAGTGGGACGCTCCCCGGTCGACAGCCCCAGCGCGAAGATCAGGAACGTGCCGACGAGCACGAACCCGAAGGCGTCCGGAAGCCATTTCTCGGTGAACCCGGTGAAGCGCAGCGCTGTCCGCGCGAGCAGCGTCTCGTCCTGGCCCGGCACCCCGGTGTGGGGACCACCGTCCCGTCCCGGGTCCGGACCGGTCTCCTGTCCTGTGTCCGGACCGGTCTCCGCATTGCTGGCCATGTCCACCTCGCTCGCTCTCCGGGCTGCCGGTTCTCGCAGGCCGGCCGGGTGACGGCCCCGCCTGCCCGGCTCGTGCGGCGAATAGTGGCGAGCAGTCGGCCGGAAGGGAAGAGTCCGCCTGCCGCCGGAAGGCGCAACGTTGCACAACCGGAAGCAACCTGGAGGCGGAGACCACTGCGCAGGCCGCAGCTGTGGGGCGGCTGCCCATTGCGGTCCGCCCCTCCCCCGGGCGCCACGTCCGATCCGTTCAAGACCAGGAGGCACTGCGCGGCCTAGCGTGCGGACATGACTCCACGCTTCGACCTCATCGGCATCGTCACGGCGGACATGGCCGCCTCCCTCGCCTTCTACCGCCTGCTCGGCCTGGACGTCCCGGCCGGCGCCGACGGCGAGGCGCACGTCGAGGCGGCGCTGCCCGGCGGGCTGCGCATCGCCTGGGACACCGACGAGACGATCCAATCCTTCAACTCCGGCTGGCACCCCGGGCCGCACGGCAGCGGCCGCCTCGGCCTGGCGTTCCTCTGCGACTCCCCCGACGACGTCGACGAGCAGTACGCCCGTCTGACAAGCGCCGGCCACGAAGGGCACAAGGCACCCTGGAACGCCTTCTGGGGCCAGCGGTACGCCGTGGTGGCGGACCCCGACGGCAACGAGGTCGACCTCTTCGCCCCGCTCCCCTGACACCGCCCGCGCACTACCGGCCGCGAAGACCCAGCAGCCGCGCCGGCGGCACCCCGGCCAGCGCCCTGACCTCACGCGAGAGATGGGCCTGGTCGGCGTATCCCGACGCCACCGCCACCTCTGCCAGGGACCCCGTACGTCCCGCCATTCCGAGGGCTCGCTGCATCCGCAGCACGCGCGTGAGCGTCTTGGGCCCGTAGCCGAAGGCGTCCCGGCAGCGGCGGTGCAGCTGCCGCTCGCTCAACCCGACAGTGCGCGCCACTTCGGCAACACCCCGCCCGTGCGCGAGCAGTTCGACTACGGACCGGTTCAGGGGCCGCGCGGTGCGGCTCCGTTTCAGCGCCTCGTCCCCCAGCCGCTCGCCCGCGAGGATCTCCAGTGCGCGGCCCGGCTCCGCTGCCGATGCGATCCGCTCCTCCAGCACCCGCACGGCACTCTCCGGCCACACCGCGCCGAGTGGCACCCGCTGATCGCGCACCTCGTACGCCGGCAGGCCGAAGACCGCCGGTCCTGTACCGGGAGCGAACCGCAGGCCGGTGATACGGGAGACGGTCTGCGGCGAATGGACATGTGCCCGTGTGTCGGGTCCGGCGACGACCAGCGCGCCGTCCCACCACAGCAGGTCCATGCAGCCGTCGGGCAGCACGCGCCCCTCCTCCTCGGGTGCGCCGTGGTGTGTCCACACGACTGCGCCCTCCAGCTGCGAACGCCACTCCACGTACATGCGTACAGAATGCCGCCCCTGGGGCGGAGGGTTGCCCCCGTGAGCCAGATCGGCGGTCACGTCCGCGGTCACGTCGGCAGCCACATCAGCAGCATGAGCAGCGGAAGGAGCAGCGGCATCAGCAGCGGAAGGAGGCCCGGGAGGGCACGGCGGGCGGGGGCGGCACCGTCGCCGCTGCGGAGTGCCGCCCACACGCAGCTCACAGACGGCACCACGGCACGCTGAGCACAGCGTTCCCCCGGGGAAACAGCCGTGATGCGACCGGGTAACAGCCGCACAGCACGCTCGTTCCATGACCTTGCGACAGCGTGTGGTGGTGATCGGCGGCGGCATGGCCGGTGCGCGGATCGCCCAGCAGCTCGACACCGGCGTGGATCTCACTGTCGTCGGCGAAGAGCGGCACGCCCCCTACAACAGGGTGCTGCTCGCGGAGGTACTCGGCGGACAGTACGCACCGGAGGTCATCGCCCTCCCCACACGCCCGGCGGTCCGATGGATGCACGGTGTACGTGCCGTCCGGATCGACCGGGAAGAGCGCCGCGTCGTGTGCGACGAGGGAAGCGTGCTCCCCTACGACGTCCTGGTGCTGGCCACCGGTGCGAGCCCCGTACTCCCGCCCCTGCGCGGCCTGTTCGCCGCCGGCGCCGGCGAACTGCCCGACGGGGTGCGTGCCTTCCGGACCATGGACGACTGTCTCGCCCTCCGCGACGAGGCACGGCCGGACGTGGGCGCGGTGGTCGTCGGCGGTGGTCTGCTCGGCGTCTCCGCCGCCCGCGCGCTCGCACGCCGAGGTGTCCAGGTCGTCCTGGCCCACCAGGGCGAACGGCTCATGGAACGGCAGCTCGACGCGGGTGCCGCCGCACTGCTGCGGCGCCACCTGGAGGAGCTGGGCGTCGAGGTGCACACGGAGTGCCGGGTGCGCGGACTGCGTACACAGCCGAACGGCCGGAGCAACGCCGGCGCCGTGCGCTCAGTCGAACTCGCCGACGGCTACCGCCTCGACGCCGGCTTGGTCGTCATCGCCTGCGGAGTGCGTCCCCGCGTCGGACTCGCCCGCGCCGCCGGGCTGGAGATCTCCCGCGGAGTCGTCGTGGACGACCGGCTGCGCACCAGCGACCCGCACATCTACGCCGTCGGCGACTGCGCAGAGCACGAGGGAGTCCTGTACGGACTCGCCGGCCCCGCGCAGGAGCAGGCCGACACGGCGGCCCGCGTCCTCACCGCCGCCCTCGCGGGCGCGCGTGCCACCGGGGCTCCCGCCGTACCGGGCTACCGCGGCACCCGCGCGCTGACCCGGCTCACGCTCGGCGCCCCGCCCCTCGGTGGAGCGACGGACCACGGGGCCGCCGGCCGGTGGCGGTCGGACCCTCCGCCGCCGCTGGACCTCGCCGCGTTCGGAGAGCCGACCCCGCGCGAGGACGACGACGTCGTCCAGCTCGCCGACGCCACGCGCGGCATCTACCGGAAGGTCGTCGTCCGTGGCGACCGGCTCGTCGGAGGCATCCTCCTCGGCGATCTCCGCACCGTCGGCACGCTCGCCCGCGCCTGGGAGGGCGACGAGGCACTGCCCTCCGAACCGCTGCTCCACCTGCTCACCCACGCCCCCGACGGAGGCCAGTAGATGACGACGCCGCCGACTCCCACGACGACTCCGACGCCGACGATCCTGCTGATCGGCCACGGGATGGTCGGGCAGCGCTTCCTGGAGGCCCTGGCCGCGCGGGGGACGACCAGCCGGGCACGAGTGGTCGTCCTGTGCGAGGAGCCGCGGCCCGCCTACGACCGCGTCCGGCTCACGTCGTACTTCTCCGGCACGACGCCCGAGGAACTCGCCCTCAGCGACGAGCAGTTCCTCGCCGAGCACGGCATCGAGCTGCACCTGGACGACCCGGCGGCCGCAATCGACCGGGAGCGCCGGACGGTCACCTCCCGGTCGGGCCGCACCGTCGCGTACGACACCCTGGTACTCGCCACGGGCTCCTTCCCCTTCGTGCCGCCGGTTCCCGGCAGGGACAGCGCAGGGTGCTTCGTCTACCGCACCATCGAGGACCTGCTGGCGATCGAGAAGTACGCGAAGACCTCGTCCCGCGCGGGTGTGGTCGTCGGCGGCGGACTGCTGGGGCTGGAGGCGGCCGGCGCACTGCGCGGGCTCGGACTGGACACCCACATCGTCGAGTTCAACGACCGGCTGATGGCGCTCCAGGTCGACGCAGGCGGCGGAGCAGCCCTGCGCCGCACCGTCGAGGAAATGGAGCTGACCGTGCACACCGGCGTGGCCGGTGAGCGGATAGTCGCGGACGAGCACGGTGCGGTGAAGTCGATGGCACTGTCCGACGGTTCGCACATCGAGACCGATCTGGTGATCTTCTCCGCGGGGGTACGGCCGCGCGACCAGCTCGCACGCGACAGCGGACTGGCGGTCGGGGACAGGGGCGGCGTCGTCATCGACGAGCAGTGCCGCACCAGCGATCCGTACATCTACGCCGTCGGCGAATGCGCCAAGGCGGTCGACGGAACGGTCTACGGGCTGGTCGCGCCCGGTTACGAGATGGCCGAGAGCGCAGCCGACGCGGTGAACGAGCAGTTCGCCCGCGGCACCTCCGCGGCGGACGGCGCACCGCGCACGTTCACCGGCGCGGACACCTCCACGAAGCTGAAGCTCCTCGGCGTGGACGTCGCCTCCTTCGGCGACGCGCACGGCACCGCGGACGGCTGCATGGACGTCGTCTATTCCGACTCGCGAGCCGGTGTGTACAAGAAGCTCGTGGTCGCACCGGACGGTGCTCTGCTCGGCGGTGTTCTCGTCGGTGACGCGGAGGCGTACGGCACGCTGCGGGCGCTCACCGGCTCCGTACCGCCGGTACCGCCCGAGTCGCTGGTGCTGCCGGCGGGTTCGGACTCCCCGGGACGGGCGCTCGGCCCCGCCGCACTGCCCGACGACGCGATCGTCTGCAACTGTCACCACATCGACAAGGGCACTGTCCGCTCCGCTGTCACCGAACACGGCTGCACGGATGTACCGGCCGTGAAGAAGTGCACCAAGGCGGGCACAGGCTGCGGCAGTTGCCTCAAGGTGCTCGGGCAGGTCGTCGACGCCGAACTGGAGGCCAACGGGGTCACCGTCGACACCGGTCTGTGCGGCTGTTTCGCCTACACGCGCGCCGAACTGTACGAGATCGTGCGGACACTGCGGCATACGACCTTCGCCGGACTGCTCGACTCGCACGGCCGAGGGGAGGCGCGGCGCAGCGACGGCTGCGAGGTGTGCAAGCCGGCGGTCGCCTCGATCATCGCCTCCCTGGCACCGACCATCGGCGCGGGAGGCCACGTACTGGACGGTGAGCAGGCCGCACTGCAGGACACCAACGACCACTTCCTCGCCAACCTCCAGCGCAACGGCTCCTATTCGGTCGTGCCCCGTGTGCCCGGCGGGGAGATCACACCGGAGAAGCTGATCGCCGTCGGCGAGGTCGCACGGGACTACGGCCTGTACACGAAGATCACCGGCGGGCAGCGCATCGACATGTTCGGCGCACGCGTCGATCAGCTGCCCGGCATCTGGGCGCGCCTCGTCGAGGCGGGCTTCGAGTCCGGTCACGCGTACGGAAAGGCCCTGCGGACGGTCAAGTCCTGCGTGGGCAGCACGTGGTGCCGCTACGGCGTGCAGGACAGCGTCCGCATGGCCATCGACCTGGAGTTGCGCTACCGCGGCCTGCGGTCCCCGCACAAACTGAAATCGGCTGTCTCGGGGTGTGCCCGCGAGTGCGCCGAAGCGATGAGCAAGGACTTCGGAATCATCGCGACCTCGTCCGGCTGGAACCTCTACGTCGGCGGCAACGGGGGCGCCACGCCCCGCCACGCCGACCTGCTGGCGCAGGACCTGAGCGACGCCGAACTCGTGCGTCTGACAGACCGGTTCCTGATGTTCTACATCCGCACCGCGGACCGGCTGGAGCGCACGTCCGCGTGGCTGGAGCGGATCGAGGGCGGTCTCGACCACGTCAGGGACGTCGTCGTGCACGATTCGCTCGGCCTGTGCGACGAGCTGGAGGCTCTGATGGCCGACCACGTCGCCCACTACAGGGACGAGTGGTCGGCGACTCTGGCCGACCCGGAGAAGCTCGCCCGGTTCGTCTCGTTCGTCAACGCACCGGGCGTGCCGGATCCGTCCGTGCAGTTCGTCGCCGAGCGCGAGCAGATCAAGCCGGACCTGACCCTGCTGTCGGGCCCCGACATTCCCGTACGCGCCACTGACCGGACCCCCGAAAGGACGGCCGCCCGATGACCCCGACCGCTCTCAGTACCGCAGTCGGCCCCGCCGGCAGCGCGACCGCCGGCCACGGTGCCGGCTCCCTCCCCCGTCCGCGCACCGGCGCCGGCAGTGCCGCCCGCCGGGTCGAAGTACGCGACGGCGCCGGCTGGTTCACGGTGTGCCGTCTCGACGCGCTCACTCCCGGCCGCGGCGTCGGCGCGCTGCTGCCCTGCGGTACACAGGCCGCCGTCTTCATGGACCGCGCGGGGCACCTCCATGTGATCGGCAACCGCGACCCGTTCACAGGCGCCTACGTCCTCTCACGCGGTCTGCTCGGCTCCGCCGACGGCATGCCGTTCGTGGCCTCGCCGCTGCTGAAGCAGCGCTTCGATCTGCGGACGGGGCGCTGCCTGGACGACCCGGACGTGTCCGTCCCGGTCTTCGACTGCCGTACGCACTGAGGGCACAGCGGACCGGGCGGCCCGTGGCACGGCTGCCCGGCAGTGCTGTCCGTCCACCCGGGACGGCCGGTTCCCGCGGTGCGGGCACAGCCGCGCTGCCCGTGTCCGCAGTCCGCTGCGCCACCGCCACCACCCGCCACCAGCAGCGCGACGTGGACGTTCAGCCCCGCAGGTCCTCCGCCGCTCCGGCGACCCGCGCGATGAGCCGCAGCAGGGTCTCCCGCTCCTCGCCGTCGAGCGGCGCGAGGAAGACCCGGTTCATCCGGGCGGTCCGCGTGACCAGCTTCCTGTGTACGCGGCTGCCCTGCTCCGTCAGCTTCAGCACGTTGCGGCGGCCGTCCATCGGGTCGCGCACCCGCTCGACCAGTTCCCGCCCCGCCAGCCGTGCGACGAGGTCGGCGATGGTGGAACGGTCGAGGTGCACGTGTTCGCTGAGGGTGCGCTGGTCCATGCCGGGCTTCTCCAGCAGCGCGTTGAGCACGGCGAACTGCGGCGACGTGATCTCCTCCGAGACCATCGCCCCCCACAGCAGCGAGTGCGCCTGCTGGAGCCGCCGGGCGAGGTGCCCCGGGTGCGTGCTCAGATCGACCGCGGCCATCCGCGCTCCCTCCCGGGCTGAGGCTCGTTCCCGTACGAATTCGATGAGTGCACTGACTGATTCTTGCGCCGGAAGGCACAGAGTGTCGAGAGTCACCCGTCCTTTCCCATGCTATTGACGCATCTGCCCCGCAGTGGCAACGTCGGCAAAACCTCGCAGTAATACTCAGCACACTGAGCAATTGCGCGCAGAGCGCCCGTCCTGGTGTCCGTCCGCAAGGACCGACAGGAGTACGTCCCATGCCTCTCAGCCAGCACGACATCGACCGCGAAATCGCCGAGCTGCGCGACGCGTACGAGAAGTCACGCGCCGCCGGCGCACCCGCCGCCCACCACCCCTCGCGGGACTACGCGCCGTACCGCAGCAGCGTCCTGCGGCACCCCGAACAGCCGCTGGTGCCCGTGCACGGCGATCCGGAGACGGTCGAACTGCACACGCCGGTCTTCGGCCCGACAGACGTCACAGACATCGACCACGACCTGACACGGCAGCACCACGGCGAGCCGCTGGGCGAACGGATCACCGTCTCGGGCCGACTCCTCGACAGTGCGGGACGCCCGGTGCGCGGCCAGTTGATCGAGCTGTGGCAGGCCAACGCAGCGGGGCGCTACGCGCATCTGCGCGACCAGCATCCTGCACCGCTCGACCCCAATTTCACCGGCGTCGGACGCACGCTGACCGGAGACGACGGAAGCTACAGCTTCACGACGATCAAGCCCGGCGCGTACCCCTGGCGCAATCACGAGAACGCCTGGCGCCCCGCGCACATCCACTTCTCACTGTTCGGCTCCGCGTTCACGCAGCGGCTGGTCACGCAGATGTACTTCCCCAACGACCCGCTGTTCGAGTACGACCCGATCCTGCAGTCCGTCACCGACGAGTCCGCGCGGCAGGCCCTCGTGGCGTCCTACGACCACAGCCTCTCCCGGCCGGAATGGTCGCTCGGCTACCGCTGGGACATCGTCCTCGACGGACCGTCCGCCACCTGGGTCGAGGAGGGCCGCCGATGACTTCCCCGCAGCCGACTCCTTCGCACACCGTCGGCCCCTTCTACGGCTACGCCCTGCCCTTCCCCGGCGGCGACGAGATCGCCCCGGCGGACCGCACGGACGCCGTGTTCCTGCACGGGCACGTCTACGACGGAGCGGGCGACCCCGTCCCCGACGCCCTGCTCGAGATGTGGCAGGCGGACCCGGAAGGTGACCTGTCCGGCGCTCCCGGCTCGATGCGCCGCGATCCCGTCGACGGCGGCTTCCTCGGGCGCAACGGCGTCGACTTCACCGGCTTCGCCCGCGTCGCGACCGACGCCGCCGGCCAGTGGAGCATCCGTACGCTGCCCCCCGGCGCCCGCCCGGGTCACGCTCCGTACATCAGTGTGTGCGTCTTCGCGCGCGGGCTGCTGCACCACCTCTTCACTCGCGTGTACTTTCCACAGGACGCCGAAGCGCACGCCACCGACCCGCTCCTCGCCTCGCTCGACCCCGTCCGGCGCGAGACCCTGCTGGCGAGGGCCGACCGGGCAACCGGCTCGTACCGCTTCGACATCCGGCTGCAGGGCGAGAAGGAGACGGTCTTCCTTGACTTCCAGTGACGCGGACGCCGACCCGTACCCCGGCCCCTCCACCGGGCCGCTACCGGACGACGTCGGCCTGCTGGCTCCGGTGCGCGCGGGCTCGGCGGCCGAGTCCGGCTCGGGCGACGCGGCAGTGCTCCAGGCGATGCTGGACGCCGAGGCCGCGCTGACCAGAGCGCAGGCGAGCCTCGGTCTGGCCCCCGGCACGGCGGCCTCGGCCGTCTCCGCCGCCGCACGGGCCGAGCGCTTCGACGTCCGCAGCCTGGCACTGCGTGCACGCTCCGGCGGCAACCCCGTCATCCCGCTCGCGGCCGACCTCGCCGACGCCGCGGGGCCGGACGCGGGCCCGTACGTCCACCGGGGCGCGACCAGCCAGGACATCCTCGACACCGCACTCATGCTCGTCGCGGCCCGCACGCTGGACGAGATGCTCCCCGACCTGGAGCGCACTGCGCGGGAGCTGGCCATGGTGGCGGCGGAGCACCGTGACACTCCCCTGCCGGGGCGGACGCTCACCCAGCACGCCGTCCCCACGACTTTCGGGCTGAAGGTCGCAGGGTGGCGCAGCCTCGTGCTGGACGCGTACGACCGGCTCGCTGCCGCACGTGCAGGTCTGCCCGTGCAACTGGGCGGAGCGGCAGGCACGTTGGCGGCTTTCGCCGCGCACGCCGAGGCGGACGCGGCCGAGGTGCCCGACGCGGCAGCAGCACCGGACAGCTCGCCGACGGGCGCGGACGCCCCGGAACCGGGGGCACCCGGCGGGCATCTCGACGGACGTCCCGAGGGGCATCCCGACGACGGAGACATCGGTCTGCGGCTGCTGGCGGCGTTCGCGCGTGAACTCTCCCTGGCCGAGCCCCGGCTGCCGTGGCACAGCCTGCGCACCCCCGTCGCCGATCTCGGGTCGGCCTGCGGCTTCGCCTGCGCGGCGCTGGGAAAGTTCGCCGCCGACGTGCTGGTGCTCTCGCGCAGCGAGGTCGGGGAGGTCGGCGAGGGCGGCGGCGGAACGTCCTCCACGATGCCCCACAAGGCCAACCCCGTACGCGCCACCCTCATCACCGCCGCCGCCCGGCAGGCCCCCGCCCTCGCCTCCACGGTGCTCGGCTGCCTCATCGCCGAGGACGAGCGCCCCGCCGGCGCCTGGCACGCGGAGTGGCAGCCGGTCCGCGAACTGCTGCGGCTCACGGGCGGCGCGGCCCACGCCGCCGCCGAACTGGCCGGAGGTCTCCAGGTCTTCCCGTACCGCATGCACGAACACCTGGCTCTCACCGAAGGGTTGATCGTCAGCGAGCGCTTCACCGTCGCGCTGGGCCCGCTGCTGGGCCGCGCACGTGCGCGGAAGCTGCTCGACGCGGCTTCGCGCAAGGCCGTCGACGAGGGAATCACCCTGGACGAGGCGCTGGAGGAGGAAGAGCCCGAACTTCCGGATCTGCTCTCCAGGGACCGGCTGCGCGACCTCACCGATCCCACCCACTACACGGGTTCGGCGGGCCCGCTCACCGACCGCGCGCTCCGCCGTGACCCGGCGCGTGTCCCGCCGGGCGGAGCGACGAGGGAGAATCGGCGGATGCGCGAGACACAGCAGCACGACGAGGCGTACAGACTGCGAGACACCCGGCACCCCGACGGTCCCGCCGGCGCAGCGGACACCGGAGAGCGGTGACACGCCATCCACAGCATCCCCGGAGACTTCCCCGTGCCCGCTCCCGCCGCCTACGAGCCCGAACCGCTCCCGCACCACCGCGTGGACGGGCCCGCCGACGGTCTGCCGATGATCCTCGGCCCCTCGCTGGGCACCTCGCTGGCTGTCTGGGAGCCCCAGCTCCCCTCCCTCATCCGCACCCACCGCGTACTGCGCTGGGACCTGCCGGGGCACGGCGCCTCCCCCGCGGAACCGATGGCCGGTTCCTCCAGCGAGCTGATTCCCACCGACGGCAGCGCCACGGTCGCCGACCTCGCCGAACTGGTGCTCCGTGTGGCCGACGCACACGGCTGGGACCGTTTCGCGTACGCGGGCATCTCACTGGGCGGCGCGGTCGGGCTGCATCTGGCGGTGCACCGTCCGGAGCGGCTCACGGCGCTCACCATGGTCTGCTCCTCGGCGCGCTTCGGCGACCCGGCGGCCTGGCGGGAGCGTGCCGCTGCCGTACGGGAGAACGGCACGGAGCCCATGACCGACTCGCGTCCCGGCGTGTGGTTCGCGCCCGGCTTCGAGAGCACCCCGCGCGGCGCCGCACTCGTCGAGGATCTGCGCTGGGCCGAACCCGCCGGCTACGCGGCGTGCTGTGACGCCCTCGCCGCGTTCGACCTGCGGGACAGGCTTTCCGAGGTGACGGTGCCCACGCTCGCCGTCGCCGGACGCCAGGACCCCGCCACCCCGCCCGCGTACGCCCGGCAGATCGCCGACTGCGTACCCGGTGCCGCCCTGGTGGAGGTGGCGGGTGCGGCCCATCTCGCCACCGCCGAGCGGCCCGACGCGGTCACTGCCGCGCTCCTCGTCCACCACGACTGCCTGCCGGGTGCGACCCAATGGTGAACTGCTGACCGTTCTGCTGACCGTCTGCCGGCTCCGAGCGCGCGGAAAGACGGACGCGCGGACGCACCGAGGCACGGAAAGCGGACCGGGCGGCTACGTCGAGGGAGCCGCGCCCTCGACGCTCCCTCGCGCTCACGGGCGGCCCGCCATACGCTGATTCGCATGAGCTGGACTGCGCGCAGCATCCCCGACCAGAGCGGCCGTACCGCCGTGGTGACCGGCGCCAACAGCGGCATCGGCTACGTCACTGCGCGCGAACTGGCCCGGCGGGGGGCCCGCGTGGTGCTCGCCTGCCGCAGCGAGCAGCGGGGTGCCGCAGCGCTCGACAGACTGCTCTCGCAGGTCCCGGAGGCACAGGTTGAACTGCGCGTGCTGGATCTGGCGGACCTGGCGTCCGTGCAGAGCTTCGCCGAGGCACTGCCGTACGAACGGATCGACCTGCTGATCAACAACGCAGGCGTGATGGCGGTGCCCTACGCACGGACAGTGGACGGTGTCGAGACGCAGTTCGCCGTCAACCATCTCGGTCACTTCGCCCTGACGGGGCTGCTGTTGGAGCGGCTGCTGGCCGCCCCCGGCGCTCGTGTGGTGACGGTCTCGAGCATGGCGCACGTACTGTCCAACATCGACATCAACGACCTCAGCAGCGAGCGCCGCTACCGCCCCATGGTCGCCTACGCCGCGTCGAAGACCGCCAACCTCCTCTTCGTCCGCGAGCTCGCGCACCGCGCGGACCACAAGGGGCTCGACCTGACCGCCGCCGCGGCCCATCCCGGTTATGCCTCGACCGAACTCCAGGTCAGGGGAGCGCAGCTGGCCGGGAGCGTGCTGCGCGAACGTCTCGCGCGGCTCTCCAACAGTGTGTTCGGCACCTCCGCCGACCAGGGCGCGGCGCCTTCGCTGTACGCCGCCACAGCGCCGTACGTCCACGGCGACTCCTTCTTCGGGCCGCGCATCCTCGGCGTGCGGGGCGGTCCTGGACCGTCCTGGCGGGCGTCGTGGACGCGCAACGACATCGCCGCAGGCCAGCTGTGGGCGGCCTCGGAGCGTCTGACTGGCGTCACCTATCAGGGTCTGTGACCGCCGGGCGGCACGTGCGGTGGGATGCACGGGGGGGCCGTGCGGGAGAGGGCCCGCCCTTGGTGCACGGCCCGCTGTCGGCCATAGTGGCCTGCGACGGAGCGGGAAGCCGCGCGTGCAGTGGAACATCCGGCAGCACGTCCCGGCGCACCCCCGGCGAGCACGGCACGGTTCGGCCGGCGGTCCGGCGCCCGGCGGCGGTCCGGCAGCACCCGGGCGGCAGCCCGCGGTCCCGGCGCAGGGAGAGGAGGCAGACGATGATCCGCGTGCTGGTCGTCGACGACGACTTCATGGTCGCCCGGCTGCACAGCACCCTCGTCGGGCAGGTCCCCGGCTTCACGGTCGCCGGGGCCGTGCACAGCGGCACCGACGCGCTGGCGGCTGTGCGGGAACTCCAGCCCGACCTCGTGCTGCTGGACATGTATCTGCCCGACCTGCCGGGCCTCGAGGTGCTGCGCGAACTGCGCGGCGGCGCCGCCCCCGAGGAGGGTCCGGACGTCCTGGTCGTCACGGCCGCACGGGACGCCGAGACAGTGCGCGGCGCGCAGCGCGGCGGAGCGGTGCAGTACATCATCAAGCCCTTCGAGGGGCAGCTGCTCAAGGAGCGTCTCCGCAGATACGCGGAGCACCGTGCCGCTCTGGCCACCCTGCACGCACCGCAACAGGACGACGTGGACAGGCTGTTCGCCGAGGGGGCCGGCAGCGGCACCGCCCGGACGGCCGACGCGCACGGCGGCACGGACGCAGCCCCCGGCGGGGGCACCGTGGGCGCCGGGGCTGTGCCCACGTCCGCCCACGGGGTGTCCGGACCGGAGGCCGGCCCCGCCAGACTTCCGAAGGGCCTGACCGAGCAGACGGCGGGACTCGTGCGGACGGCCCTGGAGGCCGGTCCCCAGGGCGCGGGGGTCTCGGCCTCCGAATGCGCCGCGCGCAGCGGGCTCTCCCGTGTCAGCGCCCGGCGCTATCTGGAGCACTTCGTCTCGACCGGAACGGCGCGGGTCACGCTCCGGTACGGCATGACGGGGCGGCCGGAACGGCGGTACCACCCGCTCGGGCCGCTCGGGTGGCAGAAAGCCTCCCCGGAGGGAGACCGGACGGCCGGGGACGGCGTGACACCCACCACAGACAATTCGTGAGCAGCGTCACACGAATGTCCCCGGCGGATGAGGGCGCCACTCAATTCGCCTGTTCAGCAAGGCGACTTGACTGCTCATGCGCCGGTAGATGCCCTATTCAGTGATCTTTTCCTTCTGAGAGATCTGTCTGCTTTCTTGTGGTGACGAATTCGTTCTGCTTAACGTGCGGTCGCCACCGCGACTCCCGAACGGTGGTCCCGCCGCCGGGACGCCGAATCCTGCCGCCCGGCTCGGGCAATCACGCAATCCCTGCGGCAGGAGTGGGGGAACCAGGTAAGTGCCGTACGTGGCTGGTCGCACGTGCGGCTTGGGGTGAAGCCGTACGCGAATACCCCCTCGTATTCGCGTGGGCCGGGCAACTCCAGCCCGAATCCGACAGCTCACCTCGCAGGCGTAGGAGAGGAACTGCCCTATGTCCGGACGCGGTCGTCACCGTCGTCAGTCCAATCGCCGCATCTCACGGAGAATGTCGCGTGCCTCGCTCGCCATCACCGCGGGCGGCGCCGCCGGTATCGCCCTTCCACTCGTCGGTACGGGCAATGCCCACGCCGCTTCGGTGAGCACCTGGGACAAGGTCGCCGAGTGCGAGTCGTCGGGCAACTGGTCCATCAACAACGGCAACGGTTTCCACGGTGGTCTGCAGTTCACCCAGAGCACCTGGTCGAGCTTCGGCGGCACGAAGTACGCGCCGCGCGCCGACCAGGCGACCAAGGACCAGCAGATCGCCATCGCCGAGAAGGTGCTCGCGGGGCAGGGTCCCAAGGCGTGGCCGCTGTGCGGCCCGAAGGCCGGTCTGACCCGGAACAGCGGTGCCCCCGACATCTCGCCCGACAGCGGCTCCGGTTCGCAGTCCGCGCAGAAGGAGCAGCAGAAGGCGAAGCCCGAGCAGGACAAGGCCGAGGACGCCTCGAAGTCGAAGCAGCAGGGCTCGCGCTTCCACACCGTCTCCCGCGGTGACACGCTCTACCGGATCGCCACCGACGAGAACATCGAGGGCGGCTGGAAGAAGCTCTACGACGCCAACCGCGAGACCGTCGGCGGTGACCCGGACCTGATCCTGCCGGGGCAGAAGCTCACCCTGAAGGGCGGCGGCTCCGGGGCGAAGCCCTCCGCCGACAAGCCCGCCCAGGACTCCGGCGCCACCGCGGAGAAGTCCAGCGCCACCAAGTCCTCCGCGGACCAGGACTCCTCCGGATTCGCCGCACCCGTGAGCGGCGGTACGAGCACTCCGTACGGGGCTTCCGGCAGCAGCTGGTCCAGCGGCAAGCACACAGGTGTCGACTTCTCGGCCTCGACCGGCACCGGAGTGAAGGCCGTCTCGCCCGGCATCGTCGTACAGGCGGGCTGGGGCGGTTCGTACGGCAACCAGGTCGTGATCAGGCACGACGACGGCAAGTACAGCCAGTACGGACACCTTTCGTCGGTCTCCGTCCGTGCCGGCGAGGAGGTGTCCGCGGGCGAGCAGATCGGTGCAGTCGGCGCGACCGGCAACGCCACGGGCCCGCACCTGCACTTCGAGGTCCGCAACGGCCCCGCCTACGGCTCGGACATCGACCCCGTCGGCTACCTGCGCCAGCACGGCATCGGCCTCTGACGCCACCGGGCGCCCGGCGGAAGGGGCGGTCCACCGGCACCGCACACGGAGGGGGCGGCGCCTGCACGTGTCACGCGTGCGGGCGCCGCCCCTCCGGTCTGTCCGGCCTGTTCCCGCCCTCCGGGCGGCCTCCGCTCGTCAGCGCTGGAAGTTCCCGTCCGCCTCCACCTCGACCTCCAGCACCAGCGGACCGCTTCTCCCTGCGAGGTCCGGCAGCAGCTCCTCCAGCTCGGACCGGAGCGCCTCGTGATCGCTCACGCGGCGCGCCGGGCAGCCCAGGGAGCGGGCAGCAGCGGCGACGCCGACCTCCTCGAACGCGGGCCAGGGCGCGGTCCGCTCCGCCTTCTCGGCGAGCCGGTCCATGATCGCGTACCTCCCGTTGGCGAGGACGACGAAGAGCACACCGACCCGGTAGTGCGCGGCCGTCCACAGCGCCTGGATCTGATAGAGCGACGACCCGTCCCCCACCACGGCGACCACGGGACGTTCCGGCGCCCCCAGCCGCACCCCGACGGCCGCCGGCAGCGCGAAGCCGAGCGCGCCCATCGCCGCGCTGAGGAAGCCCAGCGGACGCCGCGCGGGCACCAGGGCATGCAGGTCCGGACGGCTCGACGGGGTCTCCTCGACCAGCACCGTCTCGGGCGGGAGCAGCCGCGCCAGCGCAGCCAGTACGTGCGCGGCGCGCAGCGGCTCACCCGCACCGGGCGGGGGCGGCGGAGCCGGGCGTTCCCGCCGCGGGCGCGGGGACGGCGACGACGCCTGCCGGCGCCCGGCGCCCGGCCCACGGCCGGTCCCCGTACCGACCGCCTCCGTCAACGCCGTGCAGAAGGGCGGCAGTCCGGCCACGACCGCCAGTTCCACCGGTGCCCGCAGCGCCTCCGCCGGGTCGTCCGTGACGAGCGCCAGCCGCGTACCGTGCCCTGCCAGGGGCCCGCTCTCGTAGGGGTACTGACGGAAGACGGGCGCACCGACGGTCAGCACGAGATCGTAGGGAGCCAGGGCCGCCCGCAGCCGGGGGCGGTCCGCCGGCAGATGTCCCGCGAAGCACGGATGGTCCTGCGGGAAGCCCGCCCGTGCGCCGAAGGACTCCTGCCACACGTCGCAGTCCAGCCGTTCGGCCAGCACCGTCAGAGCATCCCAGGTGACGGCGTGGTCCGCTCCCGCGCCCACCACCAGGGCGGGGGCCGAGGCGCCGTCGAGGAGAGCGGCTACCTCGCCTGCTGCTGCGGTGTCGGCCGCCGCGGACAGGCGCAGCTCGGCGGGAGCCGGGAGCGGCAGGTCCTCGGCGGGCTGCGCCCAGTCGTCCATGGGCACGATGACGAGGGCGGGCCCGCGAAACGCACGGGCAGCGTGTACGGCGCGGGCGAGGGCCCCGGGCACGTCCTGGGCTCGGGGCGGCGTCTCCGTCCGTACGGGATACTCGCCGGCCAGCTGCTCCAGGTGCCCCGCGAGGAACGGCTCCTGGGCCAGGTGCCGGCGGTCCTGCTGCCCCACGACCACCACCAGCGGTGCTCTGTTGACGCGAGCGGTGGACAGGGCTCCCACGGCGTTGCCCAGTCCCGCGGTGGTGTGCAGCAGAGCGAGAGCGGGGGCGTCCCGGGCGATGGCGTAACCCGTCGCCGCCCCCACGACGGAACCCTCGTGGAGAGCGAGGACGAAGCGGATGTCGTCCGGGAGACCGGCGAGGAAGGGCACCTCCGTGGAGCCGGGGTTGGCGAACACGGTGGTCAGGCCGTAGCGGCGCATGACCTCCAGGGCGGCCTCACGGACGGTGGGCATGGCTGAGGAGCCTCCTGGTTCACGGTGGCTCCGGCCCCGCGTCTGGCGCGGAGCCGGAAGGCGCGTCAGCTGTCGGGCGGAGTGTGCGGCAGGACGCCTCAGACGTCGGCCGGGGGCCGGTAGCGGACCTGCGTGAGGATGCAGAAGCCGACGACGACGATGGCCGCGTCCATCCACACCGCGGCCGCCCATCCGCCCGTCTTGTCGCGGAGCACCCCGCTGATCGCAGGGGAGAGCACCGCGCCCATCTCGCCGATGAGGTTCTCCATGCCGAACGCGGACCCGCGCAGCCGCGCCGGTGCCAGTTCGGCTGTCAGCGCATGACCGACCGGCTGCAGCGCGTTGAAGAACAGGCTCGCTGTGAACAGCAGCAGACCCATGACCCACAGGGACGGGTGGGCCGCCGCGCTGAGATACCAGGCGAAGGCCAGCGTCAGCACCGCCTGGACGCCGGTGAAGGTCAGCATCATGCCCTTGCGTCCCCAGCCGCGCCGCAGCCCGTGGTCCGAGAGCCAGCCGCCCGCGGGGAAGCCGAGGATGCCGGCGCCCGCGTTGAACCCGGCGGTCAGAGCGGCGTTCATGAAGGTGGAGTCCGCGGCTCCGGCGACGATCGAGACGGACCAGAAGCTGAAGAACCACAGGTTCCACAGGATCGCGATGTTGCAGACGTACAGCAGGAACAGGTCGCGGTTTTTGATGACCGGTCCGATCTCGGTGCCCTTGCGGGCCAGCGCGAAGAGCACCAGGCCGACGGCGAGGGCGACTTCGAGCAGCGCGACCCAGAGCTCGGACAGGCCCGCGCTCGTCCCCAGCCAGTAGACGGCCATGACGAGACCCAGCGAGACGGCGGCGTACACGCCCAGGTGCAGCGTCGCCCGGGTCAGCCCGGAGAACGTCAGGTGCGCGCGGAACCACCACCCGACGACCACGCCCACCACGACGGTCGCCACCCCCAGCACCCAGAAGACCATCCGCCACGCCTCGACGTGCTCCAGGAAGAGCTCGCCGAACTCCACGAGTTCGGGGGTGAAGACGATCGCGACGGTGATGCCGATGGACAGTCCCGTGATGACGACGCCCATCGCCAGGCTGCGGTCGCGCTCGGGTGTCGTCGCGGTGATCAGGGTCCGGTCGTTCGAGTAGAAGGCGCCCTCGCCCAGGCCGGTGACGACGCGTACGACGATGAACGCGACGAGGCCGCCGATGAACCCGGTGAGTACCGTCGCCACACCCGCCCACAGCAGGCTGACGACGATGAGCGTGCGGTGCCCGTAGCGGTCGCCGAGGTAGCCGCCCGGGAACTGCGTGAGCATGTAGCCCGCGAAGAAGAGACCGCCGACGAGGCCGCCGAGTGCGTGCGGGTTCTCCGCGTCGGCGAGGAACCCCACCCCGTTCTCGATCATCCACGTCACTACGGGGCCGGTGACCGCCCGGTCGGCGGCGCTCACCGTCCAGCCGAGCAGCAGCAGCACCCACAGGGTGTGCCAGGAGCGCCATCGGCGGCGCCCACCCGTTTCTGTGCTTTCCGTGGTCTCCGTGAACTCCGTGGTCTCCGCGCTCTCCGTGCCCTGCTCGGCCGAAGAGGGGTCTCCCGGTACGGCTTTCATGGGTTCTCCGGTTCTCCGTGGCGGTTGGTGCGGTGACGGACGCCCGGGCCGCATGCGTGGGGACGGCAGGCGGGGCCAAGTTAGGCTCACGGTGTGGTGGGCGGAATATGAGGAGTAAACTTTTCTGCTATGTCGAACAATCCGCAGGGTGACGCCTACACGGCGAGCTCCGTCGACAACGCGCTGCGGACGCTCGTCTATCTGCGCGGGCATCAGCACGCCCGCGTCACGGACATCAGCGATCACCTGGGCGTCGCCCGCTCCACCGCGCACCGGCTGCTGGCGACACTGCGCGGCCACGGCTTCGTCGAGCAGGAACCCGCCGGCCGCCGCTACCGCCTGGGCCCCGTCCTGCTCGGCCTCACCCGGGGCCCCGTGGACGAACCGGCGCTCCTACGGGTCGCGCACCCCCATCTCGTCCGCCTGCGCGACGCGGCAGCCGAGACGTCCAACCTCCTCGTCCTCGACGGACCGGACTCACGCTTCGCCGACGGTGTCGAAGGCCCGCACCCGCTCCGCGTCGGCACCCGCACGGGAGACCGTGTCCCCGCCTACGCGACCGCCGGCGGCAAGGCGCTGCTCGCGGAACTCTCCCCGGAAGCCGCCCGTACCCGCTACCGCCGCGGACTGTCGCGGCTGACCCCGGCCACTCTTCCCGATGTGAACGCCCTCCTGGACGATCTGGTCGCCACCCGGGCCCGGGGCTACGCCCTCAACATCGACGAGAGCGTCAGCGGCGTGCACGGTGTGGGCGTTCCCGTCCACGACCGGTTCGGCACCTGCGTGGCCGCGGTGACGGTCTCCGCGCCGAGCACGCGGATGGACGTCGCGCGAGCCGCCGAACTGGTGCCGCTGCTCCAGCAGACAGCCGAACGGATCGGCGCGGAACTGTAGGAACATCCGCCCGGCGGAGGGAGAGCTCTCTCCCGGACTGCGGCGCTCTCCGCCACCACGGACCCGTACGGCCCGCACGACCAGTACAGCGCCGCAAGTTCGCCGCCGGGCGCCGGTCCGCCGGCCCCCGCACCCGAACTGGACGCTGCCGGGCAGGTTCGTGGAAGGTTCGGTCATGGCGTACTCGGCAGCTCGCAAACGGGTCGTTCTGACGACTCTGTGCACCGGCCTGTTCATGGCGATGCTCGACAACCTCGTGGTGACCACGGCCCTGCCGGCCATCGGCACAGATCTGCGGTCCGGAACGTCCGGGCTGCAATGGGTCGTCGAGGCCTACAGCGTCGTCTTCGCCGCGCTCCTGCTGACCGGCGGGACGCTCGGCGACCGGTACGGCCGGCGCCGCGTCTATCTCGTGGGGCTCGCCCTCTTCACGGCCGGGTCCGGGCTGTGCGCTCTCGCTCAGAGCGTGGAGCTGCTGACAACCGGCCGCGCGGTGCAGGGAGTGGGCGCCGCCGCCCTCACTCCCGGCACGCTGTCGATCTTGCGGCACGTCTTCACCGAACCCGCGGAACGTGCCAGAGCGATCGGCATCAACAGCGGGGTCTCCGGCGCCGGACTGGCCATCGGTCCGGTTCTCGGCGGCCCGCTGGTCGACAACTTCGGCTGGGCCGGCGCCTTCTGGATCAACGTCCCTGTCGGCATCGTCGGACTCGCCGTGGCCGCCCGGGTCCTGCCGGAGGTGCCGCGCTCCAGGGCGAAGCCCGATACCGCCGGGCAGCTCACCGCCGTGACGGGGCTCGCCGCTCTGGTCCTGACCCTGATCGAGGGCCCCGTACACGGCTGGACCCATCCGCTGGTCGTCGGCGGCCTCGCCGTCAGCATCGTGACCCTGACCGCCTTCGTCGCCATCGAGCGGCGCGTCGCGGCACCCATGCTGGACCTCCGGCTGCTGACGGCCCGCACGACGGGTACCGCCGCACTGTCCGGATTCACCGTCGGATTCGGCTTCTTCGGCCTGACCGTGTTCCTCACGATGTACCTCCAGTACGTCCTCGGCTGGTCCGCCACCTCCGCCGGTCTCGCCATGCTGCCCGCGACCGTCTTCACCGGCCTCACCGCGTTCCTGACCGGCCGCATCTGCGCCCGCTTCGGTTCCCGGCTTCCGCTGGCGGGCGGGCTGGTGCTGCTCGGGACGGGACTCGCCGGTCTGACGTTCCACGGGGCCGACGCCGCCTTCGCCGAGTTCGGCTGGCTCATGCCCCTGCTCGGCACCGGCTTCGGCATGACGGTCGCCTCCACCTCCATCGCCGTACTGGAGGGAGCGGAACCCGAGCGGGCGGGCATGGCCTCGGCAACCGTCAACATGCTCCGTGAGGTCGGCGGGGTGGCCGGGGTGGCGGTGATGGGGGCGGTACTGACCGCGCGCTTCGCAGCCGCGCTGCGCGACGAACTGCCCGCCGGCGCCGCGGCGGACGGTGTCGCGCACTCCGTGACGGCCGGTGGCGGCACCGGCCTCGGCAGCACCGGCGCACTGCCGGCCGGACTGGGCCGGGCCGTCGAGGAATCGTTCGTCGCCGGACTGCACCTCGCCCTGTGGGTCGGCGCGGGCGCCCTGCTGGCCACGGCGGCACTCGTACTGCTGCGCATGCGCCGGCCGATCACCGACGCCGGTACGGCGGACCCCGCTGCCCGGAAGCGGCGGAAAGCCGCGGTCTGACGGCGGGGGCTTCCGCCTCCCCGGCCGGACAGGGCACTCCGGGGGGCACACCGGATTCGGCGCTCGCCGGGGCCACCGGGATCAGCCCACGAGAAATACGCAGGTCAGGGCAGGTCTACGGAAATCGCCCCAGGACCGAGATGAAGGGGCGGCACCTCCGCACAGGTGCCGCCCCTTTCGGGTCCCCTGGCCGTCCTCCGCCGGTGAGGGTGGGCGGGCGGCGGCCAGGGGGATCAGGCCCGCAAGCGGCCTGGCCGGAAAGCCTCCGGAGCTGGGAGCTCCGGAAGCCGTGCTGTCAGGAGTCCGCCGCCGCGCGCCCCGCCTCCAGCCGGGCGACCGGGATGCGGAACGGCGAGCAGGAGACGTAGTCGAGGCCCACCTCGTGAAAGAAGTGCACCGACTCGGGGTCACCGCCGTGTTCGCCGCAGACGCCGAGCTTGAGGTCGGGCCGCGTGGCACGTCCGTCCTCGACCGCTCGGCGTACGAGTTCGCCCACGCCGTCCTTGTCGATGGTCTCGAACGGCGAAACGCCGAAGATGCCCTTCTCCAGGTACGCCGTGAAGAAGCTGGCCTCCACGTCGTCGCGGCTGAAGGCCCACACGGTCTGTGTGAGGTCGTTGGTGCCGAAGGAGAAGAAGTCCGCGGACTCCGCGATCTGGCCCGCCGTCAGCGCCGCCCGAGGCAGTTCGATCATCGTGCCGAGCGTGAGGTTCAGCTCCACCGCGTGCCGCTCCTCGACCTCCGTGATGACGGCTTCGGCCTCCTCGCGGACGATCTCCAGTTCCTGCACGGTGCCGACCAGCGGAATCATGATCTCCGCACGCGGGTCGCCGCCGCTTGCCCTGCGTTCGGCCGCCGCCTCCGCGATGGCGCGTACCTGCATGGTGAACAGGCCGGGTACGACGAGCCCCAGACGTACGCCCCGCAGCCCCAGCATCGGGTTCTGCTCGTGCAGCCGGTGCACGGCCTGGAGGAGACGCAGGTCGTTCTCGTTCGCGTCCTTGCGGGACTCGGCGAGTGCCACCCGGACGGAGAGTTCGGTGATGTCGGGCAGGAACTCGTGCAGCGGCGGGTCCAGCAGACGGACCGTCACCGGCAGCCCGTCCATCGACTCCAGCAGCTCGACGAAGTCGCCCTTCTGCAGCGGCAGCAGGGCCTCCAGCGCCTCGTCGCGCTCCTCCTCGGTGTCGGCGAGGATGAGCCGCTCGACGAGGCTGCGCCGCTCGCCGAGGAACATGTGCTCGGTACGGCACAGGCCGATGCCCTGGGCGCCGAACCGGCGTGCGCGCGAGGCGTCTTCGGCGTTGTCGGCGTTCGCACGCACGCGCAGCCGACGCACTCGGTCCGCGTAGGCCATGATCCGGTGCACCGCCTTGACGAGTTCGTCGGCGTCGTCCGCACCGGCGTGCATGCGGCCCTCGAAGTACTCGACCACCGGCGAGGGCACGACGGGCACCTCGCCCGCGTACACCCTTCCGGTGGAGCCGTCGATCGAGACGACGTCGCCCTCCTCGACGACCCGCCCCTCGGGGGTCTTCAGGCAGCGCCGCTTGGTGTCGACCTCGAGCTCCTCGGCACCGCACACGCAGGTCTTGCCCATCCCGCGGGCGACGACGGCGGCGTGCGAGGTCTTGCCGCCCCGCGAGGTGAGGATGCCTTCGGCGGCGAGCATGCCGTCCAGGTCGTCGGGGTTGGTCTCCCGGCGGATGAGGATGACCTTCTCCCCACTGCGGGACCACTTGATCGCGGTGTACGAGTCGAAGACCGCCTTGCCGACGGCGGCGCCCGGAGAGGCCGCGATGCCCCAGCCGATCTGGTCGGCGTCCCGCACACCGCCGTTGCTGTCGAAGCGGGGGAACATCAGCTGTGCGAGCTGGTTGCCGTTGACGCGCTGAAGCGCCTCCGCCTCGTCGATGAGCCCCTGGTCGACCAGTTGCGTGGCGATGCGGAAGGCGGCGGCGGCCGTGCGCTTGCCGACGCGCGTCTGCAGCATCCACAACTTGCCGCTCTCGATGGTGAACTCGATGTCGCACAGGTCCCTGTAGTGCGTCTCCAGGGTCTCCATGATCTGCATCAGCTGGTCGTAGGACGACTTGTCCAGCTGCTCCAGCTCGGCGAGCTGCACCGTGTTGCGGATGCCCGCGACGACGTCCTCGCCCTGGGCGTTCTGCAGGTAGTCGCCGTAGACGCCCTGGTGGCCCGTGGCGGGGTCGCGCGTGAAGGCGACGCCGGTGCCCGAGTCGGGGCCGAGGTTGCCGAAGACCATGGAGCAGACGTTGACGGCGGTGCCCAGGTCGTGGGGGATGCGCTCCTGACGGCGGTAGAGCTTGGCGCGCTCGCCGTTCCACGAATCGAAGACCGCCTTGACGGCGAGGTCCATCTGCTCGCGGGGCTCCTGCGGGAAGTCGCGGCCGGTCTCCTGGAGGACCAGCTTCTTGAACTCCTCCGCCAGCGCCTGCATGTCCTCGGCGTCCAGTTCGACGTCGGTGACGGCGCCCTTGGCCTCCTTCGTCTGTTCCAGGGCCTCGGAGAAGACCTCACCGTCCATGCCGAGGACGGTGTCGCCGAACATCTGGATGAGACGGCGGTAGGAGTCCCAGGCGAAGCGTTCGTCGCCGGACCGCGCCGCGAGCCCGTGCACGGATTCGTCGGAGAGCCCGATGTTGAGGACGGTGTCCATCATCCCGGGCATCGAGAACTTCGCGCCGGAGCGTACGGAGACCAGCAGCGGGTCGTCCGCCTGGCCGAGCTTCTTGCCCATCTTCCGCTCCAGCGCCTCCAGATGGGCGCTCACCTCCTCGCGGAGCGCGGCGGGTTCCGCGCCGCTGTCGAGGTAGACCTTGCACGCCTCGGTGGTGATGGTGAACCCCGGAGGGACGGGGAGACCGAGGTTGGTCATCTCGGCGAGGTTGGCCCCCTTCCCACCGAGGAGGTCCTTGAGGTCCTTGTTGCCCTCTGTGAAGTCGTAGACGAACTTCTGCGCTGCATCCTGATCCGGCACGCGACTCGACCCCTCGTGGACGGCTGCCCTGACGGCGGGGAGCGTACCCAGATCCAAGGCGCACAGGTACGTCAGGCAATGCGCCATAGGGCGGTAACCACCCGTCCGCCCGGGGATCGAAGGTCGCGCTGATCTCATCTGGCCCCAGAGATCGACTCCACAAGTCGAAGCGACCGATGCGCAGCGGAAGCGGCGAACCGGAATCACTCACTCTGGGTGATCGTGAGCTTCGGGAGATGAATCTAGGCTCGGTAAAGTACAGGGGTGCTCCTTGGGGAACTGGACTGCACAACTGAGCGCTCATATGAGCGCGACCCTTATCAAGGTGGCGAGGATCACGCCTAAGAGGGACGCGGTCATCTCACGATGCGGACACCATGTGCTTCCGGGAGGGCACCGGAGCCACACCGGCCCCCGCACCCGGGTCCCGCCTCTAGTCCGCCCGCGGCGGGCCTGGCCGGAGGATCAGCGGGAGGGGTGAGCACTCCGGGAGGAGCCGTCGAGGGCCTGCGTCAGCAGCTCCTGGAGCCGCAGGCCGCGACGCGCGTCGATGTCCGAGGAACGCCCGGCACGTACCGCTGCCGCGAATTCACGGCGCAGCACCGGCCATGCGTCCTCGTGGTCGAACTCTGCGGTGTCGTAGACCAGTTCCTCGTCCTGCCCGTACAGCTCGACGCGCGTACGGGCACGGGGCAGCCGCACCGCCCCGGACAGCGACGCCTGGCTGACGGCGCCGTTCTCGTGCTCGCACGACAGCTCGATCCAGCGGCGCGTGTCACCCGTCGCCCGGACGGACGTGACGGGAGAGACCGCCATGTCGAGCAGGTCCAGCAGGTGCGGACCGAGATCGAGCAGCGCACCGTGCTCCAGACGCCACGAGGTGGCCTGCTCGCCGCCGAGGAACGCCCCGTGCAGAAAGCAGGAGCGGGCACCTGCGACGTCCAACTGCCGGGCGCGGGCCAGGAATTCGCGGGTAGCGGGGTGGTAGCGCTTGCTGAGCACGAGCTGGGAGACCACGCCGCTCTCCGCCACCGCGTCGGCGAGCGCGCGGGCCGAGAGCAGGTCGGGCCCGAGGGGTTTCTCCAGCAGCAGTGCGCGGCCCGCCCGCGCCGCCCGTACCGCCAGTTCCGCCTGGACGGAGGGCGGCACCGCGAAGGCCACCGCCTCGCAGGAGCCGAGGAGTTCGTCGAAGGAGGTCGCCGTCGTGGCCCCGTACTCCGTGGCGATCCGGGCTGCCGCCTCGGGCCTGCGTGCCCAGACCGACACGAGCTCGGTCTCGGGCCCGGCGGACAGCATGCGCGCGTGCATGGTGCGCGCCCACGGTCCGGCTCCGACGAGGCCGACCCGTATCGGATCCGCTGTCCAGGGGGCGGTCATGCGCGTTCCTTCCGTACGGACGTACCGGGCGGGGACGTTCCAGCGGTTCGGCGGGGCTTCACGCGTCGAGCGCGGCCAGGCGGGCGTCGGCACGTTCCGGGGAGTAGAGGTCCTCGACGACCATCGTGGCGGCCCCCATGAGCCCCGCGCGTTCGCCGAGCCGTGAGGTGACCACGTTCAGGTGCGAGGTGCTGCGAGGCATCGCCCGCTGGTACAGCAGCTCCCGCACGCCCGTGAGGAACGGCGTCCCGGCCAGGTCACCGGCGATCATCAGCACTCCCGGATTGAGCAGCGTGACGACGGTGACCAGCACCTCTCCCACCCGCCGGCCCGCTTCCCGCGCGAGGCGGACCGCGTCCGGCTGCCCGGCGGCCAGATGCTCGCGCACGCCTGCCACCGAGGACGTCTCGATGCCGGCCTCCGTCAGCTGCCCGGCCAGGGCACGTCCGCTGGCCACGGCGGCGAGGCACCCGTAGGAGCCGCACATGCACAGCGCGTCCGGGCAGTCGTGGAGCCGGATGTGGCCGATGTCGCCCGCGCCTCCGTCGATGCCGCGGTAGAGCCGGCCGTCCGCGACGACACCCGCGCCGATGCCCGTGGAGACCTTCACGAGTACGAAGGCGGCGCAGTCGCGGTGGCCGGCGCGGTGCTCGGCGTAGGCCATCAGGTTGGCGTCGTTGTCGACGAGTACGGGCACCGGGCCCGGGACGCCGGGGATGTGGCGGGAGCAGGCGTCCTGGAGCCGTTCCCGTACGGGATAGGCGTCCCAGCCCGGCATGATGGGCGGCTGTACGACCAGGCCGGACGCCCAGTCGACGGGCCCGGGCACGGACAGGCCGACCCCGCACACCCGGTGGTGCGGGGTGCCGCTGCTCTCCAGCAGATCCGCGAACCACCGTGCCAGCCGGTCGAGTACGCGGTCCGGGCCGTCGGCGAGCAGCATCGGGCAGGAGTGTTCGGCGAGCACGTTGCCGGCGAGGTCGGTCACGGCGGCGTTGGCGTCGCGCGTGCCGAGGTCGGCTGCGAGGACGACGGCGTGTTCCGCGTCGAACTCCAGCCGCGTGGACGGCCGTCCGCCCGTGGACGCCTCGACCGGAGCCGTCTCGCCCTCCCGCAGCCAGCCGGCCGCGAAGAGCTGGTCGAGACGGTGCCCGACGGTCGACCGGGAGAGCCCGGTGGCTCTCAGGAGGGCGCCGCGGGTGGTGGCCCGTCCCTCCCGGATGAGGCGCAGCAGATGCCCCGCGCTCGCCTGGTTCCCGGTCATCTGCTCCTCAGCTCTTGTCCGCGCCGCTGGTCAGGCCCTCCGTCAGCAGCCGTTCCGCGGCGAGGAAGAGGACGACCACGGGGATGGTCAGTACGACCGATCCTGCCATCAGCACCGTCTTGGACACCTCGATGCCGTTGGCGAGCTGCTGGAGGCCGAGGGAGACCGTCCAGTTCTCCGGGGTGGCGGCCAGGAAGAGCAGCGCGAAGAGGAACTCGTTCCAGGCGATCATGAAGATGTACAGCCCGGTCGCCATCAACGACGGTGCGGCGAGCGGCAGTACGACCTTGCGGATGGTCTGCAGCCGGGAGCAGCCGTCCAGTGCGGCGGCCTCCTCGATGCTGAAGGGGATGGTGATGAAGTAGTTCTTCATCATGTAGATCGACACGGGGACGGTCTGCGCGATGTAGACGATCGCGAGGCCGACGAGGCTGCCCTGGAGCCCCATCCTGGCGAACATCACGAACAGCGGCACGGCGAGCAGCGTCGCCGGGAAGAGGTAGACCGCGAGGAAGAGCGCGCTGATGTGCCGTCCGCCGAAGAAGCGCAGCCGGCTGACGGCGTAACTGCCGGGGATCGCGGCGAGCATGGTGAGCACGACGGCGCCGATCGAGGCGAGCGCCGAGTTGGCGAGCATGTCGAGGAAGCCCTGGCCGCCTTCGGACGTCGGCTTGAGCACCTCCTCGTACGTGCTGAGGGTGAACTCCTTCGTGCTCACCCACAGCCGGCCGGGGTCGAGGAGAAGGGCGTCGATGGGTTTCACCGACAGCAGCACCATGTAGTAGAAGGGCGCCAGGGTGATCAGAGCCAGGAAGGCGATCACCACCCAGCGCAGCGCCCCGAAGAGACGTTCTTCGAACTGTGCCCGGCTGAAGGGGACTTGGGCGCGTGCGCGGCTCATGCCGTCCCCCTTCCGACCGTTTCTCCGCCCGCACGGGTCAGAGGTGCGGGCATCGCGCGCCTCTGCCGCCGGGTGGGTGTGCGTACGTCGCTCATGATTCCTCCTGGACCTTCTTGCCGAAGAACGCGAAGTACAGGCCGAGCAGGGCCATGAGGATCACGGCGAGTACGAGGGCCTGTGCCGCCGCGGCACCCACGTCGAAGCGTGCGGTGAGGAAGTCGTAGACGCGTACCGCCACGACGTCGGTGCCGGAACCGCCGCCGGTCAGCAGGTAGATGTCGTCGAACTTGTTGAACGTCATGATGAAGCGCAGCACGCACAGCAGCGCGATGACGGGCATCAGCTGCGGCAGCAGGACGTGCCGGAAGCGCTGGGTGGGAGCGGCGCCGTCGACCTCCGCGGCCTCCTCCAGTCCGTCCGGCACGGCCTGGAGCCGGGCCAGCAGGAAGAGGAAGGCGAAGGGGAAGTAGCGCCACGTCTCGAAGGCGACGACGGTGAGCAGCGCCAGCGGTATCTCGAAGTGCAGCCCGAACAGGGCCACTTCGTAGGAGCGGGTGGAGAGGAAGGCCACCGGGTCGTCCCAGCCGAGGAGTTCGGCGCCCCATTCGTTGATGACTCCGAACTGCGGGCTGAGGGCGATCTCCCAGACGAAGGCCACGGCGACGACGGGCGCCACGTAGGGCAGCAGCATCGAGCCGCGCAGCAGTCCGCGCCCCCGGAAGGGCCGGCGCAGGGCCAGGGCGGCGATCAGGCCGAGGGCGATGGAGCCGGCCGTCGCGCCGACGGTGTAGAGGAGCGTCGTCCACAGGCTGGCCCAGAAGCCGGGCGAGCCGAAGACGTCGCCGAAGTTCTCCAGCGTCCAGTTGCCCAGCAGGCCCATGCTCTGGATGTCGACGAGCCTGGCGTCCTGGAAGGCGAGGAGGACCGTCCACAGGATCGGCAGTACGACGACGACACCGACCACCACCACGGTGGGGGTGACGAAGGCCAGCCCTGCGCGGTTCTCCCGGCCGGCGGCCGTGAGCGGGCCGCGCGACCCGCGTCCGGTCGTGCCGCCGGGACGTCCGGTGGCCTGCCCGGCTCCTCCGGGGCCTTCCGCTCCGGGGCGGACGGGCGGCTGCGGGGTGCCGTCCGGTTCTCTCGTCGTGGGGTGCGTCATGGTGTGCGTACCTCGGGTGTGTGCGGACCTCGTCGGCCGTACGTAAGGGAGGGGGAGCGGTCGGTGGCTCCTGCCGGGGGCCGTCCGCCCGGTTTGCCGTGCACCGGTCGCGGTGCGCCGGTCGCCGCTTGCTGTCGTTCACTCGGGCTGCGCGGCGGCCCGTATGCGGTTCACTCCAAGGAGCGGCGCAGGGCGTCGACCTCGTCGTGCGCCTCGCGGGCGGCCTCACCCGGCGAGATCTGGCCACTGGTCATCGCCGATACGGCCTTGGGTACGGGCAGTTCGCCGTTGGTGGCTCCGACGAGGGCTCCCTCTCCCTGCGTGAAACCCCACCTGCGCATGACGCCGACACCGTCCGTCAGCCGGTCCAGGAGCGAGTCGGGGTAGATCGCGTTCAGGGGCTTGCGCTCGGTCGCCTCGACTCCGAGCCTGCTGGAGCGCCAGGCTTTCCGGTACTTGTCGGGGTCGTCGGGCGTGCCCTCGCGGACCGGGATCTTGCCCTCCGGTGCCATCCCGAACCAGTCCTCGTATCCGGTGCTGAGCATGTGGGTGATGAAGGTCTTGGACGCCTCGGTCTCGGCGCTCTTCGTCATCGCCCACGACGTGATCTCGCCGAACTGGACCGGCTTTTCGCCGTCCGGGCCCTTCAGCGCGGTGGTGATACCGCTGTTCTCCGCGAGGAAGGCGCGGTTCTTCTTGCACTCGGGGCAACTGGGGACGACGTCGGCGCGCTCGCCGGAGAGTTCGTCGAGCAGGAAGGAGGACCACACCATCATGGGCGACCTGCCCGCGAAGTACGTGGCCCGTGTGGTGTCGACGGTCTGCGTGCCGCGGGCGCCGTGCTTACGGGCGAGGGTGTCGTACGTCTCGAAGGTGCGCCTGCAGGCGGGCGAGTCCAGCGACACCTCGCCCTTCTCCACGAGTTGGCAGTCGTTGGCCAGCGCGAGGTCCTCGAAGCTCTGCTGGGTGAAGGCGTCAGCAGGGTCGGTGGCCAGGGCTATGCCGTCCATCCTGCCGCGGTCGAGCTTCTCGGCGGCCTCGAGGATCTCCGCGTAGCTGTCGGGGGCGGACAGCCCCGCCTTCTTCAGCAGATCCTTGCGGTAGACGAGCAGCTGGAGCCAGGCGTCGGAGGGCACGGCGAGGCGGGTGCCGTCGTCCGAAGTGAGCTTCAGGGCATTGGAGTTGAACGTCCCGGCGTCCAGATCCTCGACGACCTCGGCGGGGCCCTCGGTGTCGAGCAGCCCGTTGCCGTACATCTGCCAGGCCTGGCCCAGCGGCAGCGAGCCGATGACGTCGGGCAGGTTGCCCGCCGCGGCGGCGGACATGATCAGCTGCGGCAGCTGGCCCTCGTCCACGCCGACGAGTTCCACCTCCACACCGCTCGACTTCTCGAAGCGGCCGATCATCTTCTTCTCGGCCGCCATCCGCGCCGGCAGGTTCTCCAGCGTCCAGACCGTGATCTTTCCGTCCGGCTTGTCCGGGCCGGCCTGCGCGTTCGCCGAGCAGCCCGCCAGCAGCGCGGCGCACAGCGCCCCGGCCAGCGCGGCCGCGGCCGACCGCCTCGTCCTCGAACGCCGCGTGAACATCCGCATGCCTCGCCCTCACCTGCTTCCGCTTATCAGGCATGCATCCCAGCATCACTTTTGTCTTTTCACAAGACGTAACTCTCATGTACTTTCGACGGAACCCGGAAGCCCGACCTCAGAGCCGAGCCCTGCCAAGTTCTTCGGAGTGCGTTGTGGAGCGAGTCGTCCAGTTCACCGGCCCACGAAAGGTGGAGGTGGCCGAGCACGAGAGCGAGCCGCTGCCCGCCGGCCATCTGCGGGTGCGTACGCGCTACTCGGGCATATCGGCGGGGACCGAGCTGACCGCCTACCGCGGCACCAACCCCTACCTCACCCGCACTTGGGACCCCGAGGCCCGGCTCTTCCGGGAGGGCGCGGCCGGGATCGCCTACCCCGTGGCCGGCTGGGGCTACTCGGAGGTCGGCGAAGTCACCGAGGTGTCCCCCGAGTCGGCGGAGCTGCCCGGGACGCCCGCCGTCGGAGATCTCGTGTGGGGCATCTGGGGACACCGCAGCGAAGGCGTCGTCCCAGTCGAGCGGATGGCCGGGCACACGCTTCCTCCCGGACTGTCTCCGCTGGCGGGGGCGTTCGCCCGCGTCGGGGCGATCGCCTACAACGCCGTGCTCGGCGCGGACATCCATCTCGGCGAGGACGTCGCCGTGTTCGGGCAGGGCGTCATCGGTCTGCTGACCACGCGCCTCGCGCAGCTCAGCGGCGCACGCGTGACAGCCGTCGACGCCCTCGACGTACGGCTCGCACACGCGCGGGAACACGGTGCGGAGATCACCCTCAACGCCCGCGAGGACGAGGTGGCCGAGCGGGTGCACGAAGCGACCGGCGGGCGCGGCGCGGACGCCGCCATCGAGATCAGCGGCGCCTATCCGGCCCTGCACGAGGCGCTGCGCTCGGTCGCCGTCGGCGGCCGGGTCGTGGCATCCGGCTTCTACCAGGGCGACGGGACGGGACTGCGCCTCGGGGACGAATTCCACCACAACAGGGCCCAGTTGATCTGCTCGCAGATCGGAGGCGTACCGCAGCAGCTGGCGGGGCGGTGGAGCGTGGAACGGCTGCAGCAGACCTTCCTGCGGCTGGTCGCCGAGGGAAAGGTCGACGTGGAGACGCTGGTCAGCCACGTCGTTCCGGCCGGGGAGGCGGCCGAGGCCTACACGCTGCTGGACGAACGTCCCGCGGACGCCCTGCAGATCGTCCTCGAGTTCTGAACCGGCGCGTGTACGCGGGCAGTCGGCGACGGCCGCACCGGACCGCCCCGAAGTCCCGTGACCGGACGCCCGGTCGGCACGCACCACCGCACCCACCGATCGCGGCACCCCCCTGACAAGCAACCCCAGCACCCAGCACCCCAGCACCGCGGCACCACCGCACTCCGTGAAAGGCCCCACCATGTTCCGAACCGCCTGCCAGGAACAGCTCCTCCCGGGGGAGACCCTCCAGCAGAAGTGGGAGTTCGCGCAGGCCGCGGGCTACGACGCGATCGAACTCCGCGGAAAGGGCGACTTCCACTTCCGCGAACGGCTGCCCGAGTTGCGCAGAGCCCTCGCCGACGGCGTCGTCATGCCGACGGTGTGCGTGGACATGCTGCACTTCATCGGCGCCTTCGACGAGGAGATGCGACGGGACGCCGTCGAGCAGATGAAGTCCCAGCTGTCGGTCATCGGCGAACTGGGCGGCACCGGCGCGCAGACCCCCGCCTCGTACGGGATGTTCTCCCGGCGCCTGCCGCCCTTCCAGCCGCCCCGCAGCGAGGACGAGGACCGTGAAGTGCTGCTCACGGGCCTGACCGAGCTCGGTGAGCACGCCCGCCGGGAAGGCGTCACGCTCTTCCTCGAACCCCTGAACCGCTACGAGGACCACATGGTCAACAGGCTCGAACAGGCAGTGGAGTTGATCCGCGAGGTGGGCCTCGACTCCGTCCGGGTCGGCATCGACAGCTACCACATGAACATCGAGGAGTCCGACCCGCCGGCGGCGATCCTGGCGGCGGCCCCGTACATCGGACACGCACAGGTCAGCGACTCCAACCGCTTCCAGCCCGGCGCCGGGCACCTGGACTGGCCGGCGTGGCTGGGCGCGCTGGACGGGGCCGGTTACACGGGCCATCTCGCCCTTGAATGCCGGCTGACCGGGGACGCCGCAGCGGCCGTCGAGTCCGTGCCGCCGTTCCTCGCCAGGGCCGCCGCATGAGCCCGACGTCATCGGCCGCGGCCGAGACGGGCGTACGCACCGGCAGCCCCGACGCGCCCGCCGACGGACGTCCGGCCACCGCCCCCACGGGCCGGACGCTCGGCGCAGCCGGACGCGCCCGGTTGCGCCGCGAAGCGCGCCGCGTACTCCTCGGCAACTGGACGGGCACCTCGACGGTCCCCTCCCCCGGCCTCTATCCCCACCAGTGGAGCTGGGACTCCGCGTTCATCGCCGTCGGGCTGCGCCACCTGTCCCCGGCGCGGGCCCAACGGGAGCTGGAGACGCTGCTGAGCGCCCAGTGGGACGACGGACGTGTGCCGCACATCGTCTTCAATCCGCGCGTGCCGCTGGACGCGTACTTTCCCGGGCCCGACTTCTGGCGTTCGTCAACGGCGGGCGCCGGAGCGGGAGCACCGCGCACCGCGGAGACCTCCGGGATCGTCCAGCCGCCGGTCCACGCGCTCGCCGCCTGGCTGGTGCACGAGGCCGACCCGGCGGCGTCCCGCCGGCGCGGCTTTCTCGCCAGGGTCCGCCCGCGCCTCGCCGCATGGCACCGCTACCTCGCGGACCACCGCGACCTGGGCGGCGGCGGCCTCGCAGCCGTCGTCCACCCCTGGGAACCCGGCATGGACAACAGCCCCTGCTGGGACGGCCCGCTGGAGCGCGTCACGCCTGCTCCGCCGGGCTCCTTCCGGCGCGCGGACCTCGCCCACGGGACCGCCGCCGACCGGCCCACCGACCTGGACTACGGGCGGTACGTACGTCTCGCCGCCGACTACCGCGACCACGGATACCGCGATGCGGAGGCGCCACACCGCTTCGCGGTCGAAGACCCCTCCTTCAACGCCCTGTTCATCGCCTCCGGACACGCCCTCGCCGCCATCTGCACCGAACTCGGCGACGAGGCGGAAGCCCGCTCCCACAGCGCGCACGCGGCGTCCCTCACGGAATCCCTCGTCCGGCGCCTGTGGTCCCCCGGCGCGGGCCAGTTCCTCTGCCGGGACCTGCGCGCGGGCCCCGCGGACGGAGACACGGAAGCCGGACGGGCAGGCGGACGGCTGCTGGACGTGCGCAGCGTCGCGGGGCTGCTCCCCCTGATAGCGCCCGGTCTGCCCGAGGACGTCACCGCCGCCCTGCTGCGCACGGTCACCGGTGAGCACTTCGGACTGGGTACGAAGGTGCGGCTGGTGCCGAGCTACGCCCTGGACGGACCGGCCTTCGACCCGTACCGCTACTGGCGCGGGCCCGCCTGGTTCAACGTCAACTGGCTTCTGGAGCGCGGGCTCCGGCGCTGCGGCGAGACCGGACGTGCCGACGGGCTGCGCGCCGATGTACTCGACGCGGCCGTCGCGTCCCGCTTCGCCGAGTACCTCGATCCGTACAGCGGCGCCGGGCGCGGGACGCGCGACTTCAGCTGGACGGCCGCCCTCGCCCTGGACCTCCTCGGACGGCCGGATTCGAGTGCCGGCCGCGGAACCGAGGTTCAGCGAGGCGGGTTCACGTCAATGACAGGACCAGAGTTCACGTCGTCCGAGTCCGAGGAAGGACCATGAACCTGTGAATGCGACCGAGCACCGTCTGCTCGTCCACGAAGGCACCTTCGCCGTGCTGGGCCCCTCCGGTGACGTCAACGGTTCCCACTGGGCGCTGGCCGGCGCGCAGGCCGAAGGCACCGTTCCCGAGGGCCTGTTCGTACGTGACGCCCGGCATCTCAGCCGCTGGCAGCTCACCGTCGACGGCGCCGCCCCCGCCGTCCTGGTGCCCGCGACGGACCACGGCAGCGGCGGCGCCGTCCTCACCCCGCACGGCACCCGTGAGGAACCACCCGCCTACACCGTCTTCCGCGAACAGGCCGTCGTAAACGGGGTGTTGACCGAACACATCCGCCTCACCAGCAACCTCGGCGAGGCCGTCCCGGCCCGGCTCGCCCTCACGGTCGACGCCGACTTCGCGGACCAGTTCGAGCTCCGCTCCGACCACCGCGTCTACGACAAGCCCCACGCCACCCGTACCCGCGAACCCCGCCCGGACGGCGTCGAGTTCGGCTACCGGCGGGGCGAGTGGCACTCCCGTACGACCATCACCGCCGAGCCCCCGCCCGACGCCGTGGAGGAAACAGGCAGTCCGGCACGGCAGTTGAGCTGGTCGCTGGAGCTGCCGCCGCACGGTACGGCCGAGTTGAGGCTGTGCGTGACGGCCCATCCGCACGGAGCAGCCGAACGCCCGGCGGCCGTCCCCGCCGCGGCGGAGGCGGCGGTGAAGGAAGCGGGGGGTCCGGAGGCGGAGGACGCACCGGACACGGCGGACACGGAGGCGTCGCTCGACCCCACTGCCGTCGCCGCCCGGCTGGAGGCCCGTACCGCCGAGTTCACCTCCCTCGGGCCCGTTCCCGCTCAGTGCACCGACTGGCCGGAGCTGGCCCGCGCCTGCGAACAAGGGCTCAGGGATCTGGCCGGACTGCGGGTCGCGGCGCCCGGCCCGGACGGCGGGACCGTCCTCGTCCCCGGCGCCGGTGTCCCCTGGTTCCTGACCCTTTTCGGCCGCGACTCCCTCCTGACGTCCCTCTTCGCCCTCCCGTACCGCCCGAGGCTGGCCGAAGCGACCCTGCTGGCGCTCGCCGCGACGCAGGCACAGCAGGACGAGCCCGAACGCCTCGCACAGCCCGGCAAGATCGTCCACGAGGTCCGGCACGGCGAACTGGCCTGGTTCGGCCAGGTCCCCTACGGGCGCTACTACGGCACTGTCGACTCCACGCCCCTCTTCCTGATCCTGCTGAGCGCCCATCACGAACGGACACAGAACCAGGACACCGCGGAATCCGCGGATGCGGGGAACGCGGATGCGGGGAACGCGGACCGCGCAGGGGACGCGGACCTCCCGTCCCTGGCCAGCAGGCTGGAGCCGCAGGCGCGCGCAGCCGTGGAGTGGATGTTCGAGCACGGGGGCCTGGAGAGCCACGGCTATCTCGCCTACCACGCCCACGAGGGCGGCCTCGCCAACCAGAACTGGAAGGACTCGCCCGGCGCGGTCTGCACCACTGACGGCACCCGCCCCACCGGCGCGGTCATGGTCGCCGAGGTGCAGGGCTACGCCTACGACGCGCTGGTCCGTACGGCAGAGCTCGCCCGCACGGTCTGGCAGGACGCTTCGTACGCGGAACGCCTGACGAAGGCGGCCACCGCTCTCCGCGAACGCTTCGAGACCGACTTCTGGATGCCGGACCGCGAGTTCCCGCTGCTCGCACGCGACGAGACAGGTCTCCGCGCGGACGTACTGGCCTCCAACGCGGGCCATCTGCTGTGGTCGGGCATCCTCGGCCAGGACAGGGCCGAAGCGGTGGGACGGCGACTGCTGGAACCGGACTTCTTCTCGGGGTGGGGCGTGCGCACGCTGGCGTCCGGTCAGGCTCCGTACCACCCGCTCTCCTACCACCGGGGCAGCATCTGGCCGCACGACAACGCCCTCATCGCGCTGGGACTGGCCCGCTACGGACTGCACGGCCAGGCCCTTGAACTCGCCCGGGGGATGGTCGAGGCCGCGGCCAGGCAGGACTACCGGCTCCCGGAGGTGCTCGCCGGGTACTCGCGCACCGACCACGCCGACCCCGTGCCGTACCCGCATGCCTGCTCCCCGCAGGCATGGGCGGCGGCGACACCGCTCGCGCTGCTGACGGCGGTGGAGGGCTCGCCGGGCGCCTGAACCGGGGCGGCCTCTTCGCCGTTCCGCAGCCGCCCCCGGCCGTCTCCCGTCGCGGCCGGGGGCGCCCGTCTGCGCATCTCCGCACCCGTCGGCACGTGTGCGCACCGGTCGTCGCGCGTCCGCACGTCGGCGTTCGTCCGTGCGGAGGGCGCTCCGGGGGCGTCCGGGCCGCAAATGTGCTTCCGGCTGTCTAAGAGCCCGGTATCGGGACACAGGAACAGGACAGACAAACGGCCCACATCAGCGGAGACCAGCATGAGCAATCACATCTACCGGGTGACCGAAATCGTCGGCACGTCGCACGAGGGCGTCGACGCGGCCATCCGCAACGCGGTCAGCCGTGCCTCGGAAACCCTGCGCCATCTGGACTGGTTCGAGGTGACCGAGGTGCGCGGACACATCGAGGAGGGCCGGATCGAGCACTACCAGGTCGGCCTGAAAGTCGGTTTCCGGCTGGAGGCGGGCGAGTCCGCCGGCGGTTGATCCGTTTCCCGGCGGTCCCGGGTGCCGGCGGACGGCAAGGCTTGACCTGAACTTGAGTTCAACTTCTAGGTTCGTCCTCGTCGGTGCGGTGCACGAAGCCGCGCAGCGCAACACGGAAGGCGGGGACGAACCATGGAGTCGGGCACGGATGTCCGGTACTCACACCGGGACGACGAACTGGCCGGGCAGCCGATCGGTTACTGGAGCTGGGCCGCGCACAAGGCCGTGGTCGGGCACATCCGCGAGGCACTGGGGCGGCGCGGCATCAGCCAGCCGCAGTGGTGGATCCTCGCCCAGCTCGCGGACAGCGAGGACGGGCGTACACGCGAGGAGCTGACGGCCGTGCTCGGCGGCTACCTAGACGTGGGCGGCCTTCTGGAGTCGGAGATGGACGGCGTCGTGGCTCAGGGGTGGGCCGACCAGGACCGCGCCGAACGGCTGCGCATCACCGCGGAGGGAGCCGCTTTCCATACCGGACTGGCCCGGCTTCAGCAGGAGTTGCGCGCCCGGATCCACCACGGCATCCCGGACGAGGAGTACGTCCAGGCCCTCAAGGTCCTCCAGCGCATGATCCACAACGTCGGCGGCCGCGCCTGGCACCACTGACCACGCCGCCGGCCTCAGGACGCGCCACGGGTGGCCGGGATGGCGCGTGGAGTCCGGCAGCGGATGGTGGAGTCCGCGCCGCGGGGCACAGCCTTCCGGCGGCCGTCCCACGGCGGCGCGGTGCGGGCTCAGCCGCCCGAGGTGTCCAACTCCGCGTCCGCACCGACGCCTTGGCCGCACTCGTACGGATCGTCCAGCCAGCCGTCGGGGAGCACCACCCGGTTGCGCCCGTGAGTACGCCCACGGGGACCGTCCGCGCCCCGGGGCCACGGCTGATCCAGGTCGAGGCCGCTCAGCAGCTCGTCCAGTTCGTCCAGAGAGGAGGCGACGGCGAGCCGCTGCCGCGTCTGGGACCCGATCGAGAACCCCTTCGTGTACCAGGCGACGTGCTTGCGGAAGTCGATGACTCCGCGCGCCTCGTCGCCGAGCCACTCCCCGAGCAGGGTGGCGTGCCGCAGCATCGTCCGGGCGACCTCGCCGAGACCGGGACGCGCGTACGCGTCCTCCCCCGCGCCCTCGAACGCCGCGACCAGGTCGGCGAAGAGCCACGGGCGTCCCAGGCAGCCGCGGCCGACGACGACTCCGTCGCAGCCGGTCTCACGGACCATCCGCAGCGCGTCCTCGGCGCACCAGATGTCGCCGTTGCCCAGCACCGGTACCTCGGGCACCGCCTCCTTGAGGCGGGCGATGGCGTCCCAGTCCGCTGTTCCGCCGTAGTGCTGTGCCGCCGTACGTCCGTGCAGTGCGATCGAGGTGATGCCCTCGTCGACGGCGATGCGGCCCGCGTCCAGATACGTCAGATGGTCGTCGTCGATGCCCTTGCGCATCTTCATCGTCACGGGCAGCCCGCCCGCGTTGCTCACGGCCTCGTGCAGGATGGCGCGCAGCAGCGGCCGCTTGTACGGAAGGGCCGAACCGCCGCCCTTCCGCGTGACCTTGGGCACCGGACAGCCGAAGTTGAGGTCGATGTGGTCGGCGAGATCCTCGTCGGCGATCATGCGTGCCGCCTTGCCGACGGTCACCGGGTCCACGCCGTACAGCTGGATCGACCGGGGTCGCTCGCTGCCGTCGAAACGGACGAGCTGCATGGTCTTCGCGTTCCGCTCGACGAGCGCCCGCGTCGTGATCATCTCGCTGACGAAGAGCCCCTTGCCACCGCTGAACTCCCGGCACAGCGTCCGGAACGGGGCGTTCGTGATCCCTGCCATGGGCGCCAGCACCACAGGGGGCTGGACGGTGTGGGGACCGATGCGGAGCTGCGGCGTCATGACGTCGGCGTCCTCCAGGACGTGATGCGGGTGGTCGTCGGTGCCCCGGGGGCGCGGGGCTGCCCGCCGGGGCGGGGGCCTCCCATTGTCCCGCATCGGCGGGGGCGGCGGAGCCCGCGGGGTGGCGGGCGGTCACGCGCTTCCCGGATCGTGTCTCGCAGAGACGGATGACGTGGGCCCCGTGCCGGGCAGGGACAGCGGAGACAGCGGCGGGCACCGGCCAGGACGGCAAGGAGGCCACCTTGCGGGACCGCATCGTCGCCCCGCCCTGTGGCGCGGTCCGCACCGCACGACTGCCGCTGCAGGGAGCCCTCGTGAGCAGACACACGATCCACCTGGAGCCGCACCGCGTCACCAAGCGGTTCCGCGGTCCGGTCGGCCGGGCGGCGGCTCGGCGTGAGTGGCGGGCGCTGAAGCTGCTGGCCGAGCACGCACCCGGACTCGCCCCCGCTCCCCTGGCCGGTCCCGGCGCTCCCGGGCGGCCCGAGATCACGATGTCGCGACTGCCGGGCGAGCCGCTGCGCGGGCAGACCGTGGACGAGGAACAGCTCACGGCCCTGGCCGACGCCGTACGCGCACTCCACGCGGCGGTGCCTCCCGCGGTCCTGGCACGCGTCCCCGTCAGGCCGGGGCGCCCGGCTGCGCGAATACCGCAGGCTGCTGGCCCTCGTCTGGCTCTTCCTGCTCTCGTTCGACGAACGGGGCGAGGCACGGAACCCTCCCGGAACCGTCGAGCGTCAGGCCGCGCGGCTGGTCGCTCACCTCGCGTGAAGCCGCCCCGCCGCTTTTGGGCCGGTTGTCACACCCCTTGGGGGCAGGAAGAGGCCTGACGGGCGGCCCCGGCGGAAGCGAAGGGAACCCGACGGAAACGGAGTGGGCCGGCCCCGTCCTGCGACGGAGCCGGCCCCTCAGGTCGCGTGGCTCAGCAGCCCAGCAGACGCCCGGCGAGGTAGCCCTCGATCTGGTCCAGCGAGATGCGGTCCTGCTTCATGGTGTCCCGCTCGCGCACCGTGACGGCGTTGTCGTCGAGGGTGTCGAAGTCGACGGTGACGCAGAAGGGGGTGCCGATCTCGTCCTGCCGGCGGTAACGGCGGCCGATGGCGCCCGCGTCGTCGAACTCGATGTTCCAGTTCTTGCGGAGCGCCTCGGCGAGGCCGCGCGCCTTCGGCGACAGCTTCTCGTTGCGGGAGAGCGGAAGCACGGCGACCTTGACGGGCGCGAGCCGCGGGTCGAGCCGCATCACGGTGCGCTTCTCCAGCTTGCCCTTGGCGTTGGGCGCTTCGTCCTCGACGTACGCGTCGAGCATGAAGGCGAGCATCGCGCGGTTGACACCGGCCGCGGGCTCGATGACGTACGGCACCCAGCGCTCGCCCGCTTCCTGGTCGAAGTAGGACAGGTCCTGGCCGCTGGCCTTGGAGTGCGCGGTGAGGTCGAAGTCGGTGCGGTTGGCGACGCCTTCGAGTTCGGAGAATTCGCTGCCGCCGAAGTTGAAGCGGTACTCGATGTCGGCGGTGCGCTTCGAGTAGTGGGAGAGCTTCTCCGCCGGGTGCTCGTACCAGCGGATGTTCTCCTCGCTGATGCCGAGGTCGACGTACCAGTTCCAGCGCTGCTGCATCCAGTACTCGTGCCACTGCTCGTCCTCGCCCGGCTTGACGAAGAACTCCATCTCCATCTGCTCGAACTCGCGGGTGCGGAAGATGAAGTTGCCGGGCGTGATCTCGTTGCGGAAGGACTTGCCCGTCTGCGCGATGCCGAAGGGCGGCTTCTTGCGCGAAGTCTGCTGCACGGCCGCGAAGTTGGTGAAGATGCCCTGAGCGGTCTCGGGCCGCAGGTAGGCGACCGCACCGGCGTCCTGGGTGGGGCCGAGGTGCGTGGAGAGCAGGCCGGAGAACTGCTTGGGCTCGGTGAAGGCGCCCTTGTTGCCGCAGTGCGGGCAGTTCACGTCGGCGAGGCCCTGGGCCGGCAGCCGCCCGTGCTTGGCCTCGTACGCCTCCTCCAGGTGGTCCGCACGGAACCGCTTGTGGCAGGAGGTGCACTCGGTCAGGGGGTCGGTGAAGGTGGCGACGTGGCCCGAGGCCTCCCACACCTGGGGGGCCAGGATGACGGACGAGTCGAGGCCGACCACGTCGTCGCGCGAGGTGACCATGGAGCGCCACCACTGGCGCTTGATGTTCTCCTTGAGCTCGACGCCCAGCGGTCCGTAGTCCCAGGCGGCACGCTGACCGCCGTAGATCTCACTGCACGGGTACACGAAGCCACGGCGCTTGCTCAGGCTGACGATGGTGTCGATCTTGTCGGCGGCCACAGTGCTCTCTTCATCAACGGCGGACGGAATACTTCAGGTTACCGATCCATGAGGGGGCCGGATCAAATCGGTACGGCGATCGGTGCCGTATCTCTGCGGGATTTCTCCACGAGGACCGCTGCCGGGCGGACGGACCCGGGAGTGAGCAGGAGCACGTGGCAGACCATTTGACAATCGTTTCCAAGTAGTCTGAAAATGAGTGTCATGAACGCTTCCCGTCCTCTCATACGCACCGCCTCGGCAGCGAGTGCACTCGGCCTCTGCGCACTCGCACTCAGCGGCTGCGGACTCGGCGGCAGCGGCGCCGAGGAGAACGGGAAGGTGAAGGTCGTCGCGTCCTTCTACCCCATGAAGTTCCTCGCCCAGCAGATAGGCGGCGAGCACGTGGAGGTCGAATCGCTGACCAAGCCGGGCACCGAGCCGCACGACCTGGAGCTCAGTCCCCAGCAGACCGCCCGCCTCAGCGAGGCGGATCTGGTCGTCTACCTCAAGGGGCTGCAGCCCGCCGTGGACGAGGGGGTGCAGCAGGCCGAGCCCGAGCACGTCGCAGAGGCGACGTCCTACACCGATCTGGAGAAGCACGGCGGGGACGTACACGGCGAGGACGGGCACGAAAAGGAGGGGCACGGGGAGGACCACGGCCACGGCGACTCCTCCGGCGGCGAGCAGGACGGCGACCCGCACGTGTGGCTCGACCCGGTCCGGTACGCCGAGATCGCCGGCGGCGTGGGCGAGCAGCTCGCGAAGGCCGATCCGGCCCACCGGGCGACGTACCGGAAGAACACCTCCGACCTGCGCAAACGACTCATGTCGCTGGACGAGGAGTACAAGAGCACGCTGAGGAAGAAGAAGACGGACACCTTCATCACCACGCACGCCGCCTTCGGCTATCTCGCCGAGCGCTACCGCCTCCACGAGGCCGCCGTCACCGGCGTCGACCCCGATTCCGAGCCCAGCGGAGCGCGCATGAAGAGACTTCACAAGATCGCCAAGGCCGACGACGTCGACACAGTCTTCTTCGAGTCGAGCGCCAGCGACAGGACGGCGAAGACCCTCGCAGGCGATCTCAACCTCAAGACCGGGGTACTCAGCCCACTGGAGACCGCGGAGAAGGGCGAGGACTACTTCTCGGTGATGCGCCAGAACCTGCTCTCGCTGCGCACCGCCCTCGGCGCCGACTGAGGCGCCGCCCGGCCGGGGCGGGGCCGCTTCGCCAGACCGCCCGTCCGCACCGTCCGCAAGTACCCACCGTCGAGGAAGGCCCGTCACATGGCCGCACCGGAGACCGTGATGGCGCTGCGCGCCGCCACAGCCACGCTGGGGGCACGCACCGTACTGCGCGGGATCGACCTGACCGTGGACAGCGGCGAGGTCGTCGCCCTGCTCGGCGCCAACGGCTCCGGCAAGTCCACGGCGATCCGCACCGTCATCGGGCAGGTGCCGCTCTCGGGCGGCGAGCTCGAACTGTTCGGCACTCCCTTCGCCCGCTTCCGTGACTGGCGCCGCGTCGGTTACGTACCGCAGCGCTCCACGGCAGCGGCCGGCGTCCCCGCGACCGTGCGGGAGGTGGTCTCCTCGGGCCGCCTCTCCCATGCGCGGCTGCGTCCCCTCGGCCGTTCCGACAGGGCCGCCGTCACCCAGGCCCTGGAGCTGGTCGGCATGTCGGACCGGGCGAGGGACTCGGTCAACGCCCTCTCCGGCGGCCAGCACCAGAGGGTGCTGATCGCACGGGCTCTGGCGGGCTGCCCCGACTTGCTGATCATGGACGAGCCGCTGGCCGGAATGGATCTGACCAGCCAGGACGTGCTGGCCGAGGCGCTGCGCGAACAAGTCGCCGGTGGCACTTCCGTCCTCCTCGTCCTGCACGAGCTGGGACCGTTCGCACCGCTGATCGACCGCGCGGCCGTACTGCGCGACGGGGTGGTCGAGCGCGTGGCCGACCCCGAGGCCCTGCACGACATCGCCTGCCATCCGCACGACCACCATGACGTCGGGGGGTCGGCCGCGATCGGGGCCGGCCTGTCCCTGAGCGAAGTGAACCCCGGGACACGCCGATGACCGAGCTGCTCGACTACCCGTTCATGCAGCGGGCCCTCCTCGCCGCACTGCTGGTCGGCGTCGCGGCGCCGGCCGTGGGCATCTACCTCGTCCAGCGACGCCAGGCGATCATGGGCGACGGCATCGGGCACGTCGCGCTCACCGGCGTCGCCCTCGGTTTCCTCCTCAACACCAACCCGGTGTGGATGGCGGTGCTCGTCGCCTCGCTCGGCGCCGTCGCGATGGAGCTGATCCGCTGGTACGGGAAGGCACGCGGGGATCTGGCGCTCGCGATGCTCTTCTACGGCGGCATGGCGGGCGGTGTCATGATCATCAACTTGTCGCCCAACGGGTCCAACGCGAGCCTCACCACGTATCTCTTCGGGTCGGTCACGACCGTCTCCGACTCCGACGTCGTCGCCATCGTCTGCCTGTCGGCCTTCGTGCTCGCGGCGTCGCTGGGGCTGCGGCGCCAGCTGTTCGCCGTCTGCCAGGACGAGGAGTTCGCACGGGTCACCGGGCTGCCCGTCCGGCTGCTGAACCTGCTGCTCGCCCTCACCGCCGCCGTCACGGTGACCGTGGCGATGCGTGTGGTGGGCCTGCTGCTGGTGAGCGCGCTGATGGTCATCCCCGTCGCCGCCGCCCAGCAGGCCACGCGCGGTTTCGCGGGGACGCTGGGGCTGTCGGTGCTCTTCGGGGTGGCCGTGACCGTGTCGGGCACCGCGACCTCGTTCTACGCGGACGTACCGCCCGGCGCCAGCATCGTGGTGCTGGCCATCGCGCTCTTCGGCGTGGTGACGGCCCTGGCCACCCCGCTCGCCAGGCGCCGCGCCCGACGGGACCGCCACCGTACGGACGTCCCCGCGGACCCTGAACCGGCACGCACCGCGCGGCAGGAGCCCGCGCGGGGCGGCACGGGCGCGGCCCCGGCGCCGGAGACTGGAGCAGCGGCGGACGCGGCACCCGCGACGGACGCGGAGCGCGGGACCGCACGGGGCAGGGCCTCCGTCGCCGGCCGGTACAAGGACGGCGGAGACGCTGCCGGAGGCGGCGGTTTCCGGGCGTAGGGTCTGCCCGCCGGATGTGCCTGGCACAATGACGGGCAGATCACCGAGCGAGTCTGACGAACGAAGGAGACAGCGTGACCACGGCAGGTCCCCCTGTCCGCGGCCGGTCGACCCGGCAGCGCGCCGCCGTCTCGGCGGCCCTCGCCGAGGTCGAGGAGTTCCGCAGCGCGCAAGAGCTGCACGACATGCTCAAGCACCGTGGGGACTCGGTCGGCCTGACCACCGTCTACCGCACTCTGCAGTCCCTCGCCGACGCGGGCGAGGTCGACGTGCTGCGCACCGACGAGGGCGAGTCGGTCTACCGCCGCTGCCACAGCGACGACCACCACCATCACCTGGTGTGCCGGCACTGCGGGAAGGCCGTCGAGGTCGAGGGTCCCGCAGTGGAGAAGTGGGCCGAGGCGATCGCCGAGGAGCACGGCTTCGTGGACGTCGGGCACACTGTCGAGATCTTCGGTACGTGCGGGGAGTGCGCCGCCGCGAAGTGACGGCGCCCGCGAAGTGACCGCGCCCGGGCGGGAACCACCGTCCCGGTCCCGACCGCACGTCACCCGCCGCTGCGGTCCCGTTGCGCTCCGGGCCGGTGCTGCGTCCGCTCATCCGGACTCTCCCGCCGTCCCGCCGTACGTCCCCCCGCCCCGGCCCTCCCGGCGTACCTTCCGCGACGAGACGCCCGGGGCGGGGGCCGTACGGCTCCGGCCACGAGGCACACCTGCCACGCGGCCGCCGACGGCGCTACCGGCTCTTCCCGTCGCTCTCCTCGCGTGCGCCGCCGAAGCGCCGGTCGCGCTTGGCGTACTCCAGGCAGGCCCGCCACAGGTCGCGGCGGTCGAAGTCCGGCCAGAGAACGTCCTGGTAGACCATCTCGGCGTAAGCGCTCTGCCAGATCAGGTAGTTGGACGTGCGCTGCTCGCCGGAGGGCCGCAGGAACAGGTCCACGTCGGGCATGTCGGGGTAGTACAGGTACTTCGCCAGTGTCTTCTCGTCGACCTTCGAGGCGTCGAGCCTGCCTGCCTGCACCTCCCGGGCGAGCGCCTGCGCCGCGTCGGCGATCTCGGCGCGGCCACCGTAGTTGACGCAGAAGTAGAGCGTCATCGCGTCGTTGCCGACGGTCTGTTCCTGGGCGACCTGAAGCTCGCGCACCACCGACTTCCACAGCTTCGGCATCCGCCCGACCCAACGGATGCGGATACCCAGCTCGTCCATCTCGTCGCGGCGGCGGCGGATGACATCGCGGTTGAAGTTCATGAGGAAGCGCACCTCTTCGGGGGAGCGCTTCCAGTTCTCCGTCGAGAAGGCGTACAGGGAGAGGTTCTTCACGCCCATCTCCAGGCAGCCCTTGAGCACGTCGAGGACGACGCCTTCGCCGACCTTGTGCCCCTCGGTGCGGGGCAGTCCGCGCTGCTTGGCCCAACGGCCGTTCCCGTCCATGACGCAGGCCACATGGTTCGGCACCAGCTCCGAGGGGATCTTCGGCGGGCGTTCACCGGAGGGATGCGGCTCGGGGGTGACGTACTCGCGACGCTGCCTTTGCAGCATTCCGCGGCGTGCCATGGGCGTTCAGCTCCAGGGGTTCATGCGGGGACGGTGCGGGCGCGGTGGTTACGGGGACCACGGCGTTGCCCGGGATACGGGCGAGCGTAGCCGACCTGCGGATGCGGCCTGCGGTCAGGACCGTTCCGCACGCTGTGCGCGCGGGCCCTCCCCGGCTGCGGGCGGGCCGCCCGGGGAGCGCTCCACGTACCGCAGCGAGCGCAGCCCCCGCTCCATGTGCCAGTGCAGGTACGCCGAGACCAGACCGGTGCCCTCCCTGGCGTGACGGGCCTCCACCGCGTCGGCCGTCTCCCAGTCGCCGGTGAGCAGCGCCCCCAGCAGCTGCAGCGCCTCCGGCGACGGTACGACGCTGCCCGGTACCCGGCAGTCGCCGCACACCACCCCGCCCGAGGCCACGGAGAAGAACCGGTTGGGGCCGGGCAGGCCGCACTTGGCGCAGTCCTCGAAGCTGGGCGCGTAGCCGCCCATGGCCAGTGAGCGCAGCAGGAAGGCGTCCAGGACCAGGCCCGGGGTGTGCTCCCCGGCGGCCAGCGTGCGCAGCCCGCCCACCAGCAGCAGATACTGCTGCACGTTGGGTTCGCCTTCGTGGTCGGTGAAGCGCTCGGCGGTCTCCAGCATGGCCGTGCCCGCGGTGTAGCGCGCGTAGTCGCCGACGATTCCCCGCCCGTACGCGGCGATGGTCTCCGTCTGCGTGCACAACGGCAGTCCCCGGCCGACCAGTTCGCCGCCGCGGGCGAAGAACTGCACGTCGACGTGGCTGAACGGTTCCAGCCGCGCACCGAACTTCGACTTCGTGCGCCGCACACCGCGGGCGACCGCCCGCACCCGCCCGTGCGCGCGAGTGAGCACCGTGATGATCCGGTCCGCCTCGCCCAGCTTCTGGGTGCGCAGCACGATGCCGTCGTCGCGGAACAGGGTCATGGGTCCAGTATCGCGTACGGCCACCGGGCGGCCGCCGCGTACGGGCGGACCGCCACGCTGCCCGTGTCCTGCGGAGCCGCGGATGCGCTGTGCGACCGGACCGGGGGCCGGGCCGGGGGCCGGGCCGGGGGGGGCGGATGCCGCCTGTGCAGCAGCTCAGGAGGGTGTGCGGGCCTCCGCCAGCAGACGGTCGACGTCCTCCTCGTCGATCCGCAGGGACGCGCCGACCGCCGCCAGGACCCGCCGCTCGGCCGCGCGGTAGGGGCCGTCCGCCAGCGCGATGCGGGCGCCGTGCAGCAACAGGCCCTCGCGGCCTGCGGGCGCCAGATGCGGTGCGAGCGGAGCCAGCGCCTCGTGCAGTTCGATCTCGGTGGACACGCCACCGGGCCGCCCGCTCTCGGAGCTGAGCGCCGCCATCAGCGTCAGCAGCTGATCCTCGGTGCACTCGGTGAAACCGGCGCTGCGCACGGTCTCGACCGCCGCCTGCCGGGCCGTACGGCTGTCGCTGCCGCCGGCGGCGAGAACGGTCAGGGCGACGGCGTGCACGGCATCGCGCAGGAGGCCCGCGAGGCGGTACGTGGTGGGGTGGTCGAGGCTTTCCGTGCCGAAGTGGCCGCGGCAGGCGGCGCATTCGAGGACCGGCGGCACCGTGCCGCGCGAGAGCAGAGGCACTCCGAGGAGGACGAAGCGGCGCCGTCCGCTGCGGCGGCGGTAGCTGCGGTCGCCTCCGCAGGCGGGGCAGAAGAAGTCACCGTCGCCCACGGTCCGCCAGCTCGTCCGTACGCCTGCGAGGCGCAACCCACGACCACCCTGCGACCTGTGTTCCTGCTGGCCACGAGAGTGCCTCACGCCGCTCACGCCGTACCTCCGTCACGAATTCGGCCACGCTGCCGGTGAACGTGATGTTAACCACAGGTCAGTTGCGGCGTCAGCCCCTCGCCGGGGTCGATTCCGGCGTACGGGCCCGTGGTGAGCCGTGGCGACGGCTGCGGGCCTCACCCGTGGACGGATGAGGCCCGCGGAGACCGTGGAGCCCGGCGCAGCCGGCGGGCACTCGGCCGCCGGCGCCCGGCGCTCGGCTGCCTCAGCGTGCCGCGCGGTTGACGGCGGAGACGACTGCCTTGATCGAGGCGCGGACGATGTTGGCGTCGATGCCCACGCCCCACAGCACCTTGTCGCCGACGGCGCACTCGATGTACGCGGCGGCCTCGGCGCCCGCGCCCTCACTCATGGTGTGCTCGACGTAGTCCAGCAGCCGCACGTCCACGTCCACAGCCTGCAGCGCGTCGAAGAACGCGGCCAGCGGGCCGTTGCCGGTGCCCTCCAGCACGACGTCCTCGCCGTCGACCGTCGCCTCCACCATGACGGCGTCCTGTCCGTCGACAGTCGTCGTGGTCTGCCCGGAACGCAGCGCGATGCGGCCCCAGGCGTTGTCCGGAGTGGGCAGGTACTCGTGCTGGAAGATCTGCCAGATGTCGGCGGGGGTGACCTCGCCGCCCTCGCTGTCGGTCTTCTCCTGGATGATCTTGGAGAACTCCACCTGCATCCTGCGCGGCAGGTCCAGGTTGTGCCCGCCCTTCAGCACGTAGGCGATGCCGCCCTTGCCGGACTGGGAGTTGACGCGGATGACCGCCTCGTACGTACGCCCCACGTCCTTGGGGTCGATGGGCAGGTACGGGACCGCCCACTCCAGCTCGTCGACGCTCTTGCCCTCCCGCCCGGCGCGTACCTCCATCGCCTCGAAGCCCTTCTTGATGGCGTCCTGGTGGGAGCCGGAGAAGGAGGTGTAGACGAGGTCGCCGACGTACGGGTGCCGGGAGTGCACGTCCATCTGGTTGCAGTACTCCGCGGTGCGCTTGACCTCGTCGATCTGCGAGAAGTCGATCTGCGGATCGACGCCCTGGCTGAAGAGGTTCATACCCAGGGTGACCAGGTCGACGTTGCCGGTGCGCTCGCCCTGTCCGAACAGGCAGCCCTCGATGCGGTCCGCGCCCGCCATGATCGCCAGTTCGGCGGCGGCGACGGCCGTTCCGCGGTCGTTGTGCGGGTGCACGGACAGGCACACGTGCTCGCGGCGCGTCAGGTTCCGCGACATCCACTCGAAGCGGTCGGCGTGCGTCGAGGGCGTCGAACGCTCCACGGTCGCGGGCAGGTTGAGGATGATCTCGCGGCCGTCCTCGGGCTGCCAGACGTCCATGACGCCTTCGCAGACCTCCAGCGCGAAGTCCAGCTCGGTGTCGGTGAAGATCTCCGGGCTGTACTGGTAGCCGAAGCAGGTGCGGTCGTCCAGCAGCTTCTCCGCGTACTCCACCACGAGCCGTGTGCCGTCCACGGCGATCTGCCGTACCTGCTCGCGGGTGCCGCGGAAGACGACCTCGCGGAAGACCGGTGCGGTCGCGTTGTAGAGGTGGACGGTCGCGTTGCGGGCGCCCTTCAGGGACTCCACGGTGCGTTCGATCAGCTCTTCACGGGCCTGGGTGAGCACGGAGATCGTCACGTCGTCGGGGATCGCCTCCTCCTCGATGATGGAGCGCACGAAGTCGAAGTCCGTCTGCCCGGAGGCGGGGAAGCCGACCTCGATCTCCTTGTAGCCCATCGACACCAGCAGGTCGAACATCGCACGCTTGCGCGCGGGCGACATGGGGTCGATCAGGGCCTGGTTGCCGTCCCGCAGATCGGTGGAGAGCCAGCGGGGGGCCCGGGTGATGCGGTTGTCCGGCCAGGTGCGGTCGGGGATGTCGACGGCCTCGTACGGTCCGTACTTGTGCACGGGCATGCCGGAGGGCTTCTGCTGCACGGTGGCCGCCGTGACGGGCGTGGGGCGGCCGAAAGAAGCGGAGGAAGCGGAGGAAGTCATGTGCGTGGGCTCCAGATCGCGGAGGGGCTCCGCGTGGGTTGGCTTCGAGGGCCGACGGTGGCAGCACCGGTCTCCGCGGGGAGGGGGTCGGCCGTACGACTACAGACCCTCGCCGCGGCAGCTAAGAAGCAGCAGCCCAAGACGCATGATGCGCCGAGTCTAACGGAGAGCACCGGAAGCGAAGACTCCGTATCACCATGCGGGACGGCGCACGACGTCGCGCACACCGGTGGAGCCCCTGCGGCCGGACCAGAACCAGGAGCCGCCCCCCGCAACGGAGTTGACGCATCTGTACCCCTTCGTGGCAATCACCGCCGCAGGGAGTGACAGAACCGTGACCCTGTGCCACTTTGCAGGAATGGACGCACACTCGAAGCGCACCGGGCATGCACACCGCGTACACACCGTCTTCTGTCCCATCGTCCCGCCGCACGTCCTTGACCACCTCTCCCGCTCGGGCGACCCGACGCTCTACGAGCCGGCTCGCCGCACGCTCGAGCACGACGCACTGCAGCGCACCCGCCGCAGGATCACCACCGTCCGCATGACGGCGGCCCCCGCCGCGCCGGGGGCCGCCGCGGACGCCGGGAAGAAGCCGCGGCGCACGATCAGCGACGCCGGGAACCGGGAGCAGCTGCCCGGGACCAAGGTGCGCTCCGAAGGCGAGGAGCCCACCGACGACGCCAGCGTCAACCGTGCCTACGCGGGGCTCGGCGCCACCTTCGAGCTCTTCCTCACCGCCTTCTCGCGCTTCTCGATCGACGGCGCCGGCATGCCGCTCGACGCGACGGTCCACTACGGCGAGAAGTACGGCAACGCGTTCTGGGACGGCGAACGCATGGTCTTCGGGGACGGCGACGGGTCGATCTTCCGCGACTTCACCCTGCCCGTGGACGTCATCGGCCACGAACTGACCCACGGCGTCACCCAGTACACGGCGAACCTCGCCTACTTCGGGCAGTCCGGCGCGCTCAACGAATCGGTCTCCGACGTCTTCGGCTCCCTCATCAAGCAGTACGGACTCGGCCAGAGCGCCGACCAGGCCGACTGGCTCATCGGCGACGGCCTGTTCACCGACCACGTGGAGGGCACCGCCCTGCGCTCGATGAAGGCGCCCGGCACCGCGTACGACGACGACGTCCTCGGCAAGGACCCCCAGCCGGCGACCATGGAGGACTACGTGCACACCGGCTCCGACAACGGCGGCGTGCACATCAACTCCGGTATCCCCAACCACGCGTTCTACCGGCTGGCCACGGAGCTCGGCGGCAACGCGTGGGAGCGTGCGGGCCAGGTCTGGTACGACGCCCTCACCTCCGGCGACCTCACTCCCGACGCGGACTTCGCAGCCTTCGCGGGCGCCACCGTCTCCGCCGCCGCCTCGCGCTTCGGGGACGGCAGCCCCGAACGGGAAGCCGTGCTCAAGTCGTGGTCGGCGGTGGGGGTTTCACCTGCCGAACCTTCTCCGTCCGCCGCCGCCGCCGCCGCCCAGGCAACGCCGGGGGCACCTCCCGCGAAGCGGGGGATGCGCTGAACCGGGCCGTACCCGGAACGAGGGCGCCGGCCCGGCCCGGTTCAGCGCGACAAGGAGCGAATCGCCCGCCACGGCGGCAGGATGGATGCCATGCGTATCACCGTCACCCGCAGCGGCGGCTTCGCGGGCATCGTCCGCCGCGCCACGCTCGAGACCGGACAGCGGCCGGACGCCGCCGAGTTGACCGCTCTGGCCCGTACGGCACTCACCGAGGGCCGCGGTGCTCCGGCGCCCGTCGTCCCCGACGGCTTCCACTACGAGATCGAGGTGGACGGCGAGTCGGCCCGGTGCGCGGACCCCCGCCTCACCGAGGCCCAGTCGGCGCTGGTGAAGAAGGTGCTGAGCGAAGGCGCGTAGTGGCGCGGCCGGGAAGGCTCGCCGGGCGTCGAGAGCCGGTGAACCTTCCCGGCCACGGCACTGGCGAGGGGCCCGCGGCGCGGACCCGCCCGGCACAGGACGTGCCCTAGAAGCCCAGCCGCCGAAGCGCCTTGGGGTCGCGCTGCCAGTCCTTCGCGACCTTCACGTGCAGGTCCAGGTAGACGGGCGTGCCCAGCAGCGCCTCGATGTGGCTGCGCGAGGCCGTGCCGACCGCCTTCAGGCGCTTGCCCTTCGGGCCGATCACGATGCCCTTCTGGCTGGGACGCTCCAGGAAGATGTTGGCGTGGATGTCCAGCAGCGGCCGGTCGGCCGGACGGTCCTCCCTGGGCAGCATCTCCTCGACGACCACGGCGATGGAGTGCGGCAGTTCGTCCCGCACGCCCTCCAGGGCCGCCTCGCGGATGAGTTCGGCGACCATGACCTGCTCCGGCTCGTCCGTCAGATCACCGTCCGGGTAGAGCGGCGGCCCCTCGGGCAGGAGCGGCTCCAGCAGGTCGGCAAGCAGCGACACCTGCCGGTCCTCGACCGCCGAGACCGGAACGATCTCCGCCCACTCGATGCCGGCCTCCTTGCCGAGCCGGTCCACGGCGATCAGCTGCTCGGCGAGCGCCTTCGAGTCGACCAGGTCCGACTTGGTGACGACGGCGACCTTCGGCGTCCGCTTCAGACCGGCCAGTTCACCGGCGATGAAGCGGTCCCCGGGGCCGATCTTCTGGTCGGCCGGGAGGCAGAAACCGATGACGTCGACCTCCGCCCACGTCGTACGGACGACGTCGTTGAGCCTCTCCCCCAGCAGCGTGCGCGGCTTGTGCAGTCCCGGGGTGTCGACGAGGACGAGCTGCGCCCCGGGCCTGTGCACGATGCCGCGGACCGTGTGCCTCGTCGTCTGGGGACGGTTGGAGGTGATCGCGACCTTCGTCCCCACCAGCGCGTTGGTGAGCGTCGACTTGCCCGCGTTCGGGCGGCCTACGAAGCAAGCGAAGCCGGAGCGGTGCGGCGCCGGGGTGGCCTCGTCCGCAGGCGAAACGGGGGAAGGTGCATCCATGGCGACCATTGTCCCCGATCGGGTGAGTGCCCCCGACCGGCCGGTGGCGCTCAGCCCGCCGTGACCGTCGCCCGCAGCTTCCCGTCGGGGCCTGCCAGCAGCACGGTCGTGGCATCGCCCGAGAGATCGCGCACCGCTGAGAGATCCGCTGCGGGGATCAGCTCGGCCTCCGTCACCACGGCCGCGGCCTCCAGCGACGCGGCACCGGACGCCACCGCCATCGCGACCGCCGTCTGCAGGGCGCTCAGCTTCAGCGAGGCCAGCGCGACGGAACCCGCCACGTACGTGCGGCCCGTCTCGTCACGTACCGCCGCTCCCTCCGGAACGCCGTTGCGGGCACGGGCGCTGCGCGCCAGCGTGAGGAGCTTGCGGTCCTCTTGGTCCAGCGCCTGGTCAGTCTGGTCACTCATGCGTAGGAGCATATGACGCTGCCGTTCCGGGATCTCCGGGGGTCCGGAGCGCCGCAACGCCGGTCGTGGACGGGGACTTCTGCGCTTCCTGACCGCTACGCGTCTTGCACTCAGGGCCGGTCGAGCCGCAGCCGTTCCGCGCGCGACAGCCCGGCGACCACCAGGTCGTAGGAATCCTCGACCATGTCCTCGACCATCTGCCCGGGGAGGGTCCCGTCGAGCGTGACGGTGTTCCAGTGCCGCTTGTCGAGGTGGTAGCCGGGCATGACGGCCGCGTGGGCGGCGCGCAGCTGCACGGCCAGCTCGGGTTCGCACTTCAGGCTCACCTGCAGCGGGACCCCGTCCAGCGCACAGAAGGCGAAGATCTTCCCGCCCACCCTGAAGACGGACAGGCCCGGACTCCCCGGAAAGGGGCGGTCCTCACTCGCTCCGTCGAACCCCAGGCAGTACGTGCGCAGCTCGTCCGGCGTCATACGTCCAGCCTCCCACCGCCGTACGGCACCGGCCCGACGGTCCGACGACCGGCTGCGAGGGTGCGAGGGTGCGACGCCGGCACGGCTCCACCCGTCAGGCGTCGGCGGTCTCGTCCGCGGAGCGGCCGTTCGCGTCCGCTCCGGAACGCACCGGCTCCACCAGCACCGTCACGATCCGGTTCCGGCGGCCCGCCGGAGCCTCCGCCGTGAGCCGCAGGGCGGTCAGCGTCGGGTCGGAGCGGTCCTCCGTGACGTCGACCGTCGCTGTCGCGCCGGCGATGGGCACCCGGCCCAGCGACTTCGCCAGCAGACCCCCGACCGTCTCCACGTCCTCGTCGTCCAGGCCGACGAGGTCGTAGAGCTCGCCCAGGTCGCCGATGTCGAGACGGGCCGTGACGCGGTAGCGGCCCTCTTCCAGCTCCTCCACGGGCGGCAGCTCGCGGTCGTACTCGTCGGTGATCTCCCCGACGATCTCCTCCAGGATGTCCTCGATGGTCACGATGCCCGCCGTGCCGCCGTACTCGTCGATGACGACGGCCACGTGGATGCGGTCCTGCTGCATCTCACGCAGCAGATCGCCCGCGTTCTTCGTGTCCGGGACGAACGCCGCGGGGCGCATCGCCGTCGAGACCAGTTCCGTCTCGGCCTCGCGGCTGATGTGCACCCTGCGCGCCAGGTCCTTGAGGTAGACGATGCCGACGATGTCGTCCTCGCTCTCCCCCACGACGGGGATGCGCGAGAAACCCGAACGCAGCGCGAGCGTCAGCGCCTGCCTTATCGTCTTGAACCGCTCGATGGTGATCAGGTCCGTACGCGGCACCATCACCTCACGGACGATCGTGTCGCCGAGCTGGAAGACGGAGTGCACCATCTTCCGCTCCTCGGCCTCGATCAGCGACTCCTGTTCGGCCAGGTCGACCAGCGCCCGCAGCTCCGCCTCACTCGCGAACGGGCCCTTGCGGAAGCCCTTCCCGGGCGTCAGCGCGTTCCCCAGCAGGATCAGCAGCTGCGGCACCGGGCCCAGGATGCGCACCAGCGGCACCAGGACGTACGAGGCCGCGGTGGCCGTGTTCAGCGGATGCTGGCGGCCGATGGTGCGCGGCGAGACACCGATCGCGACATAACTGACCAGCACCATCACGCCCATCGCGACCACGAGGGCCTGCCACGTCTCCTCGAAGACGCGCAGACACGTGTAGGTGACCAGGACGCCCGAGGCCACCTCGCAGGCGACGCGCACCAGCAGCGCCAGATTCAGATAACGCGTCGGGTCCGCGGCCACGACGGCGAGGCGCTCCGCACCGCGCCGCCCCTGCCGTACCGCTTCCTCCGCGCGGTAGCTGGTCGTACGGGCAAGGCCGGCCTCCGCGCAGGCGGCGAGCCAGGCGATGACGACCAGCAGCGCCGCCGCGGCGACGAACTGCGCGGTCACGACGTGGTGGTGGGGGCCGGGGAGGGGCCGGTGAGACCCTGCTCCGCACGCCAGCCGTCCAGGATCGCGGACTGCAGGCTGAACATCTCGGCCTTCTCCGCCGACTCGTCGTGGTCGTACCCCAGCAGGTGCAGCACGCCGTGGACGGTGAGCAGCTGGAGCTCCTCGTCCATGGAGTGCTGCGTCGGGGCGTCCGCTCCCTGCCGCTCGGCGACCTCGGGGCACAGGACGATGTCACCGAGCAGGCCCTGCGGAGGGTCCTCCTCGTCCCGCACCGGCGGACGCAGCTCGTCCATCGGGAAGGACATCACGTCCGTCGGGCCGGGCAGGTCCATCCACTGCAGGTGCAGCTGCTCCATGGCGTCGGCATCCACGACGATGACCGAGAGCTCGGAGAGCGGGTGGATGCGCATGCGCCCCAGTGCGTAGCGGGCGATGTCGAGCAGCGCGGCCTCGTCGACCTTCCGCCCGGATTCGTTGTTGACGTCGATCGTCATGACGCGTGTGTCTCAGCGCTTTCCGTTGGGACTGCGGTCGCCGGATCTGCCCGGGCCGTCGTGCCCGTGCCCGTGCCCTCTGCCGGACTCGGCCTCGTTGCGGTCGTCGTAGCGGGCGTAGGCGTCGACGATGCGTCCGACGAGCTTGTGACGGACCACGTCGGAGCTGTCGAGTTCGGCGAAGTGCACGTCCGGGACGTCGTCGAGGATCTCCCGGACCTGCCGCAGACCGCTCTTCGTGCCGCCGGGCAGGTCGACCTGCGTGACGTCTCCGGTGATGACGATCTGCGAGTCGAAACCGAGCCGGGTGAGGAACATCTTCATCTGCTCGGGATTGGTGTTCTGCGCCTCGTCGAGAATGATGAAGGCGTCGTTGAGGGTGTTGTGCGTCAGCAGGTAGTTCTCCGTGACATACAGCGAGTCCTCGGCCGCGACCTGGATGCACACCGTTTCCTCACGGCCGGCCGGCTCGATGCTGTCGATGAAGCGCATCGGACGCCCCCCGCCGCCTGCGGCACGGTACTTCTCCCGCTTGTGGGCGAGACGGAACGGCTCGACGCCCTCGGGGAGCCGGACGCCGACGACGTGCGCGTCCTGCCTGCGGCGGGTGTGCGCGACGCCGCCGAGGGACTGGACGAGGGAGATGACGTCGTCGCGCAGCAAGGCCGATGTGGTCGTGTACCGGACACGGCAGGTCCGGTCGGCCTCTGCGACGGGAACACCGCCGGAGTCGAGAAGTCCCTGGAGCAGGGCCAGCCTGACGTCGGCGGAGTTGTGGAGGTAGACGTCCGGCACGGTCCGGGTGCCGGAAGGGCCGCCGAGCACGTCCATCTCGCGCAGCACACGCGTGACGGGGTTCTCCAGCGTGACGACGTCCGTTCCCGGCGGCACAGACTCCCCGGGCCGGTTCAGGACGTGGCCGGACCCGCCGCCGTGACGCAGCGCGACCCCCGGCAGCGCCGCCTCGAATGCCTCGGCGAGTTCCGGATCGGCCGTGGAGGACGACGGGGAGGTGGAACCGGTGAGAGCGCCGTCGCCGAGCAGCAGCCCCAAGGCGTAGGCGTCCACGGGGGTTTCCCGGGCCGGGAGACCGACCGGGGCCGTGAGGAGCGGCAGTTCGTACCGGCGGGCATGAGCGGCCCCGAGACTGCCGGTCATCTCCTGGGTCTCCAGCACCCGCCAGGGCTTGCCGTCGCGCCGGTCCGCGGCCGTGCGGACGGTCCAGAGGTGTTCGCCGCAGCACAGCGTCCATGAGCCGTCCTGCGCTGTGACGCGGTGGACGTCCTTCTCACCCTGCGGGTAGACGCCGAGGACGGGAGTGGGCTCGCCGTTCGAGCCGGTGACCAGGTCCCCCACCCGCAGTTCCCCTATGGGGCGCCAGCCGTCCGGGGTCATGACCCTGGTGAAGACCGGCTGGGCCCGGCCCCTCATGTAGGCCAGCGGTGCGACCTCGATCGTTCCGGCGGCCATCAGGCGGGGGATCGAATCCGGGTCGAGCATGTCGTGCAGGGCGTCGTAGAGCGGACGCAGATACGGGTCGATCTTCTCGTAGAGCGTGCCGGGCAGGAAGCCCAGCCGCTCCCCCGCCTCGACCGCCGGCCGCGTCAGGATGATGCGGTTGACCTGCTTGGACTGCAGTGCCTGCACGGCCTTGGCCATCGCGAGGTAGGTCTTGCCCGTGCCCGCCGGGCCGATGCCGAAGACGACCGTGTGCTTGTCGATCGCGTCGACGTAGCGCTTCTGGTTGAGCGTCTTGGGGCGGATCGTACGGCCGCGGTTGGAGAGGATGTTCTGCGTGAGCACCTCGGCCGGGGTCTCGGTGCCGGAGCCCCTGCCGTCCTGCTGGTCGCGGAGCATCGCGATGGTGCGTTCCACCGCGTCCTCCGTCATGGGCTGGCCGGTGCGGAGGACCAGCATCATCTCGTCGAAGAGGCGCTGGATGAGGGCGACCTCTCCCGCTTCTCCCGTGGCGCTGATCTCGTTGCCGCGCACGTGGATGTCAGCGGCGGGGAAGGCCTGCTCGATCACGCGCAGCAGGGAGTCGCCTGAGCCCAGCACCGTCACCATCGGGTGCTTGGCCGGAACGGTGAAGCGGGCCGTCTCCTGCGGGGAACCCGCCTGATTCGTCGTTGTCTGCGTCATGGGTGACCCGGTCGGGCCTTCCTCATCCCTCTCTGCGTCTGCATCACTTGGCTTCCAAGAATACGACGGGCGACTGACAAGCCAGAATGGTTTCCCCGCACCGCGGCCCGTGAACCCGCCGGTGCGCACCGCGGCCCGGCGCCCGGGGTGCGGGCGCTCCAGGTCTGCCCTCTCCGGTGGCTCCCGCGTCCGCTACGCCGGTGGCCTGCCGCGGCCGAAGCCGATGGTCGGAACGGCCCGGCGCAGAGCCGTCGGCCGGCCGCATCCCGTCAGGAGCGCCTCCAGGAAGGCGTACGTGCCGACGGCGTCGAACGGCCGCTCCCGGCGCCACCATGCGGCGATCTCGGCCCAGCCGGGCGCCGAGAGCGAGCCCCCGAACTCCTGGACCGAGAGCGCAGCCGTCAGCCCCGCGAACGCGAGCCGGTCCGTCAGCGGCCAGCCCGCGAGCGACCCCACGACGAAGCCGGCGGCGAAGACGTCGCCTGCGCCCGTCGTGTCCAGGGCGTCGACGGGGACGGCGGGGATCTCCGCGGTCTCGCCCGACGCGGAGTCGACGGCGTACGACCCCTGGGCTCCGAGCGTGACGACGGCCAACGGCACCCGCTCGCCCAGTCGGCGGGCGGCGGCGCGCGGGCAGTCGCATCCCGTGTAGCGCATCGCTTCCTGGGCGTTGGGCAGGAATGCCTCGCAGTGCGCCAGGTCCGGAAGGGAGCCGAGGTCCCAGCGGCCGGTGTCGTCCCAGCCGGTGTCGGCGAAGATGCGGCTGCCGTGGCGGGCCGCCGTCGCGATCCAGTCCTGGCCGTCGCCGGGGGCGAGGGAGGTCACGCAGGCCCGGGACGGCGGCGGGCAGTCGGGAGCCTCCGGATCGTTGGGTGCTCCGCCCAGGCCCGGCCCGGTGGACGTCGCCGCTCGCCTGGCCGGCGCCTCGTGGCCGTGCGAGATCATCGTCCGTTCGCCCTCGTAGGCCATGGAGACCGTCACCGGCGAGTGCCAGCCCGGGACGGTGTGGGAGAACGCGAGGTCGATGCCCTCCCCCTTCTCCAGCGCCTCCCGGCAGTAGTCGCCGTACATGTCGTCGCCGAAGGCCGCAGCGAGCGAGGTGCGCAGCCCGAGCCGGGCCAGCGCCGTGGCCATGTTCGCCACGCCGCCGGGGCTGGAGCCCATGCCGCGCGCCCAGGACTCGGTGCCGCGTACGGGTGCGGAGTCGAGACCGGTGAAGATGATGTCCAGGAAGACGGTGCCGGTCAGGTAGACGTCGCAGACCGGGTCCGCGGGGGTGCGGAGCGGGGCCAGCGGGTCGAAGTGGTGCCCGTGCACGGTCGTGCCGGGGACGGCGTCCATGCGGGGGACGCCGTCCTGGCGGCCGTCGTCACCTCCGGTGCTGCCGGCTTCCTTCCCCGCGCCCGAACTCACCTGGCTCCTCCGCTCCGTGCCGGCCCCGCATCTCGTGGTGTCTCCGGTGTACCGCGTGACCACGGCATCGGGCCAACCCGACGCACGGAGCGCGCCGCCCGCCCCCGGCGGCGGCGGAGCGCAGGTGCCCGGAGGCACGGGCGCTCCGCCGCGGCGACGAGCGGGTCATCTGCGGGTGCCGGCCGCCCCGTCGGCCGTGTCGGCCCGGTCGTCGGTGACCGGCTCGTCCCTGCCTCCGGCGCCGCCCGGGTCGCCGACGTCGCCCGAGTCGCCGCGCGCACTCCCGGCCGTACTCCCGGTGGCCTTCCCGACGGCTCCGTCGGACGCCTCCTCCCGCTGCGCCTTCGCCGGACGGGCCGGCGAGGAGAGCCCCAGGCGCCGGGCGAGGGGCTCCGTCCAGCGTGCGGTGAGCGGGCCGAGGACGACGAGGATGAGGACGTACGCCGTCGCCAGCGGCCCGACCTGCGGCTCCGCCCCCGTCGCGAGACCGGCGATGACGATGGAGAACTCGCCACGGGCCACGAGCGTCCCCCCGGCACGCCACCTACCGGCGGTCCTGATTCCCGCGCGGCGTGCGGCGTACCAGCCTGTGGCGATCTTCGTCAGCACCGTGACGGCGGCGAGGATCAGCGCGGGCAGCAGTACGGGAGGGATCTCCGAGGGTTCCGTGGAGAGCCCGAAGAACACGAAGAAGACGGCGGCGAACAGGTCGCGCAGCGGCGTCAGCAGGTTGTGCGCGCCCTCGGCGACCTCGTCGGACAGGGCGATGCCGACGAGAAACGCTCCGACGGCCGCGGAGACCTGGAGTTCCTGTGCGATGCCGGCGACCAGGAGCGTCAGGCCGAGCACCACGAGGAGCAGCATCTCGGCGCTGTCGGAGGAGACGACGCGGCTGATCAGCCGGCCGTGCCGCAGCGCGAGGTAGAGGACGGCGCCGACGGTGCCCAGGGAGATCAGCAGTGTCAGCGTGCCTCCCGCGAGGCTGACGCCTGCCAGCAGCGCGGTGAGGATCGGCAGGTAGACGGCCATGGCGAGGTCTTCGAGGACCAGTACGCCGAGGACGACCGGCGTCTCCCGGTTGCCGAGCCGTCCCAGGTCGCCGAGGACCTTCGCGATCACGCCGGAGGACGAGATCCAGGTGACACCGGCGAGGACGACGGCGGCCACCGGCCCCCAGCCGAGGATGAGGGCGGCGGCGGCGCCGGGCAGCGCGTTGAGTACGAAGTCGACGGCCCCGGACGGGTACTGGGTCTTCAGGGTGGTGACGAGTTCGGACGCGCTGTATTCGAGGCCGAGCAGGAGCAGCAGCAGGATGACGCCGATCTCGGCGCCGGTCGCGACGAATTCCTCACTGGCCTGCAGCGGGAGGATGCCGCCGTGGCCGAAGGCGAGCCCGGCGAGCAGGTAGAGCGGAATGGGCGAGAAGCCCACCCGTCCCGCGAAGCGTCCGAGGAGGCCCAGGGCGAGGATGATCGCCCCGAGTTCGATGAGCATGGCTGTGGTGTCGTGCACGGGCGTCTGCCCTCCGGTGATCGGTCGGCGGCGTACGTGCCTTCCCGGCGTCCGGCGGCGACGCGGCGGCGTCGGGTCGGAAGCCGGGTACGGCGTGGACGGGCGACCGGTGCTGGGGGCTGCGGCCCGGAAGGCACCGGCCGCTCGGCTTGCCGGTGCCGTTTGTGGCGCCCGCGCGAGCGCGGGCGGGAGCGTCCGCGCGTCCGGCCACGGGGGTGCGCGGCGCCGGAGGGGTTGTGCGGTGCCGACGGGGAGTCAGCCGTGGCTTCGCTGCGCGGATACATGGCACGGCCCCCCTCGCGGTGAGATCAGGACCGGCGTCCGCGCCGGTCCGTGCATCGGGCAATCACCGCACCAGGGTAATCGGTCGGTAAAGGGGATCTACTGCCAGGGCAAAGCACAGCGCGTTCGCTTCGCGGCGACGGCAGGCCGGCGCCGTCCCGTGGATCCACTCACGGCGCAGGCTCGGCTTCCCCTCCCCGGGCCGCGAGCAGCGGAGCGCGGGAGGCCGGGGCGGCCCCGCGGACCGCCCCGGCTCGCCCCTTCAGCCACAACTGCGGCCCCGGCCCGGGCGGTTCAGAACACCACCACGGAGCGCAGCACGTCTCCCGCCTCCATGCGCGTGAACGCCTCCTCCACGTCGTCGAGGGCGATGCGTTCGGTGACGAACTTGCTCAGGTCCAGACGGCCCTGCTGGTGGAGGTCGATCAGCATGGGGAAGTCCCGTGAAGGCAGGCAGTCGCCGTACCACGAGGACTTGAGCGAGCCGCCGCGGGCGAAGACGTCCAGCAGCGGCAGCTCCAGGCGCATCTCGGGGGTGGGCACCCCGACGAGCACCACGGTCCCGGCCAGGTCACGGGCGTAGAAGGCCTGTTCGTAGGTCTCGGGCCGGCCGACCGCCTCGATGACGACGTCCGCCCCGAAGCCGCCCGTCAGCTCCCTGATGGCTTCGACGGGGTCGCTCGTACGGGAGTTGACCGTGTGGGTGGCTCCCATGGACTCGGCCATGGCGAGCTTCCGGTCCTCGATGTCGACGGCGATGATGCGGGACGCCCCCGCCAGCCGCGCGCCCGCCACCGCCGCGTCCCCCACTCCGCCGCAGCCGATGACGGCGACGGTGTCGCCCCGGCCGACGGCACCGGTGTTGATCGCCGCGCCGATGCCCGCCATCACGCCGCAGCCCAGCAGCCCGGCCACTGCGGGCGACGCCTCCGGGTCGACCTTCGTGCACTGCCCGGCAGCGACGAGCGTCTTCTCTGCGAAGGCGCCGATGCCGAGAGCCGGGGAGAGCGGGGCTCCGGAATCGGCGAGGGTCATCTGCCGGCTCGCGTTGTGTGTGTCGAAGCAGTACCAGGGACGTCCGCGACTGCAGGCACGGCACTGTCCGCACACCGCACGCCAGTTGAGGATCACGAAGTCGCCGGGTTCCACCTCGGTGGTGCCGTCCCCCACGGACTCGACGACTCCGGCCGCCTCGTGCCCGAGCAGGAAGGGGAAGTCGTCGTTGATCCCGCCCTGCTTGTAGTGCAGGTCGGTGTGGCAGACGCCGCACGCCTGCACCCGCACCACGGCCTCGCCGGGGCCGGGGTCCGGCACCGTCACGGTCTCCACACGCACCGGCTCGTTCCTGCCCGGCGCGATGACTCCACGCACCTGCTGTGCCATCAGGCCCTCCGTAATCCGTCCGCCGCCGTCACCTCGTCGTGCCGGGGCTTCGTCTGTACGCCCGAGTGTTACGGCCCAACTCTGCCGCCCGGCGGGCAGACCGTCGACCATGCGGCCGGGTGTCGCCGTTCGGCGGAGTTCCGTCAGCGCACGTGGAGGAGGGGTGTGGGCGTCTGTCGGCTTCCCTCGCACGGGACGCCGAGGCCCCCGGCGGTGAGCACGACGCCTTCCCGAGCGGCTACGCCGAGCAGGTGCGGGGCGGACTGCACGACCGGAAGTGCAGGATGCCCAGTCCGATGCGCTTCCTGCCGAAATCGATTGCCTCTTCCGCCGCGGCGCGGGTGAGGATGGGGTCTCCGGCCGGCGCCGGCCGGAGACCCGTCCGCACCCCGGCAGAGGAGCACCGCATGAGCAGCAGTCCGCCCACCGGCCCCGTCACGCTGGAGGACGTCCGTGAGGCCGCCGGCCGGCTGAAGGGAGTGGCACACCGTACGCCGGTGCTCCACTCCCGCACGCTGGACCGCCTGGTGGGCGCGGAGACGTACCTCAAGTGCGAGAACTTCCAGCGCACCGGGGCGTTCAAGTTCCGGGGCGCCTACAACGCGATCGTCCAGCTGTCCCCCGAGCGGCTCTCGCGCGGGGTCGCGGCGTACTCCTCCGGGAACCACGCGCAGGCTGTGGCGCTGGCGGCCCGCGAGCTGGGCAGCAAGGCCGTCATCGTCATGCCGGAGGACAGCCCGCAGTCCAAGCTGGACGCCACCGCGGCGTACGGCGCCGAGATCGTCACCTACGACCGCTACACACAGGACCGGGTCGCTCTGGGCGAGCAGCTTGCCGAGGAGCGCGGGATGGCGATCGTGCCGCCGTACGAGCACCCGCACATCATGGCCGGACAAGGCACGGCCGCCCTCGAACTCCTGGAGAAGACCGGCGAGTTGGACGCCCTGCTGGTTCCGGTCGGAGGCGGCGGGCTGGCCGCGGGCACCTCGGCGGCCGCCACCGCGCTGTATCCGCGCATACGCGTCATCGGCGTCGAGCCGGAGGCCGGCGACGACACGCACCGTTCACTGGCGGCCGGGCACCGGGTCGAGCTGGACGGGGTACCGCGCACCATCGCGGACGGGCAGGGCGCCGTCACACCCGGGGAGCTGACCTTCTCCGTCAACCGACGGCTGCTCGCCGGCGTGGAGTTGGTGAGCGAGAAGGAGATCCTCGCGGCCATGCGGTTCGCCTTCGAACGGCTGAAGATCGTCGTGGAACCCAGCGGAGCGACGGGCCTGGCCGCACTGCTCGCCGGGCGCGTCGACCCGCTTCCGTCGCGCGTCGGCGTGGTCGTCTCCGGCGGCAACATCGGCATGCGCCGCTTCATGGAACTCATGGAGGCCGGCGAACCGGTCTGAGGAGCACCCCCAGCAGCACGGGCTGCACGGCTCGAGGGCGCGGGCGATGCCGCACGCAGGTGAAGAACGGCCGGTACCGATTGCCCGGTACCGGCCGTTCCGCTCGACGGGCATCCCCTGGCCCCCCGAGTTCACGGGTCACCCCCCGCGATCACGACGGCCGGCGTCTCGCCGCCTCGCTCAGGTTCACTGGCAGCCGGCGGCCTGCCTGCGTTGCTGGATCAGGTCGATCACGGCCTGCCGGTTGGCGATGCGGGCCTCCGACTGCGCGTCGGGGTTGGCCTGCTGAGCGGCGATGAAGTTCTGGTTGTTCTGCAGGGCCTGGTCGAGTCCGGCGCACGCCTCGGCGGCCTGGCTCGTGCTCACCGTCACCGCGGCGATCCCCGCCACCATCGCGACGGCGCTCACGCCCGCGACCACCTTGTGCTTCCGACTCAGCTTCCGCTTACGGGACATGGCTGCTCCAGTTCTGAAGTCGAACGGATACGGTTGCCCCCACGGCCCTTCGAAAGTACGGATGCCGGGCCGCGGTTGCGGAGTTGTTGTCAGAGCTCAGCAAGGAACTTGACGTGACGCCCGGGATGTACGTGACGTCTGCCGTGCGCCGCCGGAGGCCGGCCGGTGAACGCCCGTACGGTCAGGGCCGCCTCTTCGGGACGGGCACCCGCACGAGGTCCTCGGCCACGGTCAACTCCCCCTCGAAGCCCGCCTGCCGGGCCTGCCGCGCGAAGAGGGAGGTGTCGGAGTAGCGCTGGGAGAAGTGCGTGAGGACAAGATGCCGCACCCCGGCCTCCGCCGCCGCCCTGCCGGCCTGTCCGGCCGTGAGGTGGCCGTACTCCTCGGCCAGGGACACGTCCTCGTCGAGGAACGTGGCCTCGATGACGAGCAGATCGCAGTCCCGGGCGAGGACGTGCACCCCGTCGCACATCCGGGTGTCCATGACGAAGGCGAAGCGCTGGCCGGGCCGCGGCGCGCTGACGTCCTCCAGCCGTACGCCCCGCAGTTCGCCTTCGCGCTGGAGGCGGGCGACGTCGGGGCCGCGGATGCCCCGTGCGGCGAGCTCCTCGGGCAGCATGCGGCGGGAGTCGGGTTCGACGAGCCGGTAGCCGTAGGACTCCACGGGATGGGAGAGCCGGTGCGCGGTGAGGGTGAAGGGCGGAACGTCCCCGCGTCCGCCGGCGCCATCCGTCACGTCCGCGCACACCGCCGTCGACTCCCCTGCCGCGCCGACGGGTTGCTCGTCCAGCCGCACCGTCTCCCGGTACGCGGTCGCATGGCGCAGGCGGTCGAAGAAGCGCTGTCCGCTCGCCGGATAGTGCGCGACGACGGGATGGGGCACCCGGTCGAGGTTGATGCGCTGGATGACTCCGGCGAGACCGAGAGAGTGGTCGCCGTGGAAGTGCGTCACACAGATGCGCGTCAGGTCGTGGGCGGCCACACCCGCGCGGAGCATCTGGCGCTGGGTGCCTTCCCCGGGGTCGAAGAGGATGCCGTGGCCGTCCCACAGCAGCACGTAGCCGTTGTGGTTGCGGTGCCGGGTGGGCACCTGGCTGGCGGTGCCCAGCACGACCAGTTCACGCAGGGACATGGGAGGTGCCCGGGGCTCAGCCGGGCGGCCAGTTCAGGCCGCGTCCGCCGAGCACGTGGGCGTGCGCGTGGAAGACCGTCTGACCCGCGCCGGCGCCCGTGTTGAACACGATGCGGTAGCCGGAGCCCGGGCCCGTCTCCGACGGGACGATGTTCTCCTCCTCGGCGACCGCGCCCGCTTCGGCCAGCACGTCGGCGGCGAGGTGCGGCTCGGCCGCGGCGAGGGAGGCGGCGTCCACGTAGTGCGCCTTGGGGATCACGAGGATGTGGGTGGGCGCCTGAGGGTTGATGTCACGGAACGCGACGATCGTCTGCGACTCGCGCACGACGGTCGCCGGGACGTCACCCGCCACGATCTTGCAGAACAGGCAGTCCGCCTGGGGTTCTCCAGCCATGCAGGGGATGCTACCTGTGCGGGCCGGACACGCACCCGTGCGCACCGTTCCGGCGCCGGCGGGCGTGCGGCTGCCGAGGACGCCGGGGGTGAGCCCTGCCGCACCCGGCACGCGGGCGGCAGGACGACCAGGGACGCATGCCTCATGACCAGCGCCCCGTACGACCCAGCAGCAGCGCGGTCGCCGCCGTCCCCGCGGTGGACGTCCGCAGCACCGTCGGTCCCAGCCGGAAGGGCTGCCCGCCCGCCTCGGCGAAGGACGTCAACTCCTGTGGTGAGACGCCCCCTTCGGGACCGACGACCAGCACGATGCCGCCGCCGGCAGGCAGTTCGGCCGCGGCAAGGGGGTCGCCGCCCTCCTCGTGCAGCACGATGCCCAGATCCGCGTCCCGCAGCAACTCCGCGACCTGCGCGGTCGTGGCGAGGTCCGCGACCTCGGGGAAGCGCAGCCGGCGTGCCTGCTTGCCCGCCTCCCGTGCTGTGGAACGCCACTTGCCGAGCGACTTCACACCGCGTTCGCCCTTCCACTGCGTCACGCAGCGCGACGCGGCCCACGGCACGATCCGGTCCGCTCCGGTCTCGGTCAGCATCTCCACCGCCAGTTCGCCACGGTCGCCCTTCGGCAGCGCCTGCACGACGGTGACCCTCGGCCGGGGTTCCTCCTCCGTGCGTACGGACGTGACGGCCACCTCCAGGCGGTCCTTGCCCGAAACGGTCTCGACGGTGCCCGCGACGCCCGTCCCCGCACCGTCCGTCAGGACGATCTCCTCGCCCGGACGGAGCCGCTTCACCGACACCGCGTGCCGTCCCTCCGGGCCGTCCAGCACGACGGTGCCGCTGCCCGACCGTGCGGGGCCCGCGAGTCGCTCGCCGTCGGCCAGGAAGACCGGGGCCGTCATGCCGCGCCGCCCGGGCTGCCGCGTTTCAGCAACGCCTCGCGGGCCACGGCCAGTTCCGTCACCAGGACGTCCATCAGCTGCGCTGCCGGAAGGTCCCGCGCGAGCCGGTGGCCCTGCCCCGCCCACAGCGCCATTCCCTGCGGGTCCTTCGCCTTGGCCGCCGCCTTCCGCACCCCGGCCGTCAGATGGTGCACCTGGGGGTAGGCGGCGGGGGCGTACCGGCCGTGCTCCCGCAGGAAGCGGTTGACCAGGGCGCGGGCGGGCCGGCCGGTGAACGCGCGGGTCATCTCCGTGCGGTTGAAGAGGGAGTTGGTCATCGCCTGCTTGTGCACCGGGTCGGCGCCCGACTCGGGGCACACCAGGAAGGCCGTGCCGAGCTGTGCCGCGCTCGCCCCCGCGGCGAGCACGGCCGCGATCTGCTTGCCCCGCATCACGCCGCCCGCCGCGATCACGGGCAGTCGTACGGCCTCCTTGACGTGCGTCACGAGCGAGAGCAGCCCGAGAGCGCTGCCGGTGCCGTCCTCCTGCGGGTCGTCGCGGTGCGTGCCCCGGTGGCCGCCCGCCTCCGCGCCCTGCACGCACACGGCGTCCGCCCCCGACCACTCCGCGACCTGCGCCTCCTCGACGGAGGTGACGGTGACCACGGTGAACGTCCCGCGCTTGTGGAAACGCTCGAGCACGCCCCGCGTGGGGCAGCCGAAGGTGAAGGAGACGACGGGGACGGGGTCGTCGAAGAGGATCGCGAGCTTCGCCTCGTAGGCGTCGTCGGTGGCGTGATCGGTGTCGCCGAGCTCCGTCTCGTACCACATCGCCTCGCCCGCGAGCTGGGCGCGGTAACGCTCCAGCGAACCCGAGTCGCTGTGATCGGGCTGCGGCATGAACAGGTTGACGCCGAAGGGCCGCTGAGTGAGTCCCCGCAGCTGCTTGACGTCCTCGTACATGGCCTCCGGCGTCTTGTAGCCGGCGGCGAGGAAGCCCAGCCCGCCCGATTCGCTGACCTTGCCGGCAAGCTCCGGACAGGACACGCCGCCCGCCATGGGCGCCTGCACTATCGGATGCTCCGTGAACTCTGAGAGCAAGGTCAACGGGAAGGACATGCGCTCATCCTGCCACGCGGCACATACGCCTCCTGCCGGTACCGTCCCGCCCCGGAGCGGGCCGCCCCGGCAGGACGGCCGTCCCCCTCCGGGCGGACCGCCCGGGGCGGGACGGCGGGATCGGCCCGAATCCGCGCGGAACCTTCAACCCGCCGCCGGTCAGCGGCCGTTGAACGCGTCCTTCAGCCGGGAGAACAGCCCTTGCTGGCCGGGCTGGAACTGCCCGGTCGGCCGCTCCTCGCCCCGCAGCTTGGCCAGCCGCCGCAGCAGCTCCTCCTGCTCCGGCTCCAGGTTGGACGGAGTGGTCACCTCGACGTGCACGATCAGCTGGCCGCGGCCGCCGCCCCGCAGGTGCGTGATGCCGCGCTCGTGCAGCGGAATCGACTGCCCGGACTGCGTACCCGGGCGGATGTCGACCTCTTCCATGCCGTCCAGCGTCTCCAGCGGCACCTTCGTGCCGAGCGCGGCGGCCGTCATGGGGATGGTCACCGTGCAGTGCAGGTCGTCACCGCGCCGCTGGAACGTCGCATGCGACTTCTCGTGGATCTCGACGTACAGGTCGCCCGCCGGGCCGCCGCCCGGACCGACCTCGCCCTCGCCCGCCAGCTGGATGCGGGTGCCGTTGTCGACGCCGGCGGGGATCTTCACCGTCAGGCTGCGGCGCGAGCGGACACGCCCGTCACCGGCGCACTCCGGGCAGGGGGTCGGCACGACCGTACCGAAGCCCTGGCACTGCGGGCACGGGCGCGACGTCATGACCTGGCCCAGGAAGGACCGGGTCACCTGGGAGACCTCGCCCCGGCCGCGGCACATGTCGCAGGTCTGCGCCGACGTACCGGGCGCCGCACCCTCGCCGCTGCAGGTGTTGCAGACGACCGCGGTGTCGACCTGGATCTCCTTCGTCGTGCCGAAGGCCGACTCCTCCAGGTCGATGTCCAGCCGGATCATGGCGTCCTGGCCACGGCGCGTACGGGACCTCGGGCCGCGCTGGGAGGCCGTTCCGAAGAAGGCGTCCATGATGTCGGAGAAGTTGCCGAAGCCCGCTCCGCCGAAGCCGCCGCCCCCGCCGCCGGCGCCGCCCGTCGGGTCGCCGCCGAGGTCGTAGACCTGCTTCTTCTGCGGGTCCGAGAGGATCTCGTAAGCGGTGTTGATCTCCTTGAACCGCTCCTGCGTCTTCGGGTCCGGGTTGACGTCCGGGTGCAGCTCGCGCGCCAGCCTGCGGAAGGCCTTCTTGATCTCGTCCTGCGAGGCGTCGCGCTGCACGCCGAGGACCGCGTAGTAGTCCGCCGCCACTTACGACTCCGCGAGGATCTGTCCGACGTACCGTGCCACTGCGCGTACAGCTCCCATCGTTCCGGGGTAGTCCATGCGGGTCGGTCCGACCACGCCGAGTTTGGCGACTGCTTCGTCGCCCGAACCGTAGCCGACCGATACGACCGACGTGGAACTCAGCCCTTCATGGGCATTCTCATGCCCGATTCTTACGGTCATTCCGGGGTCTTTCGCCTCCCCGAGCAGCTTCAGCAGCACGACCTGCTCCTCCAGAGCCTCCAGCACCGGCCGGATCGTCAGGGGGAAGTCGTGCCCGAACCGGGTGAGATTGGAGGTGCCACCGATGATCAGCCGCTCCTCGGTCTCCTCGACCAGTGTCTCCAGGAGGGTGGCGAGCACCGTCGAGACCGTGCCGCGGTCGTCACCGTCGAACGAGTCGGGCAGGTCCTGCACCAGGGAGGGTACGTCCGTGAAGCGCTGACCCACGACCCGGCTGTTCAGCCGTGCGCGAAGATCGGCGAGCGACGCCTCGCTCATCGGGGCGGGAGAGTCGATCAGACGCTGCTCGACCCGGCCGGTGTCGGTGATCAGCACCAGCATGAGCCGTGCGGGAGCGAGCGAGAGCAGCTCCACGTGCCGGACCGTCGAGCGGGTCAGCGACGGGTACTGCACGACGGCGACCTGCCTGGTCAGCTGCGCCAGCAGACGCACCGTGCGCCCCACCACGTCGTCGAGGTCGACGGCGCCCTCGAGGAAGTTCTGGATGGCCTTCCGTTCCGGGGAGGACAGCGGCTTCACGCCCGCCAGCTTGTCCACGAAGAGGCGGTAGCCCTTGTCCGTCGGGATGCGGCCCGCGCTGGTGTGCGGCTGGGCGATGTAGCCCTCGTCCTCAAGGACAGCCATGTCGTTGCGCACAGTCGCCGGGGAGACCTGGAGGTTGTGCCGCTCGGTCAGCGCCTTGGAACCCACCGGTTCCTCCGTGCCGACATAGTCCTGGACGATCGCGCGCAGAACTTCGAGCCTGCGTTCACTGAGCAACGCGCACACCTCCCGTCCAGCCTCGCCGCGCTTGCACTGGGGGCGCAGGCGCCTCCCGGCCGCCGGCGTCTCCTGCGTTCCTGGCACTCTCCCCGACGGAGTGCCAAATCCCCTGGGCCAGTGTACGGCCGGTAGCCCTGGCCGGGGCAAGAGCCGCCCGATTGACGGTACCGCGCGCACGGTTCGGGCAGAGCCCCGCTAACGTCACCGCATGGCCGGTCGAGGGGAGGGCGGACGGGAAGACGCAGGTCCGCCGACGACAGCGGGACGTACGGCGGCCCGCGGGGGCGACGAGGTCTGGGAGGAGCTTCTTCCGGGCGTCGTGCGGCGGCGGATGCCCGTCTGGGACGCGACCGTGGGCGCCGTGGCGGGGCCGGCGGGGGTTCTCGTGGTCGACGCCGGGTCGGGCCCGGCGGAGGGCGCACTGCTCCGTGAACAGCTCCTCGACCGCTTCGGGACGCCCGCGACGCAGGTGGTGCTCACGCACCCGCACTTCGACCATGTGCTGGGTGCGGCGTCCTTCGCGGGCGCGCGCGTGTACGGGCCCGCGGGGATGGAAGCGTGTCCGGCGGACACGGCCGAGGAGTTGCGGCGCGACGCCGTCGCGGAGGGCATGCCGCCGGAGGCCGCCGCCGAGGCGGCGGACGCGCTCGTCCTCCCCGGGCAGGCGGTCACGGACGAGCTGACGCTGACCGTGGGCCCCTACGAGGTCGTGCTGGTGAACCTGGGCCCGGCGCACAGCTCGCGCGACCTGGCAGTGCTCGTGCGGGGGCGGCGCGAGGCCGCCGGGCAGGGTTGTGGGCAGAGGCGTCCCGGCCCGGAAGTCGTCTTCTGCGGAGACCTGGTCGAGGAGTCCGGTGAACCGCAGGCCGGTCCCGACGCCGTGCCCGCCCTGTGGCCGGCCGCGGTGGACCGGCTGCTCTCGCTGGGCGGAGAGGACGCGCTGTACGTACCGGGGCACGGTGCCGTCGTGGACGCGGCGTTCGTACGCGCTCAACGGGACGTCCTGGCGCGGCGCTTCGCGCAGTCGTGAAGAATGCGGTCATGCGCAGCCGTTCCTACGACTCCGACCTGACTCCGCCGTGGAAGAAGCGGCAGCCCGTGCCGGAGATCCCGGCCGACCCCGGCCTCGTGGTGGAGGAGATCACCACGGGGTACTGCGGTGCGGTGATCCGCACGGAGAAGACGGCGGAGGGGCCGACCGTCACCCTCGAGGACCGGTTCGGCAAGCACCGCGTCTTCCCGATGGAGCAGCGCGGCTTCCTGCTGGAGGGCAGGACGGTCACGCTCGTGCGCCCGCGGAAGCCGGCCGCCGGCGGCGCCGGGCCGGGTGCCACGGATGGCGCGGCGACGCGGCAGCGCACCGCTTCCGGGTCGCTCGCGGTGCCCGGCGCGCGGGCGCGTGTGGCACGCGCGGGCCGTATCTACGTGGAGGGGCGGCACGACGCGGAACTGGTGGAGAAGGTCTGGGGCGACGATCTGCGCGTCGAGGGCGTGGTGGTCGAGTACCTGGAGGGCATCGACGGTCTTCCCGATGTCGTACGGGACTTCGGGCCGGGGCCCGACGCCCGGCTCGGGGTGCTGGTCGACCATCTCGTACCGGGCTCGAAGGAGTCCCGCATCGCGGCGGAGGTCACCGGCGACGACGTGCTGGTGGTCGGCCACCCGTACATCGACGTCTGGGAGGCCGTGAAGCCGTCGTCCGTGGGGATCGACGCCTGGCCGCGGGTGCCGCACGGGCAGGACTGGAAGACGGGGGTCTGCCGCGCGCTGGGCTGGCCGGAGAACACGGGAGCGGCATGGCAGCGGATCCTCGGCAGCGTGCGGACCTACCGCGATCTGGAGCCCGCGCTGCTGGGCAGGGTGGAACAGCTCATCGACCATGTGACGGTCGGCTTCTCCTGAGGGCCCGGCGGGCGCGGCCGGCCGGCGTCACGGAACGTCCGACCGTCACGGACAATGGGACGCATGCCCTCCGCACTGCCCGACGGTGAACCCGTGCCCGAGAGCGGTTCGCTGCCGCCGGAAGCCCTGGCGGGCCGCGAAGCCCGTCCCCTCGGCTTCTATCTGCACGTGCCGTACTGCGCCACCCGCTGCGGCTACTGCGACTTCAACACCTACACGGCAGGCGAACTGCGCGGCTCCGGCGGTGTCCTCGCCTCCCGGGAGAACTACGCCGCCACCCTGAGCGACGAGATCCGCCTCGCCCGCAAGGTCCTCGGCGACGATCCGCGCCGCGTGGAGACGGTCTTCGTCGGCGGCGGCACACCGACGCTGCTGCCGGCCGGTGACCTCGCCCGGATGCTCGCCGCCGTACGCGACGAGTTCGGGCTGGCTCCCGGCGCCGAGGTGACGACCGAGGCGAACCCGGAGTCCGTCGACGCCCGCTACCTGGCGGAGCTGCGCGAGGCGGGCTTCAACCGGATCTCCTTCGGCATGCAGAGCGCACGCTCCCACGTACTGCGGGTCCTGGACCGCACCCACACCCCCGGACGTCCGCAGGCGTGCGTGGAGGAGGCACGGGCCGCCGGCTTCGCGCACGTCAACCTCGACCTGATCTACGGAACACCGGGCGAGACCGACGACGACTGGCGTGCCTCCCTGGACGCCGCTCTGGCCGTGGCACCCGACCACGTCTCCGCCTACGCCCTGATCGTCGAGGAGGGGACGCAGCTCGCCCGGCGCATCCGCCGCGGCGAGGTCCCCACGACGGACGACGACGTGCACGCCGACCGCTACCTCATCGCGGACGAGACGCTGTCAGCGGCAGGCATGACCTGGTACGAGGTCTCCAACTGGGCGGCCGCGGACGACCCCGCCGCCCGCTGCCGCCACAACGAGCTGTACTGGACAGGTGCCGACTGGTGGGGCGCCGGACCGGGCGCGCACAGCCACACCGGCGGGGTCCGCTGGTGGAACGTCAAGCACCCGGCGGCGTACGCGCAGGCTCTCGCTCATGGCCGCTCCCCGGGCGCGGGCCGCGAACTCCTCGGCGCGGAGGACCGGCGCGTGGAGCGGATCCTCCTGGAGTTGCGCCTCAAGGCCGGATGCCCGCTGGACCTGCTCGCTCCGGCCGGGGCGTCGGCCGCCCGGCGGGCGCTGTCCGACGGTCTGCTCGAGTCCGGGCCGTACGGACAGGGGCGGGCGGTACTGACTCTGCGGGGGCGGCTGCTGGCCGACGCCGTGGTGCGCGACCTGGTCGACTGAGCTCCGCGGGCCTGCCCGCCCCCAGTGCTGTGGCCGGGTCAGGCTTCCTCGCGTGCTTGCAGCACGAGCATCGCGAGGTCGTCCACGGGAGCACCGTCGCCGAAGTCGTGGACCGCGCGGCGGACCCGCTCGGCCGTGGCCGCGGCAGGCAGCCCGCCGCAGCCGGCCAGCACTGCCGCCAGTCCGTCGCCGTCGTCGAACTGCCGGGCGCCGGAACGCCGTTCGGTGACTCCGTCGGTCACGCACAGCAGCGTCTCGCCGGGTTGCAGAACCACGCTCTGGCTCTCGTAGCCGACGTCCTCCACGACGCCGAGCAGCAGTTGGGGCTCCGCCGCGGCCCGTACCTCCCCCGAGAGCGTGCGCACCAGCGGAAGCGGATGTCCGGCACACACCAGGGTGCATTCGACGCCGCCGCCGTCGGCCGCGGAGCGGGGCGCAAGCTCCCCGTAGACGAGTGACAGGAAGCGGGTCTGCTCACCGACCTCCCGGTTGAGACGGTCCATGACCTGCGGAACGCCGTAGCCCTCCCGCGCCAGCAGCCGCAGTACCGGCCGCGCCAGACCGGTGACGACGGCCGCTTCGGGACCGTTTCCGCACACGTCGCCCAGCGCGAACCGCCAGCGTCCGTCGCCCACTTCGTAGAAGTCGTAGAAGTCACCGCCGGCCCACGAACCTTCACCCGCAGGTTCGTAGACGACGGACGTGGCCACACCGGGGATGGCCACGTCCCCGGTCGGCAGCAGCCCCCGCTGGAGCACCCGGCTGATGGTCGCCTGCCGGGTGTAGCGCCGCGCGGAGAGCACCGCGAGCGCGACGCGGCGTGCGAAGTCCTCGACGATGCCGATCACTTCGTCGGGGAGGCGCACCAGGCCCGCACGTCCTATGACGAGGCTGCCGACCGTACGTCCGCCCACGGCGAGACGGCAGCCCACCGCCGCGCCCCCCGGCCCGTACGCGGACGCCTGCCCCGGCCACGGGAGGGTGACGGCCTGCCCGGAGAGGGTCCGCCTGGAAAGCGCGGGAGGCGACTTCTCCAGTTCCGCACGGAGTTCGTCCATGCGGTCCTCCTGGGAGTGCCAGACGCGCGCCAGGCGGGGCGGGGCCGGCGAATCGGCGTCGGCGAGCCATACGGCGCACCAGTCGGCGAAGCGCGGCACCAGCAACTGGCCTGCCAAGGACGCGACGCGGTCCTCGTCCGTCTGCCCGGCGAGCAGGTCGGACGCCTCGGCCAGGAAGGAGAGGATGCCGTGGTTGACCCAGTCCGGGCCCCAGGGGGCTCCGGGTACGGCGCGCAGCGAGCTGGGGGCGAGCTTGCCCGTCAGGTTCAGGTCCTGCCGCGGGGCGTCGGGGGCGCCCCGCGCCACGGTCTCGTCCGGCTGCGCCGGGACACGGGACGCGGCCCGGGCGGCCTCCGTGCGACCGCCGGTGCCGTCCGCCTGTTTGGGCAGCGTGACAGTGGCCGGGCCGCCGGCCGGATGCCCGCCGGTGCCGTCCGCCGGCTGCTCCGCGGGGCGGGCCGTACGGAGGTCCTCGCCGGGTCCCTCCTCCGGCTCCCAGGGCAGCCGGAACCAGACCGTCTTGCCGTTCCGCCGGTAGCTGACGCCCCACTCCTCGGCGAGCGCGGCGACCAGACGCAGGCCGTAACCGGGGAGGCCGCCGCCCGCGTCCCCCGCGCCGGCCTCGGGGTCGCCGTGCGCCCGGGTCTCCACCGCACGCGTGGGGTGCCTGTCCTCGACCTCCACGACCAGGGCCTCGCCCTCGTGGCGGCACTCCAGCCGCACTCCCGTACCGGCGTGCACCACCGCGTTCGTCACCAACTCGTCGGCCAGCAGCACCGCGTCGTCCGACGAGGCCTCCGGCATGCCCCAGGCGCGCAGGGCGCGGCCGACGAACGTACGGGCCGCCCACGGCGACGTGGTGTCCCCCGGCAGCGCCACCTCGGCCGTGAACGAGTGAGGATCGGGCACGAGTTCGGACGTTTCGGCCACGAGGCCGGTCGCGGTGCCGGAAGGCGGCCCGTCGTCCGGTACCGCCCCTCCGGCTTCCCCCCACCACATCGACATCGTCCCCACAGTGCCGCACCTCGACAGTTCTCCGATTAAAACCCGCACGGATACCGCAAGGGTGACAGACTGACCTGATTCATATGCGTCGAGTGACGAAACTGATGGGCGCAAACATGAGTGGCGATGTCCACAGACCGCTGGACGGTCCCCCGGTCGCAGGCAGCGGTCTGCGCCACGTCCTGCATGCCCTCCGAACCCTGCGCGACGGCGACTTCACTGCCCGCGTCCATGTGGACGGCGACGCGCCACCGGGCCTGCACACGGAGATCGCGGAGACCGTGAACGAACTCGCGGCCCGCACGGAACATCTCTCCTCGGAGCTGGTCCGCGTACGCAACGACGTCGTCCGGCGTGGCCGGGTGGACGAGCGCATGACTGCGAGTCCCGGCCAGGGCGCGTGGACGGACACCGTACAAGCGGTCGACTCCCTTCTCGACACGGTGCTCGGCTCCCGCGCGGAGGCCACTCGCGTACTTGACGCAGTGGCCGACGGCGACCTCTCCCGGCGCGTCGATCTGCACGCGGACGGGAGGCCGCTGCGCGGCGAGCTCCGCCGGCTCGGCCGCACGGTGAACCGCATGACCGACCAGCTCGCCCTGTTCACCAGCGAGGTGACCCGGGCGGCTCTCGACGAGGACGGCGAGGGTGGGCGCGGCCATGGCGGCAAGCACAGCGGCCCCGTCACACCGCACACCACCGTCCGCGGCCTGTCCGGGAGTTGGCGGGATGCCGCGGAGGCGGTCAACCGGATGGTCACCGACCTGCGCGAGACGACCCGGGCGAAGGAGTGGCTGGAGTCCAACCTGACCCGGCTCGCCTCCCTGATGCAGGGACGGCGCGACATAAGGGAGATCGCCGAGCCGATCATGCGGGAGCTTCCGCCGCTCGTGGGGGCGCAGTTCGGTGCGTTCTTCCTCGCCAGGCGCTCCGAGGCGGGGACCGCCCCGGGCGCCGAGGATCTGCGCTACGTCGCCGGGTACGGCACCGCGGCGTACGAACCGGGCGCGCGGCCCCACGGCGGCGCCACCGGGCACAGCCTGATCGCCCAGGTCGCGGCGGAGAAGCGGCGGCTGGTGCTGACGGACCTGCCGCCGGACTACCTGCCGGTCGGCTCGGGGCTGGGCGAGGCGCGTCCGGCGTGCGTGGTGATCCTTCCGGTGCTGTACGAGGACCGGCTGCTGGGTGTGCTGGAACTCGCGTCGTTCCAGGCGTTCAGCGACATCCACCTGGCGTTCTTCGACCAGTTCGTCCACACGATGGGCGTCGCTCTCCAGACCATCAGGGCCAACACGGAACTGTCGGAGAAGGCGGCGCTGCTGGCCGCGTCCTCGCAGTACAAGACGCAGTTCCTCGCCAACATGTCGCACGAGCTGCGCACTCCGCTCAACTCACTGCTCGTCCTCTCGCAGTTGCTCGCCGACAACGAGGCGGGGCGCCTCTCGTCCGAGGAGGTCCGCTTCGCCCGGACGATCCACCGCTCCGGCACGGACCTGCTCCTCCTGATCAACGACGTGCTGGATCTGGCCAAGATCGAGGCAGGCCGGATGGAGGCGCGTCCCCGGCGTCTCACGCTGCGCAAACTGCTCACCTACGTCGAGGACACCTTCAGGCCGCTCGCCCTGGACCGCGGGCTGGGCTTCTCGGTGACCGCCGCGGACGACGCCCCCGAAGAACTGCACGCGGACGAACGGCGGTTGCAGCAGGTGCTGCGCAACCTGCTCTCCAACGCGCTGAAGTTCACCTCCGAGGGCAGCGTCAGCCTGCACGCCGCACCTGCCGCCGAGCCGGGGAGCGACGGCGAGCCGCTGATCACCTTCACCGTCACCGATACCGGGATCGGCATCGCGTCGGAGCAACTCCCGCGCATCTTCGAGGCGTTCCAGCAAGGGGACGGCTCCACGCACCGTACGTACGGCGGCACCGGCCTCGGGCTCGCCATCAGCCGGGAGCTGGCCGGACTGCTCGGCGGGAGCATCACGGTGGAGAGCACCCGGGGCAGCGGCAGTACGTTCACGCTGTGGGTGCCGGTGCACCGCCCCGCCGTCCCCGCGCAGGCGGCTCAGTCGGCCCAGGCGGCTCTGCCTGCCGAGCTGCCCGCGCCCCGCGGCGACGGCCACAGGCCCCCGGGCGTGAGTCCGGCCGCGGACGGCGATGCCGTACGCACACGCACACCCACACGCACAGCCACAGCCGCCGGCGGGGGCACCGGCGGCCCGGCCCGGCTCACCGGGAAGGCGCCTCGCAACGGCCCCTCCGAGGAGAACGTCCCGGCCGCCTCCGCCCTCACCGAGTGGCAGAACGGACATGCGGCAGAGATCCTGCGGGGAACGCGGGTGCTGATAGCCGACGACGACATCCGCAACGTCTTCGCCCTGACGCATCTGCTGGGCCGGGTCGGCATGTCCGTGCGCTACGCGGAGAACGGCGCCGAGGCACTCGCAGCCCTGGAACGCGAACCCGCCCCCGATCTGGTCCTGATGGACATCATGATGCCGGAGATGGACGGCTACGAGGCCATCCGCGCCCTCCGCGCCGACCCCCGCTTCGCGCACCTGCCGGTGGTCGCCCTCACCGCCCAGGCCATGCCCGGCGACAGCGAGCAGTCGATGTCCGCCGGAGCGTCCGCGTACGTGCCCAAACCCGTTGTCATCGAACAGCTGCTGGGCACTGTGCTCTCCCTTCTCGACCCGCAACACCCCACGAGGCAGCGATGACCACGGACTTCTCAGCCCACATGGCGCACTCCGCGTACGCCGGCCCGTCCGACGAGGCGGGAATCCTGCTGGTCGACGACAGGGAGGACAACCTCGTCGCTCTCGAAGCCGTGCTCGGCACGCTGGAGGTCCCCCTCGTCCGGGCGACGTCCGGTGAGGAGGCGATGAAGGCGCTGCTCCGCCAGGAGTTCGCCGTCGTGCTGCTCGACGTGCTGATGCCCGGGATGGACGGCTTCGAGACGGCCTCGCACATCAAACGCCTGGACCAGACGCGGGACGTGCCGATCATCTTCCTCAGCGGCGCCGAGTCGGCCTCGGAGGCGGGTTACGCCTTCCGCGGCTACGCCACCGGTGCGGCGGACTACCTCACCAAGCCCTTCGACCCGTGGATGCTGCGTGCGAAGGTCTCCGTCTTCCTCGAACTGCACCGCAAGAACCAGCAGTTGCAGCAGTTGCTGAGCTGCCAGCGCGACCGGCTGGGCGAGTTCTCACGGCGTCTCGGGGCGGTGGAGCAGCATCTGAGCACCGGCGCACCGGCCGCCGCCGACTCGGCGGACAAGCCCGCGGGCGGCACGTCCGCACACGACGAGGAGGGAGCGCACCCGATCGCGGACGTACCCGGACTCGCCCTCCGCGTGGCCGAGTTGGCGAAGGCTCTGGACGAGCTGCGGAACGACATGGCCTGAGCACGCCCGGGAAGACCTTCGTGCGCCGCGCCGATGCCCAGCTCGGCCACGCGCCTCGCCCACGACGAAGCAGTCGTCGGAGTCGTCGGCCGAGGCCAGGTCCGCCCAGTCCAGGCGGCGGAACCGGCCCCGAGGCACCCGTGACATGGCTGTGCCGGGCGGCCCTCCGGCCACCCGGCACAGCGACGGTCCTGCCGGCTACGCCTCGCGCGTACCGGCGTACATCTCCTCGATCAGGTGCTTGAACTCCCGCTCCACGACAGGGCGCTTGAGCTTGAGACTGGGCGTCAGCTCACCGTGCTCGATGTCCAGATCGCGAGGGAGGACACGGAACTTCTTGACGGTCTGCCAGCGCTGGAGACCGCTGTTCAGCTCCTCCACGTAACCGTCGACCATCGCGCGCACCTCGTCGCTGGTGATGATCTCCGAGTAGGGCTTCCCCTTGAGCGACTCCTGCTCCTCGGCCCACGCGGTGAGGCTGATCTCGTCCAGCGCGATGAGGGCGGTGCAGAAGTTGCGGTCCGCTCCGTGCACCAGGATGTTCGAGACGTACGGGCAGAGCGCCTTGAACTGGCCCTCCACCTCGGCGGGTGCGATGTACTTGCCGCCCGACGTCTTGATCAGGTCCTTCTTGCGGTCGGTGATCCGGAGGTAGCCGTCCTCGGAGAGCTCGCCGATGTCGCCCGTGTGGAACCAGCCGTCCTCTTCGAGGACTTCGGCCGTCTTGTCGGGCAGCCCGTGATAGCCCTGCATGATGCCCGGGCCGCGCAGCAGGATCTCGCCGTCCTCGGCGATGCGCACCTCGGTGCCGGGCAGCGGCTTGCCGACGGTGCCGGTGCGGTACGCCTCACCGGGGTTGACGAAGCTCGCGGCGGAGGACTCGGTGAGGCCGTACCCCTCCAGGATGTGGATGCCGGCACCGGAGAAGAAGAAGCCGATGTCGGGGGCGAGCGCCGCGGAGCCCGAGACGCAGGCACGCAGCCGTCCGCCGAAGGCCTCGCGGAGCTTGGCGTAGACGAGCCGGTCGGCCACCGCGTGCTTCGCCTTGAGACCCGCCGGGGCGGTGGCGTTGCCGGTGCGCCGGAAGTTCTCCTGGGTGACCTTGGCGTATTCGCGTGCGACCCCGGCCGCCCACTGGAAGATCTTGTACTTGGCGGCGCCGCCGGCCTTCGCCTTGGCCGCGACACCGTTGTAGACCTTCTCGAATATCCGCGGCACCGCAGCCATGTACGTCGGCTGCACCACGGGAAGGTTCTCGATGATCTTGTCGATGCGTCCGTCGACCGCGGTCACGTGGCCGACCTCGATCTGTCCGGCGGTGAGCACCTTGCCGAAGACGTGGGCCAGCGGCAGCCACAGGTACTGCACGTCCTCGTCGGTCACCAGACCGGACTGCGCGATCGCCTTGGCCATGTACGACCAGCAGTCGTGCGGCAGCCGCACACCCTTGGGCTTGCCGGTGGTCCCGGAGGTGTAGATCAGCGTGGCCAGCTGGTCGGAGCGGAGTGCCCCGACCGTGTCCTTGATGGCCTGCGGGTGCTTCGTGAGGTGGTCGTCGCCGCGGGAGATCAGCTCGTCGAGGCTGAGCACCCAGCCCTCGGGGTCGCCGTGCCCGGGTCCCGCACCGGCCGGTTCGCCGTCAGGAGTGGTGTCGCCCGGCTCGATGAGGACGACGTGCTTGAGGTGTGGCAGGTCGGCGCGGCGCTCGCGCACCTTCGCCAGCTGCTCGGCGTCCTCGGCGATCAGCACGCGGCTGTCGGAGTCCGCGAGGATGAAGGCCGTCTCCTCGACGTTGGTGCTGGGGTAGACGGTGGTCGTCGCCGCGCCCGCGCACAGGATGCCCAGGTCGGAGAGGATCCAGTCGACGCGGGTCGCGGAGGCGATGGCGACGCGCTCCTCGGGAGCGACGCCCAGCGACATCAGCCCCGCGGCGATGCCGAATACGCGCTTCGCGGCCTCCGCCCAGGTGTAGCTGCGCCACTCGTCGGGTCCCTCACCGGCGGCGGAAGGGACCGGATAGCGGTACGCCTCTGCGTCCGGGGTGGCCTCCACCCGTTCCAGGAAGAGCGTCGCCACGGAGGGCGGCCGGTTCTCGATCAGGGGTTGTGTGTCGCTCACGACATCCTCCGCTGGCCAGCACTTCTTGCTTGGTCACTTGCGTGATGAGTCCTTGTTGACTCACGAGTAACTATGGGGCGGACGCCAGCCTAGAGGGCCGTGCCGCCTTACGTAAGGGGGTCCCCGTTCGCATTGACCCGATCGCCGCTCGATCGTCACAGGCTCCTCAGGAAAGCACGAGGGACGGACCGGTGCGGTCCGTCCCTCCATGATTCCGTGCCGCAGTGCGAAGCGGTGAGGCCCCGGCGGCTACTTTTTCGCCTTGCTCCCGTCGGCAGCCCCGCTGTCCGTGGAGAGCGCCGCGATGAACGCCTCCTGCGGGACCTCCACCCGGCCGACGACCTTCATCCGCTTCTTGCCTTCCTTCTGCTTCTCCAGCAGCTTCCGCTTACGGGAGATGTCGCCGCCGTAGCACTTCGCGAGGACGTCCTTGCGGATCGCACGGACCGTCTCACGTGCGATGACCCGGGCGCCGATCGCGGCCTGGATGGGCACCTCGAACTGCTGGCGCGGGATGAGTTCACGCAGCTTGTTGGCCATCCGGGAGCCGTAGGAGTACGCCTTCTCCTTGTGGACGATCGCGGAGAAGGCGTCCACCTGGTCGCCCTGGAGCAGGATGTCGACCTTGACGAGGTCGGCGCTCTGCTCGCCCGTGGGCTCGTAGTCGAGCGAGGCATAGCCGCGGGTGCGGGACTTCAGGGCGTCGAAGAAGTCGAAGACGATCTCTGCCAGCGGCAGCGTGTAACGCAGCTCGACCCGCTCCTCGGACAGGTAGTCCATGCCCTGCAGCGCCCCGCGCCGCGACTGGCACAGCTCCATGATCGCCCCGACGAACTCGCTGGGAGCGATGAGCGTCGCCCGCACGACCGGCTCGTGGACCTTGTCGATCTTCCCGCTGGGGAACTCGCTCGGATTGGTGACGACGTGCTCGGTGCCGTCCTCCATCTCCACGCGGTAGACGACGTTCGGAGCCGTGGCGATCAGGTCGAGCCCGAATTCACGCTCCAGCCGCTCCCTGATCACCTCCAGGTGCAGCAGCCCGAGGAAGCCGACGCGGAAGCCGAAGCCGAGCGCCACGGAGTTCTCCGGCTCGTACGTCAGCGCCGCGTCGTTCAGCTGCAGCTTGTCCAGGGCGTCGCGCAGCTCGGGATAGTCGGAGCCGTCCAGCGGATACAGACCGGAGAAGACCATCGGCTTCGGGTCCTTGTAACCGGGGAGTGCCTGCTCGGCGCCCTTGGTGAAGTGGGTCACCGTGTCGCCGACCTTGGACTGGCGGACGTCCTTCACACCCGTGATCAGATAGCCGACCTCGCCGACGCCGAGGCCGTCGGCCACCGTCATCTCCGGCGAGTTGGTGCCGATCTCCAGCAGTTCGTGCGTGGCGCCCGTGGACATCATCCTGATGCGCTCGCGCTTGCCGAGCTGCCCGTCGACGACCTTGATGTAGGTGACCACGCCCCGGTAGGCGTCGTAGACCGAGTCGAAGATCATCGCGCGGGGCGGTGCGCCGGCGTCGCCCACCGGTTGCGGGACCTGCCTGACGACCTCGTCCAGCAGCTCCTCGACGCCCTCGCCGGTCTTCGCGGAGACCTTCAGCACGTCGTCCACGTCGCATCCGATGAGGTGGGCGAGTTCCGCCGCGAACTTCTCGGGCTGCGCCGCCGGCAGGTCGATCTTGTTGAGCACCGGGATGATCGTGAGGTCGTGCTCCATCGCCAGGTAGAGGTTGGCGAGGGTCTGCGCCTCGATGCCCTGCGCCGCGTCGACCAGCAGCAGGCACCCCTCGCAGGCGGCGAGGGAGCGGGAGACCTCGTAGGTGAAGTCGACGTGCCCTGGGGTGTCGATCATGTTCAGGATGTGCGGGGTGTCCTGGGCGCCGGTCGGCGCCCAGGGCATGCGCACGGCCTGGGACTTGATCGTGATGCCGCGCTCGCGCTCGATGTCCATCCGGTCGAGGTACTGGGCACGCATCAGCCGGTCGTCGACGATGCCGGTGAGCTGGAGCATCCGGTCGGCGAGCGTCGACTTGCCGTGGTCGATGTGCGCGATGATGCAGAAGTTTCGGATCAGCGCCGGGTCGGTGCGGCTCGGCTCCGGCACGTTCGATGGGGTGGCGGGCACGCAGTGTCCTGTCGGGTCTGTCGGTCTGGCGGAGGGAAGCGCTCCGGGGAGGCTCTCTGGCGATTCGCAGCCTCCATCGTCCCATGAGCGAGGGGGCGGAGCCGGATTGGGAGGCGGGAGGGCCTGCTGGTAGCCTGGCCCACTGTGCCTCGTGCGCTCTGGCAGGAGTCCACGGTGGTATGGAACGCCTCATCACCGAACCCGTAAAGGCATTTCTTCGTGGCGAACATCAAGTCCCAGATCAAGCGGATCAAGACCAACGAGAAGGCGCGTCAGCGCAACAAGGCGGTCAAGTCCGAGCTCAAGACGGCGATCCGCCGTACTCACGAGGCCGTTGCCGCCGGCGACGCGCAGAAGGCCGGCGAGGCCCAGCGCGTGGCGAGCCGCAAGCTCGACAAGGCCGTCAGCAAGGGCGTGCTGCACAAGAACAACGCGGCGAACAAGAAGTCCGCGCTCGCGCAGCGGGTCTCCTCCCTCAAGGGCTGAGACCGCCCCCGGCCGGTGCGACTCGACGGGCCCTCTCACTCCGTCCGTACCGGCTGCTTCACAGCGTGATGTCTCACACGTGAATACGCGCCGCACGCGGCCTGCGTTCGCCACGCGGGTGCGGCGCCGGTGATCGCCTCGCGATCCCTGAACAGACGAAGGTCCCGCAGTGCTTTCCCCAAGCACTGCGGGACCTTTCGCGTTCGCTGAGCGGCTGGGCGGGGCGTGTCCGGGTGCGCGGTCGGGCCCGCGCACCCGGGCGGGCCTGGCGGGCTCGGAGGGGCCAGGAAACCTCCGTCGGCGGGGTGGAGGTCGGCAGTGCCCGTCAGCGGGGACGGGCCGCCTTCGCCACTGTGATCACGGCCTGTTCGAGGGCGTACTCCGGGTTCTCGCCGCCGCCCTTGACCGCTTCGTCCGCGGCAGCCACCGCACGGAGCGCTGTCGAGACGCCGTCCGCCGACCAGCCGCGCATCTGCTGCCGCACCCGGTCGATCTTCCATGGCGGCATGCCCAGTTCACGCGCGAGGTCCCCGGGGCGCATGCCGCGCGGCGCCGAGGCGAGCTTGCCGATGCTCCGTACGCCCTGAGCCAGCGCGCTGGTGAGCAGCACCGGTGCGACACCCGTGTGCAGCGCCCAGCGCAGGGTCTCCAGCGCCTCCGCCGCCCGGCCCTCCACCGCACGGTCCGCGACGGCGAAGCTGGAGGCCTCGGCGCGGCCCGTGTAGTAGCGCGCCACGACCGCGTCGTCGATGACACCCTCCACGTCCGCAGTCAACTGGGCGCATGCGGAAGCCAGTTCACGCAGGTCGCTGCCGACGGAATCGACCAGGGCCTGCGCGGCCTCGGGCGTCGCGGAGCGGCCCAGCCGACGGAACTCGCCTCGTACGAAAGCGAGACGGTCGGCGGGCTTCGTCAGCTTCGCGCAGGCCACCTCGCGCGCACCCGCCTTGCGGGCCGCATCCAGCAGGCCCTTGCCCTTGGGGCCTCCCGCATGGAGCAGCACAAGGGTGATCTCCTCGGCAGGAGTTCCCATGTACGCCTTCACGTCCTTGACGGTGTCCGCCGACAGGTCGTGGGCGTTCCGTACGGCCACGACCTTGCGCTCGGCGAAGAGCGAGGGACTGGTCAACTCGGCCAGCGTGCCCGGCTGGAGCTCCGCCGCCGCGAGCTCGCGCACGTCGGTGTCGGCGTCGGCCGCACGCGCCGCCGTGATCACCTCCCGCAGCGCACGGTCGAGCAGCAGCTCCTCCTGCCCCACGGCCAGCGTCACGGGGGCCAGCGGGTCGTCCGTCGTCGTCTTGCGCGTACCAGCCATCGCCGAACAGCATCCCACGGCGGACTGACACTTCCTGCTGCCGCAGAATGCAGGGGTGACTGACGTACGACACATCCTGGTGCTGCCCGACCGGGAATCGGCCGAGGAGGCCGCCGAGGAGCTGAAGAACCGCTTCGCGGGACCGCACGAGGAACCGCAGCTGGTGCGCGAGGAGCTCGCCGGGGAGGACGACGCCGAGGACGCGCAGTGGCTCGTCGTCCTCGAAGCCCCGCAGGGGCGTTACGACCCGCAGCTGCTGGACGCGCTCGCCGGCGAGTACGAGGGTTGGCTGGAGAGGGAGTGAGCGGATCGACAGTGCTGCCGTCCTGCGCGGTTCCTCGCGGGTGACGGCCGTTACCAGGTGTCCACGTACGGGCGCCGCTTGCCGTCCCGCCGCACCGGCCCGTCGTGCCGGCCCTCCCGGAAGTGGCCCCGGAAGGCGGCGGTGATCCAGCTGCGGCTGTCGGCGGGGTCGATGACGTCGTCGATCTCCAGGACCGTGGCGGCGTTGAGCGCCTTGCCCTTGACGTAGAGCTCGTCCACGCGTTCCCGGAAGGCGCGTTCACGTTCCGCGGGGTCGGTGATCTTCTCGAGTTCACGTCGGTGGCCCAGCCGTACCGCACCCTCCAGGCCCATCGCGCCGATCTCGCCGCTGGGCCATGCGCCGGTGGCGACCGGAACACGCGTCGATCCGCCGAACATCGCCATCGCGCCCAGCCCGTACGCCTTGCGCAGCACCAGGGCGCACACGGGTACCGACAGATTGGCTCCCGTGACGAACAGCCGGGCGAAGTGCCGGACGGTGGCGGTGCGTTCGGATTCCGGGCCGACCATGAAGCCGGGAGTGTCACAGAGTGAGACGACCGGCAGTCCGAAGGCGTCGCACAGCTGGAGGAAGCGGGCCGCTTTGTCGGCCGCGTCGCTGTCGACGGCGCCGCCGAGATGGGACGGATTGCTGGCGATCAGGCCCATGGGACGGCCCTCGATCCGGATCAGGGCGGTGACGATCCCGGCACCGAAGCCCCGGCGCAGCTCCATCACCGAGCCGGTGTCGGCCAGCCCTTCGACCGCCTCGCGCACCTCGTACGCGCGACGGCGGTTCTCCGGTACGACGTGCCGCAGCAGACGCTGGTCGGGGGCCGTCCAGTCGCTCGTCGGGCCCTGAAAATAAGCCAGATAGCGGCGTGCCGTGCGGACCGCGTCGGCGTCGTCCGCCGCGGTGACGTCGATGACGCCGTTGGCCGAGTGGACGTCGACCGGACCGACCTCGGAGGGGTGGTGACGGCCCAGCCCGCCTCCTTCGATCATGGCGGGACCGCCCATGCCGATGCTCGCCCCGGGGGTGGCGATGACGACGTCGCAGCAGCCCAGCAGCGCCGCGTTGCCCGCGAAGCAGTAGCCGGAGGCGATGCCCACCAGAGGCACGAGGCCGCTGAGCCGCCCCATCTGGTGGAACGTGCCGATGTCGAGTCCGGCGACGGCTGTCGAGTCGGTGTCGCCGGGACGTCCGCCGCCGCCCTCCGCGAAGAGGACGACGGGAGCGCGCCGGCGCTCGGCGATCTCCAGCAGACGGTCGGTCTTGCGGTGGTTCATGTGGCCCTGCGTTCCGGCCAGGACCGTGTAGTCGTAGCTGAGGGCGACGCAGTCGGCGTTCTCCGGACCGAAGACGTCCGCGTTGACGGTGCAGGTGCCGGCGACAAGGCCGTCGGCGGGAGTGTTCGCGATCAGGTCGTCGAGGGTGCGGCTGCGGCGCTGCGCGGCCAGGGCCAGCGCCCCGTACTCGGTGAAGCTGCCCTCGTCGCACAGGTCGGCCAGGTTCTCCCGCGCTGTACGGCGCCCGCGTTCGTGGCGGGCGGCGACCGCCTCGGGGCGTGCCTCGTCCAGGCCGGCGTGGTGGCGGGCGACGACTTCGGCGAGGTCTGCGCGTACGGCGTCGGGGTCGGCCGCCCGCTCCTCCAGGTGCACGGGCTCCGCGGCGCCGGCCGGGTCCAGGAGCACGACCGGGGCCCCCGCGGCGAGGGTGTCGCCGACGGCCACACCGACCCCACGCACCACACCGCCGGCCGGGGCACGTACGACGTGCTCCATCTTCATCGCTTCGAGAACGGCGAGCTGCTGCCCCTCCCGCACCCCTTCCCCGGGCCGCACGTCCAGAGAGACAACGGTGCCCGCGTGAGGCGCGCGGGCGGCATACCCGTCGGCGGGGTCGCCGGCCGGGATGCAGGAGTCGGCGACCGGGGGCGGCAGGAGGGCGGCGTGCCGTTCCGCGAACCCCGTGTCGGTGCGGCCTTCGAGGAACTCGGGCTGCCGGAGGAGCGTACGGAGCAGCGGTATGCCCGTGCGTACGCCCTCGATCTGGAACTCGTCCAGGGCGCGCCACGCCCGTTCCGCCGCGGTGGTGAAGTGCCGGGCGTGCACTACGACTTTGGCCAGCAGCGGGTCGTAGGCACCGGCGGGCTCCTGGCCGCACCGCACCCCCGCGTCGACGCGTACGCCGGGACCGCAGGGAGGCTCGAAGCGGTGCAGACGGCCGGGGGACTCGGCGCTCACCCGCACCTGTACGGCGTGGCCGCGTGGCGGCGGCGGGCCGCTCAGGCCCTGCGAGGCGAGCGACTCCCCTGCGGCGAGGGCGAATTGGAGCGCCACCAGGTCGACGCCGGTGATCTCCTCCGTGACGGTGTGCTCGACCTGGAGCCGCGGATTGGCCTCCAGGAAGTAGAACTCCTCACCGTCGACGAGGAATTCGAAGGTGCCCAGGCCCCGGTAGCCGACCTCGCCGGCCATCCGTTCCGACGCGTCGAGCAGCCGTTCCCGCACGGCGGGGTCGAGCCCAGGGGCCGGAGCCGTTTCGATCAGCTTCTGGTGCCGCAATTGCACGCTGCAGTCCCGCTCCCACAGATGCACCAGGTGGCCGGTGGAGTCGCCCGCGATCTGCACTTCGATGTGACGGGCACCGGTGAGCAGCCGTTCGACGTACAACTCGCCGCAGCCGAAGGCTTTCCGGGCCTCGGATGCACAGCGCTCCCAGGCATCGGCCAGCGGCTCCCGCCCTTCCGGCCCCCGCAGCGGCGGGGCGCCGCCCTGCGTCGGCGGACCGTCCCCCACCGGGGCTCCGCTGCTCTCGGGCCGCACCTCGCGCATGCCCCGGCCGCCTCCCCCGGCCAGCGCCTTGACCATCAGCCCGCCGCCGGGGCCCAGTGCACCCAGAAAGGCGCGGGCCTCCTCGAGCGTGGTCGGGCCGGTGGTGCCCGGCAGCACGGGAACACCGCACTTCTGCGCGAGCGCGCGGGCCCGCGCCTTGTCACCGAGCAGAGCGAGCGCCTCGGGGCCGGGCCCGACGAAGGTGATCCCGCGGTCGGCGCAGCGGCGTGCGAAGTCGGCCCGTTCGCTGAGAAAGCCCCAGCCCGGGTGCAGGAGCCCGCAGCCGGCCCGTTCCGCGACGGCCAGCAGCTCTGCGGCGTCCAGGTACGCGGTCGGTCCGGAGCCCTTCAACGCGTAGCTCTCATGGGCGAGTTGAGCATGGAGTGACCCGGCATCGTCGGACGCGTGGACGGCGACCGTACGCAGCCCCGCCTCTGCCGCGCCGCGCAGCACGCGTACGGCGGCCTCTCCTCGGTTGGCGACGAGCACGGCCGCTGATCCCATACGTCCTCCCCGCGCACTCCGTCTCCCCGCGCACTCCGTGCGCTGCACCCGTCGTGCCCCGCGCATCGTGGCCTGTCGGGTGCCCGGTGCGCCGAGTGCCGAGTGCTGAATTCGGTGGGCTGTGTTCGGTGTTCGGCGTTCGGTGTTCGGTGTGCTGCGAGCGGATTTCCCCGATCCGGTGCCGTCATCTTTATTGACACCGGCGTCAACGTCAATATGCTCCCCGCGTGGCACCACGACAACAGCAGCCATGGGCGACAAGGACCAAGCACGACCGGCGGGACGCCCACACGCGTGCGCTCCTCCTGGAGGCCGCGGGGCACGTCTTCGCCCAGCGGGGGTACGGGCCGACGACCATCGCCGCCATCACGGCGCAAGCAGGGCTCTCACGGGCCGCCTTCTACGTCTACTTCGCCTCGAAGGCAGAAGTCTTCCAAGTGCTCGCGTGGCAGGTGCGCGACGCCTTCCTCACCGCACAGGAGGTCCCGGGGACGGACCCGGACGACCCCTACGCCGTGGCCCGGGCCTCCGTCGGCGCCTTCATCGCCGCCTATGCCCGGCACCTGCCGCTGCTGGGGCTCTTCGAGCAGCGGGCACTCGACGACGAGGAGGTGGCCGGCCTGTGGTCGGAGCTCCAGCGCCGGCCGCTGCACCGGCACGCCAGATATGTACGGAGGCTGGCGGACGCCGGCCAGGCCGACCCCGTCGTCGACCCCCTCTCGCTGGCACGCGCCGTCGGGGCGATGTCGACGACCTGGGCCGGGCTGGTCGCCGCCGATCCGGACGCGTACGAGGACGCCGTCCACGACGTCACCACCATGTACCTGCACCTGCTCCGTATCAGACCAGGCGTCACGTCCGTCCCGGGCGGGATCGCACGCTCGTGACGGTGCGAACGGCCGGGAAGCATGCGGCAGCCGGGACGGCCGGCGCATTCGCGCGAGCCCGGTGATCCGGACGACGGCTGCTGCCTCGGCGGCGGCCGTCCGGTGATCCTCTGCGTGACCGTCCCGCTGTCCTCCTCCCGTCAGACTGCGAAGGCGGCTGCCACGGCCAGGCTGTCCTCGTAGACGCGGTAGGTCGTGATCAGGCCGTCCTCGACCACCAGCCGCAGGGCGAAGGGAGATTCGAACCGCTTGCCCGTGGCCCGTACGGCACCGCTGAGCCTGCCCGTCACCACCGCCTCCCCGCCCGCCACGATCACGGCCTCCACCGTGTTCCCGGCCTCCTCGGGGAGGGTGCCCGCGGCGAGTTCCGCGAAGTGGCCGGCAACGTCCTCTCGCGTGGAACGTGGGCGCATCCAGGGCACCGCCGGATTCTCCGCGATCATCCAGTCGACCCGCTCTGCGAACAGAGCCGCCACGCGCTCCGGATCACCCTCCCCCAGCCGTTGCAGGAACTGCTCGACGACGGCACGGGTACTGTCCGTGCTCCAGCCCCCCTCCGGCCGTCCGCCACCGGCCGCAGTGAGGCCGACGTTCGCCACAGCTCCTTCCGAACTCTCCGTGGTGCTGCTCTGCATTAGGGTTCCCTTCCGTCCGCATCCGTTGCCCACATGCTGCGCATCGCCGCAGCACGCCGTCGATTACCCGTCGGGTAAGGGAGGCGCCGGTGGCGGTTGCCCGCGTGGCTCTTCCCGCCGTTCCTCGCGCTGCACGACGACCGCCGGTGCGCCGTCGCCCTGCGGCGCGCTCCCCCGTATCCGCGTATCCGTGACAGCCAGCGCACCGTTGCGGTCGGTACGTCTCACAAGGGCACCGGCCGAGCGGAGCGCGGTGAGCGTTCGCGGCGCCGGATGCCCGTACGGGTTGTCCGCCCCCGCGGAGATCAGAGCGATGCGCGGACGGACCTGAGCGAGCAGCGGCGGATACTGGTAGGCAGAGCCGTGGTGGGCGACCTTCAGAACGTCCACGGGCGGCAACCGGGGATAGGCCGTCAACAGCCTGCGCTGAGCGTCCGGTTCGAGGTCTCCGGGCAGCAGCAGCCTCATGCCGCGGGCGCGGAAGAGCAGGGTGATGCTGGCATCGTTGGCGCCCTCGGGCTGTGCTCCCGTGGGTCCCGTTCTCGGCAGCGGCCACAGGGCCCGCCACGTCAGATCCCCCGCCCTCCGGCGTTCACCCGCTGTCGCACCGATGACGGGCACACCGCTCTCCCGGGCGGTGCGGTGCACGAACTCGGCCTGGCCGGGCGGCTCTTCGTACGACGTCGTCTGGATGGCTCCCACTTCCCGTCCTTTCAGCACGCCTGGCAGACCGGCGACGTGGTCGGCGTGGAAGTGGGTGAGGACGAGCAGCGGGACAGCTGAAACGTCAAGCGCACGCAAGCAGTCGTCCACCGCATCCGGGTCCGGCCCCGCGTCGACGACCACGGCCGTACCGTCCTGGCCCGCGGCCAGAGCCAGCGCGTCCCCTTGCCCTACGTCGCACGCCACTGCCCGCCAGTCGGACGGCGGCCAGCCGGTGAACGGCCGGACCAGAGGCACCGGACGGGTCAGCGCGATCAGCAGAACCAGCACGCACGCCGCACACAGCCACGGCCGGCGGGCCGGCTCGAACCGGGTACCGAGAAGCACCACCGCCACCAGCAGCACCGCGAGCAGCAGGGCGCCGCCCCAGTCGCCCGGCCAGCTGATCTCCGCTCCGGGCAGATCCGCGCCGGTGCGGGCCAGTGCGGCGATGCCTTCCGTTGGCCAACTGGCGCCCCAGGCCGCGACCTTGGCGAGCGGCATCGCGAACGGCGCCGCCGCGAGAGCCGCGAAGCCGAGCACGGTTGCCGGGGCGACCGCGAATTCGGCCAGCAGATTGCAGGGGACGGCGACCAGACTGACGTGCGCGGCGAGCACGGCAACCACCGGGGCGCAGACGGTCTGCGCGGCACCGGCGGCGGCCAGCGCCTCGGCAAGACGACCGTTGCAGCCTCTGTGCCGCAGAGCCGCGCTCCAGCGGGGCGCGAGAGTGAGCAGCGCCCCGGTGGCGAGTACGGACAGCAGGAAGCCGAAGTCGAGAGCGAGCCAGGGGTCGATCAGTACGAGCAGCAGCACGGCGGCCGCGAGGGCGGGCAGCAGGGAGCGCCGCCGCCCGGTGACCAGGGCGAGCAGTGTGATCAGCCCGCAGGCGGCAGCCCGTATGACGCTCGGTTCGGGACGGCAGACGACGACGAAGGCCAGGGTGAGCAGCGCCCCGAGTGCGGCCGTGCCGCGCAACGAGATGCCCAGCCGCGGGGCGAGGCCGCGCCGCTCGGCGAGATGAGCGGTGCCGGGCGGGCCGATGAGCACGGCCAGCATGATCGTCAGGTTGGCGCCGCTGACCGCCAGCAGATGCGTCATGTCAGTGGTGCGGAAGGCGGCCTCCAGGCCGGGAGGCAGACGTGAGGTGTCGCCGACGACCAGGCCGGGCAACAGACCGCGGGCGTCGCCGCCGAGGTCCTCGGTGGCCTCGCGGAGCCCCGCACGCAGGCTGCCGGCGGTGCGCTGTGCGGTGGAGGCCTTCCTGAAGACCGGTGGAGGCCCGTCGGCGTGGGCGCGGACCACTGCCGCGATGTCCTGACCGTGTCCGGTGCGGGAGGGAGGGAGGAGTGCGGCGTCGAGGCGCAGCCCTGTCGACGGGAGCAGCCGCAGCCACTTCGCCGTGCCCTGTCCGTCCCGCTCCCGGACGATGACGAGTACAGGCGTCCGGACGGTGCGGGTGAGCGGCCCTCCCTCCCCCGTGGCTCCTCCCTCTCTTGCGACCCCTCCCCCGGAATCCGCCCGTCCGGACGGCGTCGCGCGCCCCACCGGGCCCCGCGCAGTGACACGGGTGGCCTCGGCCTCGAAGAGCAGTGCGGCCGGGGCCTGTTGGGCACCGTGCACGCGGGGGCGCATGCGGCGAGGATCCCCCGTGACGGTCAGTTCGAGCGTCACCCGGGCGTGCTCGTCCGCCAGGCGGGGCAGCGGACCACGGCGGAGGTCCGCCGCGTGCAGGGCGGCGACAGCGCCGCCGGCGGCAGCGCTCAGCAGCGTGAGGGCAGCGGTGGTCGCGAGGAAGGGCGCACATGTGCTCCGTGCCGTCCCCCTCGTGCGTCCTGCTCTCCCCCGGGCGAGCAGCAGTCCTGCACTCCCGGCACAAGCAGCCACCCCCAGTGAGGCCACCGTTCCGGAAACGCCCAGCGCCAGGGCGGCCGCCGCCCAGGCGGCGAGAGCGGGCGGGACCAGTCGCAGGTCGGCCGGCACCTCCCGGGAGGGCGAGTCCCCGCCCGAGGGCGTCCCCGTACGGGCTCCGGGCGCCGTCGACCGCCGGGCCGGGGCTGCCCGCGTTCCGTTCACGGACTGACCCTCGGCTGGATGTCGGCAAAGCGGCGTTCGCCGATCCCGTTGACGTCCTGCAACTGGTCGACGGACGTGAATCCGCCGTTCTCCTCCCTGTATTCGAGAATGTGCTGGGCGAGGACGGGGCCCACTCCGGGCAGCGTCTCCAGTTGTTCGGCCGTCGCGGAGTTGAGACTCACGGGCTGTCCTGACGCGGCGTCACCCCCAGCACCCGCGCCACCTCCTGCCGACGCCGCACCGGCCCCGGCACCGGCACCCTTGCCCGGTTTGCCCGCTCCGCCCGCGACGATCTGCTCACCGTCGACGAGGCGCCGGGCCCGGTTGAGGCCACTGACGTCCGTACCGGGCCGCACTCCGCCTGCCGATTCGAGCGCGTCGGCGACCCGCGCTCCGTTCGGCAACCGGTAGATGCCTGGCTTGCGGACCTTTCCCGCGACATCCACCACGAGCCGCCTGCCGGACGTGTCCGGGCCCCCTGCACCCTTCGCCTGCCCGTTCGGCGCCGCGTTCTCGTCTCCCCCGGCCGACGAGGCAGGGGCGCTCTGGGCCTCCGGCGCCCGCACCTCGCCGGGACGCCCCGCCAGGAAGTGCCGCACGCCGAACCCGACAGCCACGACCAGCACGACCCCCAGGACGATCAGCGTGCGCAGCTCCGTCCCGCACCGCAGCTGAACCCACAACGGCAGTCGTTCACGCAGGGCGAGCACGAGCCCGTCACGGCGGGGAGAGGCCGGCCCGGTCCCGGCGGCTCCGCTCTCCTCCGCTCCGCCTCTCCCAGCGGCGGCAGGAGAAGTCCCGGGTCCCGCCGTCTCCGTGCCTCCCCTTCCCAGGGCGTGAGCACGCGCCGACGGCGTCCGGGCCGGGAATCCGACGGCATCCGGCCTGGACACGGGCGGCTCCTGCCTGCCCGGCGCCGCCGTCGTACGCCGGGCCCTCCCCCGCCGTACGGCGTCCCTCGCGGAGGCCACGGCAGCGGCCCGGGACAGGACCTTCACTCCGGCAGCAGCCGCCCCTTCGGGCGGTGCACCGCCCGGACAGCCACCCGAAGGGGAGGCCGCTTCCGGAGGGTCGAGCCCCGCGACCGACGGCGTCTCGGCATCGGGCACCGGGCCGGCAGCGGGGCTGCCCGGATGGGGCCCACGGATCCCCGGCCGCGTCGCGCCGGCCTCCAGCCCACCGTCACGCCCATGCCTGTCAGGTCCGTGCCCGGCCTCACCCCGGCCTGACTGCGGTCGCCGCCGGACTGGAAGCGGCGGGCGAGGAGACTCCCCTCCGGGGACTGCGCCCCCTGACCCTTCGTCCCCCGCGAATCCTCGTGTGGCCGGTGCGGCCTTCCTCGCGGCGGGCGCATCCGCGGAGATCTGCCGTGAGGAAGCCCGGGCGGCCTCGTCCAGCAGTGCCGCAGCGCGCTCCCCGACCCCGCCCGTCCGCCCCGGCTCCTCCATGCCCTCCGGCCCGCGGGAGTTGCAGACGCCGGAGACGAATCGCCTCCGGACGGGACGCGCGCGCCCCGGCGGCGCCGCCCCGCCCCGGACACGCGGCGGCCTGGAGGACCGGAAGGCGCGAGAGGACGCGGCCGCGCCCGTGGACGGGGACGGTGCCGAGGAGGGCCGAGGCCGGGCACGAGCCCGGGAGCGCAGCAACGGCCCGCGAGGCGGACGGGCCGGACGGGCAGGACGAGGGGTCCGACGGGAACGGGATCGAATGCTCATGCCGATGGACGGTAGGCATCCAGCGGAGAACTATGTGATCTTGGTCAATTCCCGGGGATAACCAGCCAGTTGTGGACAAGTGCGTCACTCACCTGAGCGACACCACAGCCCCCAGCAGTCCCGGTCCCGTATGTGCTCCGATCACCGCACCCACTTCGCTCACGTGCAGCTCGCCCAGCCCCGGCACGCGTTCGCGCAGCCGCTCGGCGAGCTCCTCCGCCCGCTGCTGCGCAGCGAGGTGGTGCACGGCGATGTCGACCCGGGCGTCGCCCGCCCGCTCCACCGCGAGTTCCTCCAGGCGGGCGATGGCCTTGGACGCCGTACGCACCTTCTCCAGCATCGCGATCCGCCCGTCCACCAGCTCCAGCAGCGGCTTGACGGCCAGCGCCGAACCGAGCAGCTTCGCCGCCGCACCGATCCGCCCGCCCCGCCGCAGGTAGTCGAGCGTGTCGACATAGAAGTAGGCGGACATTCCCTCTGCCCGCTTCTCCGCAGCCGCCACGGCCTCCTCCAGGGAGCCTCCCGCCGCGGCCGTCTCGGCTGCCTCCAGCGCGCAGAACCCCAGCGCCATGGCGACCAGACCGCTGTCCACGACCCGTACAGGTACCGGGGCGTCCCGCGCAGCGAGCACTGCCGCGTCGTACGTTCCTGAGATCTCCCCGGACAGATGCAGCGAGACGATCCCCTCGGCACCGGCCTCGGCGGCGGCCCGGTAGGTCTCGGCGAAGACCGCGGGGCTCGGACGGGAGGTCGTCACCGCCCGCCGCTCGCGCAGCGCCTCCTCCAGCGAGCGGGCCGAGATCTCGGTGCCCTCTTCGAGAGCCTGGCCCCCGAGCACCACGGTCAGCGGCACGACGTCGATGTTGTGACGGTCCAGCGCCGCCGGCGGCAGGTAGGCCGTGGAGTCGGTGACGATCGCCACCCGGCGGGACACGTGGTGGGACGTGGTGCGGGACATGGAGGGAGGCTACCGCCGTCTCACGAGGCGCTTTGCGGACGGCCCTTGTCGAGACGCGGATGCTCTCCCCGCTGCTCACGGACCTCGCCGACCTCGTGGCCTGCCCGCTCTGCTTCCTGCCAATGACGCAGGGCACCCGACTCGATCTCGATCTGCCGGCGCAGCGCGCCGAGTCCCTCGGCGTCGTGCTGTCGCGCACGGTCCTGCGCAGCGAAACGCAGCGACTCCGCAGACTCCCTGATCTGGGCGACCCGTTCCCGAACGTCGGGCAGCAGCGCGGCAGTCCGGGCCTTGTCGGGTTCCTTCTCCATCAGCAGCCGCAGCTCACCGTCCAGCTGCCGCGCGTGGTCGTGCAGCCTGTTCAGCAGGCCGACGGCTTCCTGGAGCGAAGGGTCCCTGCTGACGTCCGCCTCCAACGCGCGGCGTGTGCCGTCGATGGAGGCGCGCAGCTCAAGACGCTTACGGGCCAGCTCCCCCACCGCCCCGGGCTGCGCGCTCTTCGCGCGCAGCGTGGTCTCCTCGACGGTCCGGCGGACCTGCTCGCCGGTGCGTTCCACGCCCCGCTGCACTGCCCGCGTGACGCGCACTGCGGCGATGACGCCGAATGTCACGAACAGCACGAAGAGCAGCGCCAGTACGCCGATGACGAATTCCACGAGCGCTCCTTCGTCCGTCCGCAACGGGCCGTTCCCTCACAAGCGTAAACGGCCGGGGCCGTCCCGGCGTTCCTCAGAACCCGGACCGGCCCCGCAGCGTTCCCGTAGGGGTCGCCCCCGCCCCGAGGGGCCGCCGAACGGCTACGCGGGTACGACGTTCACCAGCTTCGGAGCCCGGACGATCACCTTCCGGATTCCCGCGCCGCCCAGCGCTCCGACGATCGCGGGCTCGGCAAGCGCCTGCGCCTCCAGGTCCGCCTCCGAGATCGAGGGCGAGACCTCCAGCCGCGCCTTGACCTTGCCCTTGACCTGCACGACGCACGTCACCGTCTCGTCGACGAGGTAGGCCGGGTCGGCCACCGGGAAGTCCTGGTACACGATGCTCTCCTCGTGGCCCAGCTTCCGCCACAGTTCCTCACCGATGTGCGGAGCCAGCGGAGCGATCAGCAGCAGCAGCCTCTCGGCGACCGTGCGCGGGACCTCGGACAGCTTGGTGACATGGTTGTTCAGCTCCGTGATCTTGGCGATCGCGGTGTTGAAGCGCAGGGCGCTCAGATCCTGACGGACGCCGTCGACGGTCTTGTGCAGGGCACGCAGCGTGTCCTCGTCCGGCTCCCCCGCGACGACGCGCACGTCCCCCGTCGACTCGTCGACCACGTTCCGCCACAGCCGCTGCAGCAGCCTGTACTGGCCCACGACTGCGCGGGTGTCCCAGGGCCGGGAGACGTCCAGCGGGCCCATCGCCATCTCGTACAGCCGCAGCGTATCCGCGCCGTACTCCGCGCAGATCTCGTCCGGTGTGACGGCGTTCTTCAGGGATTTGCCCATCTTTCCCAGCACCCTGCTGACGCGTTCGCCCTGGTAGAAGTACGCGCCGTCGCGCTCCTCGACCTCGGCGGCCGGTACGGCGATGCCACGGCTGTCCCTGTAGACGTACGCCTGGATCATGCCCTGGTTGTACAGCTTGTGGAACGGCTCGACGGACGAGACGTGTCCCAGGTCGTGCAGCACCATCGACCAGAAGCGGGCGTACAGCAGATGCAGCACCGCATGTTCGGCACCGCCCACGTACAGGTCGACGCCACCGTGCGGCATCCCCTCACGGGGACCCATCCAGTAGCGCTCCACCTCAGGGTCGACCAGCCGCTCACTGTTGTGCGGGTCCAGGTAGCGCATCTCGTACCAGCACGAACCGGCCCAGTTGGGCATGGTGTTGGTCTCACGCCTGAAACGCCGCGGGCCCTTGCCGTCGCCCAGGTCCAGCGTGACGTTCACCCACTCCTCGTTCCGCGAGAGCGGCGTCTCGGGCACCGTGTCGGAGTCGTCCGGGTCGAACGTGCGCGGTGAGTAGTCGTCCACCTCCGGCAGTTGCAGCGGCAGCATCGACTCGGGCAGCGCGTGGGCGACGCCCTCCTCGTCGTACACGATCGGGAACGGCTCGCCCCAGTAGCGCTGACGGCTGAACAGCCAGTCGCGCAGCCGGTAGTTGACCGTGCCGGACCCGATGCCCCGGCTCTGCAGCCACTCGGTCATCCTGGCCTTGGCCTCGGGCACACCCAGACCGTCCAGGGTGACGTCTTCCCCGGCGGAGTTGACGATCTTCGCGTCGTACGAGACGAACGCGTCGTCCCACTGGCCGGCGTCCGTGCCACGGCCGTCCGAAGGCTCCACCACGCAGCGCACGGGGAGCTCGAAGGCGCGCGCGAAGGCGAAGTCGCGGTGGTCGTGCGCGGGGACGGCCATGATGGCGCCGGTCCCGTACCCCATCAGCACGTAGTCGGCGATGAAGACCGGTACCCGCTCGCCGCTGACGGGGTTCGTCGCGTAGGCGCCGGTGAAGACCCCGGTCTTGTCCTTGGCCTCGGCCTGACGCTCGACGTCCGACTTGGCGGCTGCCTGCGCGCGGTATGCGGCCACAGCGGACGCGGGGTCGGCGTGCCCGCCTGTCCACACGTCGTGCGTGCCCTCCGGCCACTGGACCGGCACGACGCTGTCGACCAGCGGGTGTTCGGGGGCCAGCACCATGTAGGTGGCGCCGAACAGAGTGTCCTGACGTGTTGTGAACACCTCGATCTTCCCGTCGCCCAGCGGGAAGTCGATACGGGCGCCCTCGCTCCGCCCGATCCAGTTGCGCTGCTGCAGCTTGATGGCCTCGGGCCAGTCCAGAGCCTCCAGGCCGGACAGCAGACGGTCCGCGTAGGCGGTGATGCGCATGTTCCACTGGCGCAGTTCGGCCTTGAAGACGGGGTAGTTGCCCCGCTCGGAACGGCCCTCCGCGGTGACCTCCTCGTTCGCCAGCACCGTGCCCAGCCCGGGGCACCAGTTGACGGGGGCGTCCGAGGCGTACGCCAGACGGTATTCGCCCAGCACCTGGGCGCGCTGCACACTGTTCAGCTCGTCCCAGCGCCCGAAGCCCTCCGGTGTCTCACGTTCACCGGACTCGAACTGGGCGACCAGTTCCTCGATGGGGCGTGCCTTCTCCGCCTCGCCGTCGTACCAGGAGTTGAAGATCTGCAGGAAGATCCACTGGGTCCACTTGTAGTAGTCCGGGTCGATCGTCGCGAAGGACCGGCGCTGGTCGTGGCCCAGGCCCAGGCGGCGCAGCTGCGCCTTCATCTGGACGATGTTCGCCTCTGTGGAGGTACGCGGGTGGGTGCCCGTCTGCACGGCGTACTGCTCCGCAGGCAGACCGAACGCGTCGAAGCCGAGGGTGTGCAGGACGTTGTGGCCCGTCATCCGGTGGTAGCGGGCGTGGACGTCCGTGGCGATGTATCCCAGCGGATGCCCCACGTGCAGGCCCGCACCCGAGGGGTACGGAAACATGTCCATGATGAACTTCTTGGGCCGCGCCGCCGTCTCGGGGTCGCCGGCCAGTTCCCCGTCACCGGGGTTCGGAGCCTCGTACGTACCCTGCTTCTCCCAGAAGTCCTGCCAGCGTGCCTCGATGTCGGCGGCCAGTGCCGCCGTGTAGCGATGAACGGCCGGGGTCTCGGCGGCTGTCGTCGTCTCGGTCATCGTTCTCAAAGCTCCATGGGTCGTCCCTGCCAGCACAAATGAAAAAACCCCTCGCACAGGAGGGGACGCCGCGCCGATTCCGGTCCTTCCGACCGTGTCGGTCCGGACCGGGACTGATCAGCGCGGCCGGCTAAGCAGAAGGCGTACGGCACGCATGCGGTCAGGGTACCGCAAGCCGGAGAGGGCCCTCACCCCGGATATCCCCCCGGACGCCGACCACCCGCGGCCCTTGCGGAACGGCCGCACTGAGGCTGCACCCCACCAAGCCGCACCCCTGAGCTACAGGGTCCGAACCCCGCAGAAAAATCACGACGCCCAGCCCCGCAAAGGGTGTGCGGGCGGCTGAACCCCACAGAAAAACGATGGCCCCGGCCCACCGGGGGGCGGCAGGGGGCGAAGCCCCGCAAGGGTGTGCCCTGAGGCACCAGGGCCGAACCCCCGCAGAAAAACGACGGCCCCGGCCCACCGGGGGCGGCAGGGGGCGCAGCCCCCGCAAAGGGGTACAGGGGGCGCAGCCCCCGCTGGGGGTGCGGGTGGCGAAGCCCCCGCCACGCGAGGCGAAGCCGAGCAGAAACGACGAGAGCGAAGCCGTCCGCGCTTTCCGCGGACACACTTCGCCCTCGCACTCGTGGAGCTAAGGAGAATCGAACTCCTGACCTCTTGCATGCCATGCAAGCGCTCTACCAACTGAGCTATAGCCCCGTACATCAGTCCGCCAGGGTTTGGCCCCGCAGCGGCGTCGCCAACCTTACACGGCCTCTGCCACGTTCCGCCAAATCCAATTCCGGCACACTCACGGGCCTGTCCGTCTGCGGCGCGGCAGGTAATGTCGTCGGGCCGTCCAGGGATCACGACTCGGGAGCCGCACGCTGTGAGCACTTTGCAGCATTCCGCAGAGAGCCGGTCCCAGGCGTTCGTCAGGACGTATCTGCTGAGGCGTCCGGCAGTGGTCGCTTCGCTTCTCTGCCTGGGTTCCTTCGCCGCGTTCTGGACGGCGCAGCGTCTCACCGGCGTCTCCATGATCGACCTCATGGTGTACCGCGCCGAGGGCTGGACGGTGCGCACGGGCGGCGATCTGTATGCGATGCGCGCGACCTACGCTCAGCTGCCGAATACGTATCCGCCTTTCGCCGCACTGTTGTTCATGCCGCTGACGCTGCTGGACGTGGCCCCGATGCGCACGCTGGCGACGGCGGGGAACCTCGTACTGCTCGTGGCCTTCGTCCACTTGTTCCTGAAGTTGCTGGGACGCCCCGCACGCGCATCGCGCCCTGCGGCCACACTGCTGATCGCGTCGCTCGCCGTGTGGTGCGAACCGGTGTGGACGACGTTGCGCTATGGCCAGGTCAACCTGCTGCTGGCGACGCTCGTGCTGTGGGACCTGTCACGGCGCAACGATCACCGGTGGGCTGGGGTCGGTATCGGCGTCGCCGCCGGTATCAAGCTCACACCGGCACTGTTCGTGATTTTCCTCCTGCTGTGCGGCCTGATCCAGTGGCGGCGTCGCTCCCTGTCGGACGAACGCAGCACTGCGGCGAGTTGGTGGAATCCTCCGGTGAGAAGAGCAGCCTTCGCCACAGGAACATTCCTCGGCACAGTGCTGCTCGGGGCGATCGTCCTGCCGTACGACTCGCGCCGCTTCTGGTTCGACGCTCTCTTCCAGTCGGAGCGCGTCGGCCACACGGACATCACGGACAACCAGTCGCTGCGCGGCGTCCTCGCCCGGCTGTTGCACACCGGCGACCCGGGCTGGCCGTGGGCGGCAGTGGCCTGCGTCGTCGTGGTGCTCGGGCTGGGCGCGGCTGTTGCCGCGGCGTCGGCGGGAGAGCGACGCCTGCCGTTCGCGCCGGCATGGGCTGCCGTCGCCTGCGCCGTCACCGCACTGCTGGTGAGCCCTGTCTCCTGGTCGCATCACTGGGTGTGGTGCATCCCGCTCGTCGTCCTGCTCGGCACGGAGACGCTCCGGCGCCACCGGGCCCTGCTCTGGCGGACGTTGACGGGGACGGCTGCGCTCGTCTTCTGCTCGTACGCCCTGTGGCTGGTACCGCACGGCGTCACCGGGCCTGTACGCCCCGAACTGGACCAGAACGCCGGGGAGATGATGCTTTCGGCGGCGTACCCGGCAGCGGGGCTGGGATTCCTCGCCCTGACCGCCGTGCTTGCGGTACGCGCGCTGCGCAAGCCCGCGCCGTACGAACCGGGCCGCTGAGACGCGAGGTTGCGGACCGGGACGGTTCAGCGCACGTCAGGCCGTCGCGAAGGAGTAGAAGCGCTTGAGAGTGCAGTGCTCGTCGAGCAGCCGTCCGTAGATCGGCTCGCCGTCCAACTCGCGGTACGTCTCGATCGGGTCGCCCTTTATGATCAGCGCCCGCGCGCAGTCCTCACACCAGTACTGGAACGCGGCGTTGACCGGCTCCATGTCCCGCACGATGGGGGTTCCGCTGCCACACCAGTCGCACTTCCGGCTGTGCGCACCCATCAGGCATCAGCTCCAGCTGTGGCCGCAGGCGGTGCACACGTAGGACACTCCTCCATTGTCGCCGAGCATCTGGGCAACGTTCGATGAACCACAAGCCGGGCAGAGCAGGGTCCTTGAGGACCGCGCGGAGGCACAGGCTGATGAACGGGTGCGCAGTCGAATCGTCCGCCGACCGCCCTCGATGAGGACTCCTGCAGACATCGCACACGTCCCTCCCCTCGGGCCTCCCCCCTTCCGGCCGTCACGATTCTGCCACGTTCTCCGAAGTCTCTGGAGTCCCAGTCGGTGATCCCGGCCGGGGAGCTGCACCGAGGCAACTGCTGGATACCCGGGTTCACCAGGCACGAGGCATGGAATCTGACAAAGGGCTGCGGCGATTGTCAATTCCGCACAAGCAACGACGGCCACCGGTCCGCACGACCACGAAGCCCCCACAAAGGAGCACCGGAAGCGAACCCCGCAGCGAAACGACGACCCGCAACCCACCGGGGCGGCAAGGGACGAAGCCCCGCAAGGGTGTGCCCTGAGGCACCAGGGCCGAACCCCCGCAGAAAAACGACGGCCCCGGCCCACCGGGGGCGACGGGGCGCAGCCCCCGCAAAGGGGTGCGGGTGGCGAAGCCCCCGCCACGCGAGGCGAAGCCGAGCAGAAACGACGAGAGCGAAGCCGTCCGCGCTTTCCGCGGACACACTTCGCCCTCGCACTCGTGGAGCTAAGGAGAATCGAACTCCTGACCTCTTGCATGCCATGCAAGCGCTCTACCAACTGAGCTATAGCCCCGAGTTGTTCGCGCCCCCGATGGGGGGTTGCCGTGAACGAGAGGAATCCTAACCACTGACCAGCCCGGATGGGAAATCGGGGCGGTCAGCGCGGAGTTGGGAGGGCTCCCCGTCACGCCGAACGCCCACCGCCCACGGGTACCCGCCCGTGTCGCCGTCGCGTTCGTCCGCCGCCCGGCCCTGGCTCAGTCGTCGTCGCCGAGCACCGGCTGGGGCAGCGTGCCGGCGTTGTGTTCCAGGAGCCGCCAGCCGCGGGCGCCTTCGCCCAGCACCGACCAGCAGCAGTTGGAGAGGCCCCCGAGCGCTTCCCATGTACGCGGTTCGAGGCCCAGCAGCCGGCCGATGGTGGTCCGGATGGTGCCACCGTGACTGACCACGACGAGTGTGCCGCCCGGCGAAAGTTTCTCCAGGTTGCGTTCCACCACGGGGGCGGCCCGCTCGGCGACCTCAGTCTCTAGTTCGCCGCCTCCGCGCCGGACGGGCTCACCGCGCTTCCAGGCGGCGTATTCGTCGCCGTACCGTTCGACGATCTCCTCGTGCGTGAGGCCCTGCCACAGCCCGGCGTACGTCTCGCGCAGTGCCTCGTCGTGCGTCACTTCGAGGCCGGTGAGGGCGGCCAGCTCGGCAGCCGTCTCGGCGGTCCGCCGCAGGTCGGAGGCGAGGATGGCGTCCGGTCGCAGCGCGGCCAGCAGCCGTGCCGCCCGTCGCGCCTGGTCACGGCCCGCCTCGGTCAGTTCGATGTCGGTGGACCCCTGGAAGCGCCTCTCCAGGTTCCAGGCCGTCTGCCCGTGCCGCCAGAGGACGATCCTCCGGTCACGGCGCACAGGGTCCGGCCGGCTCCGCGGGTCCGCCTGCGTCATCGGGCGCCGTCGCTTCCGCCCCGCTCCGCCGCCTCGTAGGTCGCGTCCTGCTCCCCCTCGGCGTGCTTCTGCGCCTTGCCGTGCGAGGCCTTCGCGTCCTCGGGCAGGTCCAGCTGCGGGCAGTCCTTCCACAGCCGCTCGAGTGCGTAGAAGACCCGTTCCTCGCTGTGCTGCACGTGCACCACGATGTCGACGAAGTCGAGCAGCACCCACCGGCCGTCCCGCTCACCCTCGCGGCGTACGGGCTTGGCGCCCAGATCCTTGAGCAGCCGTTCCTCGACCTCGTCGACGATGGCCTTCACCTGCCGGTCGTTGGGTGCGGATGCCAGCAGGAAGGCGTCGGTGATGGCGAGTACGTCGCTGACGTCGTAGGCGACGATGTCGTGCGCCAGTTTGTCGGCGGCTGCCTGGGCAGCGGCGTTGATCAGCTCGGTGGAACGGTCCGTAGCGGTCACAGGCGAGGCTTTCGAATCGGGGAGATCAAGGAACAAGGGGAATCGCGGAAATCGGAGAGGACACGGCGGTCACGCGTGTGTGTCAGTCACCAGGGTCTCACGACGGGACGGACGCTCTCACCCCTTGTAGTCCCGGCCCAGCACCACCGTCACGTCGGCGTTCGCCGCCTCCTTGCCCTTGCGGACCGCGTTGCCCGGCAGCCCGAGCGTCTTCGCGACCTCTTCGGCCTTGTCCTTCTGCTTGCCGTCGGCGTACGTCACCACGGAGCGCTTCTGTGCGGCGTTTCCGGCGCCGCCGTCGACGACTGTGAAGCCACCGTTGACCAGCGCCGCGGACGCCGCGTCGTCGCTGCCGCGGTCGCCGCTGGCGTTGACCACCTTGACCCGGGGGGCGGCGTCCGGGTCGGTGTTCTTGACCGTGCCGCCGAGCACCTGTTTCACCAGGCCGTCGCTCGTACGGTCACTGAGCGTGCCGTTTGCCTGCACGGGCAGCAGCTGGGTCCTGTACGAGCCGGCCTTGGCCTGCTTCGCCAGCTTCGCCAGCGACGCCCCCAGCTCGGGCTCCGGCAGGGACGGGTCGGGGATCTGGCCGAGGGTCTCGACCGTCCTGGTCGCCGCCTCGGAGTCGCTGGAGAGCTTGCGCAGCGTCTGGTGCATCACCTCGCCGAAGCGCTGCAACTGGCGCGTCTGCTGCTCGCCCCTGCCGCGGTGGGTGGCGTAGGCCACGGCGGCCTGCCCGTCGAGTGTCCGGGCCCTCCCGCGCTCGACCAGCGGCTCGTCGCCCTTCTTCTCGCCGGGGACGGTGGCGTTCGCATCGAGCTTGATCCCTCCCACCAGTTCGACGAGGTTCTCCAGGTAGGGAGTGTCCAGCCGCCAGCTGCCCTTGATGTCGGCCCCCAGCAGTGTGCCGAGGGACTCACGGGTCGGCGCCGCGCCCTCGTCCTCGACGGACTTGCCCAGGGTCGTCGTGGTGCCGCTCTCACCGGAGACGGCGAGGGTGTTCGGCAGAAGCACTGTGTTGCCGCGCCTGGCGTCGGCGTTGTCCACGAGGAGCGCCGTCGAACTGCCCCCGCCGTCGAGGGAACGGAGATGGACCACGATGACGTCGCGCTGCTGGCCCGCCGAGGTGGCAGTGCCGCCCTTCTCGTCGCCGAGGCCGGGCAGCTTCCCCGCGTACCAGAGGTATCCGAGGCCCCCGGACGCGGCCACCACGAGCGTGACGACGAGCGCGACCACGCGGTTGCGCCCGCGGCGCTTGGCCTCCTCGCGGCGCTCGGTGCGGCTCTCGCTGAACTTCAGCCAGTCGATGACGTCCTCGGAGTCGTCCGTGTCCTCCTCGATGAAGGAGAACTGCTCCGTGCGGTAACCGGTGTTCTGACCGCGCCCGCTCCCGCTGCCGGCGGGGGCGGCGGACGGCGCGGGGGTGCCGCTTCCGGGTGCGGCGTACTGGCCCGTCGCGTCGTACTGTCCGGCTGCGTCGTATCCACCGCCGTCGTACTCCTGGGGCGGATTCTGCTGCCCGTGCGGTGGCTGGCTCTGCTGCTGCGGAATCCACTCCTGCTGCGTCTGCTGCGGGTAACCCTGCGTCTGCTGTCCGGGCTGCCGGCCGTACGGGTCGTACTGGTATTCCTGCTGCTGCGCGGTCCGGTCGGCCTGCGAGGAGTGCTGCCCGCCCTGTGCGTCTGCCTGCGTGCCGTACGGATCCTGGTCGTCGTAGCCGTAGACAGGCTGTCCGTAGTCGTCGTACCCGAGGAACCGGGGCTGCTGTTCCGGCCGTTGTCCGTACGGGTCGTACCCGTAGCGCTCGTTCATGTCTGCGGCGCCTCCTCCCCGTACAGCCCCCGCTTGTTGATGTACCGCACGACACCGTCCGGGACCAGATACCAGACAGGGTCGCCCCGCCGCACCCGTGCGCGGCAGTCCGTCGAGGAGATGGCGAGCGCCGGGACCTCGACGAGGGAGACTCCGCCGTCCGGCAGTCCCGGGTCTGTCAAGGCGTGCCCGGGACGGGTGACTCCGATGAAGTGGGAGAGCGAGAAGAGTTCGTCGGCGTCGCGCCATCCGAGGATCTGCGCGAGAGCATCCGCGCCGGTGATGAAGAACAGGTCGGTGTCCGGGTTGGCGGCCCGCAGATCACGCAGGGTGTCGATGGTGTACGTGCGGCCGCCCCGGTCGATGTCGGTACGGCTCACCGAGAACTGCGGATTGGAGGCCGTGGCGATGACCGTCATCAGGTAGCGGTCCTCGGCGGGCGAGACCTGCTGGTGGCTTTTCTGCCACGGCTGCCCGGTCGGCACGAAGACGACCTCGTCGAGGTGGAACCTCGTGGCCACCTCGCTCGCGGCCACGAGGTGCCCGTGGTGGATCGGGTCGAAGGTCCCGCCCATCACCCCCAGCCGCCGTTTGCCGGTCCCGGGCACTATGTGCTCTCCCATGCGAGCCGACCTTATCTGCTGACGCCGCTGTCCGCTGCTCCGCCTGCGCGACGCGGAAACCGCCCCGGAACGGTTCCTCCGGGAGCGCCGCGGCTCCCGCTGCCACCGGGTCGTCGCCGGGTCCGGCCGCACCTGGAGCGATGCCCGGAACCGGCCGGGATCAGCGGTCCCGGTTGAAGCGGGTGGTGATCCACAGCAGCAGGAGCAGGGCGATGAGGGCCCCGCCGCCGGTGAGGTAGGGAAGGAGCGGGTCGTGCTCGCCGCCGTGCCCACCACCCTCGGAGGCCAGGATGCTGAGGGCGTTGTGAGCGGTGCTGGAAAGGGACATCGTCGGCAGGACCTATCCGCGTGTGGGCCGGGCAGATTCATCGTGTACAGGCACATCGTATGCAAGGCCCCTCAGGCCGCTGACGCCGACTCGTCCTTCACGCAACCCTCGCGGGGTTCCGGAACGTCTCCCTCACGTCCGGGCTTTGTGCCGGACACGTTCGACCGGGGCTTTCCGGGACCGGGCGCCATAGGCTGACAACCAACCGCCGTCAACGGCGAACAGCGACAGGGGGAAGTACGCGATGAGCGACAACACAGGTGGCACCGAACGGCTGCCCGGCCGTGACCGGCGCCGCTTCCCGGGGATCTCCTCCCGGGCCTACGAGCATCCCTCGGACCGCTCGGCGCTCGTCGCCCTGCGCAAGCTGAGCGGATTCGACACCGTTTTCAAGGCGCTGAGCGGCCTGCTGACGGAGCGCAGTCTGCGACTGCTCTACCTGGCCAACTCGGTGCGCGTGAGCGACGATCAGTTCGCACATCTCAACGCGATGCTGCGGGACGCCTGTTACATACTGGACCTGGAGAAGGTCCCGCCGATGTACGTCAGCCAGGACCCGAATCCCAACGCGATGTGCATCGGACTCGACGAGCCTGTCATCGTCGTGACCACCGGTCTCGTCGAGCTGCTGGACGAGGAGGAGATGCGGGCGGTCGTCGGCCACGAGGTGGGGCACGCCCTGTCCGGCCACTCCGTCTACCGCACGATCCTGCTCTTCCTCACCAACCTCGCCCTCAAGGTCGCGTGGATCCCGCTGGGCAACGTCGCGATCATGGCGGTGGTGACGGCGCTGCGCGAGTGGTTCCGCAAGTCCGAGCTGTCGGCCGACCGTGCCGGACTGCTCGTAGGACAGGACCTGCGGGCGTCCATGCGCGGACTGATGAAACTGGCGGGCGGCAACCATCTGCACGAGATGAACGTCGACGCCTTCCTCGCGCAGGCCGAGGAGTACGAGTCCGGGGGCGATCTGCGCGACTCGGTACTGAAGATCATGAACGTGCTCCCGCGCAGCCACCCCTTCACCACCGTGCGTGCGGCGGAGCTGAAGAAGTGGGCCGAGAGCCGCGACTACCAGCGCATCATGGACGGCCACTACCCGCGCCGCGAGGACGACAAGGAGACCTCGGTCACCGAGTCGATCCGGGAGTCGGCGAACCACTACACGGAGTCCGTCAAGAACAGCAAGGACCCGCTCATGGGCCTGGTCCGGGACATCGCCGGAGGCGCAGGCGACCTGGGCGGCAGGCTGCGTGACACCTTCACCGGAAGGGGCAGCGGGTCCGGGGGCGGTTCCGACAGCTCGAACGGCGGCAACGGCACCAACGGCACCAACGGCACCAACGGCACCAGCTGACGCAGTCGGAGACGGGACACGGACCGGACCGCCGGGCCGGGGACCATCGCGCCGGACACGGTCCGGTCCCCGTCCGGCCGCTCCCGACGTGTGGCCCGTGAGAAGCGGCTTCCCCCGGCCGGACAGCGACAGCGGCTCGAATCGCGCCTCCGGAGAACGACCGCCGTGTCAGTCGGCGGGGTTCTTCGGACTCGGCTGTGCGCTCGTCGCGAGGACCCCGCACATCGAGGCCGCGTCACGCCCCCGCGCATACGGATCGGTGCCGGCGCCGCCGTCGTCCTTGGCCCGCTCACCCTCCAGGAGAGGCCTCAGCGTGGCCGACATGTCGGCAGAGCAGGGCAGTGGCCCCGCCCTCATCGCGACCTGCCGTACGCCCAGTTGCTGGCGGCGCAGATCCTCGCGGTCGATCTGGAAGCGCACCTCACGCCGCACGGTGAACAGGGACGAGCGCTCTTCGGCGTCCTTGCCCTCACCGACGTCGGGTGCCCGTACCGCATAGACGAAGACGTGGTCCGCGACGACCTCCAGCGCGTCAGGGCCGGACTCCTGCACGGCCAGCGTGCCCTGGACCCGCACCCGGGGATCGGCCAGCACCGTCTTGGACGGGTCGAAGCGGATCATCCAGCCGGTCGCGGAGTGCCGCCCGTCGTTCCGCGGGTTGTCCATGCTCTGGTCGAACTGTGCCTGCTGCGCCGGGTCGAGCAGTATCCGTACGGTCCGGTCGGAGTTCCCGGTGAGTACGGCGGGGTTGAGCGAACTCTCGACGATGTAGTCCTTGGCGGCCGTCAGCGCGGACAGCACCTGGCTCTCGGAGAAATGCGCGGTGCGGCGTGCGGGAGGGAGGTTCACGCCGTCGGCGCCTGTACGGAACCGGGCGGCGGGGCTGTGTTCGTACAGGTCCGCCGGCGTCGCGCCCGGCACCTCGTCACGGGGGGCGAGCGGCAGCAGAGAGGCACGCATCGGTTCGACGGGCGGCTCTGCCGGCGCCTGATAGGGGTTGCGGATGCCCATGTAGATCGCGGTGCCGAACGCCAGGACGATCAGCAGTACCAGCACGATGCCCTGGCGGGACGCGGTGATGGTGCTCCGCTCGTAGCCGGGCCCCTCGTCCTCCGCTCCGGCCTCGGCCCCTGTGGCGGAGGCGTTGGAGGCGCGCTGACGGACGGCCGCGTGCTCTTCGTCCTCCATGCGCTCCCGCGCGGAGAACTCCTGCAACTGCGCAGCCTTGATGAAGGACTCGTCGAAGACGACTGAGCGGTACTCGTCTCGGTACTCGTCGTCGCCCCCGGAGGCGTCGTCGGGTCCCTCTGGGGGATTGCCTCGCCCGGCCATAACAACAGAGTAGGTCCGCCCGGGCTGTGGTAAACGCTTCTGTGCGCCGACAACTCGGGGGATTCCTCAGGTGGGTAAGGACCGCATCCGACTCGTGACGCCCCTGTGACCCCGCAGGCCGGGAGGCCGGCGCGCACGGACCGTCGGATACGCGATTACGACTGCGGTGCGCGGTGCCAGTGCAGTGCGCGAACCGGTCCGGCCGGCCCGCTCCGCATCCCCGTTCGACCCGCGCGCCTCACCCTCATCCGCCGCGTGGCTGGGCGGAGACGTTCGGCGCGCCCTGCGGGGTCCGTGGCCCGCCGTGCTCGCTCATGTACGAGTCGACACCGCTCGTCGCGGGCGGTGGAGCGGGGTCCTGGCGCTGCTGTGAAGTGCCGCGGTAGATCGCGCTGAGTGCGAGGGCGACCATCCCGATCCCCATGACGACGGCGAGCACCCATGCGACGGGCCGCTGCCACCGGACGTGCCCGCGGTACGTGCGCGAGGAGGCGCTGTGCTTCCCGGATCTGCCGTACGGACGGCGGTAGTCGGAGCCGTGCTCCTCGCCCAGTTCGAGCCGCGGGTCGTAGCGGCGGTATATGCCGAACTGGCTGTACTGCTCGAACTGGTTGTACTGCCTGAACTGGTTGTCGAACTGCGCAGTGTCACCGAAGGTGCTGTACGGACCGTAGGAGCTGTAGGAGTCGTACTGTCCGTACGGGGGGTACGGACCGTAGTCCTCGCCGTCGGCGAGATCCACATACTCCGAGTAGTCGGAACTGTCGAACCGGCCTTCGTCGTCCGGATCTTCGTCGGCTTCCTCGTCGAGGTCGTCCGCGTCGAGATCGAACTCGCTCTCGGTGCCCGGCGCGTATCCGTAGCCGTCCTCGAAGCCGCGTACAGTCTCACTCTCCGCGTGGGACTGGGCGGCGGCCAATATGCGTTCGGCGGCGGTGGGCTCATGGACCGCGGCCGACCGCACGAAGTCCTCGTCGAATACCACGGAGGCGAACTCATCGTCCGCGGCCCCGTGGTGGCGGTACTCGGGCTCCTCGCCGTTCGGGAACGGCTGGCCCCCCACGTCGTCCGGCACGCTGCTCAGCGTAGACCTATGCGGTCAATATGGGCAGGGAGTAGCCGGATTCCATCAAATCGGTGGACCGGTGCCTCCGGATGTGCGCGGACGTGCCGCATTCAGCTGCGGATGTGTCCGTCTCCGGTGACCACGTACTTCGTGGAAGTGAGTTCCGGCAGTCCCATCGGGCCGCGTGCATGGAGCTTCTGCGTGGAGATGCCGATCTCGGCGCCGAAGCCGAACTGGCCGCCGTCGGTGAACCGCGTGGAGGCGTTGACCATCACCGCCGTCGAATCGACGAGTGCGGTGAAACGGCGGGCGGCGGCGGTGTCCCGGGTGACGATCGCCTCGGTGTGCCCCGACGTCCACTCCCGGATGTGCTGCACGGCCGCTTCCAGGGACGGTACGACTGCGGCAGCGATGTCGTAGGAGAGGTACTCGGTGCCCCAGTCCTCCTCGGTGGCCGGTACGACATCCGCACCGGCCTTCTGCCACGCCTCGTCGCCGTGCACGGTCACCCCCGCCTCCCTCAGCGCTTCGACGGCGCGCGGGAGGAACGCGTCCGCGATGCCCGCGTGCACCAGCACCGTCTCCGCGGCGTTGCACACGCTGGGGCGCTGCGCCTTGGAGTTCACGAGGATCTCCACGGCGGTGTCCAGGTCCGCCGCTTCGTCCACGTACACATGGCAGTTGCCGACACCCGTCTCGATGACCGGGACAGTGGACTCCTCGACCACGGACCGGATGAGGGAGGCGCCACCGCGCGGAATGAGCACGTCCACCAGTCCGCGGGCGCGCATCAGTTCCTTGACGCTCTCGCGGCTCTCGCCCGGCACCAGCTGCACGGCGTCGGCGGGGAGCCCTGCGCCGGCCACCGCATCGCGCAGTACGTCCACGAGGGCGCTGTTGGAGGCGTACGCGGAGGAGGAGCCCCTCAGCAGCACCGCATTGCCGGACTTGAGGCACAGCGCGGCGGCGTCGACCGTGACGTTGGGCCGCGCCTCGTACACGATGCCGACGACGCCGAGCGGGACGCGGACCTGCCGCAGCTCGAGCCCGTTGGGCAGCGTCGAACCCCGCACGACCTCTCCGACGGGATCGGGAAGGGCGACCACTTCGCGTACGTCGGAGGCGATGGCTTCGATGCGCTGCGGGGTGAGTGTCAGCCTGTCCACGATCGACGCGGGGCTGCCTGACGCCCGGGCCTTGTCGACGTCGGCCGCGTTGGCGGCGACGATCTCGCCGGTACGGGCGGTGAGCGCGTCCGCTACCGCGAGCAGCGCCGCGTCACGCACTGTGCGCGGGAGCGGGGCGATCTCTGCCGCTGCCTCCTTCGCTCGGCGGGCGGTGCGGACGACGGGCGAATCCTGGGTTGCGCTCATGGTTCCGAGCTTAGTCACGGGCAGGGCGTACTGCCGGGCCGTCCCGCCGTCCGAGACGACGGCACGGCGGGACGGTCACCGGCAGGGGGCGGACCGCTCCGTCGTGCTCCCCCGCGGTACGGCGGAGCCGGTCGCCCGTGGGCGGTGAGCGCTCCCCCCTGGGCGCCCACCGCCGGTCATCGCGGTGCTGCCGGCGTCACGGCCGTACGCACCGGACTTCCGCGGTCACGTCGAGGTAGCGGCCGGTCATACCCCGGGAGCCGGTCACGCCGAACTCCGTACGGTCGATCCGGGTGGTGGCGCGGACAGTGAACTCGCGCCCTGTCACCGTGATTTGCCCGACGGACAGACCGACCGGCCGGGTGATCTTCCGCGCGGTGAGTGTGCCGACGACTGTCGCGCCGTCCACGCGCTCCGCATGGAAGGTCATGAGCGGGTACCTGTGCGCGTCGAGGAAGCGCCGGGACCGCACGGCGCTGTCGCGCACTCCGTTGCCTGTGTCGAAGCCGCCCGTCGCGACGTCGACGCGGACCACGGACTCCGCGAGAGGTTCCGTGACGTCGACAGTGCCGCCCTTGACTGCGAACGTGCCGCGGACGGAGGCCAGTCCGAAGATGTGCCGAGTGGTGAACCTGACGACCGATCCCGCCGGGTCGATCTCGTAGCGGCCCAACGCGGGAACCGCCATTGCCGTTGCTTCGTGTGCTCCGTGGTCCCGTTGCGTTCTCATGCCGAACAGTTGACGCCGTCGGGGGCGGCGGGCGGCAGAGCCGGCAGTCGCGTACCGCAACGACGAACGTGCGGCCCTGCCGGACGTCGTGCGACTTTCGTAGGGTTCCCCACCCGACGTAAGTGTGCTTTCCACTCCGCGCACAAGAAGCAGCAGCACAGCTGGCATACCGTGTTGCGCATGACTGACAGACCGTGGCACCGGCGTCACCGAGTGGCTCTGGATGTGACGATCGCGGTCTTGTTCACACTCGTCGACACGGTGGCTACTGTGCTCGGCGCCTCATGGTGGCCGGAGCGTCCCGGCACTCTCGCCTGGGTCATGCTCGTCCTGCAGGCAGCAGCCTGCCTCTCGCTGGCGTTCCGCCGCCGCGCACCCCTCGCCGTGGTGACCGTCCTGGGCGCGTTCACGCTGGCGGTGTCACTCCTGATCTGGCCGGCCGGTGCGCTCACTCCCGCCGACGGCGGGCAGGTGTGGGCACCTTTCTCCACAGCGCTGGCCGCCTACGGTCCGCTCTTCTACCAGGGCGACTGCCGCGGCGTCCGGCGGAACCGTCGCAGGGCGGTCATCGCTCTCGTCCTCTTCACACTGGTCGTCGCCCGTCCGTGGCAGCCCTCGGCCACGATCATCACCATCGGCCTGCTCCGTACGGCTGTCGGCCCGCTGCTGGCGATGTACTTCGACGCCCGGAAGCGACTCGTCCAGGCGCTCACCGAACGCGCGGAACGCGCAGAACGGGAGCGCCATCTCCTCGCCGAGCACGCACGCGCCGAGGAACGTGCGCGTCTGGCGGGCGAGATGCACGACGTCGTGACCCACCGCGTGAGCCTCATGGCCCTTCAGGCGGGCGCACTGCAGATGACGGCCGAGGACGAGGCGACCCGGCAGGCGGCGGAGGAACTGCGCGCGGCCGGCTGTCAGGCCCTGGAGGAACTGCGCGACCTCGTCGGCATCCTGCGTACAGAACCGGAGGGGGACGACCGGACGCACCGGACGCCCTCGGTGGCGGGGCTGGCCGAACTCGTCGCCGAATCCTCCTCCGTGGGTGTCCCGACCGAGCTGATCGAGGACGGCGATCCCGCTCTCGCCTCGCCGGTGGTGGGACGCACGGCGTACCGGCTCGTCCGGGAGGCCCTGACGAACGTGCGGAAACACGCGCCCGGCGCGCGAGTCGTCGTGCGGGTCTCATACGGCGAGGCCCAAGTACGCGTCGCAGTACGGAACACCGCACCGACTGCTGTGGCAGGCGGCAGCCCGCTCGCCGCGACCGGCTCCGGCCTGGGCATCCCCGGCCTCCGGCGACGCATAGAACTCGTGCACGGCACCCTGCGGGCGGGGCGCGCGCCCGACGGCGGATTCAGCATCGAGGCGACGCTGCCCTCGTACGTACCGACTGCGGAAACGGCGGTGTGAAGTGAGCGACGGCGTACGGGTGGTGGTCGTCGACGACGAACCGATGGTGTGCCGCTTCCTGCGCACGATCCTCGGCTCGGCCGACGACATCGACGTGGTGGACGAGGCGCACGACGGGGCCGCCGGCGTCGAAGCCGTGCTGCGCCACCGGCCCGACGTGGTCCTCATGGACCTGCGGATGCCGGGAGTCGACGGGCTCACCGCGATCGAGCGGATCGGCGAAATCGCCGATCCGCCGGCCGTCGTCGTACTGACGACGTTCGACGCCGACCAGTACGTGCTGCGGGCACTGCGCGCGGGGGCGGTGGGCTTCCTCGTGAAGTCCACACCTCCGGAGGACTTGATCGGTCTCGTACGGGTGGCGTCCGAGGGCCACACCGTGCTGTCGGCCGCCGCCGCCCGCCGGCTGGTCGCCGCCTCCGCCGACAGCCACTCCGCACGCGACCGCGCAGCCGCACTCGTCGAGTCGCTTACGGAACGGGAGGCCGAGGTGCTCGCGTGCCTGGGCGAGGGCCTCTCCAACGCGCAGATCGCCGCCCGCCTGTACCTCTCCGAAGCCACGATCAAGGGCTACGTCTCACGGATGCTCGACAAACTGGGGTGCGCGAACCGCACCCAGGCCGGGCTGATCGCGCACGACGCCGGGGTGGTGAACCCGTGAGGCCGGATCGGACGCTGCACGGTGATCGGCCGCAGCACGCGTGATCCCCTCGCCGTACAGCTGGCGAGCCGGCCGGACCGTCACGTGGCCGAGAACCACGGTGCCGAAGGGGCCGGAGGGGCCGGAGGGGCCGGAGGCCGAGTCCCGGCAGAGCTCGGAACTGTGCGTGACAAACCCGGTCGCAGCCCTAGAAAGGGTGAACGCCGATGGACGTGGCGGACGGCGGCCCGTACCCCTCGGCCATGCGCTGCTGGTACGTCTCGCGGCCGACGACCTCCAGCCCGACGATCTCCCACGGCGGCAGCTTGGCCGACGCCCGGTGCTCGCCCCACAGCCGCAGGGCCACGGCGGCGGCATCGTGCAGGTCGCGCGCCTCTTCCCAGTAGCGGATCTCGGCGTGGTCGTTCGCGTACCGGCTGTTCAGGAGGAACGGGTGGTCGTACGCGAGCTGTTCGAGAGCCCGGCGTACTTCCTTCAGCGGGGCCTCGGCGCCCGCGACGCTCAGGGTGATGTGCCAGAGCCGGGACTGTTCGCGCTGCTCCGCACCCGTCTCCGGACGCGGCTCGGCCCGCTGTTCGGTGTCGACGCTTGCAAGTCGTCTCACGGGCGGCCTCCTCGTCCGGTGGGGCGCTGCTGCTTCGCTGGTTTCGGGCGTCGCTCCCCGCCGCACGACCCCCAGGACAAAGTTGACCAGTCCGAAGCCGACTGCGTGGCCGTTTTCCGGAAGGTGTCCGTGGAAAGGCTGGTCTTTTGCTCAGGGCGGTGACCTTTTCGGCACCGGCCCCCCGCCGTCTGCACAAACCATTCACGAAGGACCGGACGCGGACGAGGCCCCCGCGCACCCCTCCCGGCAGCGTGCCGTCCGGCGTTCAGTTGTCCAGCAGCACCAGGTCGTCCCGGTGCACGATCTCCCGCTCGTACGCCGGCCCCAGCTCCCGCGCCAGCTCCGGCGTCGAACGCCCCAGCAGCTGCGGGATCTCCTTCGCGTCGAAGTTGACCAGCCCCCGCGCGACCGCGACGCCCTGTTCGTCCCGCAGCTCGACCGGGTCCCCCGCCGAGAACTCGCCCTCGACGCCCGCGATGCCCGCCGCCAGCAGCGAGGTGCGCCGCTGCACCACGGCCCGTACGGCGCCTGCGTCGAGCGTCAGCGCCCCCCGCGGGGTCGACGCGTGCGCGAGCCACAGCAGCCGTCCGGCGGCGCGGCGTCCCGTCCTGTGGAAGTACGTGCCGGTGGCGGCCCCCGCCAGGGCGTCCGCCGCATGCGTCGCGGAGGTCAGCACCACGGGCACACCGGCCGCGGCGGCGATACGGGCCGCTTCGACCTTCGTCACCATGCCGCCGGTGCCGAGCCCGGCCCTGCCGGCGCTGCCGATGTCCACGCCGTCGAGGTCCTTGGGGCCACTGACCTCCGAGATGCGCGACGTGCCCGGGCTGGAGGGGTTCCCGTCGTAGAGGCCGTCCACGTCGGAGAGCAGGACGAGCAGGTCGGCCCGTACGAGGTGGGCGACGAGCGCGGCGAGCCGGTCGTTGTCGCCGAAGCGGATCTCTTCGGTGGCCACGGTGTCGTTCTCGTTGACGACCGGGACGGCCCCCATGGCCAGCAACTGCTCCAGCGTGCGGTAGGCGTTGCGGTAGTGGGCGCGGCGGCTGGTGTCGTCGGACGTCAGCAGGACCTGGCCGACCCGGCGGCCGTAGCGCGCGAAGGACGCGGTGTAGCGGGCGACCAGCAGGCCCTGGCCGACGCTGGCCGCGGCCTGCTGACGTGCCAGGTCCCGCGGGCGCCGGGGCAGACCGAGCGGCGCCAGCCCGGCGGCGATCGCACCCGAGGAGACCAGGACGATCTCCTTCTGCAGCGCTTCGTTCTGCTCCCCGTCCGGTCGGCCGCCGGTACCGGTGTGCTTCGCCAGTACGTCCACGAGGGCGTCGACGCGGTCGGCGTCGAGGCCGCCGGCCGCTGTGGTGAGCGAGGACGAACCGACCTTCACGACGATGCGCCTGGCGTCCGCCACCTCGTCCCGCGCCCTGCTGCCCGCGCTCGCACCGTCCGCTGTCGCCCTGCTCACGTTCCGCTGCCCGCCTGTTCCCTGTGCCTGTGCGTACTTCAGTGCCTGTGCTTAATACGTGCGCCTGTGCGTGCGTCCGGAGCCGACCCGCCGCCTCGCCCGTACGTGCGCCCTGCGTGCGCTCTGCGTGCGCGGCCAGGCATCCGCCCGCAATCTACGGCAGCCCTGACCGGACCCGCGCATGCGTTCCGACCAGTGGACGGATGGGGATAATGACCTTTGTCGCTGCAATGTCCCGGTATCGACGCAGGACACCCTGACGCAGATTGTCACCGGCCCGGTGCCCGGCATACGGTCAGTGGTCACCCACGGCCGCCACCTTCCCCACCGGCCGGTTTCCATCACCGACCCTCGACCTCCTGCCAGGAGCCCAGCCCGTGCCCTCTGCCGGTCTCTCTTCCCGTCGCGCCGTCCAGTTGACGGCGCTGCTCGCGTTGACGGTGTTCTACGCCGCTCAGCTCGCGGGCGCGCTGCTCCCGAACGTGCCCGTCTTCATCGTCGCGTCTGTGGCGGGTCTCACGCTCGATCTGTACCTCACCCATCAGCAGCCCGGCCTGCTCGCCCTTCTCGGCAAGGTCCGCTTCGACGTCACCACGCGACAGCTGCTCCGCGACATGCTCATCGTCATCGGACTGGTACGCATCCCCGACGTGCCGCCGGACATCGAGCGCCCCCTCACGCTTCTGCTGCTGGCCGCCTACGCCACGCACTTCCTGTGCCAGGCCGTCGCCCAGCTCGTACGCCGCAGCCGTACGCTGCCGATCCTCACCCGCAACATCGACGCCTCCGCCCTGCACCTGACCATCGCCCCGCCGCGGCTGCTGGCCCGGCAGCCCAGCCGCCGGCTGCTGCGTTTCTCCATCCCGGGGACGCTCGGACTGATGCTGAGCGCCGGCCTGGCATCCGAGCTCTGGGGCATTCTCGGCGTCGGCCTGAGCATCGCGCTGTCCCTCGGGGGCGCCGTCTACCTCGGCACGTGGATGCTGCCGAAGAAGCGGCACGCCAACGAGCAGCGGACCCTGGAATGGCTCGACAAGTGGCTGGCGAAGTACAAGCCCACCGTCGGCATGTACTTCTCCGGCGGCACGACGTCCGCTTACCAGGCGAACATGTGGCTCTCCACTCTCGACCAGCTCGACGGCAACCCGATCATCGTGCTCCGCGAGCGCTTCATGGTGCAGAAGATCGAGGCGACGGACGTTCCGATCATCTGCATCCCGAAGGTCGCGCACCTGATGCACCTGGAGCACTCGACGCTCAAGGTCCTGCTGCACCCGGCCAACTCCGGCAAGACCTCCCAGGTGCTGCGCATCCCGACGATCAAGCACGCCTTCATCAACCACGGCGAGAGCGACAAGCTCTCCTCGTGCAACCCGTACGCCAAGGCGTACGACGAGGTGTGGGTCGCCGGTCCCGCCGCCCGTGAGCGCTACCAGCTCGCCGACATCGGCGTGGACGACCGTGACGTCGTCGAGGTCGGACGCCCGCAGCTGTCCCCCATCGAGCCGTCCAAGGGCGCACCGCAGGGCGCGTACACGACCGTCCTGTACGCCCCCACCTGGGAGGGCTGGACCAACGACCCGGGCAACACCTCGGTCATCCTCGCCGGTGAGAACATCGTGCGCGCCCTGCTGGCGGACCCGGGAGTGCGGCTGCTGTACAAGCCGCACCCGATGACCGGTTCCGTCGACCCCCGCGCCGGCGCCGCCAACGCGCGTATCCAGGCGATGATCGCCGAGGCCGGCGCCAAGCGCTCCGGCCCCCGGCCCGGCCCCGAGGCCGCGGCCGAACTGGAGCGGCGCACGCGGGAGTTGGACGAGCTGACCACCACCGCCTTCCGGAACGGCGCGGACGAGGTGGAGAAGATGATGCTGCAGTCCACCCCGGAGAAGGGCCGCGCCGGGCGCGTCGCCGCGGCGACCGCCGCCTGGGAGGCCGCCTACTGGGCCTCGTTCCCCGAATGGGAGCACCAGATCGTCACCGGCCCGCGGCCTGCGATCTACACCTGCTTCAACCAGGCCGACCTGCTCATCTCCGACGTCTCCTCGGTCGTCTCGGACTACCTGACGAGCGAGAAGCCCTACGCCGTGGCCAACACCAGCGGGCTGAGCGAGGAGGACTTCAGGGCGGGCTTCCCGACAGTACGGGCCGCCGCCATCCTCTCCCCCGACGCGGCGGAGATCCCCGCGCTGCTGGAGTCGGTACGGAACCCGGCGAAGGACAGCCTCGCAGCCGCCCGCAGCGAGCTGAAGGTGCACCTGCTCGGCCCGGCCGAACCGCCGTCCATGGCGCGCTTCAACCAGGCCGCGATCGACCTGTGCGCGTCGACCGACGCCCGGAACGAGCGGGTCGCCCGCCGTACGAACGAGATCCCGGGCCAGCGCGAGACAGAGGCCCAGGAAGCGGCCGAGGAAGCCGAGTTGGAGGCCCCGCCGAACGGCGGCGCGCTCTCCGACTCGGAGGAGGCCGACCAGGTCACGGCCTGACCAGGCAGCGCTCACAGGTCCGGAGCGCGGGCGGCTCGGTCGCCCGCCCCGCCGGCCGCAGGGCGGCGAACGGCCCGGAAGGCACCACGCCTTCCGGGCCGTTCGCCCGCTCCGCCGGGCGCCCGCCCGGCCTGAGCCTCCAGGAGCGGACCCAGCGCCTCACGAAGGTCGGCGTGTTCGCGGTAGTGCGCGCCGGTCATGCCCATCGCCACGGCGGCATCGACGTTCTCGCGCCGGTCGTCCACGAAGAGGCAACGGCCGACGGCGGCACCCGCCCGTTCCGCCGCGATCTCATAGATGCGCCGGTCCGGCTTCACGACGCCTGTGCGAGCGCTGTCGACGACGTGGTGCGCGAGCTGCGACAGGCCCAACGAGGCCAGTTCCTCCTCCAGTTCGAGCGACGCGTTCGACACCAGAACCAGCGGCATGCGTACCCGCACCCTTTGCAGCATCCCGACGACCGTCGCGTCCGCCCGGAAGGGGGCCGTGGCGAGTGCGGTGCCCAACTCGCGTGCCTGGTCCTCCGATACCGGTGCACGGGTGCGGAGGCCGCGGGCGATCGACTCCACCCACTCCTGCTTGCCGATCCGGCCGAGGAGGAGCGGGTGGTCGATGGCAGGCTCGAAGGCGACCTGCGCGGTGATGCCCGGCGTCAGCCCCGACTCACGTTCCAGCCGGGCCAGTTCGGCGTGGTCGTAGAAGCGGATGACGTTGTCGATGTCGCACAGCACGGCGTCGAAGGGCGGTTCGTGGGCTTGCCGTCGTCCCGTCACCGTACGTGCATACCAGACGGGCACGGGACCGGTCCCCCGTGAGCGGGAGGGCCGAGCGTTCGCCCGCCGAGGCCGGGTGGAGGCCGCCGCAGTGCCGGCGTGGTGCTGACCCCACCCCCGGGTGGCCTGTCAGCAGGCTGTCGGCGGGTGACCGAGGCCGACGATGCTGTCGGTACCGCAACCGGCCACCGACGGGGAAGGCGCGTCCATGCAGAGCGGGGAGACCTTCGGCAGCGCGGCCAAGGCGATCGCAGCGACGGTCGTGGTGCTGGCCGTCACCGGAAGTGCGGCGCTCAGCGTGGCCTCGGCCCAGGACGACAAGGCGGGTGCTTCCGGCCGGGGCACCGCGAAGTCCGTGGCACGGCATGCTGCGGGCCCGCCCGTCGGGTTGTGGCGCATGGACGGCTACGGGACCGTCCTGTCGGTCGACGGGGAGCGCGTGCAGGAGTACCGGATCACCAACGTCAGCTGTATCAGGCGGAGTTCGGCCGAGCGCGTCGGCGGTGGACACGGCAGGACGGCCCGGTACGTGACCGAGGACGGGACGGCTTTCACGCTCAACGCTGCGGCGGGCACCCGCAACCGGGCGTCGATGCGCCGGGAGGACTGGCCGGGGCACCGCGGGCTTCGGCGCATCGGGTCGCTTCCCGACGGCTGCGGCCGGACCGTCGGCGGTCCCGTGGCGACGAGCGAGCCCTGACCGGGCCCCTGCCCCGGGGCACGCGGGGCGGCCTGACGCTCGATTCGCGGGCACTGAGCGTCAGTTGACGGCGCCATGCGGCCGCCCGGCCGCCCGACGGGACTCTCGGCCAACTCGCTCGACGGACAACTTGCCCGGCTGAAACTGCAAAGCGTGTTGGACGCTCGTCGGGTGGAAAGCGTTTGACGCCCGTACCGTCCGGTGCTCGGATGACGTGCATGAGCGCTGGGGAGATGCATCCCGGTATGCATCCTGTCGACGAAGCCCTTGTACAGCGGTTGATCGCCACACAGTTCCCCCAGTGGGCAGGGCCGGCAATCGAGCGGTGGCCCTCCGGCGGCACCGTCAACGCCATGTACAGGCTGGGCGACGACATGATCGTACGGCTGCCGCTGGTGCAGGGCGGGGCCGGCGACGTGTCGATGGAGCAGGAGTGGCTGCCGCGCCTCGCGCCCCGTCTGCCCACGCGCATCCCGGAAGTGCTCGGAGCCGGAAAGCCCGCCCAGGGGTATCCGTGGCCGTGGTCGGTGTACCGGTGGCTGGCAGGCGAGCATCCCGAAGCGGGGGCGCTGAGCGAGCCGTTGCTGCTGGCCGAGGATCTGGCCGCGTTCGTGGCGGCGATGCGGAGCATCGCCCTGCCGGCCGCGCCGAAGGCGCACCGAGGCGGGCCGGTCGCCTCGCTCGACGCGGAGACCCGGGCCGCGATCAAGGAACTGCGCGAGATTCCGGAGGAGGGCGTCGACTGCGACGCAGTGACCGCCGTATGGGAGGACGCGCTGCGGGCGCCCGGATGGGCCGGACCGCCGGTGTGGCTGCACTCCGACCTGATGCCGGGCAACCTCCTGGTCGACGGCGGCAGGCTGACCGCCGTGATCGACTTCGGATGCACGGGGGTCGGCGACCCCGCCTGCGATCTGTTCCCGGCGTGGAATCTGCTGCCTGCCGGTGCGAGAGAGGTCTTCCGGTCGGCGCTCGGCGTGGACGACGCGTCCTGGCGTCGTGGCCGGGGGCGGACGCTGTCGCAGGCGCTGATCGCGCTGCCGTACTACCGGAGCACGAACCCCGCGATGGCGCACAACGCCCGCCACGTGATCCGGGAAGTGCTGGCCGAAGCCTGAGCACCCCGTGCCCCTCCGTCCCGTCGCCCGGTCGGCCTGCCGCGTCAACCGCCTTGCCGGTCATGGTCGTTCGGGGGGCGCCGGGGCCGGCAGGGCCAGCACCGGCACCTCGTGACGGAGCCCCGAGCGGGTCGCAGCGCTCGCTCCCGCCACGGCCTGATCCGCTGTCGCCGCAGGGCTCGGGGTCATCCGGCCACCACGTCGGTCGCCGCGTCGGGGCAGGACGAGATTCACGGACACGGCTTGACCCTCACGTTGCGTGAGGCCGGAGGGTGGGTGCATGAGCGACTACTACAACGCGTTCGAGATGAGCCCCGTGCCCGCCCCCGGCCCGGATGCGGTTCCGCCCGAGCCGTTCCGCGGCATTTACGGAATGCCCGCGTTCGTGACGATCCCCACGAGCGATCTGGCGGCGTCGGTGGACTTCTGGATTCGCGGGCTCGGGTTCATCGAGCTGTTCAGCATCCCCGGCGAGCTCGTGCATCTGCGCCGGTGGGCGTTCCAGGACGTACTCCTCGTCCCGGCGAGGAGCGTTCCGGAGCGGACACCGGAGATGAGCGTCAGCTTCTCGTGCGTGCTCAGTCAGGTCGATCCCCTGGTCGAGGCCTGTCGTGCGCTGCGCCCGAACTCGGCCGACGGTCCACGGGACACTCCCTGGGGCACCCGCGATGTCGCGGTGACCACCCCCGAGAACGCACGGATCATCTTCACTGCGGCGAGGCCCTTGGATCCGGCCGGTCAGGAAGCGCGGAACCTTGAAGCCATCGGGATCACCCCACCGGGCGTCGGCCGCGGCGACAATGAGGAGCATGCCTGACGCCACTGACGCCGACGGCCTGACCGTCGGTCAGGTCTCGACGAGCCTGGGCGTGACAGTGCGCGCGCTGCACCACTGGGACGAGATCGGTCTGGCGCGACCGTCGCTGCGCACGGCTGCCGGATACCGGCTCTACACCGCCTGTGACCTGGAACGCCTGCACCGCATCGTCGTCTACCGTGAGATCGGTCTCGGCCTGGACAGGATCCGTACCGTCCTGGACGACTCGCCCGCAGACGTGTCCGGCGCATTGCGCACGCAGCGCACCCAGGTTGCCGAGCGGATCGACCGCCTCCAGCAGCTCGGCGCCGGACTGGACCGGATGATCGATGCCCACGAGCGCGGCCTGCTGCTGACCGTCGAACAGCAGGCCGCGATCTTCGGCCCCCACTGGAACCCGGAATGGCCCGCCCAAGCGCGTGAGCGCTACGGAGACACGACGCAGTGGCAGCAGTACGCCGAACGCTCGGCCTCTCGCAGTCCGGAGGAATGGCAGGCCGTCGCCGACGCCGTCGCCGGCCTCGACCGTGCCCTCGGGGAGGCGATGGACGCCGGCGTCACACCTGGTAGCCCAGAAGCGAATCAACTCGTCGAACGGCACCGCGAAGTCTTTGCTTCGTACTTTCCTCTCACCAGGCAGATGCAGGTCTGCCTCGGCCGCACGTTTGAGGCCGATCCGGGATACGCCGCCCACTACGACGGCGACCGCGCCGGCCTTGCCACGTGGTTCCGCCGCATCATCGACGCCAGCGCGCGGGCCCACGGCATCGACCCCGACACCGCGGCCTGGCAGTAGGGCGCGGGTCCGGAAGCCTGCGCCCCAAGGGGCGTTTCTTACGGAGCACTTCGCGGTCCGGATGAAGATGCCTGCGATGCGGAGTGCGGCGAGGTAGCTGGTGGGGTCTTGTCGTATCGCGGGTCAGACCACCGCCGGAGCGGCCCCCACATCCTCACAGCCGTATCCGGTCGCGAGGCCGAAGCTTCCGTCCACGTCCCGTACGAGCAGGGAACAGGTCACGGCTCTCCTCTCTGTACGGGCCGCTGCCTTGGGTTAACTCGGGGTAACAGTTGCGGGCACTGTCTTGACCCGTGCTTGCCGGAGTTCGTAGCGTGCCCGCCGTGTTTCGCAATAATGACGCCCCTTCATTAAAGTGAAGACAGGGGTGCTGACCACCAGTTGACTGAGGCGGGGGAGGTCAGGCGTGAGGCGGCTGAGCCGACGGGCAGTCACCGCGCATGTATGGGCCCTGTTCGTGCCGGCTCGCCCGGCACCGAAGTGGACCACGCTGCTTGCCGAGCAGATCGCCGGCAAGGACCCCTCTCTTTCGCCCAAGTTGGTTCACAAGGCCGCTGCGGCCATCGGCGATGTCGCCAACATCGCCGCGAAGCTCGGCCCGCAGCAGCTCGTTCAACTCGGCGCGTACGGCAGGCTCCTGGCCACTTCCATCGCGCAGATTGCCGCGAGCAGCGCCGCCAGCCGGCCGCCCGGCGTGGACAGCATCGTGGGCACGGTGAAGGGCGGCGGAACGGTGGGAGCCGCCACCCTCTCCCTGCTGATAGCGGGGTTGCCGAAGGTGCTGCACATGTGCACCGACTTCGGCAGGACGCTGAACAGCGTCGACAAGTTCAAGATCGTGGCTCTGGCCCGGCAGATCGCGATCATCGCGGGTCAGGCCGGGCCGGGTGCGTCGGCGCGTCAGTCCGAGGAATCGCGATTGCAGGTCCGGTGGACCCCGGCATCCGGCACGAATCCGCTTCGCCGTAGAGGCGTGTCGTTCCGGTGGGCCGGCCTGGCAACGGAACGGACAGGCCAGCCCACGTAGGCGACGCCAATGCACGGCTCCTCAACTTCATCAAGCGCAGCAAGCCCATGAACCGGCGCCGAATGCGCGCCGACTGAGGAAAGGAAGACGAATGGCAGGACGACATCGTCGTCGCCCAAGAGTGGCGTTGAACCGTAAGTTGCCGGCATCCACCGCTCTGCGCAGTGGATTCGTCGTCGCGGGTGCCGTTGTCGCAAGTGTCGTGGCCGCCGGAACGGCATCCGCAGACGACACAGGGTCCGGACCCAACTCAAGCGTGAGTGCGCCGGGTCCTGCGGACGATGGTCCGGATTCTGGGCCTGGGGGTCCGGCTCCGGGTCCTGCGAATGATGCTCCGGACCCCGGGCCTGGAGGTCCGCCTCCCGGACCCGCCAACAATGCTCCAGATCCCGGGCCAGGGGGCCCGCCTCCCGGACCCGCCAACAATGCTCCAGACCCCGGACCAGGAGGTCCGCCTCCCGGACCCGCCAACAATGCTCCAGACCCCGGACCAGGAGGTCCGCCTCCCGGACCCGCCAACAATGCTCCAGACACCGGGCCAGGAGGTCCGCCTCCCGGACCCGCCAACAATGCTCCAGACACCGGGCCAGGAGGTCCGCCTCCCGGACCCGCCAACAATGCTCCAGACACCGGGCCAGGAGGTCCGCCGCCGGGTCCTCCGGCTCCTGGGCCTGGGGATGACGGTCCGGCCCCCGCTGAGGCTCCCGGTCCTCCGCCGGGGCCCGCCAACGATGCTCCGGCTCCACCTCCCGGACCGCCAGCCCCCGGACCTGGAGATGACGGCCCGGCCCCCGCTGAGGCTCCCGGTCCCCCGCCGGGGCCCGCCAACGATGCTCCGCCACCGCCTCCCGGACCGCCAGCCCCCGAACCTGGAGATGACGGCCCGGCCCCCGCTGAGGCTCCCGGTCCCCCGCCGGGGCCCGCCAACGATGCTCCGCCACCGCCTCCCGGACCTCCGGCACCGGAACCCGCCGATAATGCTCCGGCTCCGCCGCCGGGGCCCGCGGATCACGGTCCTCCGGTACCTGGGCCTGCTGGTCCCCCGCCGGGACCCGCCAATGACGCACCGGCACCGCCGCCGGGGCCTGTTGATCCTCCCGCTCCTGGACCCGCTGCTCCGCCGCCTGCTGCCGGTCCTCCGGCACCGGCGCCTGCGGGTCCGCCGCCGGGACAGGCTCCGGCGCCTGCTGGTCCTCCCGCCCCCGGGCCCGCCGGCCCGCCGCCTGCTGGTGGTCCGCCGGCCCCGCCCCCGCCGGGGGCCCCTGCTCCCCCGCCGCCTGGGGCACCCGCACCCCCACCGGCGGAGCCCCCGGTGCGCAGCGACGACACGTGGACGATCGCCGTGGGCGGTGCCGGCGACCAGCAGGCAAGGGTCTTCACGGACGCCAACGCCGCAGCCGTGGACCAGCCCGTCGGCTACTCGGCAGCGCTCTTCGGACTGAGCACCCGGCAGGGCGTGGACGAGCTGAACCGGCTGGTCCGGGAGCACCGTGCGGCAAACCCGGACCAACACATCAAGGTCATCGGCTACTCGCAGGGCGCGGCCGTCGTACACACCTGGACGTCGGAGAACGCCGGGACGATCGACAACGTCAACTCCGTGCTCATCGCCGATCCGAAGCGTCTGGGTGGTCCCGGCACCGGCACGGACGGCCTGTCCGGCCAGCCGCTCGGGCAAATTGCGGGTCCGCCCACCTCCGGCGTGGACCAGAACTTCGGCAACATCCCCACCACATCGGTCTGCACCGGCGACGTGATCTGTGACAGCAGTGCGCCGTCTGGCTGGGGCGGGTACCTCAACGGCGATCACGGCAACTACTCGTTCAACGCCGACGACTACGCCGACAACGGCAACGGGCAGTGGTTCAACGGCCAGTACAGGCCGTGGTGAACGCACTCCGCTGCTGAGGACGGCCGGCCCGGTCATGCACGGCATGACCGGGCCGGTCTCAACTTGATCCCGGCCTTCACGACATTGCGGTGGACGCTCACAGGGCAACGAGCGTGAGAGGCCCGGCGAAGCCAGTGATGCAATGCACGGCGCTCGATTCGTCGCGCTCGATAACGCGTCCTCTTCCTGCGCAGTCGCGTACCGCAGATCTCACGACACACCTCAACCGACGAGCCCATGACCCGCAGGAAACACCTAGACGCGACGCCAGCGCGCCAGCACGAAGGAGAACAACCCGTAGAGAGCGACGCCCACGGCGACGGCCACGAGCAGCCACGGCCCGGCCGGAGTGTCCGCGAAGGACCTCAACGCGCCGTCCATGCCCTTGACTTCATCGGCGTCGGACGACCAGGCCGCCTCCATCGCGAAGAACCCCAGTGCGACGAGGACCGCTCCGCGCGCCACGCCGCCGCTCACCCCCAGGAGGTCGATCCACTTGCGGCTCCGGCGCGGTATGCGCGACATCCGCAACTCGTCGTGGAACTTCCGCCGCAGGGCCTGCACGGCACTCCAGGCTCCCACCACCGCGACGACCAGCCCGACGACGCCCACGAGCACCTGTCCCGCCGGCGCCGAGAGGGCACGGGCAGTGATGTCCTCGGACTTCGCGTCGCTGGAACCGCTGCCCTTGGCGCCCGAGGCGTACGAGAGCACCGAGAAGGCGAGAATCCCGTACAGGACGCAACGTCCCGCCGCCAGCAGCCGCTTGTGCGGCTTGCGCCCGCCCTTCTCCGCCGCACCGAACGCAGCCTCGGAAAGCCGCCACACCGCGAGTCCCGCAAGCCCCAGCCCGACGCCCCACACCAGGAACTGACCGAACGGCTGCGCCGCCAACTCCCGCAGGGCACCGCTCTGATCGGCTTGTTTGCCACCGCTGTCGCCGAAGGCGATACGCAGAGCCAGCAGCCCGACGAGGACGAACAGCACACCTTGCGCGACCATGCCCGCACGCGCGATGCCTTCGACCGCCGGACTGTTGGCCGCCTGACGGGCGTTCCGCCGGCCTTTCCACCGCCACGCCGTCGCCGATGCGTTCATGACCCCGCCTCCCTTGATCGCGCCGATGCCGGACATCGGCGCATCTCGCAGGTCAGCGGTTGCCCCGGTCGGGGCGAAGGAAACGCGGACTACCGGTCGAAAGCGACAGACCGGACCAGGTGCGCGAACGAGGCGGCGGGGAACGTGAGATGCGGCCCGCCGGGGTCCTTCGAGTCGCGCACGGCGATCCCGTCAGGCAGCTGAGCGACCTCGACGCACTCGCCGCCTTCGTTGGTGCTGTAGCTCGACTTGCGCCAGCGCAGTTCAGACAGGCCCAGGTTCTGGGTGATGCTCATAGCGCTCCTCCATCACACGAGCGATCAGATCCGCCGAATCCTCGGTGGACAGGGCGGCAGCTCGCAGAAGATCGTAGCGGAGTGAAGAATCGCGGAACTCCTGCGGGTTGACGGTCGGTTCGCCACCGCCGCAGCTCTCCGCGTACACAAGGCTCGGCTGATTGTCGTAGGAGAAGAGCGAGAAAGCGCCCGCCAATCCTGCGTGTGCACCGGCGGAGAACGGGAGCACCTGAACATGCACGTGCCTCGTGTGCCTGTAACTCAACAGGCGGGCCAGTTGCGTTCTCATGACGTCACGTCCACCGATTTCCTGGTAGAGCACTGCCTCTCCGAGAACTACCCAATAGAGCGGTGGATGTGGGCGCTGCAGGATGCGTTGGCGGTCAAGCCACGGCCCCACGCGGTCATCGAGGTCTTCGTTGTCGAGGACCCCCAGTACGGCCCTGGCATACCACTCCGTTTGCAGCAGACCGTGAACCACTTGTGGCTGGAAGGCGAGGATCTGCGTTGCGGGCGCCTCGATCTCCGCGATGCGCCGGTGCTTGTACGGCACTCGGCTGCGCTTCAGCAGTGGCCAGAGCCGAAGCAACGCTCCCTCTGCTTCAAGAGCAGCATCCGCACGTTGGATGAACTCCAAGGTCGGCGTCTTCGTTGCCGTCTCCACCTGACCGATCAGCGAGCCAGTGCAGAAGACCACCTTTCCCAATTGCGCCAGGGTCAGCCCCGACTGCTCCCGCAACCGTCGCAGCTCCGCACCGAAGTAGTGAAGGGGTGACGCCCCAGGGTCGAGTTCCTTGATGTTCGCCACGAGAGGCCCCCTCTTTCAACAAACGCCACAGCACCTCGAGTTGCATTCCTGGCGTTGCCGAGAGTAATCGATGCATCACAGGCTTGTCGCGTGAAGCTGATCGAGGAACCCGACGAATTCCCGCCCTGCCGGTACCGGGTCGCCCTGACTGTTGGCGACCACTCACCGCGCCATCTTCGGCGCATCGCCCGCTCATACTTGCGTCTGTGGTCGATGCCCCAACTCACGGACGTCGTCGAACTCGTTCTGACCGAAATGGTGACGAACGTCTATCGCCACGTCCCGGACCGCTGGTGCACGGTCACGCTGCTCCGTACGGACGAGGGCGTGCGCATCGAGGTCTACGACCGGTCCCCTGCCGCCCCCGCCCACCGCTTCGCGGACGAATGGGATGAGACAGGCCGCGGGCTCGCCCTGATCTCACAACTCACAGACAAGTGGGAGGTCCTCCCCGAAGCAGTGGGCAAGTTGACCTGTTGTGAGTTGAAGGCTGACTGAGCGGCTAGCTACTCCCTAGTCGCGCCCGAAACTCGTTCAAGTACTCCTTGGACTTGACCGTGTACGGGTGCCCTGCTCCTAGACTGCTTTCACGCCGTTCTGCCACGTAGGTCATCATGTCGATAGCAGGACGCAATTGACCGAGACGGGCCAAGATTTGAGCATGTAGCGACTTCGCCGAGAAAGTGACAGGGAAGTCGAGGCCGAAGCGGCGCTCGAACTCCTCGACGACCAAGGAAGCCTCTTCAGCAGCAGCTTCCAGCCGACCGAGGGTGAACAGGGCGAGGGTATAGCTGAGTCGCGAACCCACCGTCTCGTCATGGTCCTCTCCCAAGTAGGAAGCACACTCTCGCGGGAGTGGGACCGTCATCTCGTCGATCTCTGCGACAAGGTCAGGGCCAGACAAGTATTCGAGGATCGCGGCTCGGGCCCGCAGAGTGAGCGGATGCCCAGGGCCGAGGACTCTCCGGCGCCCCTCAATGGCACGCCGGAGCAATGGGGTAGCCTCCGACTCCCTTCCCATCTGCTGCAACGGCAGGTTGAGCCCGTAACAGCTGTCCAACGTATCGGGGTCGTCCGGGCCGAACAGCCGCTCTCTGTCGGCCAGTACGCGACGGATGAGCGCTTCGGCCTCGTCGAAGCGGCCGAGACGGAAGAGCGCCCGCCCTGTCCGGGACTTGGCGGAGAGAACCAAGCGGTGCTCCGGGCCCAGTTCCGGTTCCGCAACGGCAGCCGCCGAAGAGGCCAGTTCGTAGGCCGACAGGTAGTCGCCGGTGCGGTGTTGGGCGATGGCCAGCCGTACCGCGAGGTCGAGTGCGTTCGCGGTGACGGACGCGTCCGTCGCCCCTTGCAGCAGCGCGAGCGCATGCGGACCGAGGAGCCGGAACAGCAAGTTCTGCGGACCGCGTTCGGGGACGGCGGGCACGACGGCGTCCAGCAGTCCGCATGCCGTGGCGGCCAGCGAAGTCGCCTGTCCCGCAGGGGTGTTCGCGGCGACACTCGCGAGCAGCACACCGTGCGTCTGGACGCACCGCACACCGACGTCCACCATCGCCGTGAGCGACTGGTCGAGCAGTCCCCGCAACGCGGCCTCAGCCCGTGCACGCGGTGGCTCGCCGTCGTCGGGGAGGCCGCTCAGCAGCGACAGCGGCAGCGGATCGGCGCCGTAACACGCCAACAGCCGCAGCAGACCGGTCGATTCGGGCAGACCTTGTTCCGCGAGCGCGTCGAGGGACAACTGCCAGGTTCTGCTGACCAGGTTCCGGGAGTCCGCGAGGGGCGACGCCCCGGCAGCTCCCTTGTCGATCAGCTCGACTCCCTGGGGCCCGTCGAGGTGCTGCTCGTACTTGGTCATCGTCCACGGCTCGATCACCTGATGGGCGAGGAAGCCGCCCGCGAGGGTGAGTGCCAGCGGCAGCCGGCCGAGCCTGTCCGCGACCGAACGGGCCTCCTCCACCGTCCCCGTCTGCGGAGCGAGGTCGCACAGCACCTGGGCCGCGGCGTCGCTCGGCAGTACGTCGACGTGGTGCAGTTCGGCATCGCTCCACCAGTGGGCGGCGGCCTGCCGGGTGGTGATCAGGACCGTGCCGCGCGGGCTGCTGCGCAGCCAGCCGTCCTGGAGGACGGCGGGGTCGTCCGCGTTGTCGAGTACGAGGAGCCAGGGGTGCCCGGACTGGTCGAGGCGGTCCCATACGAGGTCGGCGGCGGCCCGCAGACCGTTGCGGGCGGCCAGCAACTCGCCTTCCTCCGCGCCCCGGTCGGCTGCCACGGCGAGCATGCCCCCGCGCAAAGTGGCACGGTCGGAGGCGTTGACCCATAAGCCGACACGGTCGGCGACGCCCGTCGCGTACTGGAAGACGGCGTGTGCCACGGCGGTCTTGCCGCTGCCGCCCATGCCGTGCAGAACGTAGACATGCCCGCCGCGTCCGGCGTCGACCGCGGCGTGCAGGCGTGCCATCAGTTCGGTGCGGTCGCGGAAGACGACAGGGGCGCGGCCACCCGTCGGACGGCGCACCGACTCGATGCCGGACGACTGGGCGGAGGGCGACGAAGCGGAGCCGCCGTGATGGTGATGCTCCGTGATGTGCTGATCCCCGGACGCCTGATAGACGCGGCCCTGACTGTCCGCGCGGCCTTCCATGCCGCTGCCGCCGTTCATCGCTCGCCGATGTGCTGGTCGCGTCCGGCCTGGTAGACCCGGGCCTGCCCGGAGGCTGTCGCGTGCTGCGTGACCGTGACCGTGGCGGTGTCCGCCTCGGCGGCGATGCCGTCGAGGAGACGGCGCAACTCGTCTGCCACCTCGGGCTGTTCCCTGAGCAGGCGCCGGACACGGCTCCGCCACTCCGCCTGGAGTTCCTGCACGGCGTCCTCGTCACCGGACGACTGTGCGGCTAGCAAGTCCTCACGCGTGGCGCCGAGTTCGGAGGCGACCCCGTCGGCTCGTTCCGGGCGGACCCGACGCCAGAGTGCCGCGATCCCGTCGCGCGCCCGTTCCCAGCCGTCGGTGGCCAGCACCGTGACCAGTGTGGTTCCTGCGGTACTCGCCAGCGCGGCCAGCTCCGGCTCCACAACGCCCCCCTGCATCAACTGCTCTGCGTGCCAAGGCATTTACCCTACGACACGTACAGGGCTCCGACCGGCCGCTCAGTTCGACCGCTTGTCGAACCTCGCCGCGACCACCTGTTCCAGCGTCAGACCGTCGGCCTGGTCGTCGAGGGTGAGCACCCTCCTCGACTGCCTGCCGGGGCAACGGCGTTGAGCATGCCCCCTGTCACGGCGTTCCGCGCTCGTGCCCGAACTCATCGAGGACGCTCTCCAGACTCCGCCGTGCCCATTCGGCATGCACCGAGCCGGGTTCGGCGAGCGTGATCAGCGCCTTCCAGAGCGTCCAGCCGCGGCCTCGTGCCCAGGTGCCCTCGTCGACGGCGAGTACGTCACGGAACGCCTGGCGGCTCGCGCCGTGCAGCATCGTCCAGGCGATCGTCATGTCGCAGGCCGGGTCCCCGACGCCCGAGCAGCCGAAGTCGAGTACGCCGGACAACCGGCCGTCCTGCACGAGGAGATTGCCCACTGCGACATCGCCGTGGAACCAGACGGGCGGACCGTGCCACTCGGCGTCGAGCGCCGCCTCCCACACCTCGGTCGCCTTCTCCGCCGGAATCCTGTCGCGCAGCACGTCGACGGCGCGTCGCGTCTCAGCGTCGTACGTCTTCAGGGAGGCGCCTCGGAAGGCGCTGTGCGGCCCGGCGCGGGGCCCGTCGGTGGGATCGGCCCGCTGCAGGGACACGAGGAAGCGCGCGAGATCGGTGGCGAATCCGGTGAGATCGTCGATCCGCCCGGTCGCGGCGGTGTCACCGTCCAGCCAGCGCATCACCGACCAGTTGAAGGGATACCCGTCGGCGGGACGCCCCTGGGCCACCGGGACGGGCACGGGAAGCGGCAGAAGCGGCGCGAGCACCGGCAACCACTGCTGTTCCTTCTCCACCTGGGCGGCGTAACCGGCGGCGCTCGGAAGCCGGACCGTCATGCTGTCACCGAGATGGAACGTGCGGTTGTCGTGACCGTCGAACCGGACGGCTTCGACGGGCAGTTGAGCCCACCGGGGGAACTGCTGGGCGATCAGCCTCCGTACGAGCGCAGCATCGATCGCGGGGGCCGCAGGCTCATCAGGCGGCAGTCGGTCGTCGGAGAGTGACGCGTCGTCGTCCATCCGGGACAGAATCGCCGCTGAAGGACCCGCGGACAAACGAATTCCGGCGGTCGTCAGCGTTCGGACGGCGCCTGTCCCGCGGAGGAGTTCGGCGATGAGCCCGTCGTCCGAGTCCAACTGGGCGTGGACGAAGACGCGAGATTCCGCACGGTGCCGGAGCCGGGCTGCTCCAACCAGCTGCGCAGCGCCGCGAATTCGTCCTCCGGCGTCATGCACGTCCCTGTCGAGTCATGTGTGCGGCGACCGCGTTCGCGGGCGCGTCAGTAGTAGCCCGTCTCACCGTCGAGGAGTTCCCGGATGGCGTCCGCGTGGCCGGCGTGCCGAGCGGTCTCCTCGATCATGTGCAGCAGCATCCAGCGCAGGCTCCGCCCGGACGCGTTGAACTGCGGGTGCCTGCCCATCTCGTCGAGCGAGAGACCGGCCACGATCTCGTTCGACACCGCGCACTGCTGCTCGTACTCCTCGAGGAGCCGTGCGAGCGGTATGCCCTCGACCATCATGTCGGCGTCCTCGGGCCCGTCGTCGAAGTGCGGCCCCTCGGCGGGCCGTCCGAGCAGCATCACCTCGAACCAGCAGTGCTCGACCCAGCGCATGTGGGAGACGAGGCCCGCCATCGTCAGCATCGGCGAGGAGGGGAGCACGGAACGGTGCGCGTCCGCCTCCGACAGCCCCTCGCACTTCCAGTGGATGATCGCGCGCTGCATCTCGAGCCAGCCGAGGAGCTGGGTCCGCTCGTCGGCCGCACCCGGGGGACGTACACGGGGAGGAGTCATGGCGTGGACGCTAGGGCACGTCGTTTGGATCTTCGCGGGCTCGCGACGCCCGGCCCGCCCATCTGCTGCGTTGTCGGAGTCGCCCGAGTACGCCCAGTACGAGGGCGATCCTCCGCCTGGCATCTGGACGCACCGGACGCCGCTCGCCGACCCACGAAGATCCAAACGACGCACCCTAGCCCGCCCGGTGTACCACCGCACCGCAATTTCCGCCCGCCCGGCGCTGCACCGCCCGGCACCGCACCCGCCCGCCCGCACCCGTCCGTCCGCCCGCCCGCACCGGTCCGTCCACCCGCCCGTCCAAGATCGTCCGCTGCCGGAATTGACATGCAGGTATTTACTTGCATGATTGAGGTGTGAGCACCGACAGCACCGAGACGGACAAGGTCTTCAAAGCCCTGGCCGACCGGACCCGGCGGCATCTCCTGGACCGGCTGCACGAGAACAACGGCCAGACGCTGAACGAGTTGTGCGAGCGCCTGGAGATGACCCGCCAGGCCACGACGCAGCATCTCGCTGTGCTGGAAGCAGCGAACCTGGTCAGCACAGTGCGACGCGGCCGGGAGAAGCTCCACTACCTCAATCCCGTCCCCATCCACCGCATCCAGGAGCGGTGGATCGACAAGTTCGAGCGGCCACGCCTCCGTGCGCTCAGCCACCTGAAACAACGAGCGGAGAACGCCATGACCGACAAGCCTTCCTTCGTGTACGTCATCTACATCGAGAGCACACCGCAGAAGGTCTGGGAAGCCCTCACCGACGCCGAGGCCACCGCCGCCTACTGGGGTCACAGCAACGTCTCCGACTGGCAGCCCGGCTCCTCCTGGGAGCACCGCCGTACGGACGGCACCGGCGTCGCCGACGTCGTCGGGACCGTCGTGGAGAGCGACGCGCCGCACCGCCTGGTGACCACCTGGGCCGATCCCGAAGCCGGGCCCGCGCAGCAGCCTTCCCGCGTCACCTTCGACATCCGGCCGTACGAGCAGATCGTCAGGCTCACCGTCACGCACGAAGACCTGCAGGACGAAGCCGACCGCGCCCAGGCGGCGCAGGGCTGGGCGGCGGTGCTGTCCAACCTGAAGACGTTCCTGGAGACGGGCAGCCCCCTGTCACGCGAGCCGTGGAGTGTCCCGAGCAGGTGACGCCGGAGGGAGGGATCGGGGTCCGGCGGCCGGCCTTGCCTTGAAGTGGACTCCAGTTCGTAACGTGTGGCGCATGCCCGGATCACCCGTCACGCTGATCGCCGACGGGCCCGGCCGACGGGAGAGGACACCATGCGTTACACGCTGTTCGGCAGGACCGGTCTCCGCGTGAGCGAACTGAGCCTGGGAGCCATGACGTTCGGCGACGGCTCGAACGGCAGTGCCGACAGGGACACCGGCGGGCGGATGCTCGACGCCTACGCCGACGCCGGCGGCAACTTCATCGACACCGCGAACAACTACACAGGCGGCGTCTCCGAGACGGTCCTCGGGGAACTGCTCGAAGGCAGGCGCGACGAGTTCGTCCTGGCCACCAAGTACACGTGCGCGACGCGTCCGGGCGACGTGAACAGGAACGGCAATCACCGCAAGAGCCTCGTGCAGTCCCTCGAAGCAAGCCTCACCCGCCTGCGCACCGACCACGTGGACGTGCTGTGGGTGCACGCCCGGGACGACTTCACCCCCGTCGAAGAGGTCATGCGGGCGCTGGACGATCTCGTACGCTCCGGGAAGGTCCTCTACACCGGGGTGTCCGACTGGCCCGCCTGGGAGATCGCACAGGCTTCCACCCTCGCCGAGCTGCGCGGCTGGACGTCCTTCGCCGGCTCCCAGTTCCAGTACAACCTGCTGGAACGCACACCTGAGCGCGAACTCCTGCCGCAGGCCCGCGCGTTCGACCAGGCCGTGCTGGCGTGGAGCCCACTCGCGGGCGGCAAGCTCACGGGCAAGTACCGCCACGGCGGTACGGGGAGACTGGAGGCCCGGCACAGCGGGAGCGGCCCCGACGCTCGCGAGGACGAGATCGTCGGAGCGGTCCTGGAGATCGCCGCGGAAGGAGGGTGGAGTCCGTCACAGGTCGCGCTGGCGTGGCTGCGCCGGCGGCCGGGGAACGTCGTGCCCATCATCGGTGCCACCAGGGAGGAACAGCTCGCCGACAACCTCGGCTGCCTCGATGTCACTCTCGACGCGGACGCCGTCGCGCGGCTCGACGAGGTCAGCGCAGTCACGCTCGGCTTCCCGCACGACTTCCTGTCGCACGAGGGTGTGAAGAACACCGTCTACGGCGAGAAGTGGCGTTCCATCGAGGACCGGCGCTCGACGTACCGGCGCACTGCCGGCGGCATCCTCTGACCGACGGCGTCCACTGACCGACAGCGTCCTCTGACCGGGGGCGGCACCTGATCACCGCCCCGGTCTCACGGACCTGGCGTCCGGCCGCGACGCCCGGCCGGCCCCGGACCACTCGCCCCCGACTGCTCAGCCCTCGAAGGGGTCGAAGTCCTCGTACTCCCCCAGCGCTTCGTCGCGCTCCGCCTCGCGGTCGCGGCGGCGCTGGGCGGCGGGGCGTGGCGCCTCCATGCGGTGGTCCTCACCGCGACGGCCCAGCATCTCCGCTCCGGCGGCCATGGTGGGCTCCCAGTCGAAGACGACCGCGTCGTCCTCGCCGCCGATGGCGACGCCGTCGCCTTCGCGCGCCCCGGCCTTCATCAACTCGTCCTCGACACCGAGCCGGTTGAGACGGTCGGCCAGGTAGCCCACCGCCTCGTCGTTGTTGAAGTCGGTCTGGCGGACCCAGCGTTCGGGCTTCTCGCCCCGCACCCGGTAGAGACCTTCGGCCTCCCGGGTGACGGTGAAGCCCGCGTCGTCCACGGCCTTCGGACGGATGACGACGCGGGTCGACTCCGTCTCGGGACGGGCGGCCCGCGCCTCGCTCACCGACTTCGCCAGGGCGTAGGAGAGTTCCTTCAACCCGTGCCGTGAGACGGCCGAAACCTCGTGGACCGGGTACCCGCGCGCTTCGAGGTCCGGCCGGATGATGTCGGCGAGGTCCTGCCCGTCGGGGATGTCGACCTTGTTCAGGACGACGACGCGGGGACGGTCGTCCAGCCCGCCGTACTGCGTCAGTTCGGACTCGATCGTGTCCAGGTCGCTGACCGGGTCCCGCTGCGATTCGAGCGTCGCGCAGTCCAGGACGTGCACGAGCACGGAGCAGCGCTCCACGTGCCGCAGGAAGTCCAGCCCCAGGCCCTTGCCCTGGCTCGCCCCGGGGATCAGCCCCGGCACGTCCGCGATGGTGAAGACCGTCGAACCGGCCGTGACCACACCGAGGTTGGGCACGAGTGTGGTGAAGGGATAGTCGGCGATCTTCGGCTTCGCCGCGGAAAGCACCGAGATGAGCGACGACTTCCCCGCCGAGGGATAACCGACGAGAGCGACGTCCGCGACCGTCTTCAGCTCCAGCACGATGTCGCGCGCCTCGCCCGGCTCACCTAGCAGCGCGAAACCGGGGGCCTTGCGCCGCGGCGAGGCGAGCGCCGCGTTGCCCAGGCCGCCGCGGCCGCCCTGACCGGCGACGAAGACGGTGCCCTTGCCGACCATGTCGGCCAGCACCTCACCGTTCTTGCCGAGGACGACCGTGCCGTCCGGTACGGGCAGGACCAGGTCCTTGCCGTCCGCCCCGGAACGGTGCCCGCCCTCGCCGGGCCTGCCGTTGGTGGCCTTGCGGTGCGGGCTGTGGTGGTAGTCGAGCAGTGTCGTCACGTCCGGGTCGACGACGAGGACGACGTCTCCGCCGCGCCCCCCGTTGCCTCCGTCCGGTCCGCCCAGCGGCTTGAACTTCTCCCGGTGCACGGAGGCACAGCCGTGGCCCCCGTTACCCGCGGCGACGTACAGCTCGACGCGGTCCACGAAGGTGGTCATGCGAGGTGCCTCCAGGCGGCGTGACGATGAAGATGCTTCGGTTCACTGCGCGGTGCCCCCGCGGGGGTGCCGACGCAGCGAGGGCGGACCCGTCCCGTACGTACGACCGATGCGTACGCGCAGGAGCGGCGGTCCGCCCTCGATGACGATGCGCGATGTGATGCGGTGGACGGCGCGCTGCCGGACTGATCACTCAGCGGTGTTCAGCGACCCGACGGAGCGCCCTTCCCGGCAGGACCTACTCGCCGGCCGGTACGACGTTCACGACGCGACGGCCACGGCGGGTGCCGAACTGCACCGCACCGGCGTCCAGCGCGAACAGCGTGTCGTCGCCGCCACGGCCGACGCCCGCGCCCGGGTGGAAGTGGGTGCCGCGCTGACGGACCAGGATCTCACCGGCGTTGACGAGCTGACCGCCGAAGCGCTTCACGCCGAGGTACTGGGCATTGGAATCGCGACCGTTCCGGGTGGACGATGCGCCCTTCTTGTGTGCCATCTCTGCTCAGTCCTTACTTCTTCTTCGCCGGGGTCGGGATGTCGGTGATCTTCAGCGCGGTGTGCAGCTGACGGTGACCGATCCGCTTCTTGTAGCCGGTCTTGTTCTTGTACTTCTGGATGCGGATCTTGTTGCCCTTGTGGTGGTCGACCACCTCGGCGGCAACCTTCACGCCGTCCAGCACCCACGGGTCGCTGGTGACCGTGTCACCATCCACGACGAGCAGGGTCGAGAGCTCGACGCTGTCGCCGGCCTTGCTCTCGCTGATGCGGTCTACCTCGATGACGTCGCCCACAGCCACACGCTGCTGCCGGCCGCCGGTGCGCACGATTGCGTACACGCGGAACTCTCTCTCGCTCGCCACGGAGCTCCTGACGCCAGCCGCCCAGCCGTGCGGAGACAGGCGGAGGCCCGGCATCCGACTCACGATCTGATCCGAATGGATTGAGCGGCCTCTCCCCGGCGCAAGCCACGGGAGGGAGTTGCTCAGGAGCGCGGCGCATCCCGATGACACGCCGACGGTCAAGATTACGGGGCGCCGCACACGCTGGTCAAACCGGTGCTGCGGGGGCGCTGCCGGGCCCGGGAGCACTTCGGCGGCGCCCGGGCGCGGCCGACCGGTGGGACAACGGCGAGGTCCCCGGCCCCTGTTCGGGCCGGGGACCTCGCCACGGCTGCCGCCGTGCCGGTCTTCCGGGGTCAGCCTTCGGACGGCTCCTGGTCCTGGCCCTGCGCGTCGGCCGGCCCGTCGGCGGGTGCCGACACGGAGGAGGGCGCGTCCTGCTCTGCCGCGGCCGTCCTCTTCGAAGCGGCGGACTTCTTCGCCGTCGCCGACTTCTTGGCCGTCTTCTTCGCCGCCGCCTTCTTCGCCGGGGCCTTCTTCGCGGCCGTCTTCTTCGCCCGCCCGCCGTCACCCTCCGGGACGTCCGCGGCCTCCGCGGACCCGGGGGATCCCGCCGGGGCCGACACGCTGCGCGTGGCCCGGCGGCGTGGACGTACCGGAGCGGGCTCCGAGATGACCTTCGCCACCGACTCGTCCACCGGCTGCGACCCGGGGGCCGCATCCGACGCACGGAGCACGATCGCGCCCGCCTCGTCCGACGCCGACGGCGAACCAGCCGGAGCCGACGCCTTACGGCTCGCCCTGCGGCGCCCGCGAACCGGAGCGGCCTCCGCAGCCTGCCCGGACCCTGCATCCGCCGCCTCGGGCACCACGCCGACCGTGTCGGCCCGCGCCCCGGACTCCGGCTGCTCCGACCGCTCGTCGGCCTTCGAGGCGACGACGGTGACGACGCCCTCCTCCGAGGCGGACGGCGAACCGGCAGGCGCGGTCGCCTTACGGCTCACGCGGCGTCGCGTGCGTGCCGTGGCCTTCGCAGGTGCGGCTTCCTCCGTGGACGTCTGCGCCGAGGCGTGAGCCGGTGTCTTCAGGCCGCCCGCGTCGGTCCCCTCACTGACGGCGTCCCCGCCACCAGCTCCGGAACCGGTCCGCGAGCGGCCTCGGCCGTTTCCCGGGCCGGCGGCCCCCCTCGGGGTGCTCTCGTCCTCGGCCGCGGCCTGTGCCGCTGCCCCGCCCTTGTCACTGGCCGTGTCACTGGCCGCAGACTGCGTCCGTACGGGCTCTCTCCGCTGTCCGGTTGCGGGCTCTCCCGATGCGGGCTCTCCGGCCTTCTCCTCCGCGGCCTCCTGCTTGGCGCTGCTTTCCTGCGGCGCTCCCTGCGGCGCGCTCGCCTTGCGGCTGCCGCGTCGCCGCGACCGTCCGCCTCTGCCGCCGGACGCCGTGGCCTCCGCCTCGCTCACGGAGCTGTACAGCTCGTCGTCCGGGGTGAACTCCACCGGAGCCGCCGCCGCGGCGGCCTTCTGCTCCTTCGCCGCCGCGCGTCCGCCGGCACCCGGGGACGTCCCGTCGCCCTGCTCCGACTCCGCGAGAGGTACGGGATGCGGCTGGGCCGGGACCTGCTGGGCGCCGCTGCCCTTGCCGCCCTTCTTCCTGCCCTTCTTGCCGCCCGGCGCCGCGGGCTGCTCCATGTGTACGAGCACGCCGCGCCCGTTGCAGTGCACGCACTGCTCGGAGAAGGACTCCAGCAGCCCCTGACCGACCCGCTTGCGCGTCATCTGCACCAGGCCCAGCGAAGTCACCTCGGCCACCTGGTGCTTCGTACGGTCGCGGCCCAGGCACTCCAGCAGGCGCCGCAGCACCAGGTCCCGGTTGGACTCCAGCACCATGTCGATGAAGTCGATGACGATGATGCCCCCGAGGTCGCGCAGCCGCAGCTGGCGCACGATCTCCTCCGCGGCCTCCAGGTTGTTCCTGGTGACCGTCTCCTCGAGGTTGCCGCCCTGGCCGGTGAACTTCCCGGTGTTGACGTCGACGACGATCATCGCCTCGGTCCGGTCGATCACCAGCGAACCGCCGCTCGGCAGCCACACCTTGCGGTCCAGCGCCTTCATGAGCTGTTCGTCGATGCGGTACGTGGCGAAGACGTCGACGTCCGACGACCACTTCTTCAGCCGCTCGGACAGATCCGGCGCCACGTGCGAGACGTAGCCGTGGATCGTCTCCCACGCCTCGTCGCCGCTGACGATGACCTTCGAGAAGTCCTCGTTGAAGATGTCGCGCACGACCCGCACCGTCATGTCCGGCTCGCCGTACAGCAGCGTCGGGGCGTTGCCCTTCTGCGCCTTGCGCTGGATGTCCTCCCACTGCGCCTGCAGACGCTCCACGTCACGGCGCAGCTCGTCCTCGCTGGCGCCCTCGGCGGCCGTACGGACGATGACGCCCGCGTCCTCCGGGACGACCTTCTTCAGGATCTGCTTCAGCCGCGACCGCTCGGTGTCGGGCAGCTTGCGGCTGATGCCGGTCATCGACCCCTCGGGGACGTAGACCAGGTAGCGGCCGGGCAACGAGACCTGACTGGTCAGACGCGCGCCCTTGTGCCCCATCGGGTCCTTGGTGACCTGCACCAGGACCGACTGGCCGGACTTGAGCGCGGTCTCGATGCGGCGGGGGCCGTTGGCCATGCCCAGCGCCTCGAAGTTGACCTCGCCCGCGTAGAGGACGGCGTTGCGGCCCTTGCCGATGTCGACGAAGGCGGCCTCCATGGACGGCAGAACGTTCTGCACCTTGCCGAGGTAGACGTTGCCGACGTACGACGTCGACTGCTCCTTGTTGACGAAGTGCTCGACCAGCACGTCGTCCTCGAGGACGGCGATCTGCGTACGCTCGCCGCTCTGCCGGACGATCATCTCCCGCTTGACGGCCTCGCGGCGGGCCAGGAACTCGGCCTCGGTGATGATCGGCACCCGGCGACGGCCCTGCTCACGGCCTTCCCGGCGGCGCTGCTTCTTCGCTTCGAGGCGCGTCGATCCCTTGATCGCCTGCACCTCGTCGACGGGCTCTTCCTTCTTCCTGCTGCGAGGCTCACGGATCTTGACGACCGTACGCTCCGGGTCGTCGCCCCCCGCCTCGCCCGCGGCTGCGGAGTCGCCCGAGTCGCTGCCGCGACGGCGACGGCGGCGACGCCTGCGGGAGCTGCTGGACGAAGCCCCCGCACCCGAACCGCCGTACTCCTCCTCGTCGCTCTCCTCGGCGGAGTCGGCCGCGCCTTCGGACTCGCCGCCGCCCTCGCCCTCGGCACCGCCGCCGGAGGAGCGTCCGCCACGGGAGCGGCCCTGGCCGTCCCGGCCTTCCTCGCCCTCGTCCGACTCGTCCTGCCCCGCGTCGCTGTTCTCACCGCGGCGGCGACGGCGTCCGCCCCGGCGGCGGCGCCGCGCGGGCCGCTCGTCCTGGCCGTCTGTGAACTCCTCGTCGGAGTCCTGGGACTCCTCGCCGGTGTCGGCGTCCGAGTCCTCTTCCGTCTCGGAGGGGGCAGCGCCACGACGGCCCTCGCCCTTGCCCTCCTGTCCGCCGCTGCCGGAGGAGTCACCACGGCGACGGCGACGACGGCGCGGTCCCTCGGCGGCCTGCGGCGTCTCTTCCTCTTCGGCTGTCTCGTCGAGCTCGTCCTCGTCCACGTCCTCGGAGGCGTCCGCCGCCGCCTCCGCGGCCGCGGTCTGCGGGGTCTGGAACGCGGGCTCCGTGAAGACCGGCGGCTGGAAGACGGCGACCGGCGGGACGGCCGGCTTCCTCGGTGCGGGGGCGGACTCGGCGCCCGTCCCGGACCGGGAGTCGTCGTGCACGGCCGGCGGGGCGGTGAAGGAGGCGGCGCTCTTACGCGTCGCGCGGCGCCTCGGACGGCCGCCGTTCTCCTCGCTCGCGCTGTCGTCGGGCTTCTCCGCGGGTGCGGAGGACCCGCCCTCGGCCGACGCGGCCGGTTCACCGGAGCGTGTCTCCGTTGCCGACGCCTCCTCCGAGGACTTCGCGGACGCGCGCGTCCTGCGGGTCCGCCGGGGAGCGCCGCCCGAGTCGGCGGTCTCCTCGCCTGCGCTGGTGCTCTCGTCAGCCGGCTTCTCGGCTGCCGTGCTCTCGTCAGTCGGCTTCTCGGCTGCCGTGCTCTCGGCCGGGGCGCTCGCCTTCCTGGACGTGCGCCGCCGCGTACGGGGCGCGGTTCCGGCGGCCGGCTCGGAGCCTCCCTCACCGGAATCGCCGTCCGTACGGGCCGGCGATTCCGCCGGAGCGGCGGCAGGCTCCTCCCCCACGGGGGTCTCCGCCACCACAGGTGTACCCGCAGGCGCGCTCGCCCTGCGTGCACGGCGGCGGGGAGCTGCCGGCGCCGCCGGCTCCGCGGCAGCTCCGGACTCGCCTCCCCCGGCAGTTCCGGATTCGGCGCCCCCGGCAGTTCCTGATTCGCCGCCCCCGGCGGCCGGCCCCGCGTCCGGCTGCCCGGCCTGAGGTACGACGACCTCCTCGGCAGCCGCCGGCTCGTCCACGCTCGGCGTCCCCGCGGGGGCACTCGCCCTGCGCGTGGCACGGCGCCGCCGCGGAGCCGCCGGTGAAGTCTCCACGCGGCTTTCGTTTCCGTCAGCCCCGGCGCTCTCGGCCACAGGGCTGTCGCTTGTCGCCTCCGCGGCAACCGGGACCGTCGCCTCGCCGGTGACGGTCACTTCGGCAGCGGCCGAAGGCTCCGGAGGACCTGCCGGACGGGTCGCCGCGCGGCGCCGCCGCGGCGGAAGGGTGTCGCTGGGGGAAGCGGAGCCGGGCTCAGGAGTCTGCGCCGTCGCGGCTTCTCCCGACCCGGGAGGCTGCTGCGGTTCCGCCGGCTGCGGGGACTGTCCGGCGTTCTCCTCGGCTGCGCTTTCATTGTTCGGTTCGAGCATGCGGGCGGTTCTCCCGTCACGCTCCCGGGCGCCGCGCCTCTTCTTCTCCGGTCACGGCCCACACCACCGGGCGGGGCCGCGCTCCGGGGCGCGGGCGCCACACGGGAGCTGTTGTCTCAACGCCGGTTCCGGATCCTGCGTACGGCCCGGCTCCGGCGAAAGTCTGCTGGTCGGTGCGCCTGCCTGCCCTGACGCGGACCCGGGTGGCTCCCTGGTGCCTGCGTCGGCGGTGGCGCTTTCAACGGTGATCCTCCAGGCCCCTGGCCTACGCGCTGCCGCCCGGCGCCGTCGCAACGAGGGGTGCGTCGCGGTCGGGCGCCAACGGGTCGGTCACCGTGCCGGTCTCCTCATCGAGCGGCCCCTGCGCCAGCCTGGTCACCGCTGCCGGGACCGGCGGCGCCAGGTCGGCCGTAGCTCGGAGGCCGGACAGGACGTCGTCGGGTCGTACAGCAGGTGTCAAGTGCCGTACCACCAAGCGCAGTATCGCACAGGCTTTGTCGTCCGGACCATCGGCCCCTTCGCCGGCCGGTACTTCTGCTGAGGTCAGCGAAGTGACGGCGGCCCGGGCGTCGAAGGTGCGGATGCCCTTCTTCGTACGCCGCTCGACCTCGACCGACTCCGACGCGAGGAACTTCGCGACGGCAGCCGCCGCCTCCCCGGACGTCACGCCCGGGAGCCGGAGCTCCCACTCGGACGCCTCCAGACGGTCGGCGAAGTCCGGGGTACGGACCTCCACCGCGTCGACGATGTCGAGCCCCGTCGGCATGCACGTGTCCAGCCGGGAGCGCAGTTCCTGCGGCTCGCGGTGCTCGGTGAGGGCGATCTCCAGGTATTCGGCCTCACTGCCCGTGCCGGTGGGTGCGGCATTGGCGTAGGAGACCTTCGGGTGCGGTGTGAATCCGGCGGAGTACGCCATGGGTACGTCCGCTCTGCGCAGCGCACGCTCGAACGCGCGCTGGAAGTCTCGATGGCTGGTGAACCGGAGGCGGCCGCGCTTGGTGTAACGCAAACGCACGCGCTGCACGGCGAGTGCGGGCGGCGGGCCTTCGGGCTGTCGCTTGCCCAGTGGTTCTCTCCTCAGTACCTGGTGCGGGGCGGCTTCGCGTGGGGAGACGGCCGCCCTTTGCGTGTACGGATGTCAAGCGTGCTCAAAGGGTGCGGAAGTCCGCATCGTCGCGCTGCGGTGCCGGTGCCTTCGGCGCCGTCGCGCGACTGTGCGGTGATCCTGCGCCCCAGGGTACGCGCCCGTCGCCGGGCAGTGGCTGCCGCTCCGGCTCGGATCGCGCTCCGAAGAGGGCCCGGCGCAGTTCGGCGCGGGTCTGCCGTACGGAGTCGCGCGCAGCGGAGAACGCGGCTCGCGCGCTGCGGGCAGCTTCCCGTACGGCCCGCGCCGCCGGACGCCAGACGTGTTCGCGGAGCCCGTGCCCGAGGGGCCGTACGAGGTTCCGCCACACCCACATCACGGGGTCGGCGACGAGGAGGCGCAGCACGGCGCCGATGAAACGGAAGACCGCCCGCGAGATGCGTCCGGCCACCCGCCAGGCATGGCCGAATGCGTCCGCGATCTCCTTCGCGACGACGGCTGCGGCCCGGCCCGCCGGCGCGAGCATCCACCTGTACACGAAGCCGCAGGGGACGAGCACCCCGTACCGCCACAGCCACGCCAGTCCGGCCCCCGCCCCACGGGCGGCCGCGACCAGGCCGTGCCCCAGCGGCGTCAGCACCCAGCGGTACAGGAAGACGGCGGGGACGACGACGAGCAGCCCCACCAGCCATACGACCGCCACCCACAGCGCCCTGCCGGGCACGAGCAACGCGTACCGCCCCAGCCACGCCAGCCCCGCGCCCGCACCCCGCAGCACGGCGACGATCCCGTGCCCCAGAGGCGTCAGCACCTGCCTGTGGAGCCAGGAGAGCGGAGTGACGATCAGCGTCCGCGCCAGCCAGGCCAGTGCGATGCCGGTCCCCCGCGCGGCAGCGGCGATCCCGCAGCCGACCGCGGCAGCCGCCAGCGCGACGGCGCGGCCGACGGGGGCGAGGACGTAACGCCACAGCGCCGTCCACGGCCAGACGAACACCGCGTAGAGCACCGGCGCGAGGACGGCGTGCCACACCCGGCTCGTCGCGCGCGCGAACGGCACCCACACCGTGCGCTTCAGCGCCCTCCCGCACGCGGTGAGGGCGTCCCAGAGCATCCGTACGGGAAGAACCAGCAGCACCGTGACGATCCGCACGGGAACCCGGACGACGACCGCCAGGCAGCCGTTCGGCGCAGACGCACGGTATGCGGCAGCCGAGGCAGCGTCAGGAGCGCCCGCAGCGGCGGCAGTGTCCTTGACCAGGGAGACCGGAAGGCGGCCCGGGGCATCGCTCATGTCACGGAGGACGCTCCGCCGGCTCCCCCGGTTCGCCGGACGGAACGCGAACTCCCCTTCGTGCCCTCTTCGTTGCCTACTCGACGACCGAGAGCGGCAGCAGCTTCCTGCCGGTGGGGCCGATCTGGATCTCGGTGTCCATCTGCGGGCACACCCCACAGTCGAAGCAGGGGGTCCAGCGGCAGTCCTCGACCTCGGTCTCGTCGAGGGCGTCCTGCCAGTCCTCCCAGAGCCAGTCCTTGTCCAGGCCGGAGTCCAGGTGGTCCCAGGGCAGGACTTCCTCGTACGTGCGCTCCCGGGTCGTGTACCAGTCGACGTCGACGCCGTACGCGGGAAGGGCGTGCGCGGCGCACTCCATCCACAGCCGGTAGCTGAAGTACTCGCGCCAGCCGTCGAACCGTCCGCCCCGCTCGTAGACCTCGCGGATGACGGCACCGATGCGGCGGTCACCGCGGGAGAGCAGGCCTTCGACGATGCCGGGCTTGCCGTCGTGGTAGCGGAAGCCGATGGAGCGGCCGTACTTCTTGTCGCCCCGGATCTTCTCGCGCAGCTTCCCGAGCCGTTCGTCCGTCTCCTCGGCCGAGAGCTGCGGCGCCCACTGGAAGGGTGTGTGCGGCTTGGGCACGAAGCCGCCGATGGAGACGGTGCAGCGGATGTCGTTGGACTTCGCGACCTCGCGCCCCTTGGCGATGACGTTGACCGCCATGTCGCCGATCTGCAGCACGTCCTCGTCGGTCTCGGTGGGCAGTCCGCACATGAAGTACAGCTTCACCTGCCGCCAGCCGTTGCCGTAGGCGGTCGCGACGGTCCGGATCAGGTCCTCCTCCGAGACCATCTTGTTGATGACCTTGCGGATGCGTTCGCTGCCGCCCTCGGGGGCGAAGGTGAGGCCGGAACGGCGCCCGTTGCGGGTCAGTTCGTTGGCGAGGTCGATGTTGAAGGCGTCCACGCGGGTCGAGGGCAGGGACAGGCCGATCTTGTCCTCTTCGTACCGGTCCGCCAGGCCCTTCGCCACGTCGCCGATCTCGCTGTGGTCGGCCGAGGAGAGCGAGAGCAGACCGACCTCTTCGAAGCCGGTGCTCTTCAGGCCCTTCTCGACCATGTCGCCGATGCCTGTGATGGAGCGCTCACGGACCGGCCGGGTGATCATTCCCGCCTGGCAGAACCGGCAGCCGCGGGTGCAGCCGCGGAAGATCTCCACCGACATGCGCTCGTGGACGGTCTCGGCCAGGGGCACCAACGGCTGCTTCGGGTACGGCCATTCGTCCAGGTCCATCACCGTGCGCTTGGCGACGCGCCAGGGCACGCCCGGCCGGTTCGGAACGACGCGGGAGATGCGCCCGTCCGGCAGGTACTCCACGTCGTAGAACTTGGGGACGTAGACCTCGCCGGTCTTCGCCAGCCGGAACAGCAGTTCGTCACGGCCGCCCGTACGGCCTTCCTGCTTCCAGCCGCGGATGATGTCGCTGACTTCCAGGACGGCCTGCTCGCCGTCGCCCACGACCGCGCAGTCGATGAAGTCCGCGATCGGCTCCGGGTTGAACGCCGCGTGACCGCCCGCCATGACGATGGGGTGCTCGTCCCCCCGGTCCGCGGCCTCCAGCGGGATGCCGGACAGGTCGAGGGCCGTCAGCAGGTTGGTGTACCCCAGCTCGGTGGCGAAGGAGACGCCGAGCACGTCGAACTCGCCTACCGGACGGTGCGCGTCGACGGTGAACTGCGGGACCTCGTGCTCCCGCATCAGCTTCTCCAGGTCCGGCCAGACGCTGTAGGTGCGCTCCGCGAGTACGCCTTCACGCTCGTTGAGCACCTCGTAGAGGATCATGACGCCCTGGTTCGGCAGCCCCACCTCGTACGCGTCGGGGTACATCAGCGCCCAGCGGACGTCGCAGCTGTCCCAGTCCTTGACAGTGGAGTTCAGCTCACCGCCGACGTACTGGATGGGCTTCTGGACGTGAGGGAGGAGGGCCTCCAGGCGCGGAAAGACCGACTCGACTGGCATGGGGGGTTCCTCGGATAGGGGTGCACTCGTACAGCAGGTGACCATTCAGCGTAACGCGGGAGCGGTGAGCGGTCGCACGCCGCCGGCCGGTGCTGAGCGGAGCATGCGCCGAGCAGTGCCGTGCTGAGCCGGGCCGGGGCGGGCCGAGGGCGTGCGCTAAGCGGAGACGGGGCGCTGCACTCTGATCGACTGGAGCAGGCCCAGCGCGATCCACACCGCGAACATCGACGTGCCGCCGTAGGAGACGAACGGCAGCGGCAGCCCCGCCACCGGCATGATGCCCAGCGTCATCCCGATGTTCTCGAACGACTGGAAAGCGAACCAGGCGATCACACCTGCCGCGACGATCGTGCTGTACAGCTCCGTCGACTCGCGCGCGATGCGGCAGGCTCGCCAGATCAGCACTCCCAGCAGGAAGATGATCAACGCGCCGCCCAGGAAGCCCAGTTCCTCTCCCGCGACCGTGAAGACGAAGTCGGTCTGCTGCTCGGGAACGAACTGGCCGGTCGTCTGGGAGCCCTTGAACAGTCCCTTGCCGGTCAGCCCGCCGGAACCGACCGCGATACGCGCCTGGTTGGTGTTGTAGCCGACTCCCGCCGGGTCCAGAGCGGGGTTGGCGAAGGCCGCGAAGCGGTTGATCTGGTACTGGTCGAGCAGCCCGAGTGCCCACACCAGTACGGCACCGCCCGCACCGGCCACGCACAGTCCGACGATCCACCGGTTGGACGCCCCGGACGCGAGAAGCACCCCGAGCACGATCATCACGAGCACCATCACCGAACCGAGGTCCGGCATCAGCACGATGATCAGGATCGGCGCCGCCGCCAGGCCCAGTGCCTGAATGACGGTGCGGTGGTCGGGATGCTCCCTGTCCCCCGCGTCCACCTTCGCGGCCAGCAGCATCGCCATGCCGAGAACCATGGTGATCTTGATGAACTCGGCGGGCTGCAACGAGAATCCGCCGCCCAGATGGAGCCAGGCGCGCTGTCCGTTGATCGTCGCACCCAGCGGGGTGAGCACCAGCAGGGCCAGCAGGACCGAAGCGCCGTACAGGATCGGCACGGCGCCGCGCAGCCGACGGTGGCCGACCCACACGGTGAGGGCCATCAGCAGCACACCGACGACGAGGCTGAGGACGTGCCGCGTCAGGAAGTAGTACGGGTCCCCGTGGTTGAGGTCGGTGCGGTTGCGGGTGGCCGACCACACCAGCAGCGAGCCCACGAAGGACAGCGCCACCCCGGTCAGCACCATCACCCAGTCCAGCCGCCACACCGCCGAGTCGCGGGCGGTCAGCTTCACCCACGCGGAACGCTTCTGCGGGCCGTAGCCTCCGAGCGAGTAGGAGTGCGTGCTCATCCGGTGGCTCCCGCGTCCGGTGCGCCGGCGACGGCCCGCTTCGCACGTTCCTTGAACTTGTCGTCGTGCCGTGCCTCGATGTTGCCGTGCTGGTCGACCTCGGGAAGGTCCTTCTCCGGGTCGGGGAGGAGCGCGCTGTCCTTGTCGATCTCACCCTTCGAGTCGACGCCGTAGATCGCGTTGTAGATGTTGCGGACGGCCGGGCCGGAGGCCCCGGAGCCCGTACCACCCTGGGAGATCGTCATCACGATCGTGTAGTCCTTGGTGTACGTCGAGAACCAGGACGTGGTCTGCTTGCCCGCCACCTCGGCCGTACCCGTCTTCGCATGCATCTTGATCTTGTCCTGGGGCCAGCCGGCGTCGCCGAACCGCCAGGCCGCCGTGCCGCGTTCGGCGACACCGGCGAGCGCCGCGTCCATCTTCTTCAGGGTCTTCTTGCCCACCGGCAGCTTCCCGTGCGGCTTCGGCTCGATCTCCTTTATGGTCTTGCCGTCCGGGCTCATCGTCGCCTTGCCGAGCGTGGGATCGAGCAGTGTGCCGCCGTTGGCGATCGCAGCGTAGATCGTCGCCATCTGGATCGGTGTGACGAGCGTGTCGCCCTGGCCGATCGAGTAGTTGACGCTGTCACCGGCGCGCATCTTCATGCCGGAGACGCAGTTCTCCTTGGCGATCTTGTCTGCGTAGGACTTGGGGTCCTTGGCCTGCTTGCACCAGGCGTCCTTGTTCGCCTCCCAGTAGTCCTTCTTCCACTGGCGGTCGGGGACGCGGCCGGTGACCTCGTTGGGGAGGTCGACGCCCGTCTCCTTGCCGAGTCCGAACTTGTGGGCGGTCTTGTAGAACCAGTCCTTGGTGTCCTTCTTCGGCTTGTTCCCGCCGTCCTTGAGCCACTGCTTGTAGGCGAGGTCGTAGAAGACGGTGTCGCAGGAGACCTCGAGCGCCCGCCCCAGGTTGATCGTGCCGTGGCTCTCGGACTCGTAGTTCTTGAAGACCTGTCCGCCGACGCTGTACGACGACGAGCAGTCGTAGTTGCCGTCGAACTTGTTGCCCGCCTTCACCGCGGCGGCCGTGGAGATCACCTTGAACACGGAGCCCGGGGCCGAAAGGCCCTGGATCGAGCGGTTCAGCAACGGGTAGTTGGACTTCTTCCCGGTCAGCTTCTTGTACTGGTTGCCGGAGATCCCGCCGACCCACGCGTTGGGGTCGTACTCCGGGTTGGACGCCATCGCGACCACGCGGCCGGTCTTGTTCTCCATCACGACGGCAGCGCCCGCGTCGGCCTTGTAGTTCCTGTTGGTGTTGTCGTCGTGCTGCTTGCGGGCGTTCTTCATCGCCGTCAGCAGTTCCTTCTCGGTGACGGCCTGCACGCGCGAGTCGATGCTCGTCACGAGGCTGGAACCGGGCTTCGCCTTGTCGCTCTTGGCGCGGCCCATGACCCGTCCGAGGTTGTCCACCTCGTAGCGCGTCACGCCCGAACTGCCGCGCAGCATGCTGTCGTAGGTGCGCTCCAGGCCCGAGCGGCCGATCTCGTCGGAGGAGAGGAAGGGCGAGTCGGTGTCCTTGGCCTTCTCGATCTCCTCGTCGGTGACCGGGGAGAGATAGCCCAGGACCTGCGAGGTGGCGGCGCCGTAGGGGGCGGGGTAGCGGCGTACGGCGGTGGGTTCGGCGGTGATGCCCGGGAAGTCCTCGGCCCGTTCGCGGATCTGGAGGGCCTGCTGCGTGGTCGCTTCGTCCGTGACCGGGATGGGCTGGTAGGGCGAGCCGTTCCAGCACGGCTGCGGTGTCTTCGCGTCACACAGCCGCACCTTCTCCCGCACGGTCTTCGGGCTCATGTCGAGGACGCCGGCGAGCCGGGTGAGCACGGCCTTGCCGCTGTCGTCCATCTTCATCAGCTCGGTACGGGAGGCGGAGACCACCAGACGCGTCTCGTTGTCCGCGATGGGCACGCCCCTGGCGTCCAGGATGGAGCCGCGCGTCGCGGGCTGCACGACCTGCTGGACGTGGTTGCCCGCCGCCTCCCTCTGGTACTCCTCGCCGTTGCGGACCTGGAGATACCAGAGGCGTCCGCCGAGGGTGAGCAGCAGCGACATCACGAGGATCTGGATGGCGACCAGCCGGATGTTCACGCGGTGTGTGCGCCCGGTCTCCGGAAGATTGCTCACAGCCGTTTGACCCCCTTGATCTTTCCGCCCTTGCCCTTCCGCCCCGGCCGGTCCAGCAGGCTGCCCCGCTGGATGCCCATCCGGATCGCCTTGCCGTTACGTGCGTTGCGCACTGTGCCGCCGTTGCGCCCCTTGCCGAAGAGGCTGCCGCCTCCCCCGATCTGGAGACCCGTACCCGAACTGAGCCAGCCGTAGGCGGTTTTGTCACCTCTGCCCATGCTCCCGACCCCGGACGCGTCGGACGTGATGGGAGCCCGCTCGGTGCGGCGGGCCAGCCACATGAGGGCAGGCACGACGAACGGCGCGAGCAGCAAGTCGTAGAGGGTGGCCGTCAGCAGCAGCGGGAGGAGCCCGACCCGGCCGGCGGCGGTGTCGCCGACGAGTGTGCCGACGCCCGCGTACAGCAGCGTGGAACTGACCGCGGCGCTGGCGACGACGAGCATCGGCACGGTGGCCGAGCGGTGCTGTCCGTTGTCGGGCTTGGTCAGGCCCGCGGCGTAACCGATGACGCACAGCACGAGTGCGTAGCGCCCCACGGCGTGCTCGGCGGGAGGCGCGAGGTCGGCGAGGAGCCCGCCCGCGAAACCGGTGAGAGCCCCGGCGGTGTGTCCGTAGACCATCGCGAGCCCGAGCACGACCAGCAGCAGCAGATCCGGTACGGCGCCGGGCAGTTGCAGCCTGGCGAGCACACTCACCTGGACGATCAGTGCGCCGACGACGAGAACGGCCGAGAGCAGAATCCGGTTGAGGTGCATCGGTCAGCTCCTGGGTGCCGAGGCGCTGGGGCTCGGGGTCTTGGTGACGGTCACCGTGGGGGCGGGCTTGGGCTTGGCTGGCTTGTTGGCGTCCAGCACCTCGTCACGCGGGTCCTCGCGCGGAGGCTTGACGACCACGCCGACGATGTCGAGCTTGCTGAAGCCGACGAACGGACGGACGCTGACGCTCCGTGTGAGGTCCCCGCCGGTCCTGTCGACCTTGGTCACCTCGCCCACGGGCACGCCGGGCACGAACGGCTTGTTGTTGCGGGAGCCGAAAGTCACTATCCGGTCGCCCTTCTTCACCTCCGACTTGCCGTTGAGGAGCTGAACAGTCATCGCGTCGCCTCCGCGACCGGTGGCGAAGCCCAGTTCGCTGCTCTTCTCCATGCGCGTACCGACGGAGAAGTCCGGGTCGTTGGCGAGCAGCACGGTCGCCGTGGAGCTGCCCACGGTGGTGACGCGGCCCACCAGGCCGTCGCCGTTGATGACGGTCATGTCGCGGACGAGCCCGTCCGCACGGCCCGCGTCGATCGTGACGGTCCATGAGAAACCCTGCGCGGCGCCGATCCCGATGACCTGGGCGCCCTTGATGCCGTAGCCGCCGGCACCGGCCGTCTTCAGCAGCCTGTCCAGTTCCTTGGAACGTGCACGGTGCCTGTCGTCCGAACCCAGTTCCTGCTTCAGACGCGCGTTCTCCGCCTCCAGACGGCTTATCCGGTCGTGCCGCACACCGGAGTCGCGGACCGCGGCGATGGAGTTGCCCACGGGGTCGACGGCCGCCGAAACCCCGTTCTCCACAGGCCCGAACGCGGAGGCGGCGACGCGCCGCGCACTGTCCATCGGAGACTGCTCGCCCTTCCTGATGTCCACCGTGATCAGCGCGAACGCGATGGCGATCAGAAGGACGAGCATCAGCCGGCTCTCTCGGGTGTCCCTCACGTGCGGCGGCCGTGCCTTTCCCTCAGTCAGTCGGACCGGTTCTCGTACCGGAGTCGTCGAGCTCTGGCTCCGGTACGTTCAACGATCCACTGTGCGGACTGGTGGTGCTTCATGCGGCGGACCGCACGGCAGACCGTTGCGTTCAGCTCATCGCCTCGGCTGGGAGTCGAGCACCTGCTGCAGCGCCTCGAACTCCTCGACGCACTTGCCGGACCCCAGAGCGACGGAGTCCAGCGGGTCCTCGGCGATGTGGATCGGCATGCCCGTCTCGCTGCGCAGCCGCTCGTCCAGGCCGCGCAGCAGCGCGCCACCGCCGGTGAGCACGATCCCCCGGTCCATGACGTCCCCGGAGAGCTCCGGCGGGCATTTGTCGAGCGTGGTCTTCACCGCGTCGACGATCGCGTTGACCGGCTCCTCCATGGCCTTGCGCACCTCCGCGGCCGAGATGACGACCGTCTTGGGGAGGCCGCTGACCAGGTCACGGCCGCGGATCTCGGTGTGCTCGTCCTTCTCCAGGGAGTGCGCGGAACCGATCGTGATCTTGATGCTCTCGGCGGTGCGCTCGCCGAGCAGGAGGCTGTACTCCTTCTTGATGTGCTGGATGATCGCGTTGTCCAGCTCGTCGCCCGCGACGCGGATCGACTGGGCCGTGACGATGCCGCCGAGCGAGATGACGGCGACCTCGGTGGTGCCGCCGCCGATGTCGACGACCATGTTGCCGGTGGCCTCGTGCACGGGAAGCCCGGAGCCGATCGCGGCGGCCATCGGTTCCTCGATGATGTGCACCTGCCGGGCGCCCGCCTGCGTGGAGGCCTCGATCACGGCACGCCGCTCGACCCCGGTGATACCGGAGGGAACACAGATGACCACGCGCGGACGCGCGAGATAACGTCGCTTGTGGATCTTGAGGATGAAGTAGCGGAGCATCCGCTCGGTGATCTCGAAGTCGGCGATGACGCCGTCCTTCAGGGGACGCACAGCCACGATGTTGCCGGGGGTGCGGCCGATCATCTTCTTCGCCTCGGCGCCGACCGCCAGGATGCCGCCTGTGTTGGTGTTGATGGCGACGACCGACGGCTCGTTGAGGACGATCCCGCGACCCCTGACGTACACCAGCGTGTTGGCGGTCCCGAGGTCGACAGCCATATCACGGCCGATGAACGACATGTTGTTCGCCATAGGATGCGTCTGGCCTTCCAACTGGAGCGATGTATGTGGGAGGACGGCAGGAGAGGGTGTCCGCGCTAACGCTGTGGAGACGCGAGGTTCCATCGTAGACGCGGTCACTCGAACACGTAGCAAGGGTGTCCCGCCATTGTCGGCGCAACAGCCGTCGTCCCTGTAATCAGTGACGTCGTGTCGGGGTGATGCGTTCCCAGCAACACTGCCGCATATGCCGAAGGGTGACCGGAAATTGTCGGTCGCCCCAGGTCACCAGGGCATTGACGACTGATGACGCGTCAGCAGAGGCTAGCCAAAGTTCGGGAAAAAAATCTTCAACTCGCGCTCCGCCGACTCCTCGGAGTCCGACGCGTGAATCAGATTTTCCCGCACAATCGTGCCGAAGTCGCCCCGAATGGAGCCCGGTGCTGCGGCAATCGGGTCCGTCGGCCCGGCCAGTGCCCTCACGCCCTCGATGACGCGCTCACCCTCGACCACCAGGACGACCGACGGCCCGGACTGCATGAACTCCACGAGCGGCTCGTAGAACGGCTTCCCGACGTGCTCCGAGTAGTGCTGTTCCAGGGTTTCCTCGCCCAGGGTGCGCAGTTCCAGCGCTGCGACCGTCCAGCCGGCCTTGCTCTCGATACGGCCGAGGAGTTCACCGATGAGGCCACGGCGTACGGCGTCGGGCTTGAAGAGGACGAGTGTGCGCTGGCTCATGGCGGGGGCTCCTTGAGAAAGCGGTACAGCGGGGATGCGGTACAGCGGTTTGCGGGTCAGCAGAGGCTACACGGACGGAGAAGCGGGCCGTCACGCAGTGTCAGGTTCGGTGCCCAGGCGGGCGCGAGCGGCCTTCGCCTCGTCCACCTTTCGCCCGAAGTGCACCGACGCCCACCACAGCCCGCCGAAGCAGGCCCCGAGGAAGAACATCGTCGGAACGACGAACCCCGAGATCACGAGAGCCAGTTGCAGCGCCCAGCCGAGCTGCACACCACCCTTTCGGGTCAGCATCCCGCACAGCAGCAGGCACAGCAGCATCGCTGCGCCCGAGACCGACCAGACAGTGGCCGCCGGCAGGTCGCTCGTCCGCATCGCGACGAGACCGGCGAAGCCGATCACGAAGAACTCGCCCAGCAGCGTGCTCGCGCAGAGTGTGCGCACTACCGGTCCCTCCCCAGCAGGAGCCGGGCCTCCCCGGCAGTGATGACCGACCCTGTGACCAGCACGCCCGCGCCCGCGTACTCGCCCTCGCCCTCGGCGAGGGCGATCGCCTCCTCCAGCGCGCTGTCGAGCCGGGGCTCGACCTGTACGCGGTCCTCGCCGAAGACCTCGACGGCGACTGCGGCCAGTGCGTCGACGTCCATGGCGCGGTGAGTGGAGTTGCGGGTCACGACGACTTCGGCGAAGACCGGCTCGAATGCCTCCAGCACGCCCTTGACGTCCTTGTCGCTGCTCGGCCCCACGACACCCACGAGGTGGCTGAAACTGAACGCTTCGCCGACGGCTTCGGCGGCTGCCCGCGCGCCGGCGGGATTGTGCGCGGCGTCGAGAACGATCGTGGGGCTCGTCCGTACGACCTCGAGACGGCCGGGCGAGGAGACCGAGGCGAACGCCTGCCGGACGATGTCCGCGTCGAGTGTGCGGCCCCCGCCCTCCTGTGCGCCGACGCCGAAGAACGCCTCGACGGCGGCCAGTGCCACGGCCGCGTTGTGCGCCATGTGGGCGCCGTGCATCGGCAGGAAGAGCTCCGGATACTCGCCGCCCAGCCCGCGCAGCGTGATCAGCTGACCGCCCACGGCGACCTCCCGCGAGACCACGCCGAACTCGAGGCCCTCACGTGCCACTGTGGCGTCCACCTCGACAGCGCGCTTCAGCACCACGGACGCCGCCTCGACCGGCTGCTGGGCGAGCACCACCGTCGCGCCCTGTTTGACGATCCCGGACTTCTCCTCCGCGATCTTCTCCGGGGTGTCGCCGAGACGCGCGACATGGTCGAGGGAGATGGGCGTGATGACGGAGACGCCCGCGTCGACGACGTTCGTGGCGTCCCAGGTGCCGCCCATGCCGACCTCGACGACGGCGACATCGACAGGTGCGTCGGCGAAGGCCACGTAGGCCATGCCGGTCAGGACCTCGAAGAAGGACAGGCGGTACGACTGCTGGGTGTCGACCATGTCGACGAACGGCTTCACATCGCCGTACGTCTCGACGAAACGCTCGGCCGGGAGGGGTGCGCCGTCCACACTGATCCGCTCGGTGATCGACTGGACGTGCGGAGAGGTGTAGCGGCCCGTACGCAGGTCGAAGGCGCTCAGGAGAGCCTCGATCATCCGCGCGGTGCTGGTCTTCCCGTTCGTACCGGTGATGTGGATGGACGGGTACGCGCGCTGCGGCTCGCCCATGACGTCCATCAGCGCCGCGATGCGCTGCACGGACGGATCGAGCTTGGTCTCCGGCCAGCGAGTGGCCAGTTCGGCCTCGACCTCCCGCAGCGCCCGGTCCGTGCCGGGGTCCTCCGGACGCCCGGGGACGACGTCGGCCTGCGGCGGACCCGCCTGCGCGCGGAGGGTGCGGCTGCCCGCCTCGATGACGGCGAGATCCGGGTCCCGGTCGGTCTCCGCTCCGACGATCTCCTCGAACTCGGAGGGGTCGGAGGGGTCGTCCTCCTGGAGATCCGGGATGCCGGGGATCTCCGGGTCGTCGTCGCCGGGGTCGTTCTCGGGGGGCTGGGACTGGTCACTCACGCGCCCAGTCTACGTACGGGCGGACGCCGCCCCGACCGCGGCCGGTGCCGTCCACACCGGGCGAGAGCCGGAGGGGACGGCACCGCGGCAGCACCGGGGACGACGCCCCGGACGGCGTCGGCAGGGCGCCGCACGGCCGCAGGCGTCAGGCCGCACGGCCGCAGGCGTCAGGAGGCCGGGAGCTGGTCCAGTTGCCGCTGGAGGCGGGCGATGTCGGACTCGGCCGTGCCGCGGCGCTCACGGATCTTGGCGACCACGTGGTCGGGGGCCTTCGCGAGGAAGCCCTCGTTCTCCAGCTTCGCCGTGGTCTGACGCAGCTCCTTCTCGGCGGCGCCCAGGTCCTTCGTCAGCCGCTTGCGTTCCGCTTCGACGTCGATGACGCCCGAGAGGTCCAGCTCCACCGTCGCACCCGCGACGGGCAGCGACGCCGTGGCGTGGAAGCTCTCCCCGGGCGGCTGCAGCCGCAGGAGCTGTCGGATCGCGGCCTCGTGGGGCCCCAGCCGGGTCCCCTCCAGGGACAGCCGGGCCGGGACCCGCTGCCCCGGCTGGAGGCCCTGGTCGGCGCGGAAGCGGCGGACCTCGGTGACCGTCTGCTGGAGCGTGGCGATCTCGCGTTCGGCGTCCGCGTCCCGGAAACCCGAATCGGCGGGCCAGGAGGCGACGACGACGGACTCCCCTCCCGTCAGCGTCGTCCACAGGGACTCGGTGACGAACGGGACCACCGGGTGGAGCAGGCGCAGCATGACGTCCAGGACCTCGCCCAGGACGCGGCGTGAGACCTCTGCGGGACGGCCGCCGCCGGCGAAGGTGGTCTTGGACAGCTCGACGTACCAGTCGAAGACCTCGTCCCACGCGAAGTGGTAGAGGGCGTCGGAGAGTTTGGCGAACTGGTAGTCGTCGTAGTAGCCGTCGGCCTCGGTGACCACCGAGTTGAGGCGGGACAGGATCCAGCGGTCGGTGGCGGACATCTCCGAGGGGGCCGGCAGCGGGCCCTCGACCGTGGCGCCGTTCATCAGCGCGAAGCGCGTGGCGTTCCAGATCTTGTTGGCGAAGTTGCGCGACGCCTTGACCCAGTCCTCGCCGATCGGCACGTCCGTACCGGGGTTGGCGCCATTGGCGAGGGTGAAGCGGAGCGCGTCGGAGCCGTACTCCTCCATCCAGTCCAGCGGGTCGACGACATTGCCGAAGGACTTCGACATCTTCTTGCCGTGTGCGTCGCGCACCAGGCCGGTGAGCGCGATGGTGTGGAACGGAGCGACGCCGTCCATCGCGTAGAGGCCGAACATCATCATCCGGGCGACCCAGAAGAAGATGATGTCGTGGCCGGTCAGCAGCACGTCCGTCGGATAGAACTTCGCCAGGTCCTGGGTCTGTTCGGGCCAGCCGAGCGTCGAGAAGGGCCACAGACCCGAGGAGAACCAGGTGTCCAGGACGTCCGGGTCCTGCGTCCAGCCTTCACCGGCGGGGGGCTGTTCGTCGGGGCCGAGGCAGCGGACCTCGCCGTCCGGGCCGTACCAGACCGGGATGCGGTGGCCCCACCACAGCTGCCGGGAGATGCACCAGTCGTGCATGTTGTCGACCCAGTCAAAGTAGCGGGCCGACATCTCCGCGGGGTGGATCTTGACGCGTCCGTCGCGGACCGCGTCGCCCGCGGCCTGCGCCAGCGGGCCGACCTTGACCCACCACTGCATGGACAGCCGCGGCTCGACGGTGGTGCTGCAGCGGGAGCAGTGGCCGACGCTGTGCGTGTACGGGCGCTTCTCCGCCGTGATGCGGCCCTGCTCCCGGAGGGCGGCGACGATCGACGAGCGCGCCTCGAAGCGGTCCAGGCCCTGGTACGGGCCGTGCGCGGTGATCACGCCGCGTTCGTCCATGACGGTCAGCGAGGGAAGGTCGTGCCGCTGCCCGATCGCGAAGTCGTTCGGGTCGTGCGCCGGGGTGACCTTGACGGCGCCGGAGCCGAACTCCGGGTCCACGTGCTCGTCGGCGACGACGGGGATGGAGCGGTCCGTGAGCGGGAGCTTGACCGTCCTGCCGAGCAGGTGCGCGTACCGCTCGTCGTCCGGGTGCACCGCGACGGCCGTGTCACCGAGCATCGTCTCGGCACGGGTGGTCGCGACGACCACGGAGTCCTCGCCCTCGCCGTAGCGGATCGAGACCAACTCGCCGTCGTCGTCCTGGTGTTCCACCTCGATGTCGGAGATGGCGGTGAGGCAGCGGGGACACCAGTTGATGATGCGCTCGGCGCGGTAGATCAGCCCGTCCTCGTACATCTGCTTGAAGACGGTCTGGACCGCGCGGGAGAGGCCCTCGTCCATCGTGAAGCGCTCGCGCGTCCAGTCGACGCCGTCGCCGAGGCGGCGCATCTGGCCGAGGATCTTGCCGCCGTACTCCTCCTTCCACTGCCAGACGCGCTCGACGAACGCCTCACGGCCCAAGTCCTGCCGGGACTTGCCCTCTTCGCCCAGCTGCTGCTCGACCTTGTTCTGCGTGGCGATGCCCGCGTGGTCCATGCCCGGCAGCCACAGCGACTCGTAGCCCTGCATGCGCTTCCTGCGCGTGAGGGCGTCCATCAGCGTGTGCTGGAAGGCGTGGCCGAGGTGGAGGGAGCCCGTGACGTTCGGCGGCGGGATGACGATCGTGTAGGGCTGCTTGTCGCTCTTGGAGTCCGCCTCGAAGTAACCCCGAGCTACCCATCGCTCGTACAGCTCCCCTTCCACCTCGGCCGGCGCGTACTGCGTCGGCAGGTCGGCTGGGGCTGCTGCGTTCGGCCCGTGGGAATCCGGGCGCTGCTGAGGGTTCTCGGTCACGACGGCAGTGTACGGGCGTCAATGTCCCAGTCTCGAATCGGTTTGGAGACCGGTGGGAGCGACGTCAGTGGTGTCCGCGAGGATGTAGTGAGCGCCGCGTAAGTGCGTCCACGGCAATGGTCGTCGGTGCGACGCACATCACAACGGAGGGGATGCGCCGCCATGAGCTACAACCAGCCCGGCCCTTACGGCCAGCAGCCGCCACAGCCCGGCCCGTACGGGCAGCCGCCGCAAGGCCCGAACCCGTACGCCCAGGGTGGTCCCGCCGCGCCGGGGCAGCCCGGCTACGGCTATCCGCAGCAGCAACAGCCGGGCCAGCCGGGCCCGTACGGTCAGCCCGGCCCCTACGGACAGCAGCCCGGCCCGTACGGTCAGCAGGGGATCCCGGGGATGCCCATGCCTCCGGAGAGCGGTGGCAGGACGGGCAGGACGGCGGCGATCGTCGTCGGCTCGCTCGTCGTCGTGGGCGCGATCGTCGGAGGCTTCCTCCTCTTCGGGCCGGGCGGCAGCTCGGTCGGTGACGACGGCAAGAAGTACAAGCTGACCTCGCCTCAGACAGTGGCCTCCGAGTACCAGAAGCACACGCTTGGCAGCGGGACGAACGACCTGAGCGCATCGGACCTCTCCGAGTTCGAGAAGGCGGGTGTCGACGGGCCCCAGAGCGCGTACGGCTCGTACAAGGCCGGCAGCGGCACGGCGCTGAAGCAGCTCAACTTCCGCGGCGTGTGGGGCGAAGTCGAGGATCCCGAGGCGACGGTCGACACGGCCTTCGAGATGATGGCCGAGGAGACGGAGAGGAACTCCGAGAGCTCCGGCAACACGGCCGAACTGGAGGGCGAGCCCGAGACGGTCGAGCCCGCCGGCCTCGAGGACGCCGTCATGAAGTGCCAGATGGTCAAGGTCTCGCTCGGCGCCGGCTCCTCCAGCCCGAGCGGTCCGGCCGAGCTGAAGGCGCCGCTGTGCATGTGGGGCGACCACAGCACGGTGGCGATGGTGTCCGCCCAGGACTCCTCGGCGGTCCTGACGGGCAAGGGCATGACGTTGCAGGAGGCCGCGGAACTGGCCACGAAGCTGCGCGACGACGCGCGAGTCGAGATCAAGTAGCCCACAGGGCAGGCGGAACGGGGCGCCCGGCAGGACTCCGCCGGGCGCCCTTCGCACGAATGATGGAGGCCCCCCACGATGAGTGACAGTCAGCCCGGCGCCAACGGCGAGCCGGGGAACCCCGCACAGCAGGCACAGCCGGCAGCTCAGCCTCCCGGGCAGCCGGGCGCACCGGACTCCGGCCGGACGCGCGGCGGCAACGGCCGGATCATGGTCATAGCCGCGGGCGCTCTGGTGCTGGTGGGCGCCGCGGTCGGCGGTGTCCTCCTCCTCGGCCCCGGAGCGGACACCGAGTACGAGCTGACGACGCCCGCCACACTCGCCGGCGAGTACGAGCGGGACGGCAAGGGCGAGAAGGGCGACGGCAGGGCCTTCGGCAAGAAGAAGGTGCCGGGGATGGAGAGCAGCGCCGACGTCAGCGCGGAGTACAAGGCCGGCACGAGGAAGAAGCTTCAGCTCGGCGGCGCCTACGGCTCGGTCCAGAACCCCGAGAAGGCCGTCGACTGGGTCTTCGAACAGTCGGGCAAGTCACTGAAGACCGAGACGGGCGCCAAGACCGAGGGCAAGCTCGAGACGTTCAGCCCTGCCGGGTTCGACGGTGACGTGCTCAAGTGCCAGGAGTACAAGATTTCGAGCATGAGCCTGGCCATGTGCGGCTGGGCCGATGCGAGCACCGTGGGCACGGTGACGTCGATGAACCTGACGAGTGACGGCACCTCGACTCTGCCGGTGAACCTGGAGAAGTCCGCGGAGCTGGTGGCGAAGGTGCGCAAGGAGGCGCTCGTCGAAAGAGACTGAGCCCGCCTGTGCGAACGCGGCTCGCCCTTGCGCGGTACGAAAGCGAGGAGGGGTGACCGGCTGTGTGCCGGCCACCCCTCCTCGTCGTCACGGACGCTGCCGCGGCGGGACTCGGCCCCGCGACGCGAAAGCGGTCAGGCGCTCTTCTCGTGCCGCTCCTGGTCGTTGCTGCGGGAGCGGGGCACCAGCGTCGGGTTCACGTTCGAGTGGACGACCTCTTCGGTGATCACGACGCGCTCCACGTCCTTGCGCGAGGGCACCTCGTACATCACCGACATCAGGACCTCTTCCATGATGGCGCGAAGACCGCGCGCACCCGTGCCCCGCAGGATCGCCTGGTCGGCGATGGCCTCCAGCGCGGGACGGTCGAACTCCAGCTCCACGCCGTCGAGTTCGAAGAGGCGCTGGTACTGCTTGACGAGCGCGTTGCGGGGCTCCATCAGGATCTGCAGCAGCGCCTCACGGTCGAGGTTGTGGACGCTCGTCATCACCGGGAGCCGGCCGATGAACTCCGGGATCATCCCGAACTTCACCAGGTCCTCCGGCATGACGTCCTCGAACTGGTTGCTGTTCTCGATCTCGCGCTTGGAGCGGATCGTGGCGCCGAAGCCGATGCCCTTCGCTCCCGCGCGGGACTCGATGATCTTCTCCAGCCCGGCGAACGCACCGCCCACGATGAACAGCACGTTCGTCGTGTCGATCTGGATGAACTCCTGGTGCGGATGCTTCCTTCCGCCCTGCGGCGGCACCGAGGCGGTGGTGCCTTCCAGGATCTTCAGCAGGGCCTGCTGAACGCCCTCACCGGATACGTCACGGGTGATCGACGGGTTCTCGCTCTTCCGGGCGACCTTGTCGATCTCGTCGATGTAGATGATCCCGGTCTCGGCCTTCTTGACGTCGTAGTCGGCGGCCTGGATCAGCTTGAGCAGGATGTTCTCGACGTCCTCGCCGACGTAGCCCGCCTCCGTCAGCGCGGTCGCGTCGGCGATGGCGAAGGGGACGTTGAGCATGCGGGCGAGCGTCTGTGCGAGCAGCGTCTTCCCGGAGCCGGTCGGACCGAGCAGCAGGATGTTGGACTTGGCCAGTTCGATGCCGTCGTCCCGGCCCTGCGGGCCGCCGTTCTCGCCGGCCTGGACCCGCTTGTAGTGGTTGTAGACCGCCACCGAGAGGGCCTTCTTGGCGGCCTCCTGGCCGACCACGTACCCCTCCAGGAACTCCGAGATCTCACGGGGCTTGGGGAGCTCGTCCCAGCGCACCTCCGAGGACTCGGCGAGCTCCTCCTCGATGATCTCGTTGCACAGGTCGATGCACTCGTCACAGATGTACACGCCTGGGCCTGCGATCAGCTTCTTCACTTGCTTCTGGCTCTTTCCGCAGAACGAGCACTTGAGCAGATCGCCGCCATCACCGATGCGTGCCACGAGGTGCTTCCCCTTCGCCTGGGACCGGACCGTCAGCTATGACGGTCCGTGGTACGTGCTCTACGACGGTACCTTGCCGAGCCGCCGAATTGGGCCCCCCTCGGACCGACGGGTGGACGCAGCCCGAGGGGGTGGGTGACGCGCGGACGGGTCAGACGCCCATCCCGACCGAGGACTTGCGGGTGGAGACGATCTGGTCGATCAGTCCGTACTCCAGCGACTCCTCAGCGGTGAGGATCTTGTCCCGCTCGATGTCGTCGCGGATCTTCTCGATCTCCCTGGTGGAGTGCTTCGCCAGCATCTCCTCCAGCTGGACCCGCATCCGCTGGATCTCGTTCGCCGCGATCTCCAGGTCCGAGACCTGACCCCGGCCCGTCTCGCTGTAGGGCTGGTGGATCAGGATGCGGGCGTTGGGCAGCGCCATCCGCTTGCCGGGGGTACCGGCGGCGAGCAGCACCGCGGCGGCGGAGGCCGCCTGGCCCATGCACACCGTCTGGATGTCGGGCTTCACGAACTGCATCGTGTCGTAGATCGCGGTGAGCGCCGTGAAGGAGCCGCCCGGGGAGTTGATGTAGAGCGAGATGTCCCGGTCGGGGTCCATCGACTCGAGGCACAGCAGCTGCGCCATGATGTCGTTCGCCGAGGCGTCGTCGATCTGGACGCCCAGGAAGATGACGCGCTCCTCGAAGAGCTTCGCGTACGGGTCGTACTCACGAACACCCTGGGAGGTGCGCTCGACGAAGCGCGGGACGATGTAGCGGGAGTCGGGGGTGGGGCCCGTGTAGCGGCCCTCGGAGGCGTACGCGCTCTCCGCGCCTGAGCCGGGGAGTCCGGGACGTCCGGGAAGATTGGTCATCGGAGCCTTCTCCTGGTGATGGGCTGACTGCGGTAGGTGCTGCTGAGCCTGCGGTCGTACGGCGCGGCTCACGCGCCCGTACCGCCGCCGCCCGGAAGCTGGGCCGCCCTGCCGTACACCTCGTCGATCAAGCCGTACTCCTTGGCCTCCTCGGCGGAGAACCAGCGGTCGCGGTCCGCGTCCCGGGTCCACTGCTCGATGGTCTGGCCGGTGTGCTGGGCCGAGAGCTCCGCCATCTTCTTCTTCGTACGCAGCAGCTGCTCGGCGTGGATCTTGATGTCCGAGGCGGAGCCCGCCAGCCCGGCGGAGGGCTGGTGGATGAGGATGTCCGCGTTCGGCAGCGCGAAGCGCTTGCCCGGGGTGCCCGCGCTCAGCAGGAACTGGCCCATCGAGGCGGCGAGGCCCATGGCGATGGTGACCACGTCGTTCTTGATGTACTGCATGGTGTCGTAGATCGCCATGCCGGCCTGGATCGATCCGCCGGGGCTGTTGATGTAGAGGTAGATGTCCTTGTCCGGGTCGGCGGCAAGGAGCAGCAACTGAGCGGTGATCTGGTTGGCGATCTCGTCGTCCACGGGCTGTCCGAGGAAGATGATCCGCTCGTTGAGCAGCCGGTTGTAGACCTGGTCGCCGAGGCCACCACCAAGGTGCTCAGCGGCGGCGGAAGGCATCGGAAGCGTCACGTGTCCACCTGCTCGTGTCCGGACGGCCACACAAGGCATGCCGTCACTGGGGTCTTCGTGTACTTGGGACCCTAACGCGCAGCACCCGCAGCGCCATCCCGCAGCTGGAGCTGTTCGCTGTGAGCGCAGGTCCGCGGGGCTGTGGGACGCAGGCGAGGGGCCGTCCCCGTAGCCGCGGGACGGCCCCTCACAAGTGCTGCGCGCCGGGATCAGTCCTCGGACTTCTCCGGCTTCTCCGAGGTCTCCTCGGACGCCTCGGCGGAAGCTTCGGCGGCCTCGTCCGTTGCGCCTTCCGGAGCGTCGGCGGCGGTCTCGGCGTCCACCGTCTCAGCCGTCTCGTCCTCGTCGTCGAGGTCGACCGTCTCACCGTTGGTGTCCTTGACCGTGACGGCCTCGACCACGTGGGCCAGCGCCTTGCCCCGGGCGACCTCGCCGACGAGCATCGGCACCTGGCCGCCCTCGACGACGGCCTGGGCGAACTGGTCGGGGCTCATTCCGGAGGACTGCGCACGGCGCATCAGGTGCTCCGTCAGCTCTTCCTGGCTGACGTTGAGCTTCTCGGTGCTGACGAGCTCGTCGAGGACGAACTGCGTGCGGATGCCCTTCTCCGCCTGCTCCTTGAGCTCCGCGTCGAAGTCCTCCTCCGACTTCTCCTGCATCTGCAGGTACGTCGCCAGGTCGAGGCCCATCTGCCCGAGCTGATGGTTGATCAGGTTGTGCTTGCGGGTGCTGACTTCTTCCGCGAGCAGCTTCTCCGGGACCGGCACCTCGCAGAGGCCGAGGAGGGCGTCGAGCACCTTCTCCTGCGCATCGGTGGCCTGGTCGTACTTCTTCTGCTGGCCGAGGCGCTTGCGGCTGTCCTCGCGCAGTTCGCCGATGGTGTCGAACTCGCTGGCCATCTGGGCGAAGTCGTCGTCCAGCTCGGGCAGTTCGCGAGAGGAGACACTCTCGACCTTCACCGAGACCTCGGCCTCCCGGCCGGCGGCGGAGCCGCCCTTGAGCTCGGAGGTGAAGGTGGCGGTGCCGCCGGCCTCCAGGCCGGTGACCGCCTCGTCGATGCCCTCGAGCAGCTCGCCGGAGCCGATCGTGTAGTCGACGCCGTGCGCCACGCCGTCCTCGAGGACCTCGCCGTCGACCTTGGCCTCCAGGTCGACCTTGACGACGTCGCCCTCGGCGGCCGCCCGCTCCACGACGGTGGTGGAGGCGAAGCGCTCACGGAGCTGCTCGACGGCCTTGTCCACCTCTTCGTCGGTGACATCGACTGCGTCGACCTCGACCTCGATGCCCGAGTAGTCAGGGATCTCGACCTCGGGACGGATGTCGACCTCGGCCGTGAAGGCCAGCAGCTCGTTGTCCTTCAGGTCGGTGATGTCGACCTCGGGCTGCCCGAGCGGGTTCAGCTCTCCCTCTTCGACAGCCGACTGGTAGAGCTTCGGAAGCGCGTCGTTGACGGCCTCCTCCAGCACCGCACCGCGCCCGAACCGCTGGTCGATCACCCGGGCCGGGATCTTGCCCTTGCGGAAGCCGGGGACGGTCACCTGCTGGTTGATCTTCTTGTACGCCGCGTCGAGGCTGTCCTTGAGCTCCTCGAAGGGCACCTCGACTGTGAGCCGAACCCGGGTGGGGTTCAGGGTCTCCACGGCGCTCTTCACGGTCGGTCTCCTTGGGGCTGACTGCTGGGGATTCACGATCTACTGGGGCGCCCCGTATACGACTCGGGATCCGGACAGGACACAGGCACGCGCGGGCTTCATAGTACGTGGTCGGGGTGGCCGGATTCGAACCGACGACCTTCCGCTCCCAAAGCGGACGCGCTACCAAGCTGCGCCACACCCCGTCGGTGCGACACGTAGAGTACATGCACTTCTACGCAGTTCTTCCTGGTGCTCAGTTCAGACCCAGGTCGGAGCGGGTCTCCGCTCCGCCTCGTCCTCGCGGATCGAATCGCAGTCGCCCCGGGCGGGCAGACCGTTCCACGGGTCCATCGCCCACTCGCCGCGATGGATGGCCTCTTGTGCGACGTGAAGTCTGGCACATCACGTGACTACACGTGCAGGAGAGCCATGAGTACGTTCACGCAAGAGGTCGCTCTGCTCGGCCGGCTCTGCACCGGTGCGAGCGTCCAGCAGGCCTGGGGCTGTGATCGATCCCCGTCGGCTGAGCGTCATGGGTATCTGCGCTCGCGTGCCGGGCGGGCCAGGTGCGGTCGATGCGGGCCGGGCGGCGCCGGAGGAGTCCGGAAGAACTGGGGACTCGAACGCTGCCGGAGCAGGCGATCTTCTCGGTGCGGCAGCGGTCGGCGCAGGCTGGTGACGCCGTCATGTCCGCTGACACATACCTGTCACCGGCTGCGAGGTTCGTGACAGCGGGCCTGTGCTCAACTGAGGCGTCCGCGAAGGGGAGCCGGGCCGCACACCTCCAAGGCACGGCAAGGCAAGAGGAGATCATGTGCGTGCCATCGAACGACGGCTGCTGCCGTGCACTGCCGTCACTGCCGCACTCACGCTCGTCGGCGGCTGCGGTCCGAGCACGACGAGCGACGAGGGCGGGGCCGATGCGAAAGAGCGCGGGCCCATCACGTTCGTCTCGGGCAAGAACACTTCCGGAACGGTCCCGAAGCTGATCGACCGCTGGAACGACCGGCACCCCGATGAGAAGGTCACCTTCATCGGACTGCCCGAGGACTCCGACGAGCAGCGGGCGAAGTTGATCCGGAACGCGAAGCTGAAGGCGGACACCTACACGGTGCTCACGCTCGATGTCGTGTGGACCGCCGAGTTCGCCGCGAACCGCTGGATCGACGAGATACCCGAGAGTTCCTTCCCGTTCGACAAGACGCTCGGCCCCATCAACGGCACGGTCAAGTACCGCGACGAGTTGTTCGCGATGCCGTACGCCTCGGACGGCGCGATGCTCTACTACCGCAAGGACCTGCTGGAGAAGGCGGACATCGAGCCGCCCGAGACCTGGGACGAGATGCGCGAGGTCTGCGACAAGATCCTGCCGAAGCAGAAGGGGATGTCCTGCTACGGCGGCCAGTTCGAGAAGTCCGAGGGGCTGACCGTCAACTTCTCCGAAGCGGTGAACTCCGCGGGCGGCCAGGTCACCGACGCCCAGGGGAACCCGCACCTGGACACGCCCGAGGCCAAGCGCGGCCTGGACAACCTGATCAAGGGGTTCCGCGACGGCACGATGCCCGAGAACGGCATCACATACAACGAGGAGAGCGGCCGAGGGGACTTCGAGAAGGAGCGGTTGCTCTTCTACCGCAACTGGCCCTACCAGTACGGCGTGTCGAACACGAAGGCCAAGGGCAACAAGGTCGTCGACAAGTTCGGCGTCGCTCCGATTCCCGGTGAGAAGGGGACAGGAGCCTCCTCCCTCGGCGGCCACAATCTCGCCCTGTCCGCGTCGGCCCGTAACAAGGCCACCGCGCTGGACTTCATGCGCTATATGACCAGCGAGGAGGGCGCGCGGCTGCGGCTCACCAAGGCGACGCAGGCGCCCGTCTTCGCGAAGCTGTACGACGACCCGAAGCTGGCGGAAGACTTCCCGTGGCTGCCGGTGCTGAAGAAGTCCATCGTCGGCGCCGAGCCGAGACCGCGCGTGGTGCGTTACGGAGATGCCACCGAAGCCATCCAGCAGGAGACGCACGCCGCGCTGACCGGAAAGAAGAGCTCCGCGGCGGCACTTGAGAGCCTTCAGAAAGAACTCGAGGCCCTCAAGCCCTGATCCGACTGCCCCGGGAACTGAGACCTGCCCCCCCCTGTCGGGGCGGGGGCCTTGCGGGCAGGGCGCCTCGGCCGAGCTCACCGAGCTCACCGAGCTCCAGGCTGGAGTCACATCGGCTGGAGCCGCCGCGCCACGAAGCGTCCGCATCGCGGCCTCCGCCGCGCTGGGTCCCGATCACCGACTGCCCGTGGCGGCCCGCCGCCGCGGGCCGCTGTTCTCACCTACGCCGCCAACACCCGCTGAACAGCCGTTGATCGCATTGCGGAGCACCTCCGCCTTCTCCTCGACGCCGGGAAGACCGCCGGCCGCCTGATCTCCCGCGAACGCGCCCCCGTTCCCCGCGCCCAGGACGGCCGGCGGATACGTGCCTGCCGTGCGGCGTCACCCCGAGCGGGGAAGCTCGGCGGCACCCTCCGTGATGGCTTCGGGGCGCCAGCGTCGGGACACCATGGTCAGCGCGCACACGCCGCTGACCAGGAGATCCGTCAGCAGGCAGACGGCGCGGCTGGCCACGGCCACCGCTGTGGCCGCGGTGACGGGCAGCACCGTGGAGAGTGTCCCGATCAGGACCATCTCCCGGATCAGGGCGCCGTCGGGCAGTACCACGACGACCGAGCTGAGCCCCGTAGCCAGCGCGAACGCTCCGATGCTGACCACCAGGGACTGCCATACGGGCGCGCCCATGGCGAGCGTGAGCAGCCACAGATGGAAGCCGGAGACCAGACGGCAGGCGAGCTGCCAGCCGATGGCCGCGCGGATCTGCTGTCCCGAGCCGGATGTGGTCAGTTCCCGGCGCAGCAGGCGGGCGCCCGCCTGCGCGGCCCGGCCCACCAGCGACGGCCGCGCCAGCACGAAGGCCAGCGACGCGGCCGGGAGCAGCAGCAGCCAGCTCCAGTCGCCGAGCATCGGGGGTGCGGCCAGGCTCCCGACGACCATCCCGGTCAGCAGCACGATCGGGATGTTGAGCAGCCAGACGGCGACGGTGACCAGCGCTCCGACACCGACACTTCGGGCAAGCCGCGCATGGGTGAGAACCACCCAGAGCGCCCCGGGCGCGTATTTGGCGCTCATGCCGACGAAGTAGACACCGGCGGCGGTGCGGCGAGGCAGCGGATGCCCGAGATCGGCGAGGACGCTGCGCCAGGACATCATGGCGCACAGCAGTGCTGCCACGTTGACCACGCAGGAGATCAGCAGAAAGGGCAGCGCCTGGAGGGTCACCATGGGGCGCGTGGCTGACCAGTCCTGTCCTCGGAGGGCCAGCACGAGCCCGGCGACGATGACGCAGGCCAGTGCCCAGCCGGCGAGCAGCCGCCAGCGTGGCCGCGATCCGCGGCGGCTGGTGTCATCCACGGTGCTGGTGTCATCCACGACCGGGCTCCCGGCGCGTCAGGCTCTCGTACAGGCCGAGAGTGCGGGTGATGGTGTCCGGCCAGCGGAAGTTCCGACGGGCGTGGGCCCGGCCGCGGGCGGCCAGCCGTGCGGCTGCGGCGGGGTCGTCCAACAACTGGCAGACGAGGGCGGCCAGTTCGTCGGGGGTGTCGCCGCGCATCCGCAGCGCCGCTCGACCGCCCCTGCCCTCGTCCTCGGCGATCAGCGCGGAGAAGCCGGAGCCGAGCACCACCGGGGCCGCCAGGGCCATCGCCTCGACCGAGACGAGCCCGAACGGCTCGTAACGGGAGGGAAAGACGCAGGCGTCGGCGGCGAGATAGTGGCGCCGCACGTCCTCCTGGGGCAGATAGCGGTGGTAGACGTGCGTCCGGTCCCCGATGCCGAGCTCGGTGACCAGCCGGTCCGCCGCCGCGTCCTGGTCCGTGCCGGCGAGGCCCACGCCGAGCATCACCAGCTGAACGCCGGGGTGGCGGCGGGCGATCGCCGGCAGGGCGTGCAGCAGCGTGGGCACGCCTTTGACCGAGCTGAGCCGCCCGGCGAAGACCAACAGCGGAGCGTCGGGGGGAAGCCCGAGTTCCGCGCGGAGCCCGCTTCGTGCTCGCTCCCGCTCGTGGTCGAGCTCCGCGTCGTCGGCGTTCCGGTCGGCCGGGACGGCGCCGGTCTCGCAGCCGTGCGGGACGACGTCGATGCGGTCCGCCCGCCAGCCGTGCGCGACGGCCAGTCGCCCCAGCTCCGGAGTGGGCACGACGACCCGGGCGGCGACTCTGGCGAGCAGCCGCTGATTGATCTCGATCAGCCGGAAGGGATCGGTCACGTCGGGCTGCTCGGCCATGGTCATCTCGGTGTTGTGGACGTGATAGACCACGGGCAGCCGTAGCACGGTGGCCGCGAGAATTCCGGCGACGGCACTCTGCCAGTCGTGCACGGCCACCACCGTGCCCGGCCGGCGGGCTCGTACGAGCGTGGGCAGTGTCGCCAGATTGAAGGCGAGCAGGGAGAGCGCGAACAGGGCCCGGCCGCTGGGCGCCAGATGGTTCTTCGGCGCCACGATGCGCCGCTTGAGCCAGCGCGGCAGCCAGGGCCGCCGGATCGTCACGGAGCCGTTCCGCTCCCGACGGGCAAGGTTCTCGGGGCAGTTCAGGGTGTACAGCGTCAGTGGCACGTCGTCGCGCTCCCGCTGGACACACTGGACGAACCGCTGCGCGTACTCCGCCAGGCCGCCCACGGTCCAGGGCGGGTACTGGTGACAGACCATCACCACCCGCCGCAGCGGGGAGCGTGGTGGGGCGGTGCCGAGGCCCGGGCCTGGGCGACTCGACGGGCTTGGGCGACTCAAGTGGACCATCCTCTCTTCGCAGCCCTCCGGGGTCGTGGCCTCTCGGCCGCAGTGGGTGCACGGGGCATGCGTGCAGGCTCGGACCGGGTCGGTGTGCTCACAGAACTCGGCCGACGGTCAGACAGGCCAGCCAGAGCACGGCGTTGATCAGGAGCGGCACGTCCGTGAGCACGTCCTGACCGGGTTCGCCGCCGCTGCGGTCCACCGCCAGCAGCTGCGCGTAACGGCACAGGGCGAAGACGGCGAACGGCACGGTGACGACGGCCAGTACGGAGCTGTGCGGATGCGGCGCGGAGAGGACGAACAGTTCGTAACTGATCAGCGTGGCCGCCAGCAGCACGGACATGAGCTGGTCGAGCAGGGGGAGCGAGTAGCCGGAGAGTGCAGGCCGCTGCGCCGCCGCCTGCCCCCGGAGGGTCGCCGTCTCCAGTTCGTGCCGCCGCTTGCCGAGCGACATCAGCAGACAGGTGCAGTACACGCAGATGATCAGGGCGGGGTTGAACGGCGCCGCCACCACGAGGCAGCCCGCGACGGCCCGCAGCACGAACCCGGTGGCGACGATGCTGACGTCGACCAGCGGATAGTGCTTCAGCAGCAGGCAGTACGCCAGGTTGAGCACCGCGTACCCGCCGACGGCGGCCTGCACGGGCAGGGGCAGCAGCGCTCCGGCGGCCGCCAGCGTCGCCAGACAGCCCGCGCCCAGCAGCAGCGCGCCCAGCGGTCCGACCTTCCCGGAGGCCAGCGGGCGGTGCCGCTTGACGGGGTGCAGCCTGTCCTGCTCCCGGTCGAGCCAGTCGTTGAGGACGTAGACCGCCGCCGACGCCGCCGTGAACGTGACGACCGTCGCCAGCGCCCAGGTCAGATGCCGCAGAACCGCCGCCGGATCCACCGCGAGCGGCGCGATGAGCACGAAGACGTTCTTCACCCACTGGCGGGGGCGCAGCAGCACCAGCGCCGCGGGTATCCGCGTACGGGGTGCCGCGGCGAGGGACGGGCCGTCCTGCGGCGGACCGTGCGCACCGCTCCCGGAGCGGACGGAATCCTGGACCAGCGCCATGGGCGGCACGACCTGCCGCTGACCGGGCACGGCGGCCGCGGCCGGGCCGCGCCGTTCCCCCACGGTGTCGCCGCCGCCGGGCCGCTTCACGACCGGCTGCCGCTCAGGAGCTGCCGGAACGCCTCTTCGTGCGCGTCGAGGAAGGCGTCGCCGCCGAAGAGCTTCGTCGCCGCCTCCCGTCCGGCCTCCCGGTCCTCGGCAGGCATCCGGGCCAGCTCCACGATCGCCTCGCGCAGGGCGTCCGGGTCGCGCGGCGGTACGAGCCGGCCGAAGCCGGTGGCCGCCACCGGGTAGCGGGAGCCGGGGAGTTCGGTGCTCACGGGCGGGATGCCCGCCATCATCGCCTCGACCTGGACGATGCCGAACGACTCCGAGATCGAGGGCAGCGCGAACACGTCGATCGACGCGTAGAAGTCCCGTACGGCCTCGCCGCGCAGCAGCCCCGTGAAGCGGATGCGCGAGTCGTCGCCGGCCTCGGCCCGCAGCTGGTCGATGTTGCTGCCGCCCGCGACGGTCGCGTAGTCGCCCGCGATCAGCAGCCGCGCGTCGGGGTCGTCGTGGGAGCGGAAGGCGCGGATGAGGTACTCGATGCCCTTGTCCACGGTGATCCGGCCCATGAAGCCGACGTGCAGCCCGTCGCCGTCCCGCATGCTGGGCGTACCGCCGTTGCGGTCCACGCACGGGGAGGAGATGGGTGCCAGGCGGCGGCGCTTGATCGTCGGCCAGATGCGCGAACCGTGCGCCTGGTCCTCGCTGTTGGTGATGACCAGGTCCGCCTTGCGTACGGCCGACTTGCAGGTCTGGTCGACGGCCCACATCCCGAAGCGGTTCACCGGGTTGTCGGGCAGGAAGACGTCGATGTGGTACGTCACGACCAGCCGGGCCCGGCGCCTGAGCGCGGCGACGAACCCCGCCTCGGGGTTGGGCAGATGCATGTGCAGGATGTCGGAGCGCGCCGCGAGCCGCCCTGCCAGCAACGGGAGTTGGGGACTGATGAAGCCCCGGCTGATCCGCGCGAGCACGGGCGCCCGGAAGACGTGGACGCCGTTGACGACCTCGTGCCGGGGGAGCTCGGGGTCGTGCTGGTAGCAGGCGACCGCGACCTTCCAGCCGCGCGCGGCGAGCCCTTCCGCGGTCAGCCGTGCCGCCTCCGTCAGTCCGCTGACGTACGGCGTGTAGTAGTCGAGCATCACCGTCACGTCGAACCTGTCAGGTTGCAGCACGGTGTTCCCTTCCTTCGTCGTGGGATGTGGCGCGGGAGTGGTGCGATGCGGCCCGGTACGGGACGTCATCGGGCGTGCGCGGACGACTCCTTGCGCGGGACGACCAGGCGGATCTTCTGAGCCGCATGGTCCGAGAGGGCTTCGCCGCCGCGGAGCCGGTAGCTGGAGACCGCCAGGTCGTCGCTGGTGAACAGCCAGTCGAAACGCCACAGTTGGGGCAGTACGCGCCACGACTGGGGCAGTGAGCAGGAGCCTTCGCAGGCGGGCCAGGTGCGGTCGGGAAGCAGGGAGCCGCCCGGGCTGTGCGGCCGCGTACCGGCTCCGAGCGGGTAACGATCCATCCAGGCCGCGTTGAAGTCGCCGGCCACCACGGCCGGGTGGGAGTTGCTGCCCAGGTCCGCGCGCAGCTTGCGCAGCTCCCTGATCCACCAGTCCTCCTGGTCCTGGGAGGCTTGGCGGAAACGGTCCCACCCGTAGCGGATGTCGCAGGGCCGGAAGCGGATCGGCAGGTGCACGTTGTAGAAGGAGACCGTCCGCCCGCCCGCGCGAATGTCGGTGCGCTGAGCCTTGGCCAACTTCCAGTACCAGTCCTCACCCTTGTCCGGAGCCTTCTGCTTCGACGTCGCGACGACGGGCAACCGGGTCAGAGTGAGCAACTCACCCTGCACGAGCAGCCGGTAGCCGGGAAACTCCGCGCGCAGCCGGGCCGTGTCGTCGATGCGGACAGGGCTCGTGCAGATCTGCTGCTCGTCCCGGTTCGTGTAGTTCCAGTTGAGGTATTCGTGCAGGAGGTACACGTCGGCGTCCTGGCGGCGCAGGAACTCGTAGAAGGCGTCCTTGTCGTCGGCCGCCATCTGCCAGTAGTCCGTGGACCAGGCGAAGACCTTGACCTCCGTGCCGCGGGCGCTGTCCGAGGTGGTGCCCGTCCATCCGAAGCCGGCCAGATACGCCCCGGCCAGCAGCAGGAGCACCAGGACCGCGGACAGCCAGCGGCGCACCGGCGTCGCGAACGGTACGGCTACGAGCAGCAGCAGAGGCACCACCACCGCGGTCAGCGGCGGGACGATCTCGACGACGAGCCATGGCCGCCAGCGACCGGTGAGCGTGATGTGCAGGACGAGGAGGACCGTCCAGAGCGCCGTGCCCGCCACCAGCAGTCGCGTTCCCCAGCACCAGCGGCGGGCGGCGGGTTCCTCACCGGCCGGTTCCTCCGCCGATCCCTGCTCTTGTGCCGACTCCGACTCCTGTGCCGGCTCCTGTGCGGTGTCCTGTGCCGGCTCCGGTGCCGTGTCCTGTGCCGGCTCCGGTGCGGTGTCCCGCTCCGTGGTCACGTCGGCCGTGCGTGCGGACGAGTCCCCGCCCGGCGCGTCCGAAGCCGCCATCAGAAGAACACCTTCGCGAGTCCGAGCACGCCCTGCTTCCACGGGTCCGTGCTGGTCCGTCCGGCACTCTTGCCCGCCGGGGCGTCCGCGGCCGCCGCGCGCTGCGTGCGCCACCAGTCGAACGTACGGAGCACGGCGTCCTGATTGGACAGTCGCGGACGGAACCCGAGCTTGTCGCGGACCTTGTCGACGCTGACGTACGAGTCGGCGAGCAGCTTGGAGACCAGCCGGCCGTACACGGGGGACAGCTTCGTCCGCTCCAGCGTGCGCAGCACGGCGACCGCCGGGCCCGCGGGCAGCGGCACCACACGGCGGCCGTGCCCAGCCGCGTCCAGCACGCACTGGAAGTCCTCGCGCAGCGTGCCGAATTCGGCGGCGGCGATGTTGTACGTGTCGCAGGCCACGTCGTCCGGGGCGCGCAGCACCTCCAGCAGCGCGTCCACGAGGTCGTCGAGTCCGAGCATCTGGATACGGACGTCGCCCTTCCCGAGCACGGGGAAGTGCCGGCCCTCCTCGGCCCATTGGAAGAGCATGTCGAACAGGCCCATCCGGCCCGGCCCCACGAAGGTCTTGGGCCGGATCACCGGCAGGCACATCCCGTCCGCCCGGAAGCGCTCGGCCACCTCCTCCGCCGCCGCCTTCGCGCGGCTGTACGGGTCGACGGGCTCGCGCGGGTGCTCCTCGGGCGTCGGCACCAGCTTCGGCAGCCCGTACACGGCGGTGGAGGAGACGTGCACCACCCGCGGCACCGCCGCGGCGCGGGCCGCCTCCAGCACCGTGGTGGTGCCGTCGACGACGATCGACCGGATGTCGGCCTCGGGGTAGCTGGGCAGCGCGGAGGCGCAGTGCACGACGGCGTCCGCGCCCTCGAACGCCTCGGCGAGCGCCCGCGGATCACGGATGTCGCCGGTGAACGCCTTCAGTCCGGGCTTCGCGGGCACCTCGCGCAGGTCGAACGCGCGGAGCTGGGCGCCCGACTCCAGAAGCCGGTCCACGAGGCGGCCGCCGAGCACACCGGCCGCGCCGGTCACGGCAACGTGGGCAGGGAGGCCGGGGAGGCCCGAACTCTCCGGCGACGGCGGGTCGTCGGGGGCGTCCGTGTCCTTCACCACGAGCTCACCCGCTCGCGTACGAAGCGGGCGAGCAGCCGGTTCATGCCCTCGCCGAGCGTCGCGTCCAGGGCCTCCAGGAACCGCTCGGCGTCCTCCGGTTCCGCCACCAGCGGCGGGCTCACGACCAGCGGGCTCCGGCCGTTGAGGGTGTTGTAGGTGTACACGTCGTGCTTGCGGTACAGGGTGTGGATCACCGCGGCGGTGACGATCTTCGTACGGATCAGCGGGTCCTTGGCCAGATCGCCCGCCGGCAGCTTGCCGATGAGGTCCAGCACCTTGGGGCCGCCGGAGAGGAAGACCCCGAACAGCGCGCCGGCGCCGCGTACTTCGGAGATCAGCTGCGGGTACTGCTCGCGGAGCCGCTCAAGTCCCGGGCGGAGCACGGCCTCCAGCGCGCGGGCGCGTGCCGGGTAGTCGTCCTCGACCGCCACGGCGACGGCCTCGATGGCGGTCGCGGTCTCCTCGCCGAAGCCGTAGTACGTCGTACTCGTGCTCTGCATCATGGCGTCGGCCATGTTGTCGTAGGCCTTGCGGAAAACCGTTTCGCGCGCCACGTACGCGGAGACGGAGGACTTGCCCCCGCCGAACGACTTGGAGGTCGTCACCACGTCCGGCACCAGGCCCTCGTACCGGGTGAAGTAGAACATGCTGCCGGTCTTGCCCCAGCCGGTGTAGATCTCGTCGAAGATCAGGACGATGTCCTCGGCGGTGCACAACTCACGCAGCTCACGCAGGAATTCCTCGGAGCACCAGCGGATCGTGGACGCGCTGAACGGTTCGATCAGGAGCGCGTACACGTCGCTGCGTCCGCGCTCGCCGCGGGACTCCTCGATCACCTTGCGGACGGACGCGATGTCGCCGTACTCGAAGGTGCGGATGCCGGGGATCGTGGGGAACGCGAAGGTGTTCTGCGCGCTGCCCGTGAGCCCGCCGGAACCGAGCAGCTTGCCGTGGAAGCTGCAGTCCGCGCGCAGGATCGTCTGCCGCTTCCCGTCGTGGTACTTGTACGCGAGCTTGACGGCGCCCTCGACCGCCTCCGCCCCGGAGTTGGGCAGGAACGAACGGTTCAGGTCACCGGGGAGGACCGCCGCCAGGTTGTGCCCCAGCGCCGCCAGGTACGGCGAGAAGTAGGTCTTGTGCACCTCCATGCGCCGCTGCTCCTGGAAGCGTTGGCGGGCGGCGAGGATGCGCGGGTGGTTGTGTCCGTGGTTGAGGACACCGACACCGCCGGTGAAGTCCAGGATGCTGCGGCCGTCACGTGTGTGGACGTAGGCGCCCTCGGCGTGGTCGACGAGCTCCCGGCCGAAGCCGAAGGAGGTCATCAGCCGGACCTGACTCTTGTTGATGTACGTGCGGTACAGGTCGTGCACGTGCTCGACGTCCAGCTTCTCGGCCTCTTCGAGGCTGATGAGATGTGCCATGGGTCCTTCCGATCGACGTTTTTGGGTGCTCCGACATCCACGGCAAGGCGTCATGCCCCTGACCCGTCGCTGTCACTGCGGCCCTCGTCCGCGAGATTCCGGACCCGGCGCCACCCCGTTCGACGGGCCGGGAATCCGGGGAGGCCGGTTGTCCCGGCCACCGTCGGTCCCCGCCCGTGGCAGCCGCTCTCACCGCCGCGTCTTCCGAATAGCGTCGAAGAGTTACGGCCCCGGGCATCAGGAACCCCCGTGTACCTGTGGCTGGATGTGCCCCCGTTCCCGTGTCCGTCGGCCCGGGGGATGTGTGACCGGGCGCCCCGCGGACAAGGCTCTTGCCGTGCCTCGGAGGTATGCGGCTCGGTTTCCCCTTCGCGGACGCCTCAGTTGAGCACAGGCCCGCTGTCACAAACCTCGCAGTGGGTGACAGGTATGTGTCAGCGGACATGACGGCGTCACCAGCCTGCGCCGACCGCTGCCGCACCGAGAAGATCGCCTGCCGTGGCAGCGTTCGAGTCCCCCGGCTCCTCGAAGACGGCCGGCCCGCTCCCATACCTGCCGTGCCTCCTCCGACCGGCCCGTCCCGCACAGGGCGCGGGTCAACCGGTTGAGGATGCGGGCCCTGGTGCGCCGGGCGCCTGGCTCGCGGCAGCGGGCGAGGGCGTGTCGGCACCAGGCGATGGTCTCCTCGTCCGGCCGAGGGCGGCGTACGTCAGGCACAGGTCCCGCAACGCGATGCCCTCCCCCAGCGGTTCCCGATGCTCGCGTCATGGCACGAGCGCCTCCCCGAGCCACTTCAGCGCTTCGGTGAGCCGCCGCTGGTCCTACCGGGCGAGGCCGATGCTGGTCAGCACCGAGGCTTCGCCGTACCGATCACCCTGCGCCTGGGCAGCGGCGAGGCCCACTCTGTGGCTTTCGATCCAGTCGCCCCAGTGTTTACGCAGGTCGAAGAAGCCCCACAGGACGGTCGGGAGCCGCCGGGCGATGGCGTACTCGCCGATCTCGAAGGCGAGCCGGACAGCGGCCATCAGGTTGGCGCGCTCTGTCTCACACCACCGCAGCGCCTCCTCGCGCGAGGAGAAGGCAAGCGGTTCGCAGCCCTCCTCGGGCGGGTCGGGCGGACGGTGCTGGTGGCCGGGGTTGAGTATGCGCTCGGCCGCATCGGCGGTGTGCATGTACCAGGACAGGACCCGATGCAGCGCTGCCAGCCGGGTCGGTTCGCTCTCCTCCGCCTCAGCCCGTTCGGCCGCGTACAGGCGCATCAGGTCGTGGAACCGGTACCGGGTCCGGCTGGTCCGCTCCAGCAGGCCCCGGTCCGCCAGCCCTTCCAGCAGCCGCCGCGTCTGGTCCCTGCCGACGCCGATGAGCACGGCCGCCGCCTCGGTGCTGATGTCGGGCCCGGAGTGCAGGCCGAGGACGCGGAACGCGCCGGCGGCGGCCGTGTCGAGTGCGTCGTAGGACCAGGAGAAGACGCCGCGAACCGCTGAGGTCTCGTCGTCGCCCACACTGAGCACGTCCAACCGGTCCCGCTCCACGGCGAGTTCAGCGACGAGGTCGTACAGCGGGACGGAGTGCCCGGCCGCCGGGCCCGTCCCGTTGCCCGGGCCGGACAGGTGGTGGATGCGTTCGGCGGCCAGGGCCAGAGCCAGGGGCATGTGAGCGCACAGACCGGCGAGTTGCACGGCGGCGTCCGGCTCGGCCGCGATCCGGTCCTCGCCCAGGACACCGGCGAGCAAGGTGACCGACTCCTCGACAGAGAGCCAGTTGAGGCCGACACGGTAGGCGCCTTCCCGCACGGCCAAGCCGCGCAACTGGCTGCGGCTGGTGACCAGGACCAGGCAGTGCGAGCCGGGCAGCAGCGGACGCACCTGCGCGGAGTCGCGCGCGTTGTCCAGCAGCACGAGCACCCGCCGGTCGGCCAGGGTGCTGCGCAACAGCGCGGAGCGGCCGTCCAGTTCCGGCGGGATCTGCTGCGCGGGGACGCCCAGCGCTTGCAGGAACATCTCCAGGACAGCGGTGGGCTCCACCGGAGCGCCCATACCGTAGCCGCGGAGATCGGCGTAGAGCTGCCCGTCGGGAAACCGGTCACGCACGCGGTGCGCCCAGTGCACCGCCAGGGTGGTCTTTCCGGCTCCCGCCGCCCCGTCGACCACGACGACCGCCGTCTTCTGTGCGGACTGACCGTGTTCGGCGGGCAGCAGGCCGTCCAGTGTGGCCAGCTCCATGGTGCGGCCGGTGAAACAGGGGATGCCCTGCGGAAGCTGCTGCGGGCGGATCGACGGCGACTGCACAGGCGGATCGACGGCGGGATGGACGATCGTGCCCGCGACCGGCTCCTGCTCACCCGCGCCGCCGACGGGGGAGGGGGTCGCGCCGCCGCCGAGGATGGACCGGTGCAGTTCCCGCAGCTCGTTGCTGGGATCGAGCGCCAACTCGTCCCGGAGGATCGCGAGGACCTGCTGGTACGCCTCCAGAGCCTCGGCGCGGCGACCGCACCGGTGCAGGGCCAGGATCAGACGCTGCCAGCTCGCCTCGTGCAGCGGGTGGGCGGTCGTCAGCTCGCGCAGCTCGGGAACCAGTTCATGGTGCCGTCCCGCCGCCATCTCGAGGTCGATGCGGCACATCAGAGCGCTCAGCCATTCCTCGTTCAGCCGGGGCACCACCTCGCGGTCCAGCCACGGGGAGGCGACATCGGCGAACGGGTCGCCGCGACGGAGCGCCAGCGCTTCGCGCAGCAGAACCAGCCTCTCGCCGGAGTCGTCTCCGGCGGCTTCCGAGCGCCGGACGAGATCCCGGAACCGCAGCAGGTCCACTCTGTCGACCGATACCCGCAGGGCATACCCGCCGGGTCTCGTCTGCACCAACTCCGGGCAGAGCAGGCGGCGCAGCCGTCTCACGCAGGTGTGCAGCGCGCCGCGCGCCCGTTCGACCGGGGTGTCTGCCCATAATCGATCGATCAGCGTGTCGCTGGAGACGACTTTGTTGGGCGACATCACCAGGCACGACAGGAGCACACGCAAGCGGCCTGCGGGCAACTGCACCACGCGCCGCCCGTGGCCCACCTCCAGTGACCCCAGCACCCGGAAGTCGAAGTCCTTGCACACCGCCGCCTCTCCAGGCGGGGCCGAAACAGATGAGCGCATAGAGCAGAAACCCCTGTCCCCCGTGACGTGTGGCAGTGTATTGCCCGGCACTGACGTCTGCCCGTGCGTTTTTACAACTGGATCTGGCACCCTTTTTTCGGTCTGTTGCGCTGTGCGGTCGTTTCATGCTTGTCCGGCTCGGCGGGCGACCCGGAGCCGACCGTGCAGGGTCCCGAAGCACCGCTCCCCTCCGGGCATCCGGCCGCCGCCTGTGCGGCAGAGCCCGTTCGTTCACCCGCCCTCGCGCACTTCGTGCGCAGTTCCGCGTGCACCCCTGCCCTGTGCCTCGCGTCTCCTGCACACCGGGCACGTACGCCGCACGGGCTGCTGCGGCCCGGACGACCGAATACGGAACCGGAGCGGCAGAACGCCGGAGAACCTACCGAACAACAACGGGCTCTGTCTCGTGATCGCAGCGTGACGGGGCTCGTTGGCATGCCGCGTCCCCGTCGCGGCTCGACCGGGTCGGGCGGAGAGCAGTCTCCTCTGATCGTCCCCGGACGACCCGGCCCGCTCGGAGCCGGCTCGGAGGGGCTGTTTCCCTCCGGCTCGGGCGGCTCCGGTCGAACCGGGGTCGAACCAGAGCGTTTTCCTCTGCCCGGCTCCGATCGGCTCTGCAACCCGGGCACGCAGGTCACAGCCGCTTCGGCCACGTGAGCAGCAGGTCAGAATCGTGCGCTGGAAGAACATGCACTACGATGCAGTCCGTGCCGCTCCGTCGGATGCCCCGGCTCACCCCGGGTCGCCCCGGTTCGACGTCTACGGACGTATGATCACCGGGTTCTCCGCACAGCGAGAGGCGCTCGCGGGCGTAGCTCAATGGTAGAGCCCTGGTCTTCCAAACCAGCTACGCGGGTTCGATTCCCGTCGCCCGCTCCACACACGCCGAACGGCCCGGTTCCCCTCGGGGAGCCGGGCCGTTCGGCGTCCTCGGCACGCGCCGTACGGGACGCCGTACGCGACGCGACGCGACCGCTAGAAGTTGATCTGGTTGATCATGTCCGCCAGCGAGTTCATGAACCGGTTGATGGACGGTGCCATGCCGGTCGAAGCCAGGAAGAAGCCGAAGAGGACCGCGACGACGGCGGGCCCCGCCTTCATCGAGCCACCCCTGATCATCACCACCAGGATGACTGCCAACAGCAGCACCACAGACAGTGAAATGGCCACAACTGATCACACCCTTGCGGTCGGAAAGCTTCACCGGCCCAGGGGCACATCACCACCACCGCCCCCGCCGCTGACCATCGTGCCACCAAGTCACGTGCGGGTGGAGCCGAGTGACGAATCATCGGCCAACGCCCTTGCCCGGTCGTTGCGTTTCTCCCCCGTGCACACATCACCTACACGCGGACGGAACGCCCACGCGGGCGGAGTCCCGTGAAGCGGTCCGCATTACGCACGGTAATTCCGGACAGCGGACGCCGATCAATGCGGTGCGCTGCGAAAATGCAACATGTGCAAGAGAAGGGGACTTCACCGGCCCCTCGGACGCGAATTTCACGGTCCCCGTACAGTCCTGTGGGGTCGATCACAAACGAGCCTCCGCAGACGTTCCGGATGCGAGGGAAACAAGCCCCGCCCGGGCGTCGGGACGGACCCGAGGAGGCCTCCCCGCCACCCCCAGAGCCCTTACATTTCGGGCATAGACCACCAAAAAGCCCCGCCTGTACGGGGGTTGGCCATGGTCGCCCCTGCTCGGCGGCGTGTGTCGAAAACGCTTCCGGGTAGGCGTGTTGGAAACCCGACAAGAATTTACGCCCCATAGGTTTGAGCACTAAGGTGCGGCAGATGTTGCACGCTGGTTATGAGCGGGCACCGCTCCCCCCGGTCCGCCAGGAGTCCCCGTCCGCGGCGCGTGATGCGTCGGCGGAGCCGCCGGCCAAGGTCAGGAAACAGCCCGCCGAGCAGCGGGACCCGTTTCTCGACAATGCGAAGTACCTCACGATCCTGCTCGTCGCCGTCGGGCACGTCTGGGATCCGCTGCGCGACGACAGCCGCGCGGCCGGCGCGCTCTACTTCGTCCTCTACGCCTTCCACATGCCGGCGTTCATCATCGTCTCCGGCTATCTCTCACGGAGCTTCGAGGGCAAGCCGCGCCAGATCAAGCGGCTCATCACGGGCGTGCTGGTGCCGTACGTGGTCTTCCAGACCGTCTACACGTTCTTCATGCGGTGGGCGAGCGACAATCCCGACCGCGAATTCCACTACCAGGAACCCGGGTTCGCCCTGTGGTTCCTCGTCGCCCTCTTCCTGTGGCGGCTGACGACACCGCTGTGGAAGAGCATGCGGTGGCCCGTGCCGGTGGCGCTGGCGATCGCGGTGGCGGCGGGCGTCACACCGAGCATCAGCAACGACCTCAACCTCATGCGGGTCGCCGCCTTCCTGCCGTACTTCGTCCTGGGCCTGCAACTGCGCCCCGAGCACTTCCAGATCGTCACGCGCCGCAAGGTCCGGATGCTGGCCCTGCCGGTCTTCGCCGGAGCGCTGCTGTTCGCGTACTGGGCGGTGCCGAGGATGTCCAAGGGCTGGTTCCTGCACGACAAGGCCGCCCAGGACCTGGGTGCGCCCGCCTGGGTCGGCGGCGTGATGACGCTGGCCACCTTCGGCTGCGGGCTGGTGCTCACCGCCGCCTTCCTCTCCCTGGTCCCCCGCCGCCACATGTGGTTCACCGCTCTGGGCGCGGGGACGCTCTACGCGTACCTGCTGCACGTCTACCCGATCAAGATCTCGCGAGAGTTCGAGTGGTACGACATGGAGTGGGTCGACCATCCGCTCAGCCGGGTGGGGATCACGCTGCTGGCGGCGGTCATGATGACCGTCCTGTGCACGTCGCCGTTCCGGAGGGTCTTCCGCTTCGCGATGGAGCCGAAGATGGAGTGGTTCTTCAAGCAGGACGCCGGGGCGCAGGCACGGGCGCGGGAGAACGGGAACGGGAAGACGACGGGTGCGGCACCGCAGCCCGCCACGCCGTCCGCTCCGGACCCGGCCGCCGCCGGGAACGGGCAGAAGGGCGCGGGGAACGGTCAGGCGGTGCCCGAGAGGCCTTCGGCGCAGTACGCCGGGTCTCCGTCTCCGTCTTCGGCGGGCTCGACGTACTCGGCGTACTCGGGGTACTCGTCCGGCTCGGGTGGCGGCGGCAGGCACACCGGGTAGGGCGGGACAGCGGCCCCACGGGGCCCGCAGCGCGCAACAGCTCCACGAGAACGGGGCGGCCGGGCAGGCCGCCCCGTTCTCGTGCGTCCGGTGGCAGGCGTCCGCTCTCCGCGTTCCCCGGCGACGCCGGTGAGGGTGCGCCGGGCGTCGGGACCCCGGGAGACGGAGCGGGGGTACGGGCTCAGCCGCGGCAGAGGAGGAGCAGCGCGCGGTCGTCGTTCACATCGCGGGCCACGGCGTCTATCAGGTGCCACGCGGCGCCGTGGAAGCCGGCGGCCACGTGCCGGTCGGCCTCGCCGGTGAGCCGGTCGAGGCCGTCGGCGAGGTCGCGTTCGGCCGTCTCGACGAGGCCGTCGGTGAAGAGCATCAGTACGTCGCCCTGCTGCAGGGTTCCCTTGACCGGGTCGAACTGGGCACCCGCGTAGACGCCGAGCAGCGGGCCGTCGCCCGACTTCTGCTCCCACTTCCCGGTGCCCGCGCCACGCTGCAGGGCGGGGACGTGTCCCGCGGAGAAGAGTTCGTAGTCGCCGCTGTCCAGATCGAGGACGAGGTGGACGGAGGTGGCGAAGCCCTCGTCCCAGTCCTGGCGGAGCAGGTAGCCGTTGGCGGCGGGCAGGAAGGCGTGCGGCGGCAGGGACCCCAGCAGGCCGCCGAAGGCGCCGGAGAGCAGCAGCGCACGGGATCCGGCGTCCATGCCCTTGCCGGAGACGTCCGTGAGGACGACTTCGAGCGTGCGCTCGTCCTGGCCGGTACGGGCGGCGACGACGAAGTCGCCCGAGAAGGACTGCCCGCCGGCGGGGCGCAGCGCCATCTCGCGGTGCCAGCCGCGCGGGAGCCTGGGCAACTTGCTCTGGACGCGGATCCGTTCGCGGAGGTCGAAGAGCATGGTGCCGCCCCGGCGCCAGGGCACTCCGACGCGGCTGCGGAACTGCGCGATGAGCAGTCCGGAGAGCCCGGCCGCGGCAACGACCAGGATGGTGCCGGGCGTTACGCGTCCCGCGCCGTCCTGATAGGGGCCGAGCATCGCCGACTCCACGATGAGCGCGACGGCGGTGCAGGCGTACAGCGTGAGCAGGCTCGCGGGACGGAGCAGCAGCCCGCCCGCGATGAGTGGCAGCACGAGCGCCTCGGGGGCCGCCCACAACGGCATCAGCACGGTCAGGCCCGTCAGCGCGGGGACCGTCAGCAGCAGCGCGCCGAGCGCGAGCCAGTCGGAGACGCCGCCGCGGAAGTAGTCGACCGCCGAGCGGCGCAGCACTGTCCGGGCCCGGTGCAGCGCCTTGCGCGCCTGGAGCAACCGGGCCTTGGGAGGTGCCAGGCTCGGACGACGTACCGCCATGCCGATGGACCTTATCCGTGCTTTGACCAGTGCGTCGATTCCGCACACGACGTGCACGGACAAGGGAACGTGCATACGCACGTGCACCGGCCTCGTGTGGCGGGAAAACGCGTTCGCTCATTCACGAATGCCCTGCTAGAGATGCCGCATGACCACAGAGCTACGGATGCTGCGACTGTCCGAATGGGACAAGTGGTACAAGGGAATTTCTCGGGCTTTCGGCGGCTTCGAAGGCGAAGAACGCGAGCTCTACCGGGAGTTGACCGAAATCGATCGCTCCCTCGCCGTCTGGGACGGGGACGACGTCGTGGGCTCGGCCGGCCTCTTCTCGTTCCGGATGACGGTCCCCGGCGGGGCGGTGGTCCCCACGGCGGGCGTCACCATGGTGCACGTGGCCGCCACGCACCGCAGGCGCGGCGTCCTGCGGGCCCTCATGCGCCGCCAGTTGGACGACATCCGGGCGGCGGGCACGGAACCGCTTGCGGTGCTCACCGCCTCGGAGCCGACGATCTACGGACGTTTCGGGTACGGCCTGGCGGCCCGCCAGCTCGATGCGGACATCGACACCTCCAGGGTGAGGCTCCACGTGCCGCCCGAGTCGGACGCGGTGCGGCTGAGGCTCGTCGACGACGCCGCTTCGGCCACCGCGACCTGCGAGGCCGTCTACGAGCAGCGGGTCACGGCCCGGCCGGGGATGCTCCGTCACGGACCCGGCTGGGAGCGCTACCCCCTCCTGGACCCGCCCGGCGGACGCCACGGCTCCACCCCTCTCGCCTGTGTGCTGGCGGAGGGCGAGGACGGCGAGGTGCGGGGGTACGCGCGCTACGCGCTCAAGAGCGAGTGGGACGAGCACGGCGTCGCGACCGGCAGCGTGCTGCTGCGCGACGTGGAGGCGCTGGACCCGGCGGCGTACGGGGCGCTGTGGCGCTACCTCTTCGGCATCGACCTGAAGCCGGTGCTGCGCGTCCGCAACCGTCCCGTGGACGACGCCTGGCTGCACATGATCGGCGACGACGTACGGCTGTGCAGGCCGCGCTGGCGCGACGCGCTGTTCGCGCGCCCGGTGGAGGTGGGGGCCGCCCTCGCCGCCCGTACGTACAGCCGCCCGGTGGACGTGGTCCTGGAGGTCGTGGACGAGTTCTGCCCCTGGAACACGGGCCGTTGGCACCTGGCGGGGGACGAGTCGGGCGCGACGTGCGAGCGCACCTCGGACCCGGCCGATCTCGCGCTGTCCGTACGGGAGTTGAGCGCCGCCTACCTCGGCTGCACCGCCCTTCGCACGCTGGGGCACGCCGGTCTCGTACGCGAGTTGCGTGAGGGGGCGCTCGGCGCCGCGTCGGGCGCCTTCGTCACGGACCTGGCGCCGTGGCTGCCGCACGGCTTCTGAGCCCCGTCCGGCCCCCGTCACTGTGCCGACGTGTGCCGGACCAGGACGACCGGACTCCGGCCCCGGGACGCCGGACGGCTGTCCGGCGGGAGGGAAGCGGCGGGTTCAGGACGGCTGGCAGCGCGGGCACCAGAAGAGGTTGCGGGCTGCCAGCCCCGCGGTGCGGACCGCCTCACCGCAGATGTGGCAGGGCTGTCCCGCCCGCCGGTACACGTAGACCTCGCCGCCGTGGTCGTCGACGCGTGGGGGCCGTCCCATGGCCTCGGGAGTGTGCTGGGGGCGCACGGTGTCGATGCGGTTGTTCCGTACTCCCTCGTGCATCAACTCGACGAGATCGGCCCACAGTTCGTCCCACTCGCCGCGGCTCAGGCCACGGCCGGGGCGGTACGGGTCGATGCCGTGCCGGAAGAGCACTTCGGCGCGGTAGACGTTGCCGACTCCCGCGACGACCTTCTGGTCCATCAGCAGGGCGGCCACGGTGGTCCGGCTGCGGGAGACGCGCGACCAGGCGGCACCGGGATCGGCGTCCTTGCGCAGGGGGTCGGGCCCCAGCCGGTCCTCGACGGCCTGCTTCTCGTCCTCGGTGATCAGCTCGCAGCGAGCAGGGCCGCGCAGATCCACGTAACGCGCGGAAGCCGCGGCGGACCCGGCGTCGCCTCCGCCGTACCGTCCGGCGGCGGCCAGCCGGAGCCGCACCTGCCCCACGGGGGCCGGCGCCGGGCCCGTACCGAAGGTGAACTTGCCGTACAGGCCCAGGTGTACGTGCACCCAGCCCGCTCCCCCGAAGCCGAGGAAGAGGTGCTTGCCGTGTGCGTCGGCGTCCGTCATGACCCGGCCGTCGAGGAGTGCCGCACCGTCGGCGAACTTGCCCTGCGGGCTGGCGGCCCGTACCGCCAGCCCGCCGAAGCGCTCCCGGAAGTCCTCCGCGAGCCGGTGGATCGTGTGCCCCTCGGGCATCCGCGTCAGGACTCCGGGTGGTGGGCCGGTACCGGAGGCAGCTGGCCCGTGGCCTCGTAGGCCGAGAGCATGTCGATACGGCGCTCGTGCCGCTCGTCCTGCGAGAAGGGGGTGCCGAGGAACTTCTCGACGAACTTCACGGCCTCGTCCGGGCTGTGCATCCGTGCGCCGATGCTGACCATGTTGGCGTTGTTGTGCTCACGGGCGAGCGAAGCGGTCTCCTCGCTCCAGGCGAGCGCGCAGCGCACACCGCTGACCTTGTTGGCGGCCATCTGTTCGCCGTTGCCGGAGCCGCCGACGACGATGCCCAGCGCCTCGCCCTCCTGAGCGGTGCGTTCGGCTGCGCGGAGGCAGAAGGGCGGGTAGTCGTCGGCGGCGTCGTAGATGTGCGGGCCGCAGTCCACGGGGTCGTGACCGTTGGCCTTCAGCCACTCGACGAGGTGGTTCTTGAGTTCGTAGCCCGCATGATCGGAGCCGAGGTACACGCGCATGGGCCGAGTCTATGCGGCGCGGTTCGGGCGTACCGGACCGGGCGTGACCACGGGCGTCACCTCGGGGCCGGGGCCGCGGGCCGCCGCCCCGGCGCCCGTGACGTCAGCCGCGCCGGCCGACCAGCTTCCATGCGCCCGGCAGCGCACCCATCGCGAGGAGCGCCTTGAGCATGTCGCCGACGAGGAAGGGCACGAGACCCGCCGCCACGGCCTCGGACAGTGACATTCCGGTGGCGACGGCGAGGTAGGGCACGCCCACCGCGTAGGTGACCGCCATGCCCGCCGCCATGGTTCCAGCCGTACGCAGCACGTCACGGTCGCCGCCGCGCCGGGCCAGCGCACCGACCACGGTCGCCGCGAGCAGCATCCCCAGCACGTAGCCGAAGGAAGGCATCGCCGCACCGGACGACGCCTCGGCGAACCAGGGCATGCCCGCGACGCCGGCCAGCGTGTACAGCGCCATGGACAGGAAGCCCCGGCGGGCGCCCAGTCCGGCGCCGACGAGCAGGGCTGCGAAGGTCTGCCCGGTGACCGGGACCGGCGATCCCGGTACGGGGACGGCGAGTTGAGCGGCGATGCCGGTGAGTGCGGCGCCGCCGACGACCAGGGCCGCGTCGCGGGCGTGGGCGCGGACGCCGGAGGCGTCGGTCCCGGTGGGGGCCAGCACGTCGGCGAGCACGTTGCCGGGGCGCGGGTCGGCGGCGGGGGTGAGGGCACTCATCGGGCTGCTCCGGGGGGTCCTGGTGGTCTGGTGGTCTGGCGGTCTGGCGGTCTGGTCCGGGATCGTCTGCACGGCTGTGCGTGCGCGGACGGCTCAGCGTGTACGAACTGTTCGACGCCAGTGCTGTGGCCGACGGACTTTCCTACCCGCCCGGGGGCCGGTGACAACACAGACGCAACCGTCTGAGGGGGAACTCACATCGCCGGCGTGACCACGCGGCGCGGCAGACCCGTCAGGAACCGGCAAGCTCCCGGGGGCCGTTCACGTGCCGCTCCCACCCGCTGCCACACTGAGTCGCGCGTTACCACGCTCAATTGCAGTCTCCAAGAACGGCCTGTTCCATGACGCGTACCGAGTTGTCCGACGCGCCGCCCCCGAGCCCCGGAGGCTCCGGAAACGCCCGGGGAGAGCACGCGCTCGCCCACGGGCTCAAGCAGCGGCACCTTTCCATGATCGCTCTGGGGGGTGTGATCGGTGCCGGCCTGTTCGTGGGGTCGGGTGCGGGTATCGCCGCGGCCGGCCCCTCGATCGTCCTCGCCTACGCGGCATCGGGTCTGCTCGTCATGCTCGTGATGCGCATGCTGGGTGAGATGTCGGCGGCCAACCCCGCCTCCGGCTCCTTCTCGGTGCACGCGGAGCGCGCCCTCGGCCCCTGGGCGGGATTCACCGCGGGGTGGATCTACTGGACCCTGCTGTGCGTGGCGATCGCGACGGAGGCCACTGCCGCGGCGGACATCATGGTGAGCTGGCTGCCCGGCAGCGAACCGTGGATGTGGGTCGCGCTGTTCATGGCGCTCTTCTGCCTGTCCAACCTGGTCGCCGTACGCAACTTCGGGGAGACCGAGTTCTGGTTCGCCGCCCTGAAGGTCTTCGCGATCACGGCGTTCCTGCTGCTGGGACTCTTCGCCGTCGTCGGCCTCATGCCCGGCGTCGACGCCCCCGGCACGTCCAACCTCACCGGAGCAGGCGGATTCCTGCCCGAGGGCACCAACGGGCTGGTCGTCGGGCTGCTCGCCTCCGTCTTCGCCTACGGCGGACTGGAGACGGTGACGATCGCCGCCGCGGAGTCCGAGGACCCCGTGCGCGGTGTCGCCAAGGCGGTGCGTACCGCGATGTGGCGCATCGCTGTCTTCTACGTCGGCTCGATGCTGGTGATCGTCACGCTGATCCCGTGGGACGACAAGTCGGTGGTCTCCGGCCCGTACGCCGCCGTGCTCGACCACCTGGGCATCCCCGCCGCCGCACAGGTGATGAACACCGTCGTGCTGGTCGCGCTGCTGTCGGCCATGAACGCCAACATCTACGGGGCATCCCGCATGGCCTTCTCGCTCATCGCCCGCGGTCAGGGGCCGCGCTTCCTGGGCAGGGTCAGCGCGAGCGGGGTGCCGCGCCGGGCGGTGATCGCCTCCTCCGTCTTCGGCTTCGTCGCCGTACTGCTGAACTTCTGGTGGCCGGAGACGGTCTTCCAGTGGCTGCTGAACATGGTCGGCGCCGCGACCCTCGTCGTGTGGGGCTTCATCTCGGTCTCGCAGCTGGTCAGCCGGCGCCGCCTGGAGCGTGAGGCACCCGAGAGGCTCGTGGTCCGGATGTGGGCCTTCCCCGTACTGACGTGGGTGGCGATCCTCGGCATCCTCTCGGTGCTGGGACTGATGCTGCGTGAGGGCGACACCCGCACCCAGCTCGCCTTCACCGCCTGTCTGACGATGGTCCTGATCGTCATCGGCCTCTTCCGCCAGAAGTACCTGCCGCGCGAGGACAGCCGTACGGGCGGGGAGACCGGGAGCGCGCCCGTACGGAGCGACTGAGCCCACGGGCGGGGGCTCGCGGCGGCAGGCGGACACGCCGCCGCTGCCCGCCGCCCGAGGCAACCGGACACACCGCGGAGCGGTCCCGCACGACGGGACCGCTCCGCTTTTTCCCGCACTGTTGCCGCCGGCGTTATCTTGCAAGTAATACGCAACAAGAAACCCCTGCCCGTGATCGTCTTCTCACCTTTCACAGGGCAGGCGGAAAGAGGGAGGGCCCGTACGGACGTGACGGACGTGACGGACGAGACGGACGTGACGGACGGGGGCCCTCCTGCTCTCGCGGCAGCACGCGGGCTTGTGCGGCAGCCGGCCGCGCTCGTACGGGCCGGACGGACTCCGCTCAGTCGTCGAAGACCGGCGCGGTGTCCCGGGTGCGCTTGATCTCGAAGAAGCCCGGTGTCGAGGCGACCATCAGCGTTCCGTCCCAGAGGCGGGCCGCCGCCTCCCCCTTGGGCGCCGGGGTGACCACCGGGCCGAAGAAGGCGATGCGCTCGCCGTCCGAACCGGGGACGGCGATGACGGGTGTGCCCACGTCCTGGCCGACCAGGTCGATGCCCTCCTTGTGCGAGGCGCGTACGGCCTCGTCGTACTCCGTGGAGTCGGCGGCGTCGACGAGGGACGCGGGCAGCCCCGCCTCCTCGAGGGACTCGGCCAGCAGCTCACGCGACAGGTCCCGGCCGCGGTTGTGCAGGCGGGTGCCCAGAGCCGTGTAGAGCGGGGCGAGAGCTTCCGGGCCGTGCTTCTGCTCGGCGGCGACGCACACCCGCACCGGGCCCCAGGCCGCCGCCAGCATCTCCCGGTACTCCTCGGGCAGTTCGTCCAGCTTGTTCTCGTTGAGGACGGCCAGGCTCATCACGTGCCAGCGGACCTCCACCGGCCGCACCTTCTCCACCTCCAGCATCCAGCGGGAGGTCAGCCAGGCCCACGGGCACCTGGGGTCGAACCAGAAGTCGGCAACGGTCTTCTCGGGCATGGCCACGTCTCCTCGGCAACGGTGAAAGCTCTGCGCTCCACCAACGCGGGCTCCGGCGCCGCAATTCCCGTGCGTCCCGGGGGCGGCCCCGTGAAATGCTGAGCCGCGTCGCCGGGGAAACCGACGAACCGGCCGTGAACCGCGAGAACAGGAGCCATGCCGTGTCCGGAGAGAACCTGACCCGTGACGAAGCTCGGCGACGGGCCCGGCTGCTGTCCGTGCACGGATACGAGGTGGCGCTCGACCTGCGCTCGGCGATCGCTCCCCCGCCCGCGGACGGGCCGCGTACTTTCCGGTCGACGACGACGATCCGTTTCGCCTGCGCCGAGCCGGGCGCGTCCAGCTTCGCCGACCTCGTCGCGCCCCAGGTGCACTCGGTGACCCTCAACGGGCGGTCGCTGCCCGTCGACACGGTGTACGACGGCTCACGCATCGCCCTCGACGGACTGGCCGCGGAGAACGAGCTCGTGGTCGACGCGGCCTGCGCCTACAGCCGCACGGGCGAGGGCCTCCACCACTTCCTGGACCCGGAGGACGGCGAGGTCTACCTCTACACCCAGTACGAACCGGCCGACGCCCGGCGGGTGTTCGCGAACTTCGAGCAGCCCGACCTCAAAGCGCCCTTCGACTTCACCGTCACCGCGCCCGCGAAGTGGACCGTACTGAGCAACGGTGTACAGGAGGGTGAGCCCCAGACCCTCGACGAGGGCGCAGCCGCCTGCCGGCGCTTCGCGCGCACCGAGCCGATCTCGACGTACATCACCGCCGTCGTCGCGGGGCCCTACCACTACGTCACCGACACCTACCGGCGCACCCTGGGGTCGGGCGCCGAGCGTACGGAGCTCGAGATCCCGCTCGGGGCGCTGTGCCGCAAGGGGCTTGCCAAGCACTTCGACCCGGAGGAGGTCTTCACCGTCACCAAGCAGGGCCTGGACTTCTTCCACGACCACTTCGCCTTCCCCTACCCCTTCGGGAAGTACGACCAGGCGTTCGTGCCGGAGTACAACCTCGGAGCGATGGAGAATCCCGGAATCGTCACCTTCCGTGAGGAGTTCGTCTTCCGCGGCAAGGTCACGGAGGCCTCCTACGAGGGCAGGGCGAACGTGATCCTGCACGAGATGGCGCACATGTGGTTCGGCGATCTCGTCACCATGGAGTGGTGGGACGACCTGTGGCTCAAGGAGTCCTTCGCCGACTTCATGGGGGCGCTCGCGCTCGTGGAGGCCACCCGCTTCAAGGACGGCTGGATCACCTTCGCCAACCGCCGCAAGTCCTGGGCGTACCGCGCCGATCAGCTTCCCTCCACCCATCCCGTCACGGCCGACATCCGCGATCTCGAGGACGCCAAGCTCAACTTCGACGGGATCACCTACGCCAAGGGCGCCTCCGTGCTCAAGCAGCTCGTGGCGTACGTGGGGCGCGACACGTTCCTGGAGGGCGCCAGGCGGTACTTCCAGCGGCACGCCTGGGGGAACACCACGCTGGGAGACCTGCTGTCCGTGCTCACCGAGACCTCGGGCCGGGACATGGAGGCGTGGTCGCGGGACTGGCTGCAGACCGCGGGCGTGAACTCCCTGACGCCGCAGGTCACTTGCGGCGCGGACGGCCGCGTCACCGAGCTCGCCGTCCTTCAGGAGGCGCAGGGCGGCAATCCGGTGCTGCGCCCGCACCGGGTCGCGGTCGGGCTCTACCGCCACGACGTCGCGGAGAGCAGGCTGGTCCGCTACGCCAGGACGGAGACGGACGTCACCGGCGCCCGTACCGTCGTCGGCGAACTCGCGGGCCAGGAACGGCCGGACCTCGTGCTCGTCAACGACGACGACCTGACGTACTGCAAGACCCGGCTCGACGAGGTCTCGCTGGCCACACTCCGCGCGCACCTCGGCGAGCTCACCGCGCCCCATCCGGGCGGGCGCCCGGCACCCGCCGAAGAAGGCCACAACGCGTCGCTGTCCAGGGCCCTTTGCTGGTCCGCGATGTGGAACCTCACGCGCGACGGTCTGATGCCCGCCAGGGACTTCACCGGCCTCGTGACCGACTTCGCCGGACGGGAGTCCGACATCGGCGTGCTGCAGATGCTGCACGTCTGGAGCCGTACCGCCGTCACCCACTACGCCGCTCCGGAGTGGCGTGAGCAGGGCAGGCGGGCCCTGGCCGAAGGCGCCCTGAGCCGTCTGCGGCTGGCGGAGCCGGGCAGCGGGCACCAATTGGCGTGGGCGCGCCACTTCGCCGCCCTCGCCACGGACGAGAAGGATCTGCGGCTGCTCCAGGGGCTGCTGGCGGGCACGGCCCGCATCGACGGGCTGGAGGTCGACCAGGAACTGCGCTGGACGTTCCTGGAGACGCTGGCCGCGCGGGGCGAGGCCGACGCAGCGGCGGTGGACGCCGAACTCGACCGCGACGACACCGCCTCCGGCAAACGGCACCACGTGCGCTGCCTGGCCGCCCGGCCCTCCGCGGAGGTCAAGGCGGAGGCGTGGGACGCGGTCATCAAGTCCGACCGGCTCTCCAACGCCCTTGTCGAAGCGACCATTTCGGGGTTCGCGCAGCCCGGCCAGGAGGAGCTGACCGCTCCGTACGCCGGGCCGTACTTCGAAGCGCTGGAGGAGATCTGGCGTACGCGTTCGATCGAGATCGCCATGGCCGTCGTACGGGGCCTCTACCCCGACCTGCAGACCGACCAGGCCACGCTGGACGCGACCGACGCGTGGCTCGCCGCCCACGAGGACGCGGCGCCCGCCCTGCGCCGCCTCGTGCTGGAGTCCCGCGACGACTTGGCCCGTGCCCTGCGGGCGCAGCGCTGCGACGCGGCCTCGGCGGGCGGGCCCACGGGCTGAGGACGGCGGGGCCGGACGCCGGGACCGGGCCCGGCCGTCCCGGAGAGGTCCGGCTTCTCGTAACGCCTCGTCCGCACCCGCGTCTTGCGCCGTGCACGGCGGCCGTCACCGGGCGACACGGTGGTCACGGCCGCTGGGCCCATGCCGGTGTCCAGGTCTCGGTGTCCGAGTGGCCGGACCGCCCTGGGCGGAGGTGGTCGCGGAGCGCGGCGAGCGCCGGATGCGCGTTGTCGCGGTGCCATACGAGTGAGTGCGGGTAGACGGGTGCCGGATTCCGCACGGCGACGCGCCGCAGGTCCTGGGCGGCGGGCCAGACGAGGCGAGTCCGCTCGCCGACGAAGGTCGCCAGCGACCGGGAGTCGGCGATGGTGTCCAGCAGGGGCTCGGTGCCGAAATCGGGGCCGGTGATCTCGATTTCGAGCCCGAACGCGGCGGCGAGGGCATCGTAGTAGGCGGCCCACTCGGTGCCGGGAACGATGCCGGGCATCCAGATCCGGTGTCCGGCGAGCTCGGCGGGCGTGACCGCCCGGGCGGCAGCGAGATCGTGGAGCGGCCCGGTGAGAAGCTGGACGGGCTCGTCGAAGGCATGGGCGGCCACGATGTCGCCGGGGAGCCGCCGTCCGGGCATCGTGACGGCGCGGAACGACGCGTCGACCGTGCCGGACCGGATGGCGTCGATGGCCGCGTCGGCGTCGAAAAGGGTCACGACGTCGAGCTCGACCCCGGGACGTGCCCGATGGAAATCGCCCAGCACGGCGGCCGGGGCGAGCCGCCGGCCGATCACGTCGACCCGCAGCGCGCGACGGCCAGCACGGACGGAGGCCACTGCCCGCGCTTCGGCCCGCAGGAGGTCGCGGGCGTGCGGCAGGAACGCCTCTCCGTCGATGGTGAGCCTCGCTCCTCGCGCGGTGCGGGTGAACAGCCGCACGCCGAGGATCTTCTCCAGTGCCGCGATGCGTTTGGAGACAGCCTGCTGGGTGACCGACAGTTCGGCTGCGGCGTCGTGGAACCGCCCCCCGTCCGCGGCGGCGACGAAGGTGCGCACAGCATCGAGGTCCACACCGGTCACGCTATCGGCACAACCAACGGTTGTGCTCTGCCGGCCGACCGGTTGTTTGATCTCGCCGTCCGCCACCCGCTTTGATGCCCGACGGTCAGCGCGTGGCTGTCCAGGTGGCGAGAGGTGCGTCGGGTATGGCGGGCGGGCGCTGGGCAGGCGGTTCGGATGGTTGTGGGCGTCGTACGCCGTCAGCTCGTACGGCACCTCGCTCGGATTCGGCGCGTTCCCCATGATCGCGATCCTGGTGCTGCACTCCGGGCCGGCCCAGGTGGCGGCGCTGGCTGCCGCGGGACGGGCCGTGGGAGCCGTGGCCGCGCTGCCGCTCGGGCCATGGGTGGAGTTCCGCCGCAAGCGGCCGGTCATGGCGGCAATGGACCTGACCCGGTTCGCGGCGTTGATGAGCGTTCCCGCCGCGTTCGCGCTCGGCCGGCTCAGCTTCGCCCAACTCCTCGTCGTCTCCGTCGTCGTCACCGCGGCCGGCATCGCGTTCAACGCGGCCGGCGGTGCGTATCTGAAGGCGCTCCTGCCGCCGCAGGACCTGCTCGTCGCGAACGGCCGGTTCGAGTCCACTACTTGGACCGCGACGATGGCCGGACCACCACTCGGGGGCGCCGCGACGGCGATGTTCGGCCCGGTGACGACCGTGACCGCCGATGCGGTCAGCTATCTGCTCTCGGCCCTGGGAATCCGCGCCATCGGCGGGACGGAACCGCGCCCCACCCGGACCGGTGCACCGCGGCTGCGAGCAGGCGATCTGCTCGAAGGATGGCGCTGCATCCTCACGCACCGAGCGCTGCGCCCGCTGTTCTTCAACGCGATCCTGGTCAACGGCCTGATCATGGCCTCCGAGCCGCTGCTCGCCGTACTCCTGCTGGGTCAGCTCGGGTTCACGCCCTGGCAGTACGGTCTCGTGTTCGCGGTTCCCTGCGTCGGCGGGCTCGTCGGCTCACGCCTCGCGAGCCGGCTCGTGGCGCGGTTCGGGCAGCACGAGGTGATGCTGACCGCCGGGGTGCTCCGGGCGTGCTGGCCTGTCGGGCTAGCGTTCGCCCAACCCGGCGTGCCGGGGATCGTGCTTGTGATCGCGGTCCAACTCGGTCTGGTGACCTGCTGCGGCGTGTTCAACCCGGTGCTCGCCACCTACCGGCTCGACCACGTCGACCCCGGCCGGGTCGCCCGCACCCTGACTGCGTGGTCGGTCAGCAGCAGCGCCGCCATCGCCGCCCTGACCGCGGCGTGGGGGCTGCTCGCCGCCGTCACCGGCCCCCGTACCGCGATCGCAGTCGCCGGCGTCCTCCTCCTGGCCACCCCGTTCCTGCTCCCGCGCCGCCAGGACGCGCTCCGGGAGAAGCTCACCGGGGCCGGGGGGACCGACGCGCGGACCGGGGCCGGGTGACCGAGACCCTGCGGGCCCGCCGCCCTTGACTCCGCGGTGCCGCCACGACGGCCGCCCGGCGTGGGCACGCGGTCCCTCGGCCAGGACGGACCCCCGGCTAGGCCACCACGGTGAAAGGCAACGAAGCGGAGTCGTCGTGGCGTTGGAGCCAGTGCCGGTAGGGCTCGCTCGCCCACGCGACCTCACGGTAGGCCGACTCCAGGTCGGCGAGGAGCGTCTCGGGTTCGATCACCGGCTTCGTCCCGGGCCTCGGTTCCGGCGTGGCGAGCAGCAGCCGTACGGCGAGCGGATCGCCCAGCAGCGGCCGAACGACCCAGCCGGGGCGGGCCGGTGACGTGGGCTGGCACGGGGCGACGACCTCCCCCGCGGCGACCAGGTCGGCAGCGGCCATGTTGTCGCCGTGCACCACGCGGGGGCTGATGCCCGCGTCGGCGAAGACCCGCCGCAGGCCCGTCCATTCGCCGTCTGCCGTCGGGTCGACCATCCAGCGTTCGTGGGCCAGTTCCCCCAGGCTCAGCACCGGTTGCTCGGCTGCCGGATGCGTCGCGGAGATGGCGACGAACTGCGGTTCCCGCTCGACGAGTACGTGCAGGACCACTCCGTCCGGTACGTGCAGCGGGGTGCCCTCGACCTCGTGCACGAAGACCGCGTCGAGCTGATGGGCGGCGACCATCCGCAGCAGGGCGTGTGCCCGTACGTCCATGTGGAAGGTGGTGTCGGCCTCCGGCAGCCGGCTGCGCAGCCGGCGGAGCCAGCCGGGGACCGCCGGGCTGCCCGTACTGCCGATGCGCAGGGACTCGCCGCCGGTGCGGCCGGCGGCGGCCCGCGTCTCGCTGACCAGGGCGCTCATCTCGGCAACGAGCGGCCGGGCACGGCAGAGGAGGAACCGGCCGAGCGGCGTGGGCCTGCTGCCGGTACGCTCCCGCGTGAAGAGCTGTCCTCCGACGGCCTGTTCGATGCGGCGGAGCTGCGTCGTCAACGAGGGCTGGGTCATGCCGAGTTGACGGGCGGCCTTGTGCACGCTGCCCGTGTCGGCAATGGCGCACAGCGCACGAAGATGCCTCACTTCGAGCTCCACACCCGGAGCATATCGGTGCGTGCGCATGACACACCAGATGCCGAGGTGCCTGCCGAAGCCCCGTATACCGGGTGATATCTCGAAGCTATCGCCACCTGCCATCATCCCTTGGGCGCGAGACTCCAACAGACTCTGCGTCGGCAGGAGTTCTTTCCGGCAGTGCCGGCCGCACCCCACCTTGAAGCGGCCCGGCGCTACGGACCAGGAGGAGACCCCCCATGAAGCGACGCACCACGGCACTCTCCGCGACACTCGGCCTCGGTCTGGCCCTGGGTCTGGGTGCGATGCCGGCTTCGGCCGCGACGCCGGACGACGGCGCCGCCAAGAGCAGCGTCAGCAGGACCGGCTTCGTCGGCGAGTCCAACAAGGCGAACGAGGCGTTCTTCAACGCCGTCGTCAAGGACGCGCTGAAGAAGCAGGCCGCGAAGCCCGGCATCCAGGCCGTCACCGTCAACTACGACGCCAGCGGCGCCCCCACCTTCGCCGGCGAGATCGCGCAGTCCACGGCGACCTGGAACGCGGCCGTCTCCAACGTGCAGCTGGCCGAGGGAGGCAGCGCCAGCTTCGACTACCGCGAGGGTGACGACCCGCGTGGTTCGTACGCTTCGACGGACGGCCACGGCAACGGCTACATCTTCCTCGACTACGCCCAGAACCAGGAATACGACTCCAACCGCGTCGTCGCGCACGAGACCGGTCACGTCCTCGGTCTCCCGGACCACTACGAGGGTCCGTGCAGCGAGCTCATGTCCGGTGGCGGCCCCGGCCCGTCCTGCACCAACGCCAAGCCGGACGCCAACGAGGCCGCCCAGGTCCAGTCCCTGTGGGCCAACGGCGTGGCGAACGCCGCCTTCGACCAGGCTGCCTTCGCCAAGTAACGCCGCAAGGCCGCGAGTTGCAGGACCAGCACCACCAGCACCACGCCTGAAGCACCGAACGCACCACGCCTGAGGTGGAACCCCATTCCCCCCACACGGAGGCCCCCGGTCCGACCGGGGGCCTTCGAGGTGTCCGGGACGGGTTCCCGGCCGGATCCCGGACCAGCCGTACGTGCCCGGGAGGGCCGCCGGACATCCGGCGTCCGGCCCACGACAAGGCAAGCGGGGGCGCCGCAGTCGAACGCGGCGCCCCCGCTTGCGTGTTCAGCCCGTCAGCGGAGCCGGCCCCGCACGGTCAGCCGGTCGCGCCCGCCTCCGCGTCCGCCCGCTGCGCACGCAGCGCCCGCTCGACGCCCGCACGCGACTCGGTGACCAGCCGGCGCAGCGCCGCGCCGGGCTGCGCCCGCTCCAGCCAGGCGTCCGTCGCGTCGAGGGTCTGCTGCGAGACCTGCAGCGTCGGGTAGAGACCGACCGCGATCTGCTGGGCCATCTCGTGACTGCGCGTCTCCCAGATGTCCTTGACGGCCTCGAAGTACTTCTCGCTGTACGGGGCCAGCAGCTCCCGCTGGTCGGTCTGGAGGAAGCCGCCGATGACGGCCTCCTGCACGGCGTTGGGCAGGCCCGTCTCCGCGTCGGACGCCCCGCTGCCGACGACCGAGGCCCACGCCTCGGCCTTGGCCTCCTCGGTCGGCCGTGCTGCTCGCGCCAGCGCGGCGTGACGCTCGCCCGCCGAGGTCGCGTCACGCTCCAGTTCGGCCGCGATCTCCTTGTCCCCGGCGCGCCCGGTGGCGGCCAGCCGCTGCAGCAGCGCCCACCGCAGCTCGGTGTCGACGCTCAGGCCCTCGATGGTCTCCGTACCGTCCAGCAAGCCTGCCAGGACGTTCAGTTGGGCGTCGGTACGTGCCGTGGAGGCGAAGGCGCGCGCCCACGCGAGCTGGTGGTCGCTGCCCGGGGCCGCCGCGCGGAGCTGCTCCAGCGTCGCGTCCGACCAGCGGGTGAGCCCCTTCTCGCGCCACTGCGGGTCGGCGTAGAGGTCGAGGGCGAGCTTGACCTGCCGCTGAAGCGACTGGACGACCCCGATGTCCGACTCCTTGGTGACGCCGGAGAGGACGAGGTCGAGGTAGTCGCGGGCGGCCAGTTCGCCGTCGCGCGTCATGTCCCAGGCCGAGGCCCAGCACAGTGCCCGCGGCAGGGACTCGGTGAAGTCGCCGAGGTGCTGGGTGACGGTCGCCAGCGACTCCGGGTCGAGCCTGACCTTGGCGTAGGAGAGGTCGTCGTCGTTGAGCAGGACGACGGCGGGGCGCTTGCGGCCCGTCAGCTCCGGCACCTCGGTCAGCTCACCGTCGACGTCCAGCTCGATGCGGTCCGTGCGGACGAGCTTGCCGCCCTGCAGTTCGTAGGTGCCGATCGCGATGCGGTGCGGACGCAGCGTCGGCTCGCCGGTGGCGCCCGCGGGCAGTGCGGGGGCTTCCTGGCGGACGGCGAAGGACGTGAGGTTCCCGGCGGCGTCGGTGGCGAGTTCGGGGCGGAGCACGTTGATGCCCGCGGTCTCCAGCCATGCCTTCGACCAGGCGGCCAGGTCCCGTCCCGAGGTCTCCTCCAGGGCGGTGAGCAGGTCGCTGAGGCGGGTGTTGCCCCACTCGTGCCGCTTGAAGTACGTCTGCACGCCGCGGAAGAACTCGTCCATGCCGACGTAGGCGACCAGCTGCTTCAGTACGGAGGCGCCCTTGGCGTACGTGATGCCGTCGAAGTTGACGAGGACGTCGTCCAGGTCGCGGATCTCCGCCATGATCGGGTGCGTCGAGGGCAGTTGGTCCTGCCGGTACGCCCAGGTCTTCATCTGGTTGGCGAAGCTGGTCCAGGCGTGCGGCCAGCGCGAGCCGGGAGCGTGCGCCTGGCACGCGATGGAGGTGTAGGTGGCGAACGACTCGTTCAGCCACAGGTCGTTCCACCACTCCATGGTGACGAGGTCGCCGAACCACATGTGCGCCAGCTCGTGCAGGACCGTCTCCGCGCGGGTCTCGTACGCGGCGTCCGTGACCTTGGAGCGGAAGACGTACTGGTCGCGGATGGTGACGGCGCCCGCGTTCTCCATCGCGCCCGCGTTGAACTCCGGCACGAAGAGCTGGTCGTACTTGGCGAACGGGTAGGGGTAGTCGAACTTCTCCTGGAACCAGTCGAACCCCTGCCGGGTCACCTCGAACAGGGCCTCGGCGTCGAGGTGTTCGGCCAGCGAGGGACGGCAGTAGATGCCCAGCGGCACCGTGCGCCCGTCGCCCTCCCAGGTGCTGTGCACCGAGTGGTAGGGGCCGACGACGAGCGCCGTGATGTAGGAGGAGATGCGCGGCGTCGGCTCGAAACGCCAGGTGTCGCCGTCCGGTTCGGGGGTCGGCGAGTTGGAGATCACCGTCCAGCCCTCGGGTGCACGGACGGTGAACTGGAACGTGGCCTTCAGATCGGGCTGTTCGAAGCTCGCGAAGACGCGACGGGCATCCGGCACCTCGAACTGCGTGTAGAGGTATGCCTGTTGGTCGACCGGGTCGACGAAACGGTGCAGTCCTTCACCGGTGTTGGTGTACGCACAGTCGGCGACGACGAGCAGCTCGTTCCGGCCCTCCGCAAGGCCGGACAGGGCGATGCGCGAGTCCGCGAAGACCTCGTCCGGGTCCAGCGGACGGCCGTTCAGGGTGACCTCGTGCACTGCCGGGGCGACCAGGTCGATGAAGCTCGCCGCCGGCTCCGCGGCGTCGAAGCGGACCAGCGTACGGGAGCGGTACGTACCCCCTTCCTGCGCTCCCCTGAGATCCAGTTCGATCTCGTAGGAGTCCACGGTGAGCAGTCGTGCTCGCTCGCGAGCCTCCCCGCGTGTCAGATTCGTGCCAGGCACCTGGTGCTCTCCCCTGCTCTAGCGGTCTCAGGTTGTCGTCGTTCGGCCATCCTTCCACGCGCACGGGACGAGCGGGCGGGTGTGCCTCGTCCGCCGCGCTCGATCCGGCTGCGCGTCCGCCCGGGGAGCCCGGGAGCCGGGCCGTTTCCCCGGCAGGTGAACACCGGGTGAGCACCGGCACGCGCGGGAGCGAGCGGAGGGCGAGGGGCGGGTGGCCGCCGTCCGGTGCCGTGATCCATGAGCGGTGATCGGCGTGCAGCGTTCCGCCCTCGTTCAGCCGCAGGCAACCCCTGATGTCGAACCTCCCAGGTGAGCGGGGTCGTTCCGGACGGCAAGGCCCCGCAGACGCACGCTCGCGTCCGCATCGGGAGAGGCCCAGCATGAACCGCAGCAGCCGCACGCAGAGACTTCTGCTCGACCGCCGCACCCTCCTCACCGCCGGAGCGGCCGGGGCGGCCGCAGGGGTCGGAGCCGCTCTCGGGTTCCCCGACGGCGCGGCCGGAGCCGGACCTCCGGCGCGGCTGCGGACAGCCGAGGTATCGGCCCGTGCCCGCGCCGCCCGGGCCCGCAGCCGGGCGCCCGTCACACGTCACGCCCCTGTCGCGCCCTCCCCGGCGGGCACGACGCTCAGCTCGGTCGCCACGCCGCGGGGGCCGGCCGGCGGCTACCGGCGGCTGGGCGAAGGGCCGGGCTGGGAGCGCGTGGTGCGCACGGAGCTCGCGGACGCGGGGCGGCGGCGTACGGAGAAGCGCGAACCGCTCGCCGCCTTCGTACAGTTCACCGATCTGCACGTCGTGGACGTGCAGCATCCGCTGCGCTACGAGTATCTGCGGGCGGAGACCACGAGCGCGTGGCGTCCGCACGAGGCGCTCTCCGTCGCGGGGGCGGTCTCCCTCGTCGAGCGCGTCAACGGGCTGCGGGGCGGCCCGGCCACCGGGGAGCCGCTGTCCTTCGTGGTGACCACCGGGGACAACACCGACAACAACTCCCGGGCCGAACTGGACTGGTTCCTCACGGCGATGAGCGGCGGACGCATCACCCCCAACACCGGCGACGTCGACGCCTACGAGGGCGTGCAGGACAGCGGCGTGAAGCTGTACTGGCACCCCGAGGACGAACTCCGGGACGACGACAAGGCGTCGGGCTTCCCCCTCGTCGAGGGGTACCTGCGAGCGGCGATCCGCGAGGTCGTCAGCCCCGGGCTCGCGCTCCCCTGGTACTCCACCTCCGGCAACCACGACTCGCTGCCCGGCGGCTGCTTCGCCTCCGACGGCTTCTTCGCCGATTTCGCCGTCGGCGGGAGGAAGTTGATGGAGCTCCGCTCGGAGGCGGAGGGCGCCGCGCTGTGGAAGACCGTGGAGGAGGGCGGGGACCCGAAGGGTGAGCGCTTCAAGGAGCTGCTGCGCTCCCGGCTCGGCTCCCGTGAGATGCGCCGCGTCACCCCCGACCCGGCCCGCGCTCCCTTCGGCCGCCAGGACTGGATACGGGCGCACATGCGCCGCCGTCACGCCGGTGCCGGGCCCGTGGGGCACGGCTACACGGAGGCCTGCCTCGCCGAGGACCGGCTCTACTACACCTTCCGCGTCGCCGAGGGCGTCACCGGCATCAGCCTGGACACCACCCGGCGGGACGGCGGTTATCCCGGCAGCGTGGGAAAGGAGCAACTGCGCTGGCTGGCCGGGGAGTTGCGCGAGGCCCGCTCGGCAGGCGACTACGTGCTGCTCTTCAGCCACCACACCAGCACCACCACACCGGACGGCGGCGGGGAGCTGCTCTCCCTCCTCCACGACAATCCGCACGTCCTGGCCTGGATCAACGGTCACAGCCACAAGAACAAGATCCGGCCCCGTAACACGTTCTGGGAGATCTCGACCGCCTCCCACACGGACCACCCGCAGCTGGCCCGCACCCTGGAAGTGGCCGACAACGGGGACGGCACGCTGTCGCTGTTCACCACCCTCATCGAGTCGGCGGCGCCCGCCCGTACGGACTTCGGAGACCTCTCGCAGACCGGACTGGCCTCCCTGTACCGGGAGCTGGCGTTCAACGCCCCAGGCGCACGCCGGGAACTCTCGGGGAAGCCGACGGACCGCAACACGGAACTGCTGCTGCCGAAACCGTGAACGGGGGCCGCACCCGTCCGCCTCGCCCGTCACCGGGACCGCACCGCACCGTCACTCGTCGCCGGCGTCCCGCAGGACGGCGTCACCCCGCTCCCGCGGGACCACACGAGCGCCGGGCCTGCTCCACTCCACCTGGCTGAGTGCCTCGACGCACGCCCGTACGGCGGGGCTCACGGCCGGCTCCGGGAGGTGACCGGCTCCCGTTGCGGGAAGCGGCGAAGCCCGCTGGGTCCTGAGGCCCGGCGCCCGCCATGCCGCGAGTACCTCACGCCTCATGCGGGGCCGTACGGGCACGAAGCGGACGCCCGGTGGTGCGGGGCTCTGCCCCATCTCGGGGAACAGCGCGACAGCCAGATCGCGCGCGACGAGTGCGAGCTGCGTCGCGAACTCGGTCACCGTGTAGCGGATCTCGGGTTCGCAGCCGACCGCGCGCAGGGCCTGCACCAGAGCCTCGTACGGTTCCGTCCCTGCCGGACAGCTCGCCCACACCTGCCCGCCGAGTTCGCCGAGAGCCACGGACTCCCGCTCCGCCAGGGGATGTTCCTCCCCGACGGCGAGGTGCACGCCCTCGACCACGAGTGTGCGCGTGGCCAGTCCGGCGGGCAGCGCAAGGGGGCGGTTCGCCCAGCTCTCGACGAGGAGGAGGTCGAGGTCGCCGCGGGCCAGCAGCGGCACCATGCCGACCGCCTCCCCGTCCACCAGGGTGGGCACCAGTCGCGGGTGGGCGCGCGTCAGTTCGGCGAGGACGTCGGGGAGGAGGGCGCGCAGCGAACTTCCCACGCCGCCCAGCCGCAGCGGTCCGAGGATGTCCGCGCTCAGGTCGGCCAGGTCGGACTCGGCCGCCCCCGCCTCGGCGACGATCCGCGCGGCATGCCCCGCGAGGGTCCTGCCCGCGTGGGTGAGCCGCACGCTGCGGCCGTGGGGTTCCAGCAGCCGGTGCCCCGACTCCCGTTCCAGCTTGGCCAGTTGCTGGGAGACGCCGGAAGGCGTGATGTGCAGCGCCGCCGCGGCGCCGGCGACGGAGCCGTGTACGGCGACGGCGTGCAGGGCACGTAGCCGCTCCAGGTTCAGCACGGGTGAGACGCTACACCGCCGCGCACTCCGTTCATGAAGCGGAGCTACCGAGTACAGGCGAGGAATGGTCGCTGTTGCTTCAGCGTCGAGCACGGCAGAGTGACCTGCATGGCGAGCAGGATCACGAGCAGCGAGGACGGCTGCGGGGCCGGCACCGGCCCCGGCCGAGGTGACTCCCACCCCACCCCCGGCGAACCGGAGCAGCCGGTACGGCCGGAGCAGCGGGAGCGGCCCCGGTCGCCGCGCGCGAGGCCCGGCCCAGCGCTGATGATCGTCGCCGGCGCCGCGTGCACGTCGTCCTCGGGCATGTTCATCAAGCTGTCCGGTGTGAACGCGGGCACGGCGGCGTTCCTGCGGTGCGCACTCGCACTGGTCGTTCTGGCACCGCTGGCGTTCGCCGAGTGCCGGCGGCTCGGCCCGCGTCCATGGCGTCTGCTGCGGCTCGATCTGGCGGCGGGCGCCCTGCTGGGCGTCGACTACGTGTGCTGGGTGCACAGCATCCACGACCTCGGCGCCTCCATCGCGACGGTGCTGCTCAACGTCCAGCTCGTGGTGTTCCCGCTGCTGGCGAGGGTGCTGACCGGCATCCGCCTGGAGCGCCGGTTCTGGTTCACCGCGCCCGTACTGCTGGCCGGGGTGGCGCTGGCGAGCGGCGCGCTGGGCCGCCCCGAGCCGGGCAGCGACCCCCTGCCGGGCGTGCTCTTCGGTACGGCGGCGGGCGTCGCTTTCGCCGGATACCTCTTCCTCATACGGCTGGGCGGGGACGGCAGCAGTTCCGGCGGACGGGAAGAGTCCGCAGCACGTTCGGCAGACGGCCGGAGCCGGGACCGGCACACCGTCACGCCCGTGACCGCCGCGACACTGTCTGCCGCTGCCGCCGCCGGGGTGCTGGGCATGCTGTGGACGGGCGTCGACCTCGACCCGGGTTGGCCCGCGTGGGGCTGGCTGATCCCGATGGCACTGCTGGGTCAGGTCGTCGCATGGCTGCTGATCAATCCGGCACTGCCCCGGCTCGCTCCCGCGAGGGGTGCCACGCTGCTGCTCCTGCAGCCCGTCCTCGCCGTCCTCTTCGGGGTCGGCTTTCTCGCCGAACGCCCCACCTCCACCCAGTACGCGGGGTGCGCGCTGGTCGTCTTCGCGGTGTGGCGCTCGACTCGCACCGGTCACTAGAGTCGTCGCATGTCCGTACGCTCCACCGTCGTCGCCGTGATGGTCGGGGCCGTGACCGCGTTCGCCGTCAGCTCCTCGGCCGCGGCCGATCACGGGCACAGCGCGACGCAGGAGGCGATGGACGCCCAGGTCGCGAGGGGAGCCGCTCCAGGGGTGCTGGCGCAGGCGGAGGACGGCGGCGGCGTCTGGAACGGCGCCTCCGGAACAGCCGAACGCACCACGCTGCGCCCGCCCTTGGCAGGCGACCGGTTCCGCATCGGCAGTCTGACCAAGCCCTTCATCGCCGCGGTGGTGCTCCAGCTGGAAGCCGAGGGGAAGGTCGACCTGGACGATCCCGTCGAACGTTGGCTGCCCGGCACGCTGCGGGGCAACGGGCACGACGGCCGCCGCGTCACTCTCCGCCAACTGCTCGGCCACACGAGCGGGGTGTACGACTTCACCACCGATCCGCGCACGTACCGCGACTACATCGGTCCCGGTTTCCTGCGCAACCGCTACGAGGCCCCCGAGCCGGCCGAACAGGTGCGTACGGCCATGGCGCACCCTCCGTCCTTCGCTCCCGGCACGGGCTGGGAGTACTCCAACACCAATTACGTCCTCATCGGCATGGTCGTCGAGGAGGTCACGGGCCGGCCGTACGCGCGGGAGGTCGAGCGCCGGATCACGCGTCCGCTCGGGCTGGACGACACCTCGCTGCCAGGGGCCTCCCCGGAGATTCCGGGCCCGCACGGACGCTCCTACTCCACGCTCTCCCGCTCCGGCCCGCATCCGCCCGTGCACGACGTCACGAGGCTCGATCCCTCCCAGGCCGGCGCCGCCGGCGAAATGATCTCCTCGACCGACGATCTGATCCGCTTCATGCGTGCACTGCTGAGCGGCGACGTACTGCCGCAGCGTCAGTTGCGGGAGATGAAGTCCACCGTTTCCACCGGGGACGGCAGCCGTTACGGCCTCGGCCTGACCGTACGCCGGCTGCCCTGCGGCACCGAAGTCTGGGGCCACGAGGGCACGATCCAGGGGTCCCGTTCGGTGGCCGTGACCACCGCGGACGGCGCACACAGCGCGGCGTTCAACATCAACGGCGACTGGGCGGGCAGTACGGACGCGCTGATCGAGGCCGAGTACTGCGACTGAGGGGCTCCTCCTCGTGGCCGCGTGAGCGGTGGCAGGCGAGCGGAAGCAGGTCCGGCGCGGTGTGCGGGCGGCATTCAGGCGCGGCGCCGCTCAGCGAACCGGTGTCGTCTGGGCCAGGGCGATGCGCCAGTCGTCGCCCTGGCGGGTCACGATGTAGGTCATGGCACCGACGGAGGGCAGCCCGGAGGACTTCTCCGCCTCGGACCGTTCGTCGTGCACGGTCTTGGTGACGCTGACGATGGCGACGTCTGAGGTGGCGAACCGGATGTCGTCGACCTCCAGCGAAGTCCGGATGTCCTTGAGCGGGGAGGAGAGCGCCTCGGTCATGGCCGAGGCGAACGCCTCACGTCCGAAGAGACGGCGCCCAGCCATGTTGACGATCACCGAGTTTGCGGTGTGCAGCGCAGGCAGCACGTCCGGGTCGGTCTGCGCCGCCTGGGACCGCACGACCAACTCGCGAATCCTCTGCTGGTCGGCGTGGTTGGCGGGGTGAGTGGAGTTCGTGGTGTCCATGCGGGAAACCTAGAACTTCAACTGAAGTTGAGGTCAACTCCTCTTGCTGGCCTGACAGTTGCCAGGCGCCCTCACGGGCAGCGACTCGGGTCCTCGCCGCGCGGGTGCAGTGACAGCTACAGCAATCAGGAGACTTCTGTCGCGACCGGTCACGCGTCCGTGTGACTTGTCGCGACAGATGTCACCAGGTTCCGGCTGCGAGCAGGTGATTCCCGGAAGATCTGTTCCGGTGGTTGTCACCGTTCGGTCGAGATGGTTGTCATCGACATCGTTTGTTCGCGGCATCTGTCGCCGCGCTCGACCTCCTCCCCCGTTCCCTCGGCCGGTCAGCACCACCTTCCTGGTCGAGGTGAGGATTACCTCTGCAGCGGGTCACGTTGAGGCGCGGTGGATCTTGCGCGCTTCGGTAACCGATCGTCGATCCATACGTTTCGTGACCCGGGCCGGGAAAGTCAGAGCTGGAACTCGGCCGGAGGCACTTGCAGTGTCGTGCAGGCTTCCCGGATGATCGTCTGCTCCGCCGGGGAGAAGTCGCCGTCCGCACCCGCGATGACAATGCCGGTCTGAACCACGGCCCTTGCTTCGGCCGGCTTCTTGGCGGCCTTGGCGATCTCCTGCATCGCATCGGCCTTGCCCTGCGCGAAGTTCTGCATCAGCTGGTCCACGTGCTTGTTGAAGCGCTGCCGCAACTGCTCAGGCGGGAAGTTCTGCAGTACGTCGTTGCTGAGGATCATCGACTCGACGCGCTGCCGCTCGGCGGGGTCCACATGCCCGTCCGCGGCCGCGACCAGCGCACACATCGCCATGCTCGCGTCCCGGTAGGCGCCGCTCTTCAGTTCGGTCTTCAGGGAGCCGAGCTGCGTCTTCAGCGCGCTGACCAGCTGCGCACGTGAGCCACCTCCGGCGCCGCTACCGCTGCTTCGCCCGCCGGTTCGTCCTCCCTGGGACTGCTGCAGAGTCCTGGCCTGATCCTTGAGCCGGTCCCACATCGGCATTGAGTCACCTCGATATTCGTCTCAGTCGTCGGTTGCGAACGCCGCTCGCACGCTTACCGGACCAACGCCCGCACCCGGTTCAAAGTTCCGCAAAGTGCCCCGGTGCGGCCCTCGTTCGGCGCTCCGTCCGCCACGGCTCCGGCCAGTGATCGGCCGGGTGAGTGCTTGAGGTGGCCCAGCGCAGCGTGAGAGTTGGACTGGCCCTCCGCCGGTCGGTCATGCGTCGGGGCGCGCCGAGGTGGACAGCCGACCGACGCAGGACCCTCGGCGGCGGGGGTCATCGCTCAAGGCGGGCATGGATGGTCTTGCCCTGTCCGGGGCCGGGGGTGATGGTGACGTCGCCGGTGAGGCGGCGGATCATGTGCCATCCGAAGCCGCCGGTGCCGTCGTTGAGGTCGGGGGTGCGTTCGCGCGGGGGTGCCGGGTTGAGGTCGCTGACGGCGACCTTCACCGCGTCGGTGGTGGCGCTGATGTGGAGGGTGTAGTGGCCGCCGCCGTGGCGCAGGGCGTTGGTGGCGAGTTCGGAGACCACCAGGGCCAGGGTTTCCGCGGTCTCGGGGGCCGGGGCCGGGTTGAGACTGTCGGCGAAAGCACGGGCGACGTGGCGGGTGCGGGGGATGCCGACAGGGCTGTCGTCTTCAAGGACGACGGGGGGCCTGAGAGCTGTCGTGCTGGTTGTCGTCATGTCGTTCATGCGCTCACGCCCCTGGGTCGGTTGTGCCGCCGGGCTCAGCTCGTGCCCACTGGGCCGGTCCTCAATCCCTGACACCACTCTTCCGGGTGCATACAGGGCAGAAATCCCATCGCTTCCCATGGCAGAAAATCTGTCACGGCGAGAGTAGACATGGTTGTGTGCGGGGGGTTAACGTCTTCCCCGTAGCCAAGAGGTCGAAGAGGGCACGGCAGAGATGAACTGCCGTGCAAGCAGGTCAGAAAGCTGCGGAACGGCAGTGGAGTGGCGGGGCCGGAAAGGGTGGGTCCCTTCACTGACTGCCGGGCCGAGCGGCCCCAGGGGCCGCATGCAACACCCGCGATATCCAGCAGTACAACCGAGTAACCGAACGAGGTAAGGAGCAGACGCCATCAGGATCGCCCGGGCGAAGCGAAACACCGCTCGGGTACCGCAGACCCCGGATTGGAAGGTGGTCCCCGGTCACGCAGCCGCGATCCCCGCACTTCCGCCCTCCGAGGCGGACCAGCGGAACAAGAAGGCCGGCGCAGTCAGCCGGTAGATGGTGTTGAAAGCTCGGGGCCCGGGTGCCAGTACGGCACCCGGGCCCCCCGACGCGCCCCGAAAGAAGAGGTCTATGCCCCCTCGCACTTCCCACCCCGTCGACAAGTTCGACGACGACGACTACCCCGCCTACACCATGGGCCGGGCCGCCGACATGCTCGGCACCACCCCCGCCTTCCTCCGCGCTCTCGGCGAGAACCGACTGATCACCCCGCCGCGCTCCGCAGGCGGCCACCGCCGCTACTCGCGCTACCAACTACGCATCGCCGCCCGCGCCCGAGAACTCGTCGACGCCGGCACCCCCATCGAAGCCGCCTGCCGCATCATCATCCTCGAAGACCAACTCGAAGAAGCCCAGCGCATCAACGAAGAACTGCGCACCCGCGACGCCACCTCGTAACGGCGTTCCGCGACCGACCCGCCGGGCTGACCCTGGTGCGGGCACGATCTGACCCCGCCACGACAGGCACCTCCCGGGGGCGACGGGCACCAGGCGCGTCCGCAGCACCGAGGTTCACCAGGCCTTGCATCGCCGGCCAGCTCGCCACGCCCCAACGCATGGCCAACCGGCGGACTGGTGCAACTCCCACGCTCAGCCGGACCACCTGAAGCACTCACGGGCCAGGTCGAACGCTCAGTCACATCAGCGTCAGGCGCCGCCGCCACGGTGACAGCTACGGCGATCAGGGGACATCTGTCGCGACCGGTCACAGTCCGCGTGGGGGCACCGAGGCCGAGCAGTCTATGATTCGTACTTGTGTTCTATTGGGATTGCCCGACTCACCGTCCCGCATCGGCGCCCGAGGCCGAGAGCCTTCGCGGCGTGGAGTCCACCCGCGCGCACAAGGAGGCGTTTCCGTCCGGATACGAGCCGGCCGTCTGGGTCTGGGACGGGGCCGGTTGGTGCCCGGCGACCGTGCTCGCGAGGTACTGGCGGCCCGGCCACCGCACGCGACTCCAGGTGCGTGTGCACAGCGGAAGCGCGGCGGGTCTGCGGGTGTACGCGGCGCGCCAGCCCGGCCTCCTCCCCGCACATCCCGGCCCCCGCGCACTGCGCTTGACCGGAGCGGGCAGACCGCCGGCACAGGCCCGGGCGGTCACGTCCGCAGCAAGATGACGAGGGCGACACCCTCATGTCGCCGCAGCACCGGGGGCGGCGCGACAGCGCTGCTCGCGCCGCGGTCCGGCACGCGAGGCATCGGCGGACTCAGCGGACTCAGCAGGCATCAGCAGGCTCAGCGGGGCAACACCCTCACATACTCGGCCGGTTCACGTTCGACGGCGGTCATCAGGGCCGTACGGACGATCGCCGCCTGCTGCTCCAGGGACGCCCGCAGTTTCGCCGGGGTGACATGCACGACCGTGATGCCGAGACCTTCCAGTGCCTCCCGTTTGCGGGCGTACTCGCACCACCTGGCGTCCTCGTCCTGCCGGGGTACGCGGGTGTCCAGCTCGACGGCCACGGCCTGTTCCGGCCAGTAGGCGTCGACGCCGCCGAGATGCGTACCGCCGGGGAGGCGCAGGTCGACGTTCCAGCAGGGCTCGGGGAGCCGGTACCGGAAGACCATGTCGTACAGCAGCCCCTCCGCGAGCGCGCGGCCCTCCGCCAGCAAGGTGTCGACCGCGTCGACCACATGCGGACGGCCGAGCAGCCGGGCCTGCGTCAGCTCCCGCACGATCGCGGTCGCCTCGCAGTGACCTCCGCGTACCGCTTCGACGAGCAGCCGCCGCACGACTCCCGCGTCCGTCAACTGCGCGACGGTGTCGGCGAGAGCACGCACCACCGGCGCAACCGGCAAGCCGGTGATCTCGACGGGTTCGGGCAACTGCTGTCCGCGTACGACGTGTACGCAACCGGTGGAGCGCAGGCGCCGGACGCGGGGGACGAGCACGTCGATCCGGTCGAGCGCGCGCAGCGACGGTGCGCCCGTGAAGCCGTGCAGAGTCAGAGCGGCCAGCCCTGTGATCATCGCGTCCGCTGTCTGCGCGGCGGTCGCACAGTGGCCGGCGGCAGGCACCGGCACGACAACCGGCGGGCCGGATACGGAAGATGGACCGGGACGGGCGGCGCCGCGGGACAACGCCCCGTGCTGCGCCGGGATCTGCGGCGAGTCGCCACCGGCGTACAGCAGCACCGCGTGCAGTCGTTCGTCACTGGTCGGCGGGCCGGGGTGGAGCAGGCACACACCGGGGAGCAGCAGTTGCCAGGGGCCGCCGGGCCGGCAGCGCTCGTTGACGACGGCGGCCGAGACACCGTGTTCGCGCAGCGCGCGCAGGGTCATGACCCTGCGCTGGGCGGCTTCGGTGAGGTGGCTGAGAGGGCGAGGGGAGAGCGGGGTGTTGTGCGTCATGCCGGGGCGATTCCCACCTCTGCACCGCCATCCAACCTCTGTTACGAGGCCGTCGACAAAGCCGGACAACTCTGCCCTAAAGTACGCACGTTCGAGTGCCGATCACAGTGCCCACCCGGCTTCCGGCCCTGTACGGCAGACCGGCATTCGGCGTGGACGGCGCAACGGGCGGCACCCGGACCCGGGAGTCGGCGAGGCGCGGGTCGCCTCACGTCCCGCCGGCGCCGCTTCAGCTGTGCTTCTTGCTCCCCCTGGAGCCCACCATCACCAGTCCCGCGATCAGCAGGTAGAGAACGATGGGGGCGGCGACGAACAGGCCGAGGGTCTCCACGACGCTCAGTCCGGGGCCCGGCTGTTCACCGTCGTCACGGCCCGCGGCGAAGGCGGGGGACGACAGCAGCAGCATCAGCGTCGCACCGGCGGCGACAGTGCCGGTGCGCAGAGTGTTCTTCTTGACCTCGCTCACCCGGTCAACATAACCGACGGCTGACAGCACCGCTCCGCCGGGTCGGCCGGGGCCGGTGCTGTCGGGCCGGCAGACGACCGCCGTCAGATCCCGGAGTTGTCCGTGCCGAATCCGGTGCCGGTGGGCTCGCTCGTCAGCGGCAGCTCGGCGAGCGGCGGTTCGCTGGTGAGGGGGGCGACGTCCGCCAGAGGCGGTTCGGAGGTGAGCGGCGCCTCGAAGCAGCCGCATGAGCACGAGCCGTCCAGTCCGGAATCGGGGTCGGACACTCCGGACAGGTCTACCGGCTCGTGCCCCTGTTTGGAGAGTGCCTGCTGCTTCGAGAGCACCTGTTTGGTGAGCACCTGTTTCGGAAGCGGGGTCAGCACTGCGAGGAGTTCAGCGGACGCGGCCACGGCGGGCCTCCGTTCGTTGACGTCGGATGGTCAGAAATTGGCCCTACCCAGTCGAGCCGTGCGCAGACGTGCCCGGGGGCGGAACGTGGCGGAGGTCACTCTCCCGTGACAGGCGATTTGCCCGTACGGACCGCCATGAGGCGAAGGGACACCTGGTCAGCAGGGTGTGTCGCACAAAATTTTACAGGTCCCCCTCTGACGTTCACCACTCGACGCCTTGCGGAGTGGGCCTTCTCTCGTTCCACCACAAGGGCGCGAACGCGCCAGCTCACCGTGCGTGCGCAGGAGATGACGCGGGAGACGACACCGGGGCGGCGGCACGGAGCGACGGTGCGGTCACTGTCCGCGCGCTCGCCGGGAAGTACGAAGGCGGCCAGGCCCGCGTACGACTGTCGCGGAACCGGCACCGCAGCGGTATGCGTCCAGCGGGGGTGGGACGTCAACCAATCGCAGTACGGCCTCACTTCGGGCACTTCGCGTTGACACGCCGAGCGCGACGGTGATGGGCTCTCCTTCCGAAGTGTGCCCCGCGGACCGCTTGTTCAGCTCCGGTGAGCGATGTGACGGTGAAACGACCGGACGAGCGAGGAGTAGGCGCGGCCGGCTCTCGGATGTGACGGACGAACGTGACGGACCTGAGACGCGCGGCGAGGGACTGCGGCGTCGGGGAGGAAGTGGTGGGCGCAGCGGCGCACGGAGACAGAGCACGGCGCAGGGCGGGCGCGACGGCGCTCACCGCAGCCGTCGTCGGGGGACTGCTCGGTCTGCCCTCGGCGCAGGCCGCTCCGCCGCCCGGCGCGGACGGAGCCCCCTCGAAGAGTGCCGACGATGCCGGGGAGGCGCAGGACGGCGCACCGTCCGTGTGGCCGCGTCCGCAGTCGCTGGAGCAGCGCGGCTCGTTCGTTCCCGTCGGACGCGACGTGACGATCGTCTCGGACGACAGGACCGACGACGCCGCCCTCGACGCCCTGCGCAGCACTCTGCAGGAGGCGGGCGCACGAACGGTGAACGAGGTACGTCCCGGACAGCCGCTGCCCGGACGCGGCCTGGTCGTACGTGCGGACAGTGCCTCGGCCGCAGCGGCGCTGCGGGAGATGAAGGCGCCGCCACGGGGCGACCTGCCGCGCGGCGGATACCGGCTGGCAGTCGGGCGGGCGGACGGGCGCGACACCGTGGCGCTCGAAGGCACCGACGGTCCCGGCCTCTTCCATGCGGTGCAGACGCTGCGGCAGTTGACGATGCGCGCCGAGCGCGAGGGCCGCGACGGCGCGTCGGAGCAGAAGGGGGAGCCCCGGAAGGGAAGCCTCGGATTCGCGGGCGTGACCGTACGGGACTGGCCGGCATCCGCGGTCCGCGGCATCACGGAGGGCTTCTACGGCAAGTCGTGGTCGCACGAGGAGCGTCTGGAACAGCTGGACTTCCTCGGCCGTACCAAGCAGAACCGCTATCTCTACGCATCCACCGAGGACCCGTACCGGCAGGCGGCGCACTGGCGTGACCCCTACCCGGCCGCGCAGCGCGAGGAATTCCGCGACCTGGCGAAGCGTGCGCAGAGCAACCACGTGACACTGGGCTGGGCCGTCTCACCGGGGCAGGGCCTGTGCTTCTCCTCGGCGGAGGACCGCAGGAAGCTGCTGCGCAAGCTGGACTCGATGCGGGCGCTGGGCTTCGGCGCGTTCCAGCTGAGCTTCGAGGACGTCAGCTACAGCGAGTGGCACTGCGACGAGGACGCCCAGAAGTACGGCTCGGGGCCGGAGGCCGCCGCGCGGGCGCAGGCCGAACTGGCCAACGAGGTCGCCCGTCACCTGTCCGAACGGCACCCCGGGGTGGCCCCGCTGTCCGTCATGCCGACGGAGTTCTACCAGGACGGCGCCACCGCGTACCGCACGGCGCTGGCCGGGAAGCTCTCCCCCGGTGTCGAGGTGGCGTGGACGGGTGTCGGAGTGGTGCCCCGCACGATCACCGGCCGTGAACTGACCACGGCACGCTCGGCGTTCGACCAGCATCCGCTCGTCACCATGGACAACTACCCCGTCAACGACTACGCGAAGGACCGTCTCTTCCTCGGTCCCTACCGCGGCAGGGAACCCGCCGTCGCCGCGGGTTCGGCGGCACTGCTGACGACTGCGATGAAGCAGCCGACCGCTTCCCGCATCCCGCTCTTCACCGCCGCGGACTACGCGTGGAACGCGAAGGGCTACCGCCCGCAGGAGTCCTGGCAGGCGGCCGTCGACGATGTGGCGGACGCCGGCGGGTCCACGGCGGACGGCCGCGGCGACGCGGCCCGCGATGCCGTGCACGCGCTCGCCGGCAACGACGCCTCTTCGGTGCTCGGCGGCGAGGAGTCAGCGTATCTCCGGCCGCTGCTCGCGGAATTCTGGGACGCCTACGAATCGGACGCCCGCAAGAGCAAGAAGGACGGCAAGCGACTTCAGCGCGCCGCCGCGCAGCTCCGCGACTCCTTCCGCACGATGCGCACCGCGCGCGAGCGCGTACCCGGGTCGCTGGCGCGCGAAGTGCCCGCCTGGCTGGACGAACTGGCCAGGCACGGCGAGGCGGGCGAGCAGGCCGTCGCGATGCTGACCGCACAGGCACGTGGCGACGGCGGGGCCGCGTGGGACGCGCGGCTGGCGCTGAAGAAGCTGATGGCCGACGGCGAGGAAGCCTCGGCGGTGGTCGGCAAGGGCGTGCTCGAGGACTTCGAGAAGCGGGCCCTGAAGACCTCCGACAGCTGGACGGGCGTACGGCAGAAGGCGTTCGGCGACCACACGGCACAGGGCGGTCCCACGGCACGCCCCGGCTCCCCGGCGGATGCCGCTGTCGACGGCGACCCGGACACCGCGTACCGGGCAGAAGCAGCTCCCGCCACCGGGTACTTCGCACCGGGCCCCCAGGCCCCTGGAGCGTCACTGCCGGGCGGACTCCACCAGAGTGTTCCCCCCGGGACGTCCGACGGTCCCGGGGCACCGTCGGACAACGGTCCCGGAGGTGACAGGAACGGCGGTCCCTCCGGCACTCCGGCGCTGACCGTGCAGCTGCCCGAGCGCAGGCCGCTGGAGGCCGTCACCGTGCAGACGGGGCCGGGCTCCGGCACCCGCGCCCGCGTGGAAGTGCACGTACCGGGCAAGGGCTGGCGCTATCTCGGGCCGCTCTCCAGCAGCGGCTGGACACAGGCGGAGGCCGACGGTCTGCGGGCGGACGCACTGCGTCTCGCCTGGTCGGAAGGCTCCGACGAGCCGGTCGTGCACGAGATCACCCCCTGGTACGCCGACAGTCCGGACGCGTCGCTCTCCCTGGCCAAGGACGAGATCTACGCACCCATCGGCGGCGGCAAGGGCGAGGCCACCGCCGAACTGCGCGCACTGAGCCCGTCCGACGTACGCGGCCGGGTCACCGCCAAGGCCCCCGACGGTTTCACCGTCCGCATCCCGGACCGCACAGTCGTACCGCGGGGTGGCGCGGCCGAGGTACCCGTGGAGATCGAGGCCGACGAGTCGGTCGAGCCCGGCAGCTACAGGATCCCGGTCACCTTCGGGGACGAGCGGCGCACTCTCACCGTGCGGGCCTTCCCCCGCACGGGAGGCCCCGATCTGGCGCGCGGCGCCGAGGCCGCGTCGTCCGGGGACGAGACGTCCGACTTCCCGGCCTCCGCCGCCAACGACGGCCGCAAGGACACGCGTTGGTCCTCGCCGGCCGAGGACGGCGAATGGCTGCAGCTGAAGCTGCGGGAGCCCACGCGGCTGGGCGAGGTGGTGCTGCACTGGCAGGACGCCCATGCCGAGCGCTACCGCGTGCAGGTCTCACCGGACGGCAAGCGGTGGCGTACCGCGGCGACCGTGCGGGACGGACGAGGGGGACGGGAGTCGGTCCGCATGGACGCGCCCGGGGACACCCGGTACGTGCGCGTGCAGGGAGACAAGCGGGCGACCCGCTTCGGCTACTCGCTCTGGAGCATCGAGGCGTACGCCGTGCAGGAGGAGGGTTCGCGGGACGACTGAAGCGCCCGCGGCCCGGGGCGCGGGGCCCGGAGCCGGCCGTGCACCGTGAGCGCCTGCCGGGCGCTGCGGCACGGCGGATGCCCCCGCACTGGACGGACAGTCCGGGGACCCCGCTGGTACGACCGGCAACCATCGCAACGACCGACAACGCCCGGCAACAACAAGGCCCGGTCTCAGGCAGTCGCTCTGCCTTCGATCCGGGCGAGGGCGTCGTCCGCGCCGTACGGCTGTAGGTACGGCATCCAGCGCGGATCACGATGACCCGTGCCGATGATCCGCCAGGCCAGTCCCGATGGCGGCGCAGGCTGATGCCGCAGCCTCCAGCCGATCTCGGCGACATGACGGTCCGCTTTGACGTGATTGCAGCGGCGGCAGGCCGCCACGACGTTCTCCCAGGTGTGCTGTCCACCGCGGCTTCGCGGAATGACGTGGTCGACGCTGGTTGCGACTCCACCGCAGTACGCGCACCGGCCGCCGTCACGGGCGAAGAGCGCCCGGCGGGTGAGCGGGACCGCACCGCGAAAGGGGACCCGCACGAAACGCTTCAGCCGTACGACGCTCGGTGCGGGTATCACACGGGTTGCGCTGTGCATCAGGGCGCCGGACTCCTCGATGCTGACTGCCTTGTCGTTCAGCACGAGGATGAGCGCGCGACGTAGCGGTACGACGCCCAGCGGCTCGTACGACGCGTTGAGGACCAGGACATGCGGCACGGTGCCTCCTTGTACGTCTGCGGCGCGTGGCTCGCGCCGGGACGATCTGTTCTCAGTGTGTCCCGTGCCCTGGCCGATCCGCCACCACGACCAGGTAACGCACTGAGCGTGTTTTCAACCACACCTCTCACCTCTCCAGGAATTCCCCGTCCCTCCCGCGAACAGTCACGATGGTGGAATGCGCGTCACGGGAGGGGTGGGTCCGCGGCCGGAAAAAGCCCCTGCCGAACCGGGCCGCGAGTTGTGAACGTCCTGCGCCGTTAGTGTGGTTGGCGCGCCCGCGAGTCTGTGGCGGCGAGCGAAGTGACCCTGCACGGAAGGTTCTGCTGTGTCCCGGCTGATCGGCTCCGCCCCGTCGTTCTCACTCCGCACGGCCCCGATGGACGGTGGGAGCGGAGGCACGCCGGACGCCCCCGCCTCCCTGGAGGAGGCCCAGAACTCCGCCCTCGACGTCGCCGGATGGATCGGGGAGAACTGGACGTCGTGGCTCGCGGCGGGTCTGCGCATCCTGCTCATCGCGGTCATCGCGGTCACGCTCCGCTACGTCATACGGCGCTCCATCAGCAGACTCATCAAGCGCGTCAACCGCAGGGCCGAAGCCGCGGACAGCGCCAACGCGCTGCGCGGCCTGCTGGTGAGCGGCGAGCGACGGAGACAGCGTTCCCAGGCGATCGGTTCCGTGCTGCGCAGCATCGCCTCCTTCGTGATCATCGGCACCGCGCTGCTGATGGTGCTCTCCGACCTCGGCATCAACCTGGCCCCGTTGCTGGCCAGCGCCGGTGTGGCGGGTGTCGCCCTCGGTTTCGGCGCGCGGGACGTCGTCACGGACCTGCTCGCCGGGATCTTCATGCTGTTGGAGGATCAGTACGGCGTCGGTGACCGCGTCGACGTCGGGGAGGTCTCCGGCACGGTCCTGGAGATCGGGCTGCGGGTGACGCAGTTGCGCGGCGACGGGGGCGAGATCTGGTACATCCGGAACGGCGAGATCAAGCGGGTCGGCAACCTCAGTCAGGGCTGGGCCACCGCCGCCGTGGACGTGCAGGTGCGCGCCGGGGAGGACCTCGACGAGGTGCGCTCGGCCATCGTCTGCGCAGGTGAGGAGCTGGGGCAGAGCGAGCCCTGGAACGAGCTGCTGTGGGAGCCCGTCGAAGTGCTCGGCCTGGACTCCGTGACGCTCGACTCGATGGTCATCCGGGTGTCGGCCAAGACCATGCCGGGCAAGGCGCTCGGGGTGGAGCGGGAGCTGCGCTGGCGGATCAAGCGGGCGCTGGACCGCAGGGGCATCGAGAGCGTGGACGAGGAGTCGCTGGCGCTGGAGGCGGCGCGGGCGGAGGCAGCTGCGGACGCCGCGTTCGGCGGGGAGAGCAAGGAGGGCGGCGACCGCGTGCCGCTGCAGAAGGCCGGGAAGTAGTCGACGGGGCGCGGGACGCGGGGCGAGCCGCAACAACAGGACGCCTCACGAGCAGGCGACCGCCCCAGGGTGACCGCCGGCGTCCTCTGCTCCCGTCGCCCCCTTGGATCATCGCCCCCTTGGTTCATCGCCCGGTGCATTGCCCAGTGCATTGACGCGGTCGAATGCGGGGCCCTACTGTCCCCGGAATAGGAAAGACTCCTAACAGTGCCCTGTTCCGGTGCCTGCGTGCCCGGCGTGAGCCAGGGCGGAGGCAGCACAGATGGCCGGAATGACACCGGGGACCCCACGCGTACTGCGGGCGATGAACGATCGTGCCGCGCTCGACCTGCTGCTGTCCGAGGGACCGCTCTCGCGGGGACGCATCGGCAAACTGACCGGGCTGTCCAAGCCGACAGCCTCGCAGTTGCTGGCGCGGCTGGAGGCCGCGGGCCTCGTCGTGGTCACCGGCAGGAGCGAGGGCCGCCCCGGGCCCAACGCGCAGCTCTACGCCGTCAATCCGCACGCCGCATACGTCGCCGGGGTGGACGTCACCACCTCCCGCATCCTCGCCGGAGTCGCCGACATCACCGGACGGGTCACGGGCACCTTTGAACTGCCCACGCCGCCGCACGGACAGAGAAGGCGAAGGGGACAGGGGGATGAGCAGCACCGGCAGAGCGCCGCGGAGTGTGTCGTACGGGCCGTGGAAGGCGCGGCCAAAGCAGCGGGTGTGCACCGGTCGGAGCTGCACCGCCTCGTCATCGGCACCCCGGGGGCGTTCGACCCGAGCACCGGCAGGCTGCGCTACGCGTCACATCTGCCGGGCTGGCACTCCCCCACCCTGCTGGAGGAACTGGCCGCAGCACTGCCGATACCGCTCGACTACGACAACGACGTCAACCTCGTCGCAGTCGCCGAGCAGCAGAGCGGTGCGGCGAAGGGGCGCGAGGACTTCGTCCTGCTGTGGAACGAACAGGGCATCGGGGCCGCGCTCGTCATCGCGGGGCGGCTGCACCGCGGACGCACCGGCGGCGCGGGGGAAGTGGGCTTCCTCCCGGTGCCGGGAACGCCCCTCGTACGGGACCCCGGGCACGTCAACAGCGGCGGTTTCCAGGCGCTGGCCGGCGCCGGCGCGGTACTGCGCTGGGCCCACGAACTCGGCCTGCCCTACGATCCGGACGCCTGCCTCCACGAGAAGGCAGCGGGTCTCGTCTCGCGCGCTGTCGTGGCGGCCGAAGGGGAGCGGGCCCCCTCAGCGGACGGCCCGGCCGACGGGAACGAGCACGGAACCGGTAACGCTCCCGCGACGGGGACGGGGGTCAGGGCCGGAGCCGGAGCATGGAGCGACAGGCGCCCCGGCAGTCGCCCCGGCCCCAACAGCGAACTGCTGCACCGTTTCGCGAGCGGTACCGCTGTCGGACTCGCGGCCATGGTCTCCGTGCTCGATCCGCAGTTGATCGTGCTGTCCGGGGGTGTCCTCACCGCGGGGGGCGAACCGCTGCGCGAGTTGATCCAGGCCGAACTGGACGAACTCACCGTTCCGAGACCTCCGCTGCTGCTGGGCACCGTCACGGAACATCCCGTACTGCACGGAGCACTCCAGAGCGCACTCATCACCACGCGGGACGAGGTGTTCGACACCACCGCGGCCCGTGCACCGTGACGGCCGGTCCACGCCCGCACCGGCCCTCCGCCCCTACCGCCCGCCTCGCCGCCCGGTCCGGTCAGCCGCTGTCGGCACCCGCATCTCCCTACCGGCCCGCATCTCCCTACAGGAAGGAATCCGCAGACGCATGCGAATCGCAGTGGTCGGTGGCGGCTCCACCTATACGCCCGAACTCGTCGACGGTTTCGCGCGGCTGCGCGACACCCTGCCCGTCAGCGAGCTGGTACTGATCGATCCCGCAGCCGACCGGCTCGACGTGGTCGGCGGCCTCGCACGCCGGATCTTCGCCGAGGCGGGCCACGACGGAACCGTCACCACCACAGCCGAACTCGATGCCGGGATCGAGGGCGCGGACGCCGTACTGTTCCAGCTCCGCGTGGGCGGACAGGCCGCACGCCTGCAGGACGAGACGTGGCCGCTGGAGTGCGGCTGCGTCGGCCAGGAGACGACAGGCGCGGGCGGACTCGCCAAGGCGCTGCGCACCGTCCCCGTGGTCCTGGACATAGCGGAGCGTGTGCGCCGTACGAACCCCGACGCCTGGATCATCGACTTCACCAACCCCGTCGGCATCGTGACCCGCGCGCTGCTGCAGGCAGGCCACAAGGCCGTCGGACTGTGCAACGCGGCGATCCACATGCAGCGCAAGGTCGCGGGGCTTCTGCAGGTCGCCCCGGAAGAGGTCCACCTCGACCACTACGGGCTCAACCACCTCACCTGGGAACTCGGCGTGCGACTGGGCGGACCCGAGGGCAAGGACGTACTGCCGCAGCTGCTCGACGAACACGGTGCCGCCCTCGCCGAGTTCCTCCAGATGCCGCAGCTCCTCCTGGAGCGGCTGGGCGCTGTCCCTTCGTCCTATCTGCGGTACTACTACCGGCACGACGAGGTCGTCGAAGAACTCGGTACGAAGCCTTCGCGGGCAGCGGAAGTGGCCGCCATCGAGCGGGAATTGCTGGAGATGTACCGCGATCCCTCACTGACCGGGAAGCCGGCCCTGCTGGGCCGCCGGGGCGGTGCGTTCTATTCGGAGGCCGCCGTCGCACTGGCCGCGTCGCTGCTCGGGAGGGAGACCGAGGAGAGTCCGTCGGCTGACGTACAGGTCGTGAACGTCCTCAACAACGACACCCTTCCCTTCCTGCCCGACGACGCAGTGGTGGAGGTGCCTGCGGCCGTCAGCGGGACGGGCGCCGTGCCGCTGCCCGCGCCGGCCGTCGGGCCGCTCATGGCGGGCCTGATCGCACACGTCACCGCATACGAGGATCTGGCGCTGGAAGCGGCGCTGCGCGGAGGGCGTGACAGGGTCTTCGACGCGCTGCTGGCACACCCTCTCGTCGGTCAGTACCGGGAGGCGGAGGCCCTGACCGACCGGCTGCTCGCGCACAACAGGGAGCATCTGGCGTGGCTCTGACCTCTGCCTGTCTCGCCATCGACGCGGGCAACAGCAAGACGGACGTGGCGGTCGTCTCCCACGACGGGAGCGTGCTGAGCAGCGCCCGCGGCGGCGGCTTCCAGCCACCTTCGGTGGGCACCGTCACGGCGGTGGACGCGCTGGCGGAGACGGTCGCACAGGCGCTCGACCAGGCAGAAGCGGCAGACGGGGCAGAACCGGCAGACAGGGCCGGAACGGCCACCGGAGCGCCGTCGCACCCCGCGCAGGCCCCACCCCGCGTGGCGCATGTCTCGGCCTGCCTCGCCAACGCCGATCTGCCGCGCGAGGAGAGGGAGTTGGCAGCGGCCCTGGCAGCACGCCGCTGGGGTCGCACCACACACGTCGCGAACGACACCTTCGCCATCCTCCGCGCAGGACTCCCCGACGACGGCTCGGTGGAGCACGGAGTCGCGGTCGTCTGCGGTGCGGGCATCAACTGCGTCGGCCAGGACGGCAGCGGCAACACCCACCGGTTCCCCGCCCTCGGCCGTCTCTCGGGCGACTTCGGCGGCGGAGGCGGACTGTCGGGCGAGGCGATCTGGTACGCCGCCCGGGCGGAGGACGGCCGGGGTGAGCCCACCCAGCTCGCCCGGGCCCTGCCCGGTCACTTCGGCCTCCCCTCCATGTACGCCCTCATCGAGGCCCTGCACATGGGAGACCTGCCGCGTACGCGTACGCACGAGATCACACCGCTCCTCTTCACCGTGGCCTCCGCCGGCGATCCCGTGGCTCGCACCCTCGTGCACCGGCAGGCCGAGGAGATCGTCTCCATGGTCTCCGTGACCCTGGCCCGGCTGGACCTGCTCACGACGGAGACCCCCGTCTTCCTCGGCGGCAGCGTCGCCGCGGCCCGCCACCCGCTCCTCCACGACCGCCTCACACGGGAGCTCGCCGCCGTCGCACCGATGGCCACGCCGCACGTGGTCGCCGCCCCGCCCGTCCTGGGCTCCGCCCTGCTGGCCCTGGACCGTGCGGATGCTCCGCATGGTGCTCACGCGAAGCTCCGCGCGCACTACACCTGACGCTCGGCGCAGCACGCTCCTGCGCACGCGCGGGCGTCCGAGTGCGCGCGGACGCAGGTGCACACGGACGCAAGTACGCACGAACGCCCGCACAGACAGCCGCACGCGTGACCGACGACGGAAGGCAGGACATGGCGAACAGGCCGGACGCAGCACGCGAGTTGAACGGGGCAGGCCGGCTGGACGAGCTGTGCGCCTCGGTCCTCGAAGAACACGGCTGTCCCTCCGTCTCGGTCGCTGTGGCCGAGCACGGCGAAGTGACACTCGCGCGGGCCTACGGGTGGGCGGACGCCGAAGCTCGGGTTCCCGCAACTCCCGGCACGCCGTACGCCCTCGCTTCGGTGACCAAGCCGTTCACCGCCACCGCCGTGTGTCTGGCCGCCGACGAGAAGCTGCTGCAGTTGGATGCGCCCGTACCCTTGCGCCCCCTCACCCCGGAAGCAGGCCGGGCCGCGCCGACAGTGCGACAGCTCATGCAGCACCGCGGCGGTCTCGCCGCCCACTACGACTTCCACTACGGCGACAGCGACCACCACCGCATCGACGCCGACCGCTACACGCAGCTGCACCGCCGTCCGGGCAGTGCGTTCGAGTACGCGAACCTCGGCTACCGGTCTCTGGGGCAACTGCTGGAGTCGGCCGCAGGACAGTCACTGGACCGGTTCCTTCAGGAGCGCGTCTGCGGTCCGCTCGGGCTCCCGGGCTTCCACCTGGGCCCCTCGTTCCCGTCCGGCCCGGCGGGAGCATCCGGATCCTGCGCAACGGCTCGCCCGGCTGCAGTGCGCTACACGGTCGACGGCCGTGCCTACCCCCCGCAGTGCGACTCCAGCCACCCGGGGGCCTCTCTGGGGTGGGCGACGGCGTCCGAAGTCGCCCTGTTCGCGCAGTCCTGCGGGAGTCTGCTGAAACCGGCGACGGCTGCCGCGGCCGTCGACGCCCTGCCCGTCAACTCCCGTCTGGGTTACGGCCTCGGCTGGTGCGTCTCCTCCGGTGACGGCCCTGAGATCCGCAGCCACGGCGGCAGCATGGGCGGTGTCGCGGTGATGACGGCGTTCGTCCCCGAACAGGATCTCTCCGTCGCGGTGCTGACCAACTCCACGGGCAAGGGGGCACGCGACGAGGTCGTACAGCACATGCTGCGCACGCTCGTTCCGGGTTTCGACCCCGCCCAGATCACTCCCGCTCTCCCGGCGTCCAGCCGTACGTCCGGCTTGCCGCACGGTTCATGGGCGGGCAGCATCCGCACCCCCGACGCGGATCTTCCGGCGGCCCTGCGCGTACTGCCGGACGGACGCGCCGAACTGGAGGTGGCAGACGAACGCGCCACAGGCCGGACGAGCGCTTCTGACAGCTTCGATCTGCTGGGCGTCTTCCCGGTGCAGCTGCCGACCGCCGACGCGCTGCTCAACAGTCCTCTGCTGGCACTTGAACTGCGCGGCGGGGACGGGCACTTGAGCGGGACAGCCCGCGCCTTCAAGGACGGCGACAGCAAGGGCCTGCTGGGCAACCTGCTCAGCCACCGCTGCGAACTGTCACCGGTGTGAAGCTGCCCGGTCCGCGCTCAGCGGGCCGGGCAGTCGTTCGCACAGCGCCGTCGTGCCTGGTCCGCGACGGGCAAGCCCTGCCGGGTTGGCACCGGGGCGCGCCATTCAGATCTTCGTGGGCCGGCGAGCGGCGTCCGGTGCGTCCAGATGCCAGGCGGAGGATCGCCCTCGTGCTGAGCCGTACTCGGGCGACTCCGGCAGCGCGGCACATGGGCGTGCCAGGCGTCGCGAGCCCACGAAGCCCAAACGACGTGCGCTAGGTGCGGTGCACCGTGATGGTCGTCCAGGCGCCGACGTGGACGCGGTCGCCGCTCTTGAGCGGGACCGGCACGAACGGCTGGATGGGGTCCTCGGCTCCGTTGATCGTGGTGCCGTTCGTGGAGTCCTGGTCGACGACCGACCAGCTTCCGTCCGGCTGCTGCACCAGCACGGCGTGCTGGTGGGAGACGCCCGGGTCCTCCGGTGTACGCGCCAGATCGATGTCCGGTGACTCGCCTGTCGAATGACGGCGGCGGCCGATGGTGATCTGGTTGCCGGTCATCGGGAGCTGCTGCTCGGGCGAGTACGCGGGCAGGTTGAGGCTGGAGGCCTCGGGACCGCTGCGGTCCATCATCGCGGCGAAGTACTCACGGTCGGGGGCGATGACCGCCACCCACGAGCCGTTGCCGGGCTGCTGCATCGGCTGGCCCGGCCCGGGCTGGCCCTGACCGGGCTGCCCCGCTCCGGGCTGGCCCTGACCGAGGTGCCCCTGCTGCGACTGGTCCTGCTGCTGGGGCGGACCGGGCGGCTGGGGCTGGAACTGCTGCGGGGGGCCGGGCGGCTGCTGTCCCTGCTGCCCCGGGCCGCCGGGAGCCGGCGGAACCGTCCAGTCACCGCTCGGCGGACCGGGCTGCTGCGGTCCGCCCGGCGCCGGCGGGGCCATCGGCTGGCCGCCCATGGACTGGGCCGGCCCTCCCTGGGGGAATCCAGGCCCCGGCGGCTGACCCGGGCCCTGCGGATAACCGCCGGGACCCTGCTGCGGATCCGGGACGCCCTGCTCCCCGGGGCGGTTCATCTGGTGGGAGGGCTGCGCGTTCTCGTACTCGTACGGACGGTCCTGACCGCCCTGTGACGGCCCGGCGCCGGGGAAGGGCGGTGGCGGTGGTGGTGGCGGCCCTTGCTGCCCGCCCTGCGTACCGGGAGGCCCCTGCGGTGCCTGATGCCCGAAGTGGCCACCGGGTTGACCGGGCTGACCGGGCTGACCGGGCTGACCGGGCTGTGGGAAGGCGCCCTGCTGCTGGTTCGGCTGCGCGTACGCCGTCGGGGAGTGCGTCAGGAAGTTGTAGCTGCACCCGTCGCAGAAGGGCGCCTGGCCGTCGCGGGGCTTGCCGCACTGCGGGCACGTCTCACCCGGGGAGTGCTGGCCGGGAGCTCCGGGCGCACCCGGGCCGGGACCGGGCACACCGGGACCGGGACCGGGACCGGGACCGCCCTGAGGCGGACCACCCGGACCACCGGGCACCTGCGGACCGGGATATCCGTACCCCTGCGGCGGCTGTTGCTGCTGCGGCGGCCCGGGAGGCACCGGAGCGCCGGGCCCGCCGGGTACCTGCGGGCCGGGGTAGCCGTAGCCGCCTCCGGGTGCCGACGGAGCGGGCGGGGAGGGCGGCTGTGGGGCACCAGTGGGTGCGGCGGACGCGTCGGCCATGCGGTGTCCGCATACCTCGCACCAGTCGTCGGCCGCCGACTGGTGTCCGTTCGGGCAAGTCGGCATGGTGAGTGCCTCCCCCTTGTGCTCCTGGACTTCCGTACCCGAGGTACGTCCCTCGCGGGTCTGCTACTTCTTCACGCGGACCGTCTTCGTGGACCGCGTCTCCAGCGTCATCTCGTCGGCGTCTGCAACCTTCGCCTTCAGCCGAACAGTACCGGTCGGGGCGTCGACCACGTCCACCACCTTCGAAAGCAACTTCGAAGTATCCGCATTTCCGGAATCGTGCGCCAACTGAACTGCCCGCCCGAGTTTTGCCGTTGCACCCTTTTCGTCCCCCACTTTGCGCAGGTCGAGCCCCTCCTGGATCGCCTGGGCGAGCTCGACCTGGCCCGTGTAGTGCGCGACCTGCGCGTTGATGGAGGTGGCGGCAGCCATGTCGTCCGTCCACACCGCTCGCAGAAGGCCCTGCGCGAGCGTCTGCGGAGTGCCGCCGTCGGCTGCGGGCAGGATCAGCGCGGCCCGGCCTGCCAGCATCTCCTGCCCGACCTCGGCCGCCGGCACCTCGATGCAGACGTGGTAGTCGCGGGCTTCGTCCCCCCACGAACCGGTGGGGTAGTCGCCGGCGCGCGGGCCCGCCGCGGTGCAGCGGCCGGTCAGATCCTCGACCGTGGGTGCGACCTGCTTCACGAACTTGACCGACGAGCCCTGCGGTGTCCACAGGCGCAGCGCCACGTCGGCGACCTCCTTGCCCATGGCGTTCTGCATCATCTGCTCGAAGTCGGCGGTGAGGCCGTCGGGGTCGGCGACGATGTCGGCGGACCCGAGGAGGGCCGAGGCGATGCCGGTGACCTCCTTGACGTCCCAGTCGGTGCCCACCCCCCGCGCGTCACACGTGAAGCGGCCCGCGCAGGCGTCGAGTGCCTCCTTCAGCCGCTCCGGTTCCTCGTGCTCGTTGCGTCCGTCGGTCAGCAGGACGGCGTGCCGGATGGCGGCGTCCGACCCGGTGAGCAGCCTGTCGGCCAGCCGGAGCCAGTTGCCGATGGCGGTGCCGCCGCCTGCCTGGAGCTTGCGCAGTGCCTTCCCGGCCTCGCCCCGCGTCTCCGGACCTGCGACGGCCAGACTGCCGCCTCCCGGGTAGATCTCCTCGGCCTCGTGGGTTCCGGCGACCACCGCGAAGGAGACGCCGTCGCGCAGCGTGGCGATCGCGGCGGCTGTGGCGTCGCGGGCGTTGCGCATCTTGCTGGGCGGATAGTCCATCGAGCCGGACGCGTCGATCATGATCACGACCGCGGCGTCCGTACGGACCGAGCCGCCGTGCGCCGGGGACGGTGCGCCTGTGCCGGTGCCGGACAGCGGCAGGCTCCGTGTCGTACCTCCCGGCCTCGACGTGACGGTGACTATCGCGTCGACCTCCCGCGCACCTTCCGGCAGGTACTCGTTCTGGTAGACGTCCACGGAGAACCGCGGTGCGTCGAACTCGGCGAAATCGGCCATCTGGTGCGCTCCTGCTCCGTAGCTGGGTGGGGCGTGGAGTCGGAGGGTGCCGCGGGGCGCGCCCGTGCACTCGTGGCGCTCCCCGGCGTGTGCGGCCCCTCTCCCCCGTCTTCCGGCGCCTTCCTCAGGTCGGTGTCACCGCGCCGGAGTCTTGTCACTCGCGTGTCGTCCCCGACGTCGGTCCGCCCGCACGTGACTGCCGTCGCAGCGCTGACGTCGCGGCACTGCCGTCATGAGGCGTCCGGGCCGGCCGCCGTCATCCGGAAGGGGACGACGGCCACCGTCACGTTGTCGTGGCCGCCGCCGTCCAGGGCGTAACCGACCAGGCGCCGGGCGCTCTGCAGCGGCCGTTCGCCGGCGTCGGGCGGCAGCACCGCCGCCATCTGCTCGGCGGACTCCGCGTAGTTCCACAGTCCGTCCGTGCACACCACCACGACGCCCGGACCGTCCGGCTTGAACGAAGCCGTGTGCGGGTCGAGTTCGTATGCGTCAGCACCGAGCCAGCCGGTGATCGCGTGAGCCCGTACGTCGGCGTACGCCTCGTCCTCGCTCATCAGCCCGGCAGCGACCATCTGCGCCGCCCATGAGTCGTCCTCGGTCAGCCGGGCCGGCGGCGCCGACCGGTCCTCGGGCACCCAGTAGGCGCGGCTGTCGCCGATCCATCCGACCGTCAGGATGCCGTCCGCAGTGAGCGAGCTGACGATCGTGCAGGCCGGAGCGTTCTTCGAAGGTTCGTTGGGGCCTTCGGCGGCAAGGGAGTTGACCGCTTCCGCTGCTGCCAGAAGTGCGCTGTGCATCGCTTGCTGCGGCGGTGTGCCTTGCGGGAGGGCCTCGCGCATGGAGGCGCTCGCGGCCCGCGCGGCGGCGGCCGAGGCGTCGTCGGGCCGGGTGGCCGAGGAGACACCGTCGCAGACCACGGCGATGGTCGCGGGGGACCCCTGCGGCGTTGCCGCCTCGTACAGCTCGAAGAAGTCCTCGTTGCGGTGGTGACGCAGGCCGCGGTCGCTCGCGGCCGCCACGGAGGGCAACTCGCACTCCATGTGGTCGCGTTCGCGCGGCTGTTTGTGGCCGCAGTGCTGGCAGTAGCCGTCGTCGTCGACGGCGCCCGTGTCGCAGGCGACGCACCGGGGCAGCGCCGCGGGCAGCGTGTCCGCTGTCGCGGACGACTCCGAGGGGGACGTCCCTGCCGGGTCGGCGGCCCCCGCTGCTGCCTGCGGGGGGTCGTCGCGCAGGACGCGCGGATCGGCGGAGCGCGGATCGGCCTCGTCCGGCAGCCCTGACTCCGGCACGGAGGCAGACGCGCTCGGGCTTTGGGCGTGGGGCTGATCGGGGTGCGGCTGCCCGTGCGGGTACTGCTCTGGATGCGGCTGCCCGTACGAGGGCGGTCCCGCCTGCGGCTGCTGCTCGTATCGCTGTTCGGGCTGCGGGGTGCCGTACGGAGCCCGGCCGTACGGTGCACCGGCAGCCTGAGGTGCGGCCGGTCCGGCGTCTGCGGGCGGCAGCGCGAAGTCCTCCTCGGCGGCCGGGGCGGCCGGCGGAGCAGCGGGCGGAGCACCCGGGGCGCCCGCAGACGGAGCCGGAGGGACGGACGGAACACCCCACGACTGACCGGGAGGCCCGGGAGGGCCCGAAGGACCGGGAGGACCCGAGGGACCGGGCGGTGTCGGCCGACCCGCCGGAGCAGGCGGCGGACCGGCCGGAGCGCCCGGAACGACCGCAGGGGGTGCGGGCGGAGCCCCCGGAGCGTTGGCGGGCGGCGTCGCGGCGGTACGGAACTCCGGCAGCGGCGGCACGGGCGGCGCCGGGGGCGGCGGAGGGACGGGCCCGGTGAACGACGTGGCCGGAGGCACCGGCGGCGGAGTATGACCGCCCATGGCCGGGGACCGCTGCGCGCCGGCGCCGGGCGCCGCACGCCCCGCCGTCAGGTCGGCACCGCACGCACCACAGAAGCGGTCGCCTTCCTCCAGCGGCTCTGCGCAGCTGGGGCATGCGGACAGTTGATCAAGCATCGTCACACCCACGTCCTGGGGTGGAACGGGTTACCCCGCTTCCACCGGTTCGATCCTCTCGGTGCCGGACTGCACGAGCTTGGCGAGCAGGCGGTACGAGCCTCATAGCCCGGGACGCAGACCTGACCCGTCCCGGTTGCCGCCGGGCGGCGTTCCGTACATCCGTGAAACGGGACACCCTCCGTCCCGCCTCGCGCACAGCGGTACGCGCCTGGCGCACGCGGGGGCCTGCGGGCGCACGGTCCGGCGCACTGACCGACCCCGCGGTGGTCAGCGTCTCTCCCCGCGAGGCGCCGAGCGCGGCGCCCCGGGACCGCTCGGCGTCGCGCGCCGCGGCGCGCGGACCGTCGAGCGGCGGTTCATATGGTGCGCCCCCCGGGGGCCTACGCACGACAGGCACAGACACCGGCACTGGCACCGGCACCGGCACCGGCAGGACAGGCTCCAGCGACGGCTCCTCCGGGCCCGCGTCCGGCCCCGCACCGCCCCGCGCCGTGCTCACGACTCCGCCATCCCCTCGGCCCGGGCGGGATTCCCCTGCCGCGGAGCCAGGACCTCCTGCGCCGCGTGCTGATAGCGCAGCACCGCGTCCTCGGCCGCCCGCAGGTCGCACGGCGCGCTCCACAGCATCCTGCGGGCCACGTCGTACCGCTCGATCAGCAGCCGGTCCTCAGCCTTGCCGTGCTGGGCCACCTTCGCCTTGTAGGCGTCGAGACGGCCCCGCAGCTCCGCCCGTACGGCGAGTGGAGCGGTGACGGCCGAGAGCTGGGCCCGGGCACGCTCCAGCTCGTCCTCCGCCCGCTGTTCGAGACCCTCCAGCAGCGGCGAGAGGCGGTGCCACTGCGAGTGCCGCCGGTACTCGGCTGCCGCCGACAGCTGTTCCTGCAGTGCCGTCGGGGGCCCGCTGACCGCCGGGACCTCGGATGCGGCGATCTTCGCCAGCACCTCACCGCGCGCCGCCCGTGCTTCGGCGAGCGTACGGTCCGCGCGGGAGAGGACGTCGCGCAGCCGCATGAGCCGCTGCTCGGAGTCCTGGCGCACGTTCAGAACGGCGTCGATCTCGCGGCGGACGTCCTCCAGGGCGCGGGCCGCACGGTCGTAGCGCTCGGTGTCGGGCTTGCCGCCGCCCGGCGCGCTGCTGCCCCCGGCGGGGATCCAGAAGGCGAGCGGGTCGGCGACGACTTCGGCCCGCAGCGCGGTCAGTTCCTCAGTGGTCTGCTCCAGGTCGTCGCCCGACGGATGTTCACCGGGGCGTACGCCCACGGAGTGCGCCAGCGACTGCACCCGCCGCAGCTCGGCCGCGAGCAGGTCTATCCGGGCGGGGAGGGCCGACCAGACCGAGTCGGCCGCCGCCACCACGTCGAGGGCCCGCGCGTACCAGGTGTTCATCCACTCGACGAGACCGCTCAGCGTGACGTCCTCCGAGAGCCGCGCGCCTTCCACCGTGTCCGGTCCGGCACCGGAGCCGCCCGCGTTGAGCGCGCTCCCCGGAACGGTGTGCGTGCCGCGCAGCAGCCGGGTGAGCTCGACGAGGTCCTCCCGGCTGGGCCAGCGGCGGCGCTCGCGCACCTCCTGCGCCTTGCCGAGAGCCGCGCTGTAGGTCTCGAAGACGTTCCACAGCTGGGTGATGGCAGCCTCGGCCTGCGCCCACCGGTGAGCGGTCGTGCCGGTGAGCCGCGCGCCTTCCAGGAGGCGGCGGCCGGCATGGTCCTGAAGCGCGAGCAGCGACGACTCGACCGCCTCGTGTTCAGCGGTCAGCCGCTCCAGAGCACGGTCGACCTCCTCCCGGCTCATCACCGGGCCGGTGGGTCCAGCGGGCCCCATCGATCACCTCACTGCTTCCGTCGTGGTCTGCTGCCGGTCGTCGTCCGAACGTCGGTCGCGCTCTCAGCCCACCGTCCCCGTGAGTCCCGTTGCCCGGGTTTCGGCGGCGAGGGTTACTTCCCTTCTGCCGCCCGGTTGATGTCGCCGCCGGTCGACTCGTCGGGCGACGGCCGCGACTGTCCGCCCGCCCGTCGGCGTGGGACGACGGTCCGGCCGGGACGTGAGCGCCGTCACCGCAGGTCCGACGGCCGCGAACAGCAGCTCGCCGCGCGCATGTTCGCGACGTTCCGGTGCGTGACCGACGTCGGCATTCCCCGGGCGGTCGCCACCACGGGGCGCGGAGCCGGACGGCGGCGCCTGCTGCGCGAGCGGCTGTGTCACGGCTCGGAACCCTCCCCCTGTCAGCTGCCGGCCCTCCCCCGCGCCTACTTTGTGCGACCCGGCTGTCGCTGCGGGTTCGGAGCCGTCCGCCAGAGTATGGCCACGAGGATCGTCGGCCACACCGTTTCGGCAGGGATCTTGTTCGGATCGCGATCTGCCCGTGGCCGCTGCGCCGTCAACTCGTCATCACGCGTCCGGCCGGGGTCCGGTTCCCCCGCCCACGGAGCGGGCGGACGCCGTGGACGGGGCGGGCAGTCACGCCAGCAGCAGCCACAGTCCCTTCGTCACCGTGGCCACACCCCCGGCCAGTGCGAGGCCCAGGATGAGGCGCCGGGTCCCGTTCTCGGGCGTACGGGCGGCGAGAGCGCTGCCCAGCAGGATGCCGGCGCCCATGGTGACGGCGACCATCAGCCAGGCGGGACGCGCGAGGTGCGGAAACCCTTTGGCGAGGGCAGAGAGAAGGTTGACGACGAGCCCGTAGAACTGGGCGTTGGGCACGAACTCCCTCGCGCTCCAGCCCGCGTTCACGGCGTACAGGGAGAGGGCCGGCCCGCCGGTGCCTGCGGCGGAGTTCATGAAGCCGCTTGCCGCGCCTGCCGCCACGGCGCCACCCGTCCCGTGCATCGCGCGCACGCGTGCGCCCAGCATCACCAGCAGCACCGCCCCTGTGATGAGGCCGCCGAGAACAGTCAGCAGTACGGGTTCCGGCAGCCGCAGAGCGAACCAGGCACCCAGCGGCACGGTCACTGCCGCGGCGGCGACCAGGGGCACCATGGTGCGCAGCCGCACCTGCCGCCACGTCGTCGCAAGCCCGGCGACACCGATGACGACGCCCGCACAGTTGACCAGCGCGACGCCCTCCACCGGCCCCATGAGCAGCACGAGCGCGGGTGAGGCCAGAAGCCCGAAACCGATGCCGCTCATCCGCTGCACCGACGAGCCGAGCAGCACGGCGCCGCCGAGCAGGGTGAGGAAGGGCAGACCGCTGAGCATCCCGTCGAAGCTAGCCCCACCACCGCCGGGAAGGGGAGGGGCTGGTGCTGTCTCGCTGCACACAGCGGGGCACCGCCGGTGCCGTCCACTGTCCGGACGTACGACCGTTCAGTCCCCCGCCAACGGCCAGGTGCAGGGTCCATCGGGGCTGTCCAGCCATGCCCACTGCTCACCCTTGCGGAGTGTCACCCCGTAGCGCTCCCGCCCAGGACGTCCCGTCGTGCGCCACAGCTCGTAGACCTCGTGCGGTTCCATCAAGCCCGCCGTCAGACCGAACAGGAACTGGAAGGAGTCGTTCCGCTGCGCGTGCCGCGGGATCCCCCGCCGCACCGGCGGTTTCGGCTGCGCGGGCCCTGCCCCGCGCAGCGGAACGAAGAAGACGGGGAGGTCGTGGAAGCGTCCGCTGGCGTGCTGCTCATCTGTCACCCGAAGACTGACGAGGCCCGTGCCGAGCGGCGCCAGGACCAGCGCCCCGGTTGTGCACTGGCTCAGCCAGACGCTCGGCACGGAGGACAGCTCGCATGTGGCGATGATGCGGTCGTAGGGCGCGTGGGCCGGGGCGCCCCGCCTGCCGTCACCCGTGACGACGCGCGGCCGGTGGCCGGCGGCCGCGAGGTGCTCGCGGGCGGCGCTGGTGATGGCGGGATCCACATCGACGGTGGTCACGTGCCCATCGCCCAGACGGTGCGCGAGGAGTGCTGCGTTGTAGCCCGATCCGGCGCCGATCTCCAGCACGTTCATGCCGTCGTGGACCTGCAGCGCCTCCAGCATGCGCGCCATCAGCGAGGGCTGGCTGCTGGAGGAGACCAGTTCACCGTCGCGGACTCGCGTGGCCAGTGGGACGTCGTCGTACACCCCTGCCAGCCAGCGGGAACGGATCTCGGGGTGCGGATCGTCGCGCCACAGCCGTTGTGGAGCACCGTCCGGGCCGGTCACGTAGTAGTACGGCACGAAGAGCTCCCGCAGCACCCCGGCGAACGCGGCCTTCCACGCGGGGTCGGTCAGAGCACCGCTCGCCTCGATCTGCCTCAGGAGGTCCGGAGCACCAGGCATGTCTCCACTGTGCTGCGCTGTTGCGCTGCACGCGAGGCCGGAAGGTGACCTTCAGCCTCTAGCCTCCGCCCATGACGGACGACGCGATCACCGCGGAAGGACTGCGCAAGCGTTACGGCGAGACACAGGCCGTCGACGGCGTGACCTTCGAGGTGCGGCACGGGGAGTTCTACGGAATCCTCGGGCCGAACGGGGCAGGGAAGACAACCACTCTGGAGATCGTCGAGGGACTGCGCGAGCCCGACGAGGGCACCGCCAGGCTGCTCGGCGAGCCGTCCTGGCCGCGCAACCCGGCGCTGCTGCGGCGGATCGGGGTGCAGTTGCAGGCGTCCGCGTTCTTCGAGCGCCTCAGCGCCCGGGAACAGATACACACCTTCGCCTCCCTGTACGGCGTCCCCGCGGCCCGCGCCGACGCGATGCTCGAGACCGTCGGACTGACCGACAAGGGCGGGACGCGGGAGAACAAGCTCTCAGGAGGGCAGGCTCAGCGGCTCTCCATCGCGTGCGCCCTCGTGCACGACCCCGAGCTCGTCTTCCTCGACGAACCCACCACGGGCCTCGACCCGCAGGCGCGCCGCAACCTCTGGGACCTGCTTCGCGCGATCAACTCCGAGGGCCGCACCGTCGTGTTGACGACGCACTACATGGACGAGGCCGAGGTGCTGTGCGACCGCGTCGCGGTCATGGACGACGGCCGGATCCTGCGCGTGGGCACTCCCGCGCAGCTGATCGAGGAGCTGGGGGTGCGGTCTCTGGAGGACGTCTTCCTCCAGCTGACGGGGAGGGAGTACCGCGAATGAAGAGCTTTCTCAGCCTCTCCCGCGCCATGGCTCTGGGGCTGCTGCGCGACCGCGCCGCGGTCTTCTTCATGCTCGTCTTCCCGCTGATGTTCCTGGCCATGTTCGGAGCGCTGTTCAGCAGCGACTCGACGCCCCGGGCGAAGGTCGTCCAGGTCGGAGACGTCGAAGTGTTCGACGGCATGACGGACGGCCGGCGCGCCGGACTCCGCGACGTGCTGGAGATCGAGAAGACCGACGGTTCGGCGGACGCCCGGCGGGAGGCCCTGGCGGAGGTGCGGAAGGGCGACGTGGACGCCGCCGTCTTCCAGCGCGGCGGGAAGGCGGTCGAGTTGCGCTACTCGGCCGCCGACTCCTCCCGGGCAGGAAACGTTCGCGCCCTGGTGAACTCGGTGGTGCAGCAAGCGAATCAGGAAGCGAGTGGCCGCCCTCCTGCTTACCGGCTGGCCCCGCGACAGGTCGAGGACGAGTCTGTCAAGCCCATCCAGTTCCTCACGCCTGGGCTGCTGAGCTGGGCCGTGGCCATGGGCGGGGTCTTCGGCTCGGCCTTCAACCTGGTCAGCTGGCGGAAGAAGCGCATCCTGAGGCGGCTGTGGCTGTCGCCCGTGAGCGCGGGCTCGGTCGTCGGCGCGAGGGTGGGGGTGAATCTCGCTCTGGCGTTCGCACAGACAGGCGTCTTCGTCGGTCTGGCCACACTTCCCGTGTACGGGCTCCAGTTGACGGGGTACTGGTGGCTCTGCCTGCCGCTGGTCGCCTGCGGAACTCTGGCGTTCATGTCGATAGGGCTGCTCATAGGTTCCTGGGCGAAGACCGAGGAGGCAGCCAACGGGCTGGCCCAGCTGATCGTCCTGCCGATGGCTTTCCTCTCCGGCTCCTTCTTCCCGCTGGACATCGCGCCGGACTGGGTACGCGCCGTCTCCGGCTTCCTGCCGCTGACGCACCTCGCGGAGGCCATGCAGTCCGTACTGAGCAGGGGGGAGAGCTGGGGAGCGGCGCTGCCCGTGATGGGCGGACTGCTGCTGTTCGCCGCGGTGGTCACACTGATCGCCTCCCGCCTCTTCCGGTGGGACGACGCCTGAGCCCGGCAGATGCGCCGGGGGCGACAGGTGCACCGGTCCGGCAGAAGAGACTCACCGTCCCACGCACCCGCACACCTGCCGGCCGGGGCCGGGGGCCACCGGGACGTGGGGACGTAGGGACGTAGGACCAGCGGCCTCGGCCGGAGCATCTGCCACCATGGAGGCGTGATGGAGATTCGGCGCGGCAGCTTGCAGACGGAGACCTTTTACGAGCAGGTCGGCGGCGAGGAGACGTTCCGACGGCTCGTGCACCGCTTCTACCAGGGCGTCGCCGAGGATCCGGTGCTTCGCCCGATGTACCCGGAGGAGGACCTCGGCCCGGCCGAGGAAAGGCTCCGGCTCTTCCTCATGCAGTACTGGGGCGGTCCCCGTACGTACAGCGAAACCCGCGGTCATCCGAGGCTGCGCATGCGCCACGTGCCCTTCAAGGTCGACAGGGCGGCTCACGACGCGTGGCTGAAGCACATGCGGGACGCCGTCGACAGCCTCGAACTGGCTCCCGAGCACGAACGGCAGCTGTGGGACTACCTCGTGTACGCCGCCAACTCCATGATCAACACCGCGGAGTAGCCGGAGCCCGGGAGCGACCTGCCCCGGAGCAGCGCGGACCAGCCAGACCAGCGGTGCGGCGCACGGCATTCCAGTGCGCCGCCGAAGCCTCGTACGGGAGAGCGGGACGTCGTACCGGGGTCAGACAGGGGTGACGCTCAACCCCTGCCCCTTCCCGCCACCTTGCCGCACCACCACCGAACCGCCTGGTGTGCGCAGCCGCAGCCAGGAGCCCGTCCTCAGCAGACCCAGCGGTTCGTCGCTCGCGAGGAATCCCAGCGCGAAGGCGGCGTGTGCGGCGCGCAGCGGAAGAGACGTCCTGCCCAGCGGGCGGGACCAGATCTCCTCGGCCAGCGCGTCCAGCTTCTCGCGGGTACGGTCCGGCTGCTTCAACTGCTCGGCCCGCTCCCGGAATTCGGCAACAGCAGCGCCGGCGACCGCGCGTACCGCGTCCGCCGGCACCTCGCCGAAGGCTTCCCAGCCGCCTCGTGGAGGCAGTACGCCCGTCCACGGCGGGCCGGTCACCGGGGAAGGCACGGTGAAGGCCTCGGCAGGTTCGTCGAGGCTTTCGAGGAGTTCGCCCGCGGAGACGGTGGCGTCCGTCTCCGCCGGCTCCAGAAGCCGCCCGGTACGCACGGCCACCACCTCGAAGCGTGCGGGCTTCGCGAAGATCCCTGCGACGCCGCCGCCCGCCTGGATGCGGACGGCGGCGTTCTTCTCCCAGCGCAGCAGCCGCCGGAGAAACGCGTCGAGTCCCGCTGCTTCCCCGGGGTCAGCGAATACGAGGCGCTGACGCACTGTCATCGCAATAGCCTTCCAGGAACGCCCGTTCGTCTGCGGTCATCCGCCGTGGGCGCTCCTCCTTCAGGTCGTAGGGGACGATGACGGTCGTGGCGCGTGCGTGGACCGTCCCGGCGTCCTTTATCTCGTACGCGAGGGTCGCCGAGGCCGCGTTGAGCTTCGTCACCCACGTCTCGACCGTCACCGGCTCGTGCCGGTGGAAGAGCGGACGCAGATAGTCGATCTCGTGCCTGGCCACCACACAGCCGCCCCGGAAGGGCACTTCCGCCCCTGAGCTGCGCACCGACTCCTCCGCCACCCGGAACATGAAGTCGATCCTCGCCTCCTCCAGGTAGCGGAGGTAGACGACGTTGTTGACGTGCCCGTAGGCGTCCATGTCCGACCAGCGCAGGGGGCACTGATATGTATGCCGCACGTGTCAGGCCCGCCCTGTCTCAGCCCCTGGTGAGCTTCTTGTACGTCGCACGGTGCGGACGTGCCGCGTCCGGGCCCAGCCTCTCGATCTTGTTCTTCTCGTAGGACTCGAAGTTGCCCTCGAACCAGAACCACTTGGACTCGCCCTCGTAGGCGAGGATGTGCGTGGCCACTCGGTCGAGGAACCAGCGGTCGTGGGAGACGACCACCGCGCAGCCCGGGAAGTCCAGCAGGGCGTTCTCCAGCGAGGAGAGCGTCTCGACGTCGAGGTCGTTGGTCGGTTCGTCGAGCAGCAGCAGGTTGCCGCCCTGCTTGAGGGTGAGCGCCAGGTTGAGCCTGTTGCGCTCACCGCCGGAGAGGACGCCTGCGGGCTTCTGCTGGTCCGGCCCCTTGAAACCGAACGCGGACACGTAGGCCCGGGACGGCATCTCGACCTGGCCGACGTTGATGTAGTCGAGCTCGTCGGAGACCACTGCCCACAGGGTCTTCTTGGAGTCGATGTTCTCCCGGCTCTGGTCGACGTAGGAGATCTTCACCGTGTCGCCGACCTTGATGCTGCCGGCGTCGGGCTCCTCGATCCCCTGGATCATCTTGAACAGCGTGGTCTTGCCCGCACCGTTGGGGCCGATCACGCCGACGATGCCGTTGCGCGGCAGGGAGAAGGAGAGGTCGTCGATGAGGACCTTGTCGCCGAACGCCTTGCCGAGGTTCTCCACCTCCACGACGATGTTGCCCAGGCGCGGGCCCGGCGGGATCTGGATCTCCTCGAAGTCCAGCTTCCGGGTCTTCTCGGCCTCCGCGGCCATCTCCTCGTAACGGGTCAGCCGCGCCCGGGACTTGGCCTGCCGCCCCTTGGCGTTGGAGCGGACCCAGTCCAGCTCGTCCTTGAGGCGCTTCTGCCGCTTGGCGTCCTTCTGGCCCTCGACCTTCAGACGCGACTGCTTCTTCTCCAGGTACGTGGAGTAGTTGCCCTCGTAGCCGATGGCACGGCCGCGGTCCAGCTCCATGATCCAGCCGGCGACGTTGTCCAGGAAGTACCTGTCGTGAGTGATCGCGACGACGGTGCCGGGGTACTGCGCCAGGTGCTGCTCCAGCCACTGGACGGACTCGGCGTCCAGGTGGTTGGTGGGCTCGTCGAGGAGGAGCAGGTCGGGCTGTTCGAGCAGCAGCTTGCAGAGCGCGACGCGGCGCCTCTCACCGCCGGAGAGGTTGGTGACCGGCCAGTCCCCGGGCGGGCAGCCCAGAGCGTCCATGGCCTGCTCGAGCTGCGACTCGAGGTCCCAGGCGTTGGAGTGGTCCAGCTGCTCCTGCAGCTTGCCCATCTCCTCCATCAGCTCGTCGGTGTACTCGGTCGCCATCTGCTCGGCGATCTCGTTGAACCGGTCCAGCTTCCCCTTGGTCTCCGCGACGCCGGCCTCGACGTTCTCCAGGACCGTCTTCGACTCGTCCAGCGGCGGCTCCTGCAGCAGGATGCCGACGCTGTAGCCCGGGGCGAGCTGGGCGTCGCCGTTGGAGGGCTGGTCGAGCCCGGCCATGATGCGCAGCACCGTGGACTTACCGGCGCCGTTGGGTCCCACGACACCGATCTTCGCGCCCGGCAGGAAGCTCAAGGTGACGTCGTCGAGGATCACCTTGTCGCCATGCGCCTTGCGCGCCTTGCGAAGGGTGTAGATGTACTCAGCCAAGAGGAACCGTCCGGCAATCAGTAGGTGTCGAAGTGCGGCTGCGCCGCATGGGCAGACAGCACCCATCTTGCCGCACATCACCGCTCAGCCCGAAACGGGGCGGCTGCGGCCCGGTGCACCGCGCTGTGAGCTGCTCGCTGCGAGGTGTGCCGGAGGCGTGCCAGTCGTGTACTAGACGCCGTCCCGCGGCTGCCCGCCGTCGTCCGGCCTGCGCCGGCGCACCGCGAGCACCGCCACGGCCCCCACGACGACCAGACCGACCGCGATGCCCAGGATCACCGGTGTGTTGCTCGCTCCCGTCTCCGCGAGGTCCCCGCCGTCCTGACCCGAGGTGCTGCCCGCATCGCTGCCGCCGACAGTGGCCGGCTGGGACTGCGTCGTGATCCCGCTCATGTCCGGCCTGGCGGCCTCACTCCGGGTGACGCAGTCCAGCACCCCTGTGAACGCCTTTTTCACACCCGGAGCGCTGACGGGTATGCGGTACGCCTGGTCCTCCCCCACCGGCACCGTGACCTTCTCGCTGCGCTTCGCAGCCACTTCGTGGCCCTCGCCCGCGACGCGGAAGCCGAACGTCCGGTCACCGGAGTTGGTCACGGTGAAGGTCACACCGCTCTCCGCGCAGTCCTTCTCCGCGCCGACGGCCGGTACCGCGCCGTGCTCGTCCCAGCTGACGTCCGCGGTCGCGGACACCGTGGACCGGCTCGAGCCCGCGAGTATCTGCGTCTGGCTGCCGGCATGGCCTCCCACTCCGGCGAAGGCCCGTCCGACCGGGACCTTCGCCGCGGCCTGCACCGTCAGCGCGGCCGTCCCCGCCCGGTGCTTCGGCGGCACGTCGAGATAGAGCCGCCCGCCGTCCCGGACGGAGGTCGCCGGCCTGCCGCCGGGCCCCACGACCCGTACGTCGCGGAGCGCGGAGCGGGACGCCGGGGAGAGCGCGGCACTCGGATCGCCGGTACGGACCGTCACCGGCCCGAGCCTGCCCTCCGGCCGCTCGGCGACGCCGGCGGGATCGAGGGAGAGAGAAGCCCTGGGCTCGGCCATCGTCCTGGCCTTGCGCTGAAGGTGGTCGGCGAGTTTCTCGGCGGCAGGGTCCACCGCTTCGATCTCGACCCCTCCGTCAGCGTCCGAGTACCTCCAGATCGCCACCTGGGTGCCGGCCGCCGCCGTCTCCGGGGAGAGCCGTCCCGCCCCGGCCGACTTCGCCAGCGCCTGGAGATCGTTCACCTGCGGATACGAGTGCCGGAGTATCCAGAGGATCTTCCCCGCGTGCCGGTTGTCGTGCAGAGAGGTCTGGTCCCAGTCCGTCTCGCCGTACCGCGCCTGGTCCTGCGTGGCGCTGTCGACATCCGTGCCGTACGTCTGAAGGGTGCCGCCGCCGTCGACGGCCATCTCGAACAGGCCTGCGCCGGTGGTCAGTTCCTCGCCGTCCTCGCGGACCACTGCCTCACCGTGCGTCTCCAGCCCTTCCAGCGTGGCGATGGCGCCCCCCTGCCAGGTGGGCTGCTCCCCGGCCGCCGCCTGCCCGGCGGCGGCCGGGGCCGCGGCAGCCGGGGTCGCGGCAGCCATCAGACCGCCCGCCAGCAGCGTCGGCGCGATCAGCGCCGCGGCCAGCAGCCGCCCCGTGCGTGCGGTCGCGGATCCGCCCACGACAGTCACAGCGGTGCGGACAAAGCTCATGGATTTCCCCTCCGGGCGGGACGGACACGACTTGGAGTGGTCACCTCGGTGACCAGCGGTCGGGGACGGTCATGTCTCGCCGCAGAGCACTGAACCCCCGTCAGCCATGCGGAGGATCGTAGGGATCGGGCGCAGCCCGCTTCCCCCCGAACAGGACGATCAAGCGTTCTGATCCACAATCGTTATCAGCGAATCCGGCGGACCGGGACGATCACGGCGCGGCCCCCTGACGTGGAACGGAGGCCTCCACACCGGCACCGGCGACAGCTCCCGAACTGCCCCGACCCGCGCCCCCGTTGCTGCTCGGAGCACCCGTCAGGCCCGGCCGGGCGGGAGCCACCCTGACGAATGCCGAGGTACCTCTGGAGAGGTCGTGGCCGACGGCAGAGGCGGTCAACTCGGCCGAGACGTACTGCCGTCCGTCCCGCTCGGTCTGACGGATGCGCAACTGCCCCGTCACGACCAGCGGTTCCCCGACCGTGACCGACGAGGCGAGGTTGGCCGCGAGCGCTCTCCAGGCCCAGACGGTGTAGAAGTTGGTGAACGCGTCCGCCCAGCCCCCCGACTTCTGGTCGTAGCGCCGCACCGTGCTGGCGAGACGGAACCGCACCGTCGGCACCCCCGCGGCCGACGTCCGGAAGTCGACCGGCGTCGCGACGTTGCCCACGACGGTCACCTGTGACTCGTTCATACGCACCCCTGCCACCCCGGCAGCGCCACCTGCGCTGCACACGGATCTCAGCTTGCACCCGTTCCTGAAATCGCGTGCTGAGCTGGGGATTACCCAAGCGTTGTGGACAACCCGCTCACGCCTGAGGGGGATCGGAGAGCGACTCGACGACTCTCCGATCCCCCTCGGGACACGGACGGCTACAGCTGTGCGCCCTCGCCCGACACGATCACGTACTGCTCCCGCACCTCCCGGTAACGCAGCAGTTCCGCCGCCACCGGTTCCAGCACCCGTACCTGTCCGCACGCCGCCACGAGCCGGCGCAGCCGCCACTCCTCCCGCTGCCCGTACGCAGCCGCGGGCCCCCGCGCCGCGAAGCGGCAGCCCCAGGAGAGCAGCGAGCCGCCGAGCACACCGCCGATCAGCAGCGCAACGCCCATCCACTCCTCGCCGACGCCCGTCCCGAGTGCCGTCGCCACCACCCACACGGCACCGGCGAACTGCAGGAGCAGGAGCGTCACCTGCCCCACGAGGGCCAGTGCCCACCAGGCCGGACGACGCAGCGCAGCCGCCGGCTCGGCCGCACGGGCACGTCCGCCCCGCGTGGTGCTGCCGCCTCTCCGCCTGTCCCGCTCCACGTCCTCTCCGGGACCCTCCGCCGCGTCCTCCTCCCGCAGTGCCCGGTCCAGCGCCTCCGGCAGCCCTGCGGCGCCGCGCCACGCGGCGTCCCGTACGGACCGGCGCCACGCCTCGGGCAGACCGGCGCCGGCCTGCTCGACAACAGTGCGTACGGCGTGGGCCACGGCGGGCCGTGACACCCGCGGCAGCGCACCGTCGGCCGCGCGGGCGGCGCCGGGGCCGGCGGGCTTCCCGGCCGTCTCCGGTTCGGCGGCCGCACCGCCGCTGCCGCTGCCACTGCCGCTGCCGCTGCCGCTGCCGCTCTCGGCCTGCTCGCCCGCCTCGGAGAAGGCGTACGCGTCCACGTCCGCGGCCACCTCGCCGTCCCCCTCGCCGTTCATCTCGCCGTCCCCCTCGCCGTTCATCTCGGCAGGCACGCCGGCGGGCTTGGATACGTCCGGCTCCTCCCTCGCGGAGCGGCGGTCGTCGTACCAGTGCTGAAGCTGCGCCCACGGAGTTCCGCACGCGCGGTCAGCCAGCCGCAGCCAGGCCCGCTCGGCGGCCTGTCCCGCGGTGACGGCGCCCGCAGCGCAGGCGAGCCTGTCGGCGAAGTCGTCCCGGACCTCGTCGGTGAGACCGGACGAGGCGTTCGCAGAGGTCGTTGCAGGGGCGTGGCCGGGAGCCGCGTACACCGGCCGCAGACGGCCTACGACACCGTCCAGGTCGGCGTTGAGCCTGAGCCCCGCCGCGCGGCGCTCCGCAACGAACTGCGCCAGGTCCGTGCGGAGTTCGTCCACTCCCTCGCCCGCGAGCGCGGAGGTCGCCAGCACCCGCGCTCCTGGCTCCCCGTGGTCGCCCAGCGCCATGCCGTCCTCGTCGAGCAGCCGCCGCAGGTCGTTGAGCACCGCGTCCTTCGCCTCGCCGGGGAGCCGGTCGGTCTGGTTGAGGACGATGAAGGTCACCTCTGCGTACCCGGCCAGCGGACGCAGGTACCGCTCGTGCAGCACGGCGTCGGCGTACTTCTCCGGGTCCACGACCCACACCACCGCGTCGACGAGCCGCAGCAGCCGGTCCACCTGCTCGCGGTGTCCCTCGGCCGCGGAGTCGTGGTCCGGAAGGTCGATGAGGACCAGGCCCTCCAGTTCGTGACGGGCCGAGTCGTCGATGCGCCCCCGCCAGTCCGATTCGGGACGCATGAGCCTGCGCGTCGACGGCGGGATGGCGAGCCGGTCGAGCAGCCCGTCTGCCGGGCCCGCGCCCGGCACCTCCCACGAGCAGGCGACAGGCGTGGCAGTGGTCGGACGGCGCATGCCTGCCTGCGAGAGCCGCGTTCCGGCCAGTGCGTTGAAGAGCGAGGACTTGCCGCTGCCCGTGGCCCCGGCGATCGCCACCGTCGTGTACGCGCTGGGCAGCTGCTTGCGCGCGCCCGCCGCGTCCAGGACGCGCTGGGCCTCCGCGAGGACACCCGACGGGATCCGCGAGCGGGAGAGGTCGAGCAGCCTGCTCAGCGCTGCGAGCCGCCGGGACAGCGAGGTCTCCGTTCGGTGCGGGTCGCTCCCGTGCCCCTCGCGCTGCCCGTACGTCTCGTAGCCGTCGAAGTCCTCGTAGACCTTCCCCGGCGACACCTCGTCCGGGGACCAGTCGGACAGCCGCTGCCCGGCCGTCGTCGTGGTGCGGTGGCTGCCGGTGTCCGACGGCTCCGGGTCCGGGGCCGTGCCCCACAGCGCGGCGGCCCTCGACCATGCGGGACGCTCGCCCGGCGTCGACGCAGCATGTGCACGGCGCGCGATCAGCCCGTCGTCCCAGGCCCCCGCCTCACCGTCCGCGCCGGTCCCGTCGCCGGTCCCGTCGCCCGGCCCGCTCGCTTCCCCGGCGGCACCCGCCCCGGCTGGGTCCTGCTGCCGGGCCTCGCCGCTCCCACCGGGAGAGCCGTCGCCGCCCCCGGCGTCCCCCGACGTGGCCTGCTTCTCGTCGGACGAGCCGTCGATACGAACATCCGTTGTGGACACTGCGGTCACCTCTCCGTCTGGGACTGCGACTCCGTCAACTTCCGGGCTCCCGGCCCCGGGAGAGCCGCCTCCTCCGCCTTGCACAGCACCGACAGCGCTGCGATCAGGTCGACCTGGGGGCCCGGCGCCGTCTCCAGGACCTCCAGCGGCGCGAGGCGGCGGTCCCGCTCCCCGTAGAGGGCTCTCTCGACGTAGGTGGCGAGCAACCGGACCCCGCACTCCCTCAGCTTCCGGGCACTCACGTCGCCGAACGCCACCGCCAGCGACCGGTAGGCGCGCGCCGCGTGGCCTCCGCCGACGAGTGCCGTCGCCAGCAGGGCCGCCGCCTCCTCGGCGTCGCGGCCGAAGCCGTGGTCGACGGCGCGCGCCTCCTCGTCGGCGAGTTCCTCCATGCATCGCCTCCAGCGGCGGACGAGCAGGTTCATACGGCCCCGCCCGTCGGCCGCGCGGTGGCCGGCCAGCCCGTCACGGCTGTGCCCGGCAGTGGCCTGGCCCGTCAACTCTCCGTCCGGGACGGCCGGTTCGCGGCGCCACGCCTCCGTGATGCGTTCGTCCGCCGCGGCGACGGCGGAGGTGAGCAGCGTGGTCAGACCCTCCTCGAAGGCGTCGAGCACCTCCTCACCCCGGCTGTCGACAGGGAAACCGCGCCACAGTGCGTCGGCGTCGCCCGCGAGGAGTTCGCCGACGGCGATGTGCCGCCGTACGCGTGCGCGAGCCTCCTCGTAGGCGTCTTCGACATGGCCTGTCAGCCGCAGCGCCGCTGCGTGCTGAGCCGCCGAGGCGTTGGCGAGCGCGGCGACGCGGGGGCGGAGCGAGGCGAGGGCTCCGACGGCGGTACGGCGCCCGGCGACTGCCCGCGCGGCGGGGTCCAGGGCACGCTGCGTCAGCCAATTGCGCAGGCCGGCCACCGCTGTTGCGGGAAGCAGGCCGGATCCCCCGGCGGACTCTGGAAGTTCGGGAACGGTGAAGCGCGGCACGTCGGCCAGCCCTTCACGGATCATCAGTGCGGCGTACTGCCTGGCCACGTCGGGGGCGATCTGGTGCGGCACCCGGTCGAGGACGGTGACGAGCGTGACGTCGTACTCCTTTGCGGTGCGCAGCAGATGCCAGGGCACCGCGTCCGCGTACCGCGCCGCAGTCGTGACCAGCACCCAGATGTCCGCTGCGCACAGCAGTTCCGCGGCGAGGTCGCGGTTGCGGGCGACGAGGGAGTCGATGTCGGGCGCGTCCAGCAGGGCGAGTCCCGGAGGCAGTGCGGAGTCGGTCTCGATCCGCAGGGGACGTCTGCCGTCCTCCTCCTCCGCTTCCGCCTGCTCGGCCCCGAGCAGTTCGTCGTCCGCCGCGTGTTCCCGCCCCGCCGCCCCGAACTGGCCCTGGAGAGCGTCCTGCCGTGGCACCCAGACCCTTTCGAGCCGCGGCAGGATCCGCTGCCCGGAGAACCACTGACGGTCGTCCGGATGGCACACGAGCACAGGCGTACGCGTCGTCGGACGCAGGACTCCCGCTTCGCTGACTCTGCGGCCCACAAGCGAGTTGACGAGTGTCGACTTGCCCGCCCCCGTCGAACCCCCGACCACGGCGAGCAGCGGCGCGTCCGGCATGCGCAGCCGCGGAACGAGGTAGTCGTCGAGCTGGGCGAGCAGTTCGTCCCGCGAACGCCGGGCGCGCTCGGCGCCCGGAAGGGGCAGCGGAAAGCGTGCAGCGGCGACGCCTTCGCGCAGCGCGGTAAGTGCATCGAGCAGTTCAGGCCGTACGTTCAAGATCGCCACATGCGCAGAATGCCCAAATTTGCTGTCTTTTTGAAGCCTATCCACGGCACTGCGCAGGGAAAACAATAGGTTTCGGATGCGAATGGACCATTCGCCCCATGTGACCCATCACTCGGCGCCACCACTGCCGACGCACCCATAACGACTGCGCAACACCCGGACGGCACACCGCGAAAACCGCTGCACGAATCGCACCGGCCTGCGATTATCGGGAGCGCTTCACTGAACCTCCACATGGTGTCGCGGACGTGAAGCAAACAGCGCCAGCCACGGGGCCCCTTATCCTTGACCGCGCCACGGTCACCCGGAGGCACGCCCGCACTCCGCGACCGAGACCGGCCCCCGTAGCTCAGTGGATAGAGCAGGCGCCTTCTAAGCGCTTGGCCGCAGGTTCGAGTCCTGCCGGGGGCGCACACGAACGCCGTCGCTCTACATGCGTAGAGCGCGGCGTTCACTGGTTTCACCGGCGGCGTTCCCCGGCCCGGCAGGGGTCTCCGCGGCTTCCCGCGAGTCGTTCGCCGACGAGCACCGCGGAGAGGTCTACCCGGGCAGAGAACGAGGCCCCGGCCAGCAGTGGGGTTGCTGACCGGGGCGGCAAGGGTGGAGCGGCACGGGGCAGGGGGCAGGGACTTCGGGGCCCCTGCGGCGTCCGCGGTGGCGTCAGGACGCCGCGCCGAGGATCTCCAGGAGGTCGGTGGCCGCCGCACGGGGGCCTGCGATGTTGCCGACGCCGGTGGCGTTGAGCACGACCTCGTCGACGCCGGCCTTCCGGTACTCGTCCAGCCTTTCGTGGATCTCATCGGCGGTCCCGTACAGGAAGACACCGCCGTCGACGAGCTTCAGGGCGTCGCCGGGGTCGCCGTCGCCGGAGATCCGGACGCCTGCCTTGCGCAGGGCGTCCTTGTAGTGCGGCGCCTGGATGTGCTGGCCGCACGCCGCAGTGGCCAGGTCGGCCATGCTGCGGTCGGGGCCGGAGAGGGCGACGGGCACGATGGCCGTCACCGTGGCCGGCTCCCCGGAGCGGCGCTCCTGCGCGCCCTTCTCCATCGCCGGCATCAGCGTCCCGTGGAGGTACTGCGCGGAGCCGAGCCAGGTGATGGCCACGTCGGCGATCTCGCCGGCCAGGGCCGCCATCTTCTCCCGCAGGACGCCCAGGCCGACGGAGACGGGCGCCGGTTTGAACTCGACGAGGCGTGAGACGGACGAGTAGTGGTCGCCGTGGACCTCGGTGACCTCGCCGGACAGCAGGCCGCGCACCGTGCTGACGTACTCCCTGCTCGCCGCGAGCGGGCTGGCGTAGGGCTTGCCCATGAAGCTGCGCTGGGCCGCCAGCCCCCCGGGGCCGAATCCCGCCACGACGGAATGCCCGGTGTTGAGGGCGACGGAACGTGCCTCGAGCGCAGCCTGGTACGGCGAGCGGAGCGGCATCAGAGAAACACCGAATCCGGAAGGGACTCTGATGCCTATTCCGGCGAGCCAGTTGATCAGATGATGGCTGTCCAGGAGCATTCCGTGGCCCTGCCACAACCTGTGCGCACACGTCCAGTGCACCAGGTTCGCGAAAGGGACGACCTGTTCCGGACGAACCGGACCGAAGGGGAGAAGTACCGAGAGCCGCACCCCGGGAATTCCTTTCTGCTGGACCTTTCCGCACCGAGGTGTGCGCGACGCGCTCCCCTGGTCCCGAATTCAGGACTGCTTGCGGTCGAATTTCATGAACGTGGCCACTGCGACTACGACGGTCAGCACTCCGACCACACCGGCGAGCACCTTGTTTCCGCTGTATGCGCTCGTGATCGCGATGGCGCCGCCGATAGCGACGACGACACCCCAAGTGCCGCGGCTCTTCTTCACTGTGAACCTCCTGCTGCTGTCCGTCGGTCGAGAACACCACTGGAAAGCGCGACCGGAAGGTGAGAATCGCCGACGCCATTTCCGGAACTCTTTCCGGCTGACTGGAGAATGACGTCGGTGTCACCGATACCGGACCACCCGAACATGTATCCCAACAAGGATGTCCGGCCTCCAGCTCCTGTATAGAATCCGGTCCTCCGGATTCTGTCAAGAACGAGTTCTTGATACTCGTGGGCTCTGGTAATGAGAGATTCTTCGCCGAGGAGACGGCCGGTGGCGACGAGTGACTGGATCACACCGCTGCTGCCGTGACAGACCGAGAGGTCGAAGGCGCGGTCGTCCGGGAGTGCCGTCGCCTTGTCGACCAGCGTTTGCATACGCGCACCGGCCAGCCACTCCGTCCGGTCCGCCGCGGAGAGGATCTCGGCCGAGGTCAGCAGCTGGCCCGCTGCACCGTTGCACCAGCCCGTGTACGGGGTCTCTTCGTCCGAGGAGGACCGGTCGACGAGCCAGTCCGCCGACTGTTCGACCAGCGCCGCATCGCCGAGCACTCTTCCCATGCGCGAACATGCCCAGCGCAGTCCCAGTTCGCCGTGCGCGACGTCGAACCACTTGGCGGTTCTGTCCTCCGAGAGGTGCCCGAGAGTGAGGTCGCGCAGCTTCGCGAGGTGTTCCTCACCGCAGAGAACACTTTCCCCGCTTTCCTCCATACGTGACAGCAGAACCATCAGCAGGCCGGCGGGACCATTTGCCAAGTCGTTCTCGAGTTCGTTCGAGAGCGCCCGCTCGTCGATGCTCTCGAAAATCTTCGCCAACCATTCACGGTCGACATCCGCGGGTCTGGTGAGCAGCATCGAGGCCGCGCCCGTGAACACGGATTCCGGTGTCTGCATGAGCAGGTCGCCGTACTTCGAAAGCAGACTTCTCAGACCCCGGTCGGCGCCGGCGTGTACGGAGCGCAGTGCGCTGTCGTGCCGCGCCGCTCTACCGAGGAAGGTGACTATGCCGCCGGAGTCGTGGAACGAGACGAAGTTGCCGGGAGTGATGGTCGAGACGTTCCGTTCCGGACCTATGCCGCAGACCCAGCCGGTTTCCGTCCCTTCCGGCGTCTCGAACTGCACGCCGATTTCGTCGATCCGTCTCGCGATCTCCGGCCACCATGTGCCGGGGCGTGCACGGTCCAGCATCGTCCCGCCGAACAGGCTCTCCGACGAGAGTCCTTCCGGTCTGTCCGCACCGACGACCTCGCTGAAACACTCCTCCAGCAGGAAATGGTGGTAGCGGTCGCTCTGCCCGGAGTTCATGGCGACCCCTCTGCGCGCCATGTCGAGCGGCGAGGTCCTGTACACCCCCGGAAACCGGGTTCTCAGCGTGGCCAGTTCCGTCGAGTCCGCCCGTGTCATGAAGTACGGAACGTTTCCCGTGGACAGCGACGTACGTTCTTCCTCCGCCACGTAATCGGCGGCTTCGGGCGACAGATAGTCCGGCATGCGCGCGAGAAGTCCGAAAAGCCGCGCCGCCTCGTCGGACTCGCGCAGATAGTCGGGGTGCGTGGAGGCGTCCAGGAACCGGCCGTAGACCATCGTCGAGCGCATCAGACTGCGGACCGGCATGTCCGGATAGGCGTCGATGACCTTCAGGATGCCGTCGCTGCGCACGAATTCGAGCCCGTCGGAGTAGCCCGCGAGGATGTCGCTGAAGTAGTCCGGGGCCGACAGCCGTTCGTCTCCGAGCCGGGGCACGTTCCCGTGGTGCTTGTACGTGACGGGTTCCCAGGTGACGGAGATGCTGTCCGTGGTTCCGTCACGTACCGCCGCCCGCTTCAGTTTCGACTTCTGGTCACCGGCGACTCCCACGCCTGCCATGACCACGTCGATGGGCGAGGTGGGGTTCACCACGGGGACGAGCATCGTGGAGACCACCGAGAGCTTCATGTGGTTCACGAGTACGTGCGGAAGGGAGTCGTTCTCGACACCGGCGTCGGCCCGGAGCATCGTCTCGGTGTCGATCACGCTCGGAGTCTCACCGCACGCCAGCAGGTTCTCGTCGTGCAGGTCCGACGCCCCCAGAGTTCCGAACACCGCGCACAGGGCACCGAACCGGTAGAAGTAGCGGGCCGGCTGGTCCGGCGACTCCATGGGTGCCGAGGCGACGAACTGCTGCCACCCGTGGGTGCCGGTGGAGACGGAGAGCGGTATGCACTCACGCAGCGAGTGCTGGAGGTACGGGTCGGCCGCGTCGTAGAGGTCCTTCACGAAGCGGTCGGAGACCAGCGCACGGGGCTTGAAGACCAGCCGGGTCCCGCCCGTCAGCCGAAGCTGGATCACCTGCCGGTTGTCGTTGTGCGGATCCGAACCGGTGAGGAGGACCTTCTCGATCAGCGCTTCGGCGTCGCCCGCCGGAATCAGACCGGCCGCCTTCAGCTCCGTCCTGTCCGCGGTGTAGGCCGCGAAGAGGTCGGCGTACGCCTCCAGCAGGTTCCGCAGGATCGTGGCGAGCCGCTGCTGGAGAACCGGGTACTTCCCGATCAGTCCGCGGCAGTTGTCGTCGCTGCCCAGATGGGCCCGGAACTGCTGGAGCGCCTCGTCGCCGCCGGCGTCCATGGGCAGTCCGCGGCTCTCACGGAACGCGTGGAACTCGCCGATCAGCGAACGGAAGGACTGTCCCTCGATCGCTGTGAGCACGCCGCTCCACGCCTGGTCCAGCACCTCTTCGAGGCGCTCCGGCGCGGTGACCGGCGCGGCGAGTCCGCGCAAGGCGTCCTCGACCGCGCGTCTGGGAGCCAGGTGCGCGTAGAAGGGAAGGAACGCCGGGATCGACACGTCCGGTTCAGACACGTTCACTCGCCTCCGACGACGACATCGAGGTCCGGGGACCTGTCCGCGTACAGGTCCGTGTAGACCGCCCCGCCGTGCAGCAGCTGTGCGTGGCTTCCCTGTTCGACCACACGCCCGTTGTCGAGCACGTAGATGTGGTCGGCGGATTTGATGGTCGCGAGGCGGTGGGCGATGATCACCTGGGTGGCGCCGATGTGTTCGATGATCTCGCCGACCCGGCGCTCGTTGACGGTGTCCAGGGCGGAGGTCGCCTCGTCGAGCACGAGGATGGGCGGATTCTGCAGCAGCGCCCGGACGATGGCGAGGCGCTGGCGCTGGCCGCCGGAGAAGTTCGCGCCCATCTCCGAGACGAGGGTCTTGAGCCCCATGGGGAGGTCCTCGAGGAAGTCGAGGATGCCCACGTTGGCGCAGTACTCCCGCACCATCTCCTGCGGAATGTCCTGTCCGAGCGTCAGGTTCTCCAGGATCGTGCGGTTGTGCAGATGGATCTCCTGCGGGATGTAGCCGATCTGCCGCCGCAGCGCGTTCTTGTCGTAGTGCCGCATGTCGACGTCGCCGAACCTGACGTTGCCTCTGGTCGGCTCGTACAGACCGCAGATGATCCGGCCCAGTGTGCTCTTGCCGGACCCGGAGGGCCCGACGAGGGCGACCCTGGAGCCGGCCGGGATGTCCAGCGAGACGTTGCGGATGACGAGATCGCTGTGCTTCGTGTACTGGAAGCTGACGTCCTCGAGCTGGATCGACGTCGAGAGGAGACCGGTGAGGGTGCCGCCCTGGTCCTCGGGCTCGGTCTTGACGATGTCGTTCAGCCTGGCCATGTAGCGCGACGCCTCGGTGAACTCGGTGTACGTCTGGAAGACCGACGTCGAGAGGGAGAAGTACGTCGCGGAGACCGCCTGCACGGCGATCGCCGCGCCCAGGGAGATGTAGCCGTGGCTGACGAAGTAGAGGCTGGAGAGCAGCAGGATCATCGGGCCGAACATCTGCGTCGTCGTCGTGACACCCGAGATGCGGCCCTGCTGCATGCGCATGCGGTCCTTCATCGCCTCCAGCGAGGAGGCGTAGACCTTGGCCCAGCTCTCGATGAACTCGTCCGCGTAGCCGCCCATCTTGATGGTGGGGATCGAGACGATCGCGTCCAGCTGCGTCGACTGGCTCTTGCTCAGCTGACTGATCTCCGAGTCGACGTACTCCATCAGCCGGGGCCGCGTCTTGGCCAGGTAGACGGCGTTGAGCAGGAACAGCACGCCTGCCATCAGGCCGAGGCGCCACTCGACGTAGAAGAGGTATCCGCTGACGCACAGCAGCGTTCCGACGTCGAGGATGCCCTGGGCCACCCGTGACGACAGCAGGTCTCGGATCATGTTGACGCTGTTCAGCCGGAACAGGAGTTCGCCGGGTTGTCGCACCGTGAAGAACCTGTACGGCAGGGACAGCATCCTGCTGAACGTATGGGTCATCAGATGCTTGCCCAGCAGTGCCACGACCGACGACAGCACGGTGACTCTGATGACGTGCAGCGCGAGATAGGCAGCCGCCACACCCAGCACCACGGCTATCACCGTGCCCAGGTCGTCCAGGCCTTTCCACCGTGTCTGCTGGTCGACCGCCCACTCGGTCAGCATCGGGATGCCCAGAACGGCGCCGTAGCCGCTGAAGGAGAGCAGGCCGACCAGCGCGATCCGCTTGGGGGCGCCCTCTGCGAAGAGCGGCATGTCGCGCCACTCCGTCAGGGGCTTCTGCCGTGTCTTCTCGAAGTCCGGGCCGACGTCCGCGGAGACGACGATGCCGCTGAAGCCCGCTTCCAGCTCTTCACGGCTCATGCGCCGGCGTCCGACGGCCGGGTCCATGACGGTCGCCTTGCGGCCGTCGAACTTCTCGAGGACGACGAAGTGGTACTCCTCCCAGTAGAGGATCGTCGGCGAGGTGAACTTCTCCAGCGCCGCGACGCTCTTGGCGCGGAAGAGCTTCGCGTCCATGCCACGGGTGCGCAGATAGCGGGCGAGCTGACCGGCGCTCAGACCGTCGCGGCCGGCGTCCATGACGTTGCGGGCGCTGGAGAGGTCCTCGGCTCGCCCGTAGTAGCGCAGCAGGGCGACGGCGCAGCACAGTCCACACTCTGTCTGCGTCACCTGGGTGATCGTCGGCATACGGCGAGCGGACTTGCCGCGCCCGAGTGTGAGGCTCATGTCATCGGCTCTCAAACGTCAGGGTGACCGGAGAGATGTGGACGCTCGGATCGAGGCGGTTGACGAGGTGCAGCACGATCCCGGCCGTGCCGACCATGAGGCTGTTGGTGTGCGCGTACCGGCTCTGGTTGTCGTTGATCTTCCGTAGGAAGACGTCCGGTTGGAGCCACCGCTGTTCGATCTTTGTCACCTCCTCACGCAGGCTTTCGTCCGCCCCGGCGAGCTTGGCGAGGACGTCGTGGTTGCCCAGGTCTCCGTGGCACCACGTCAGGTTCCGCCCGAATCCGTGGCGTACGAGGTTGCCGACCGCAACGTCCCGCATGCAGTGGACGACGTCGTCGTCCGCGATGTCGCCGTACGCGGACAGTGCGAGGGCGATGCCGGTGGCGCCGTGACACCAGCCGGTCGAGAACGACGAGGGAGTGGCCACGTTGGAGAACCAGTTGCCCTGCTCGCGGTCGTAGAACTTCTGGAGCCGGCCGACGAGGTCCGAGAGGGTGTCCCGGACGACTTCCCGCTGCCCGGCCGGCACGTGCGGGAGAGCGCGGCTCAGTGCGTGCATGAGGCCGCTGACCCCGTGCGCGAAGCCGGACTGTGCGAAGACCGTCCCGTGACCCTCGCCCCGGACGGCCTCGGTGAGCATCGAGGCCAGTGCCGACAGGGCGTCCTCGGCGTGCGGACCGCCGATCGCCGTCACACAGGACATGACACCGGAGACGCCGTTGACCACGTCGATGGGCAGTGCCTGCGGCTGGATGCCGCGCATCTGGTCGAGCACCAGCGGCAGCGCACCCTGCGCGGCTCCGACCCACTCGTCGTTCTCCAGCAGGCGGCCCGTCGTGGCCAGTGCGAAGAGGATGCCGGCCATGCCCGTGTAGCCGCCGAAGCCGGCCTGCTGGATGCTGCGCCTCTCGTAGCGGTGCCCGGCGAGGATGTCCGCCATGGTCGAGAAGATCTGCGTGGCCAGGTCGCGGTATTCGCCGCGGTCCAGGAGACGTCCGGCGGCGGCCAGGGCCAGTGCCGGACCGACCCTTCCGGTGTAGAGGTCGTACCCGAGAACTCCCGGCGGCCACGGCCTGTTGGCCAAGGCGGACGCGAGCGGACCGATCCAGGTACGGGGCAGGTGCGCGAACTTGTCGGGCAGCGACGTCTCGACCAGGTTGTCGGCGAGGCGCACGACGAGCGCGACCAGTTCGTCGTCCGCGGAGTGACCGGCCCCTTCACGGTCCGACGGCGCGTGTACCGCTCCGCCGTCCGAAGTGCCGGAGGCGGCGAGGTGGTTGTCGGGGAAGCGGGAGGAGAAGGCCGAGTAGACGAGCCGGAGCTGCTCACGCAGTTCGGTCTCGGTCATGTGCGCCGTCTTCGCCAGCGCCCGGTCCACGGGGGTCTCGTCGAAGAAGGCTCCGACCTCGCGGCCGTCGCCGTCCTCCAGGGCGACGCCCGTCGCGGATACGGTGAAGTAGGGGATGTCGCGCTCGGCCAGCTGACGGATCTCGGAGCGGACGATCTGCCGCGACGAGGTCTTGCTGGCGATCGCGATGCGCTTCAGCAGCGCTATGTAGGGGGAGACGTCGTCGAGGGCGCCGGCGCTGGAGGTCATCCGCAGGGTCTGCGCGTACAGCGCGGTCGGATTGTGGACGTAGCGCACGCGCATCCCCGACGCGGACTTCCGCAGCAGCTCCTCCCAGCGCTCCTGGGCGGACATCATCGCGCGGAAGACGCGGGAGAACCCCTCGGCCATACGGTCGCCCAGCACGCGGACCTCGTCCTCGCCCAGGGAGTTGACGACCGTGCGGCGGCCCTGCGCCTCCTGGGAGCGGATCACCAGGCTCATGCGGTCCGTGTACGGGTTCTCGAAGAAGATCGTCTTGAACGGTGAGGAACCGCGCCCCTGGTCGCCGAGGAATCCGAGGTCGACGTGGCCCGCGTCCTCGCCCTTTCCGACCATGACCAGCGGCAGGATCCCGATGCCGTAGATGGACTGCCCGATCGTCTCGTAGGCGTTCCCCTCGGCCTCCGGCGTGGGGCCTTCGTGAATGCGCGCCGGATGCAGAATCGTCTCGAGGTCGATCGGTACGGGACCGCGGCGGGTCGGCAGGATGTTCTCGAAATGCATGTCCCGCGCGTTGAGGAGATAGAGCACGGCGGCGAGTTCGCCGCTCGCGTGCATGAACTCCCCGGACATGTCGGAGACGTCTTCGGCCTCGATGAACTCGACGTATCCGTAATGGTTCCGCTCGAGAACCTGCGCAGCCGCCAGCGAGGTGCCGATCTCCTTGTTGAGTTCCCTGGCGATGTTCTCGTACGCGGCTTCGCAGGAGACGTCACGCGGCTTGTAGACCAGCTTCCTCCCCGACTCGAATTCGAGGACGGAGACACTGCGGCCGTGATGGTGCGCGTCGCCTTCGGAGAAACCGCAGGAGACGATCGGGTCGGACACCTCGATACCGAAGGTGCTCGCGATCGCCTCGCGGTCGGCGACGAGCCGGCGGCAGAGTTCGGTGATGCTGTCCGCCCCGTTGTGGAGCAGAATCCGGGTGATGTCGCGCAGGACGGGGAAAGAGAGTCCGCACACGTCCTCGAAGGACGTACGCCTCGCCTGGCCGACGAAATACCTGTAGCGCTCCTCGGAGGACTCCCCGACGAGCTTCCCGTTCTCGCGCGCATGATTGATCGCCGCGACCAGCGGCCGGCTGTAGACCTCGCGCACCCTGCTCTCGGTACGTTCCAGCAGCTGCACCAGCATGGCCTGCGGGTCACTGAAGAGCTTCTCGAACGGGGCGAGGGGATCGGTGTCGGCGACGGCGGCGGCGACACTCCTGATGACGCTCTGGAACGGGTACTGCTCCGGCCGGTCGAGCCACTCCCGCACCGTCGCCCGGGTCTCCTCGCCCGGCGTGGAGCGGTCGTCCGCGCTCTCACCGCCCTCCCGGAGCACGCCGGTGAACTGTTCGTCGAACTGCGACAGCGGAACGATTGTTTCTTCGACTTCGGCGCTGTCGAACTCCGGGTAGTACTTGGCTGGAGATATCACGGTGTTGCTGCTCCCGTTTTCGCGAGATGTCGTCAGACGGCCGAAGTCGAGGCCACGGAATGGAGGCCCGAAAGGACCTCCATTCCGCTTCGCACTGCTACATGACCACCGAGAACGGTGAAGTCACATTCAGCACTGGCTGGTGCACTTCGTGGTGGGGCAGATGGCCGCGGTGGCCAGCGTGACCGTGGCGCAGACCCACGCCGTGCCGCCGTAGGCGTCGGCGTCGCTCAGCTCGACGAGCTCAGCCTCGTCGTAACCACCCAGAATGTCCTCGCTCATGATCTGTCTCTTCCCTCTTCTGTTGTTCGGGTCAGTTGCAGTTCGGCTGGCACTCGACGGTCAGGGTGCACCAGCCGCCGGTGTTGCCGAGCGCGTCGGAGAGGGAGAAGGTGTTGGTGGTGCAGGCACCGTAGGCAACACCGTCGAAGTCCTGCTCCGCGATCTCTTCCACCAGCGAAACGTCGCCCTTGTACACGATGGAACTCCATTCTGCGAGTACAGACATGAATTGCTCTTGCGCACCGATGGTGCTTCCGACCGCGTACTTCTGAATTTCATTACGATCCGCGCCCCCCAGCGGTGCGGGCTAGACAGTATTTGCTCCATGGTTTCGCCACAACAATTTTCCATGCGTGATCCACATCACATGACATGTGTCAGTTGACATGCGCGGGCGAGCGGGGGAACAGGGGGTTCCGGATGTTACGGAGCGGGACAGGATCCCCAGTATCCCGATCGAGATTCCCGGCGAAACCGCAGTTCATGGCCGTTGAAATGCACCCTGCTCCCCCGTCGAACATGAGGCAGAAGTGCGGAAGAATTGATTCCGAATGTTATCGGCGAGGGTCATGACACCTCACCCCCCACAGTCGGCGCATCCAGCTCCGCGCGCATGAACGGAATACTCCACTCCGAATGTGTGCGGAATTCCGGAGCTGCACCGTGATTCCCGTGGTGATTCATTGCGGTCCGGGGCTTACTCCGCTTAAAGGGTATTGTGTCCGAAATGGCGAGCGGCCACCGGCCGCCCCTCCTGAAGACCAGGAGAAGGCGGCCCGGTGGCCGCACCAGAAATGCCGTATTTCTCCGCCCCGACGCCCCGGAAGGCTCCTCAGGCGTCCCGTCGCCGCATCGCGAAGTACCCGGCTGTCACTGCCAGAACGGCCCACGCCGCCAGCACGCCCATGCCGGTCCAGGCGGTCAGCACCGTGTCGCCCCGCGGAGGCTCGCTGCGCAGGATCAGGCTGCCGGCCAGGTCGGGCAGGAACTGCGCGACCTTCTGAACTCCGGGAATGCTGTTGAGGATCGTCGAGATCATGAAGAACAGCGGCACCAGGATGCCCATGGTCAGCGCGGAGCTGCGCAGCACGCTCGCCAGCCCCATGGAGAAGGCGCAGATGAGCGTCATGTAGAGCACTCCCCCGATCAGGGCGCGCAGCACCCCGTCGTCGGAGAGGGAGACGCTCGCCGGGGAGCCCAGCGTCACCTGCGTGGCGAAGAAGCTGACGCCCACGACGGCCACGGAGACGACCAGCGCCGTCGCCGTCCCGGTGAGCATCTTCGCCCCGTACAGGACGCCGCGGCGCGGCACTGCCGCGAGCGAGCTGCGGATCGAGCCCGTCGAGTACTCGCTGCTCACGGTCAGCACGCCGAAGACGACCAGCGCGATCATGCCGAGCTTCAGCCCGCTGAAGCCCGAGGCGACAGGGTCGAAACGTGCCTGGCCCTCCGCGCTCATGTCCGCGTACGTGCCGCGCATGACGTATCCGAAGAGGAGTGCCACGGCCACGCTCGACACGGAGAAGAGAGCGAGGCTCCAGACCGTGGACCGCAGTGTGCGGATCTTCGTCCATTCGAAGGCGACTGCCGCGCCGGTGTCCGACATCGTCACCGCACCCCCAGGTCCGCTCGGAAGTCCACCGCGTCCGCGGTGAGCTGCATGAATGCCTCTTCGAGCGAGGCCGTACGGGGGCTGATCTCGTAGACCGTCACCTGGTTCTTCGATGCCAGCTTGCCCACCGTCTCCAGGGTGGTGCCGAGTGCTTCGAGCACCCCTTCGGCGCCATCCTCCGTCCGGATGCCCTCGGCGGCGAGCACGTCGCGCATGCGCTCGGGCTCGGGCGTCCGGATGTGGATGTACGAACGCGAGTTGCGGGCGATGAAGTCCTCGACGGTGGTGTCCGCGAGGAGACGCCCCTGCCCGATCACGATCAGGTGCTCGGCGGTCAGGGCCATCTCGCTCATCAGGTGGCTGGAGACGAAGACCGTACGGCCCTCACCGGCCAGCTTCTTCATCAGCTCCCGGATCCACAGAATGCCTTCGGGGTCGAGGCCGTTGACCGGCTCGTCGAACAGCAGCACCTCCGGATCGCCGAGCAGCGCCGCAGCGACACCGAGCCGCTGCGCCATGCCGAGTGAGAAGCCGCCGGCCCGCTTCTTCGCGGTGGCCGCCAGCCCGACCGTCTCCAGCACCTCGCCCACCCGCGACTCGGGTATGCGGTTGCTGCGGGCGAGGCCGAGCAGGTGCCCGTACGCCGTGCGCCCGCCGTGCACGGCCTTCGCCTCCAGCAGCGCGCCCACCTTGCGCAGCGGCTGCGCGATCTGCTCGTAACGCCTGCCGTCGATGAGGACCTGGCCGGAGGTCGGCCGGTCCAGGCCGACCATGGCGCGCATCGTCGTGGACTTCCCTGCGCCGTTGGGGCCGAGGAAGCCCGTCACCCGGCCGGGCTTCACGTGGAAGGACAGCCCGTCGACGGCGAGCGTCTCCCCATAGCGTTTCGTCAGTTCCTGAACCTCGATCATTGACCCCGTTCCCCCTTGCGTAGACCGGCAACTGAGCGCACTTGCCCCGGGAACGACCTCCCCGAGGCCGACGTCGCTGCGGTGGGATGAGTGCGGCGGCGGAGAGGGTCTCTGAATCCGCCGCGCGTTGGCGCCGGACATCTTTGCACGCCGTCGACGCCCGCGGGACTGTTTCACAGGACGTGCCGATCTTGATGTCTTGCAGGCGATTTGTACGACTCATCGCGTGACAGTCCTGTCTGTTCTCCCATGCCGGACGACCACGCACATGTCCCGTCGGCACCCGCACGGCCCACCAGATGGCGCGCGCCGTACCGCGCCGTGCTCACGATGTAGTCATGTCGTCTCACGAGCTCGTCGGTCCGCCCCGGTCGGCAGCGCTGCGCGCCTGGCGCCGAGGACCACGTGACTGGCCGCGAGGCGCCCCCCGATCGGTAGACGACCAGGCCGGACCGGAAGCCGTCGGATTGAGGAGAAGGAATGGGATGTGCGCATGAGTGACAGCCCGAAGGCCGCGCTCGCGGCCAGCGTCGTCGCCGGATATCTCCTGGGCCGGACCCGCAAGGGGAAGCTCGCCATCGCAGTCGCCACCTTCCTGGCCAGCGGGAAGCTGCAGTCCAAGCCGCAGGAGCTGCTCGCGTCGGGAATGGGCAAGCTCGGCGACTCCCCGCAGTTCGCCCAGCTGACCGACCAGGTGCGCGACGAGCTGCTGACGGTGGGACGTGAGGCGCTGAAGGCGGCCGTCGACCGCCGCCTGGGGACGTTCGCCGACTCCCTGGCCGCGCGTGCGACGTCGCTCAACGGCCCCGGCCCTGAAGGCGCAGGCCGCGGGGAGGAGGGCGAGGACGAAGAGGAACGCGAGGACGGGGACGAGGAGGAACGCGAGGACGGCGACGCCCCGGACGAGCGCGGGGAGACCGGCGAGGAGCCGGAGGAGGAGGACGGGCGAAGGCGGAAGCCGGCCGAGGGTCGCGCCGGGGAAGACCGCAGGAGGCCGGAAAGGCCCATGCGTGAGGGACGGGGCGAGCAGGCCGCAGCTCCGCAGAAGCGGGCGAAGAAGGCCGCCGGCAAGAGCTCCGCGAAGAAGGCCACGGCCAGGAAGGCGCCGCCCGGGAAGGCCGCCAGGAAGACGAGCGGAAAGAAGTCCGCCAGCAATCCGCCCGCCGAGCAGCGTCGCCGGAGGTAGGGATCATGCCGGAAGAGGAGTCGGCCAAGAACGCCGCGGACGGCGGCGGTTCGGGCCTGGACCGGGTACGCGAGGAACTCTCCAACTACCTGACCGCGAAGACGAGCAACCTCGTCAGCTCGGCCGGGGGCAAGGTCTCCGGGCTTGCTCAGAAGGTCGCCGAAGGCGGCGGTCCGGGCGGCGGGGACCTGCCGAAGATGGGGGCGAAGCTTCTGCAGGGGGAGTCCCCGGCGAAGGCTGTGGGCGGCCAGATGGCGAAGAAGGTCAAGGACAAGACCGTCGGCAAGGTCCAGGAGCTCTTCGGCGGCGGGGGCGAAGCCGGGGACAAGAAGGTGACCAACATCGTCGAGGTGCTCGACGTGGGTCTCCCCCTGCGCCGGGTCTACGACCACTGGACGGAGTTCGAGGAGTTCAGCGGCTTCATGAAGGGCGTGGTCGAGGCGTCACGCGGCGACGACGACGTCACGTCCGACTGGACGGGCAAGGTCGGCCCCTCGAAGCGCAGTTGGCAGGCCACCGTCCTGGAGCAGGTTCCCGACAACCGCATCGTGTGGAAGTCCTCGGGCGAGGCCACCACACACGGCAGCATCTCCTTCCACGAGCTGGCGCCGAATCTGACGCGGATCGTGGTCGTCGTCGAGTACTCCCCCGGCGGGTTCCTGGAGAAGACGGCCAACATCTGGCGCGCGCAGGGGCGCAGACTGCGGCTCGATCTCAAGCACTTCCTGCGGTACGTGTCGCTGGGCGCTCAGGAGGTCCCGGAAGGCTGGCGCGGTGAGATCCGGGAGGGCGAAGTCGTGCGCAGCCACGAGGACGTGCTCGCCGAGGACGAGGAAGACGAGGGGAACGGCGAGGACGAGAACGGCGAGAACGGCGAGGACGAGGAACAAGACGAGGAACAAGAGGAAGAAGAAGAGGAAGAAGACGGGGACTACGAGGACTCGGACGAGGAGGAGGACGAGTCCGACGAGGAAGGGGAGAACGAGGAACGGTGAGGCGGGAGGGTTCCGGCGGCTTCCGTCCAACTCCTCGTCCGCACCGTCGAATCCAGCAGAACATCTGAGAGCACCTGGGTCCTCTCCGCTCCGACGAGTAAGCGGAGAGGACCGGCTGCCGGGTCGGGTGGCCGTTCCCACGCGGTGCCGCGACGCCATGGCGGGTGGTGCGCCGCGGCGGACGCGGGTCAGGAGGTAACGGTCACATCCGCGCCGGGGTCGGTGGTGTCGGTGATCTCGTAGGTGGCGCTGAAGTCGGAGCTGGTGGCGCTGGTCGGACAGCCGAATCCGCCTTCGACCTTCACGGGGACGGCGGCGTCGTCGAAGGCGAGCGTCGACGGCGAGCCGTTTGTCCAGGTGCCGGTGACGGTCGCCGCCTCGGTGGGCGCGGCGGTCACGGTGCACGCGGCGAGTCCGCTGGTCTTCAGTACGAACCCGGCCGTCGGCATGGTGAGTCCGGCGGTTGCGGGTGCGCCGTTCTGCATGGAGACCGTCCAGTCACCGGTGGTCTCCACGGTGGCTTCGACGCCCGGCAGGCTCGCCGTGCAGGAGTCGTACGTGGGCGGGTTGATACCCGATTCGACCGGCCCGGCGTCGTTGTGGTTGCCGGGTGCGGCCGGGATCTGGCCGGTGGCTTCCGAGACGGTGCAGGTGACGGTCACCGACCCGGCCGTGAACGTCGCTTCGCCCGTGAGCGTCGCGGCGTACTCGTCCCCGGCCGGTGTGACGGTGGTCGGATCGGCTGCTGCCTGGGCGGCGGCGCCGCTGCGCGGGGTGGCGTTCGCGGCGCCGGCGGCCAGGAGTGCGGTGGCGGCGATGATGCCGGTCACCACGATCCGTAAGGACCGGGCGTGCAGGTGGCGCGTGCTCATCATGCGGCTCCTTGTAGTTCGGCTAGGAGAAACAGGAAGGGTGATGGCACTCGTTCGCTCAGTCTTGCTCTCGGTTCCGGTTCGTGTCGCCGTTCCTCGACGGGTCGTCCGGGGACTCAGGGGTCGTGGGCTGCTGAGGGACGGAGAAGGCGGAGGCCAGCGAGGAGAGCGTGTCGTTCGTGGAGGCTCCCGCAGGCGTACCGGCCGAGGCGCTGCGGGACGTACCGGTGAGGGTGCGTCCCGCGCGCTCCCGGTCCTCCGCTGCCGGGCCGGACGGCGAGCCGGCGTGCGCCGCGGGGCCGTCGGCCGGTGCTTCCTCATCGGTCCGCGCGTCCGGCGGCGGCTCGGCCGGTACCGGCCGCCACGCGAAGATCAGAGCGCCGCCGACGACTCCCAGCAGCGTGCCGATCATGAAGCCGCCCAGGTTGGAGAGGACCAGTGCGGCTGCCGCGAGGAGCACGGTCAGGACGCCCGCAAGTCCCCTGTAGTGGGGTGCGAACCAGGCGCTGAGCCCGAGCACGATCATGACCAGCGCCAGAACGACGGTCGGCAGACCGGCCGTTCCCTGGTGCAGCATCACCTTCAGCGGAGCCAGGGGGATGACTCCGATCTCCGTACCGGCGAGGACGGTCAGCAGGCCGCCCCAGAAAGGCCGGCCGCGGCGCCACCCGCGCCACCGGCGCCAGATCAGAAGCATTCCTTCGTGCCCTTGTTCACCTTCATGCTCAGCCCGGCCAGCCTGAACTTGCCCGCGTTGGTTGCCCACGCGGTCTGCTTGAGGCTGGAGATGTGGACGTCGTCCGCCTGCTGCCCGAAGAGGTCCTGGAGGCCCTGTCCGCCCTTGGGCCCCTTGTCGAGGGTGGAGGCGTCCCGGCCGATCTCGATCTTGTTGAAGTCCGCGTTGCCGGAGAGCTGGGTCGCGTCGACGAAGAGGTCGGTGGCCTGCACCGGCTTCTTGCCGGTACCGGCGGTGAGGTTCAGCGAAATGCTGCCGATCACGGGCAACTTGGTGACGACGGACTGGCAGAGGTCGCTCATCTCCGCGGTCTTGATGGCGGTGACGGCCACGGGGATCAGCTCGCCCCTGGCATTGCGGTCGACGCTGCCGTACTGGGCGAAGCCGTCGCCGTCCAGGCTCTTCGCGGACACCTTGAACTGCTGTCCCGATACTGCGAACGACGCGGCGAGCGCTCCGTTGGCCAGTGCGATGGCGAGTGCCGCCGTCGCGGCGAAGCCCGGCACGCAGAGGACGGCGAACTTCCGCCAACTCGTGCGTCCTGTCAGCGGTCTGCCGTGCGCATCCTTCATGGTGTGTCCCCTTGTGAGCAGTTGACGAGCGTGACCGTGGTGTGGGGGATGTGGAGCACGTGCGTGGTACCAGGGGGGAACGCACAGAAGGCGACCCTGCTGTGCGGAAGAGTTACTGGCGAGTCAGGTTATGGACACCGGCGATTCCCGGCAAGGTTTCGCGCAGGCGACTTTCCGCCGAAGCTCTGCCCACGAATGCGAACATACGGGTCGCGGCGGCCGGTTGAACCGCCGGGTCCGGCCCGCCCCTGCGCCCACCAGGTACGCACCGAGCTGGAGTTACCTGAAGTAGCAGTCCCCCGGAGGGAGTTCGGAGGCACCCGGAGCCGCGGCGGAGCCGGGCGACGCAAGCTCACAGGGGTGGATCAGTGGCCGAAAACAGTACCCCGGCTCCCGACTCGGGGCGCAGAAAGAGGGGTTGGCGGGTGCCGAAGGCGGCACCGACCGGTACCGGGGGGAGCAAACGGTTGCGGCGCACCCACGCCTGCGAAGATCCGGAGGAGTGCTGCCGGGACGGGGCCCTTGCCCGCCGACGGCCTCGGCCCGACCGAAGGGCTTCTTGCCGTCGCCTTCGCGGGCAGCGTACGATGAATGCGCTTTCAATCCATCGGCCTGCACGGCCGCGGCAAGGCAGGAGAGCATCGGCCGAGTGAGTGCTCCCACGGTGTACGACGTCGCCGGGCGGGCAGGCGTCTCGATCGCGACGGTTTCGCGAGTCTACCGCGCCCCGGATTCCGTCCGGGCGGGTACGCGGGAACGCGTGCTGGAGGCCGCCCGCGAGCTCGGCTACGTGCCGAGCGGCAACGCCCGCGGCCTCGCCAGCCGCAACACACGCGTCCTCGGCCTGTGCTTCCCCGACTACGCCGACCCGGACGCGGAGGACCCCGACGGGGACTACGGCGACGCCGAGTTGATGCTCTACTCCGACGAGATAATCCGCGGCATGGAGCGGGCCGCCCGCCGCCACGGCTACGCGCTGCTCATCGCCGCATCCCTCGCGGAGGGCCCGAAGAGCCTGGTGGCCGACGTCGCCGGCCGGGTCGACGGCTTCGCGGTGCTGGCCCGTACGGTCCCCACCGAGGAGCTCGAAGTCATCTCGCGGCGGCTGCCCGTGGTGATGCTCGCCGGCCCCCGCGAGGACGCGCCGCTCGACCACCTCGACCACGTGGAAGTGGCGAACTTCGACGGCGAACTGGCTCTGACCAGGCATCTCATCGCTGATCACGGCATCACGCGGCTGGCCTTCATCGGAGGCACCGAGGACTCCCCCGACGGCGAGGCGCGCTTCCGGGGCTTCCAGGCGGCTCATCTGGAGGCCGGGCTGCCCGTGCCGGAACGTCCGGACGTACGGACCAGGCTGACCCAGGCCGAGGGGCGGAAGGCCGTCGCGGAGCTGCTGGACAGCAGGGCGGAGCTGCCCGGCGGGGTGGTCTTCGCCAACGACCAGATGGCGGTCGGCGCGCTGTCCGAGCTGAGCCGCCGCGGGGTGCGGGTGCCTCAGGACATCGCCGTGGCCGGATTCGACGGCATTCCGCTCGGACGTCTGGTCACGCCCGCCCTGACGACTGTGCGGCAGCCGATGCGCAGGCTCGGCGAGGAGGCGGTCGACCTGCTGGTCGCGCGCCTGGAGGACCGCAGCCGCGAGCCCGAGTCCCGGGTGCTGCCGGTCTCCGTGATCCGGCGGTCCAGCTGCGGCTGCGCGAACGGCCACGACGCCGTACCGGACAGCGCTTCCGTTACACAGTCGTAATCCCCCCGGCCCTTGCACGCCCGGGCGGTCACTCACAGAGTATGTATGCGCTTACAGACTCTTTACGGCCACGCAGGCCGCCCGGTCCCGGGTCCCGGCCCACGTCCGCAAGAGCCCCCCGCGCTCCCCGCCACGCTCCGCTAACGAGGAGGAGCCCCTCCATGCAGCCCATACCCCGCATCGCCGCCGCCACAGCGGCCACGACCGCTCTCGCGCTGCTGCTCTCCGGCTGCGGCAGTGGTGGGAGCGAGCAGGCATCCGCCAAGGACAAGCAGACCCTCACCGTCTGGGGCATGGGAGAGGAGGGCAAGCACCTGGCGAAGCTCGGCAAGGAGTTCAACAAGAAGCACCCCAACATCACCGTGAAGGTCACGCCGGTCGGCTGGGACGTCGTCCACCAGAAGCTGGTCTCCGCCGTCGCCGCAGGCGAACTCCCCGACATGGCCCAGATGGGCAGCACCATGCTGGGCGAGTTCATCGAGCTGGACGCCCTGGAGCCCGTCGACGAGAAGACCTTCAAGAAGGACGACTACTTCCCCGCCGCCTGGAACGGCGGCGTGAAGGACGGCAAGACCTACGGCGTCCCCTGGTACGTCGACACCCGCGCCCTCTACTACCGCACCGACCTCGCCGACAAGGCCGGGGTGGACAAGCCCCCGGCCACCTGGGACGAGCAGCGCAAGCTCGCGAAGGCGTACAAGGACGAGGCGAAGGCGAAGTGGGGCACCTACCACCAGCCCGCCAACATAGGCGCCTGGCAGACGTGGCTGCCCTTCCTCTACTCGGCCGGCGGTCAGCTGCTGGACAAGTCGGGCAAGCCCGCACTGGACTCGCCGGAGTCCGTGAAGGCGCTGGAGGAGTACGCGCACTACTTCGACGCGGGCCTCTCCAGGAAGAGCTCGCCGCCGGACTACGACGTCGTCAAGGACTTCGGCACCGGCGACGCGCCGATGTTCATCTCCGGCCCCTGGATCGTGAACAACATCAAGGACCAGCAGCCGCAGCTGAAGGACAAGTACGCCACGGCCCCGCTCCCCGCCGGCGAGTCGAGCACCTCATGGGTGGGCGGCGCCAGCCTCGTCACCTTCGAGGACAGCGAGCACAAGGCCGCGGCGAAGGAGTTCCAGAAGTTCCTCACCGGGACCGAACAGCAGGGCCGCTGGTACGAGATCGCCAAGTCGCTGCCCGCCAAGGAGGCAGCCTGGGACGAGCCCGCCCTGAAGAACGCTCCGGAGCAGCTGGACGCCTTCGAGAAGCAGCTGAAGACGGCCAAGACGGTTCCGCCGCTCGCCAAGTGGGAGGAGTTCGCCTCCAAGCTCGACGAGGGCGTGGCGCGCGTCTCGCAGAAGGGCGAGTCCCCGGAGAAGGCCGCGGCGTGGATGCAGAAGGCGACCGAGGGCCTGGTGGACTGACCGCATGACCACCACCGCCGCCTCCCGGCAGCCGGAGACGGGCCGCACCGCCGAGGTGCGGCCCGGGTCCGGGCCGTACAAGGGCAAGGGCGGAGCCGGGCCGCGGCGCCGGGACCGGCTCAGTGTGCAGAACCTGCCCGGCCTGCTGTTCTCGTCGCCCTTCCTGCTGCTGTTCCTGACGTTCATGGCCGTGCCGATCGTCGCCACGCTCGTGATGAGCTTCACCGACTTCGGCCTCCGCAACGTCGCGGACCCGTTCTCCACGGAGTTCATCGGCTTCGAGAACTACAGCAGGCTCTTCGAGGACGAGAAGTTCCTGACGGCGCTGTACAACACCGCCTACTTCGTCCTTCTCGGCGTTCCGCTGACCGTGGGGGCCGGCCTTTTCGCCGCGGTGCTGCTCAACTCCGGCATCGGGCGGATGCGTACCTTCTTCCGGGTCGGCTTCTACGCCCCCGTCGTCACCAGCATCGTGGCGGTCGCCGTGGTGTGGCGGTTCGTGCTCGACCCGGCCGACGGTCTCATCTCCGGGCTGGCGGCCGAAGTGGGCCTGAACTCCCCGGACTTCCTCGGCTCCAGGACCCTGGCGATGCCGTCGCTGATCGTGATGGCCGTGTGGCGCAACATGGGCACGGCGATGGTCCTCTTCCTCGCCGGCCTGCAGGGCATCCCCACCGAGGTGCGGGAGGCCGCGCGGCTCGACGGTGCGGGCATGTGGCAGGAGTTCCGCAGCGTCACCGTGCCGCTGCTGCGTCCGACGATGCTCTACGTCTGCGTGATGACGACCATCGGCTTCCTGAACGTCTTCGAGGAGCCGTTCGTGATGACGGAAGGCGGCCCGGACAACAGCACCCTGACCGTCTCGCTCTCCATGTACCGGGAGGGCTTCGACTTCTTCCACATGGGTTACGCGAGCGCGATGGCGTACGTGCTGTTCACCGTCATCCTCGCGATGACCCTGCTCCAGCTCCGTCTGCTGAAGGACAAGACCAAATGACCGCCCACGCAAGCGACTCGGCCCCCCGCCGGCACAAGGGCGAAGCCGCACGCCGGCGTCTGCTGCTGGCCGTGCTGTGGGCCGGCATGATCGTGATGGTCACGCCGTTCCTGTGGATGGCCCTGTCCTCCTTCAAGTCGGAACGGGACCTGGGCGCGAGTCCGACGGTGTGGCTGCCGCGCGAGTGGACGCTCGTCCACTTCGAGAAACTGATGAACCTGCTCGACATGGGCGGGCACTTCTTCAACTCGACGCTCGTCGCCGTGGCCGTCACCGGATGCAACCTCGTCTTCTGCTCCATGCTCGGCTACGCGCTGGCGAAGCTGAACTTCGTAGGGAAACGGCCGGTGTTCGCACTCGTGCTGGGCGCGCTGATGGTGCCCGGCAACCTGATGCTGATGCCGATGTTCGTGATGGTCAGCAAGATGGGACTGATCGACTCATACGCGGCGCTCATCCTGCCGTTCGCCGCCGGTGCCTTCGGGGTCTTCCTGATGCGCCAGTTCATGTCGGCCATCCCGGACGAGCTCCTGGAGGCGGCACGCATCGACGGCGCGGGCGAGTGGTTCATCTTCTGGCGGATCGCGATGCCGCTGGTCAAGCCCGCTCTGGCGACGCTGGCCATCTTCACGTTCCTGCAGTCGTGGAACAACTTCCTCTGGCCCCTGGTGGCCACCAACGACCCCGACAAGTACACCCTGCCGGTGGCGCTGGCCACCTTCGCCATCGACCCCACGAAGACCAACGGCTCCAACGGCGTGCTGATGGCGGGTGCCTTCCTCGTCGTCCTGCCGGTGCTGGTGGTCTTCATCGTCCTGCAGCGCTACTTCACTCAGGGCATCGCCACAGCCGGGCTCAAGTAGGCCGGACCCGGCGCCGGTCGAGCCCCACCGCCCCCCACCGACCGCCCCCCACCGACCGTCTTCGTACACCCCGGGCGACGCCTCCGCCCGGCCGCAAGCCGAGCACCACGCCCGCCCGTCACCGTTCGTCCCCCACCGCGGGGAGGCCCCACTCCTCCCCGCGGTGGGGAGACACCCACGGTGTATGCGCATCCATCGAAAGGTGAACCTCACGATGACCGAGAAGAACGCCGCTCGCCTCGACTGGGAGCAGCGCATCGGCCTCCCCAGCGACCAGCCGCTCACCGGCACGGCCGACCTTCCCGCACCGGACGGGCTGCGCTCGGAGGACGGTACCGGTCACGTGCTGCTCGACTGGCAGCCCGTCGAGGGCGCGCTGGGGTATCTGGTCCATCGCGCGGACACCGTCGACGGCCCGTACGAACCCCTCGACCACCGCGGCGGCGACGTGCTGGCCGTTCCCACCCCGCCGTACGCCGACTCACTCGTCGAAGCGGGCCGCGGCTACTGGTACAAGGTGGCCTCCTGGACGGACGCCGGTCCGGGCCCGCTCTCCGCCGAGGCTGTGCGCGGCTGCCCGAAGGCGCCCGGATCGAGGCCGGCCGAAGTGACCGTCTCCGTCGACGCCTCCGCCGCGCCGGTCCCGCTACCGCCCGTGTGGAACCGGATGATCGGCGCCGAGCACCTGTCGATGCTGATCTGGGACGAGCCGGGGCCGGGCGGCGCCGACGTCGCCAGGGAGTACGCCGACGCCCTGGGCATCGTGCGCGACGAGCTCGGGGTCCGCACCGTACGCGCGCACGGCACGTTCCTGCCCGAGATGGTGAGCGTGCGCCCGGACGGGTCCTTCGACTTCTCGGGCATGGACGAGGTGTACGACCGCTTTCTGGCGCTGGGGCTCAAGCCCGTGGTCGAACTCTCCTTCATGCCTGCCGAGTTGGCACTGGACCCCGAGTACACGATCTTCGAGTACAAGGGCATCGCATCCGTGCCCCGCAGCTGGGAGCGCTGGGGCGAGCTGTGCCGCGCGGTGACCGAGCACCTGCGGGAGCGGTACGGCGCCGACGAGGTCGCCGGCTGGGAGTTCGAGATCTGGAACGAGGCCAATCTGGAGGTGTTCTGGAACGGCACCCAGGCCCAGTACCACCTGCTGTACGAGACTGCCGTCCGCGCGATCAAGGACGTCGACCCCCGTATCCGCGTCGGCGGTCCCGGCTCGGCCGCCGCCAAGTGGGTGGGCCCGCTGCTGGAGCACTGCCGTGAGAACGACGTCCCCGTCGATTTCGTCTCCACGCACACCTACGGCAACGCGCCGCTGGACTTCCGTCCGCAGACCCGCTCCTTCGCCGAGGCGACCGGCAAGCCGGAGCCGGAGATCCTGTGGACCGAGTGGGGCGTGACCCCCACGCACTTCCACCGGGTCAGCGACTCCGTCTTCTCCGCGCCGTTCGTGCTGCGCGGCATGAAGAGCGCGCTGGAGTCCACGGACTGTCTCGCGTACTGGGTCGCCACCGACCACTTCGAGGAGCTCGGCAGGCCGCCGAGGCTCTTCCACGGCGGTTTCGGGCTGCTGACGGTCGGCAACCTGCGCAAGCCGCGCTTCTGGGCGCTGCGGATGCTCTCGCAGCTGGAGGGCGGGCGTGTCCCGGCCTCCGTGTCCGGGGACGGGGCGGAGGCGCTGGTGGAGTCGCTCGCCACCCGCAGCGACGACTTCTCGACGGTCGACGTCCTGTGCTGGAACGGCACCCTCGACCAGACGAAGATCGACGGCGCGCCCTCGCTGGACCGCGGAGCGACGGTCGAGGTGAACGGCCTTCCGGCGAACACCGGTTACACCGTCTCGCTGCGCCGCGTCGACGAGGAGCACTCCAACATCAAGGCCGTCTGGGACGAGTTGGACGGCGGCGACTGGCCCGACGAGCAGCAGTGGAGCCGGCTCCGTGACGCGGACCGGCTGTTCGAGGAGCAGCTGGAGACGGTCACCGCCGGCTCCGACGGCTCCGTCTCCCTCACGGTCGACCTGCCGATGCCCGGCATCCGCGCGCTGCGGCTCACCAGGGTCTGACCACAGGGCGTGGCCCCGGGACCGGGGCCACGCCCGCTTCCGTCTCCGGCTTCCTGTCTTCCGAACCGAACGAAGGAGTCGCAACACCATGAAACGACGGACAATCCTCACGGCGGGTGCGGGCGCGTCGGCCGCCCTCGCCCTCGGCGCCGGAGCGGCCCCCGCCTCGGCGCTCGGCCGCGCCGGCAGCGGCAAGGCCGCCGGCGGCACCAGGACCGGTGCTCTGCTGCACCGCTGGTTCGCCGACACCTACCGCTCGATCGAAGCCATGCACACCGACTTCGGTCTCGCCACCGACAAGATCGACGTGAGCGGCGCGAAGCCCGAGCGGAGCGTGCAGACCTCGCCCACCAACATCGGCTGCGGAATGTGGTCCACGGTGGCGGCGGCCGGCCTCGGGGTGATCAGCCGCCGCACGATGCACAACCGGCTGGCGGGTGCGGTCTCCGCGGTGGAGAAGCTGCACCGGGCGCACGGCTTCTGGCTCAACTGGTACGACGCCGAGACCGGCGACGTGCTCACCGAATGGCCCGAAACGGGCGACGAGGTACGGCCGTTCCTCTCGTCCGTGGACAACGCCTGGCTGGTGACGGGGCTGCGCATCGCCGCCGACGCCGACCCGTCGCTGCGTCCGCGCGTCAAGAAGCTGCTGGCTGACGCCGACTGGTCCTTCTTCTACACGCCCTTCGACGAGGACGACCCGGCCAAGAACCCCGGCCAGCTGCACGGCGGTTACTGGACGGACGACGACACCTTCACCAGCCACTGGTACGGAGCGCTCAACACCGAGCCCCGCATGGCCAGTTACCTCGGCATCGGGGACGGCAGCCTGCCCGGCGAACACTACTGGCACACCTTCCGCACGATGGTGCCGGAGAACGAGCAGGAGCAGAAGCCCGAGGGCGAGTACGTGACGGTCGACGGCGTACGCCTCTGGCGCGGCCACTACACCTACCGCGGCCGGAAGCTGGTCCCCAGCTGGGGCGGCTCGATGTTCGAGGCGCTGATGGTGCCGCTGTTCGTGCCGGAGGCCGAGTGGTCGCCGAAGGCGTGGGGCCTCACGCACAAGCGCTACATCCGCAGCCACATCGAGCACGGCATGGAGGAGGAGAAGTACGGCTACTGGGGCTTCTCCCCGGCCAACATCCCCGCCGGCGGCTACAGCGAGTACGGCGTGGACGCGATCGGCATGACCGTCGACGGCTACGAGTCCAAGGGCGTCGTCACACCGCACGCCTCCTTCCTGGCGATGCAGTACGAGCCCGCCGAGTCCGTCGCCAACCTGCTGAAGATCGCTGAGGACTTCGGCGCGTACGACGAGGGCCTGGGCTTCCGTGACTCCGTGGACGTGCGGGAGGGAACGGTCAGCGACTTCATGCTGGCCCTCGACCAGGGCATGGTCGCCGCGGGTCTCGCGCAGGTGCTCAGGCCGGGGCTCCTCCAACGCCCGTTCCGCACCGGCGGGTTCGACCGCAAGGTCAGGCCGCTGCTGGCGAAGGAGGACTTCGGCATAGCCTGATCCCGCCGGACACACCACCGAAGCGCCGGCGGGCGACCGGTGCAGCCCCCTGCACTGCACCGTGCGCCCGCCGGTCCCAGCGGAAGGACGCCGTGACACCGCCGACCGACGAGCGCCCCAACATCGTGCTGTTCATGACCGACGACCACGCCGTCCCGGCCATCGGCGCGTACGGCAGCGTCATCAACCGGACCCCCGCCGTGGACGGACTGGCCGCCGGGGGCATGCGTTTCGAGAACACCTTCTGCACGAACGCGATCTGCTCGCCGGCCCGCGCCACCCTGCTGACCGGCGCCTACAGCCACGTCAACGGCATGACCTCGCTCCAGGGCCCGGACCACACCTTCGACGCCACGCAGCCCTGCTTCCCCGAGATGCTGCAGGCGGCCGGCTACCAGACCGCGATCGTCGGCAAGTGGCACCTCGGGCACGGCGGCGACAGCGACCCGCGCGGCTTCGACCACTGGGAGATCCTGCCCGAGCACGGGGTCTACCACGACCCGACGTTCCTCACCGCCGAGGGCGAGCGCCGCTACCAGGGCTACGTCACCGACATCATCACCGATCTGGCACTGGGCTGGCTCGACAGGCGCGACCCCGGCCGGCCGTTCGCGCTGCTGATCCAGCACAAGGCGCCCCACCGCTCGTTCGAGCCGGCCGACAGGCACCGCAACCTGTACGCCCAGGACGAGATCCCGGCGCCCGGGACGCTCCACGACGACTTGCGAGGACGTGCCTCCGCCGCGTCCGAGGCACGGCTCGGGATGTCCGATCTCGAAGCGCACGACCTCAAGGAGCCCGTCCCGGAGGGACTTTCGGAGCGGGAGGAGCGCGAGTGGCGGTATCAGCGCTACATCAAGGACTACCTGCGCGTGGTCGCCGCCCTGGACGAGAACGTGGGCCGGGTCCTGCACTGGCTGGAGACGGCCGGGCTGTCGGAGGGGACCGCGGTGGCCTACACCTCCGACCACGGCTTCTTCCTCGGTGAACACGGCTGGTTCGACAAGCGGTTCATGTACGACCCGGCCATGCGCATCCCGCTCGTCATGCGCTGGCCGGGCGTCGTCGCACCGGGGTCGGTCAACGAGGACCTCGTGGCGAACATCGACTTCGCACCCACGCTGCTCGACCTCGCGGGCATCGAGCCGCCCGCCCGTATGCAGGGCCGCAGCCTGCTGCCGCTGCTGCGCGGCTCCACACCGGACGACTGGCGCACGGGCGTGTACTACCGCTACTACATGCATCTGGACCGCGATCACCACGTCCAGGCCAGCTACGGCATCCGGACGCTCACGCACAAGCTCGTCCACTACCCGGGGCACGGTTCCGGCGCCTACGGCGCGAGCGACGAGCGCAGGGAACCGGAGTGCGAGCTGTTCGACCTCGCCGCCGACCCGGAGGAACTGCACAACCGCTATGACGACCCCGAATACGCCAGCGTCGTCGCGGAGTTGAAAGGACAGCTGGCCGACTTGCAGAAGCAGTACGGGGACACGCCCGAGGGCGTCCTGCCTGCGGACCGTGGCCGAGGGTGAGTTCATGACCGGTCCGCCCACCCGACCCGGAACACCGCCGGCGTGCTGCACGCCGGCGCGTCCGCCCGGGTCCGGGGACGACGCGGACGGGCGGCCGCCGCGCGACAGGACCGGACGGGACCGGCGGCGCGAGTACGGCGGAACAGGCGCGTCGGCCGGAGTCCGGCACGAACTGAACGGCCACGAGCCGCAGGGCGGTTGGCGCAGGCTGAACGGCGGCCGCTTCCGCATGGGTTGCGAGGACGGGCCGTACCCGGCCGACGGGGAGGGTCCCGTCCGTACGGTGACGCTCTCCCCGTTCACGCTCGCGGCGACGGCCGTCACCAACGCGGAGTTCGCCGCGTTCGCCGCCGCCACCGGTCACCGCAGTGACGCGGAACGCTTCGGCTGGTCCTTCGTCTTCGGCGGCTTCCTGCCGCGGGACTTCCCGCCCACCCGTGCCGCCGCGGCCACGCCGTGGTGGCGGCAGGTCTTCGGTGCGGACTGGCGTCACCCGGAAGGGCCGGGTTCGGACCTGGACGGCCGCCTGGACCATCCCGTGGTGCACGTCTCGCACAACGACGCTCTCGCGTACAGCAGTTGGGCAGGGGCACGGCTCCCCACCGAAGCCGAGTGGGAGTACGCGGCACGCGGCGACCTGACGGACATGCCCTATCCCTGGGGCGAGCAGCGCGACCCTGGCGGCACGTACCGGATGAACATCTGGCGGGGCTCCTTCCCCGACAGCAACACCGCGGCCGACGGATATGCCGGCACCTGTCCCGTCGACGCGTTCCCGGCCAACGGCTACGGCCTGTTCAACATGACGGGGAACGTCTGGGAATGGTGCGCGGACCGCTTCAGTGCGGACTTCCACCTCGACGGCCCGCGAGCGGACCCGCAGGGACCACCGGAGGGCGACGCCCGCGTGCTGCGCGGAGGTTCGCACCTGTGCCACGAGTCGTACTGCATGCGTTACCGCACCTCGGCCCGGATGGCCAACACCCCCGAGAGCTCTTCGGGGAACACCGGGTTCCGGGTGGCCGGGTGATCTTATCGGCCGGGAACGCCACAGCTTTCTCACACACCTCTTGTATGCGCTTCCTGTAAGCGCATACGGTCACGGCGCACCGTCGTCGGCTCGTCACAGGGACCACCCCGACCTCACGACCTCACGGAGAAACCAGCCATGCCGTCTCACCCCTCAACTCCGCGCCGCCGCACCGTACTCGGCGGTGCCGGGGCCGTCGCCGCCGCTGCGACCGGCATGAACGCCGCCCCGGCCGCGGCCGCACCCACCGCGGGCGGTGTCCTCGGCGGGAAGGGGAAGCCGACCGTCACCTACCACCGGAAGCGGCTGCTGATCGACGGCGAACCCGTCCTGATCCTGGCCGGCGAGATCCACTACTTCCGGCTCAAGCGCTCCGACTGGCAGTCCCGCCTCGACCTGGCCGGGGAGGCGGGGCTCAACACGATCGCCACGTACATCCCGTGGATGTGGCACGAGACGGGTGACGGCTCCATCGACGTCACCGGCAGCACCCGCGAGGAGCGCGACCTGGGTGCCTTCCTGGACCTGTGCATCGACAACGGCTTCCATGTGATCGCCCGCCCCGGTCCCTTCACCATGGCCGAACTCAAGGGCGAGGGCGTCCCCCCGCGCGTACGCAAGGAGCACCCGGAGATCGTCGCGGAAGGGTGGGACGGGCTGAGGGACACCGCCCAGACCATCGACTATCTCGCGCCCGCCTACCTCAAGGAGGTGCGGCGCTGGTACGACGCGGTGATCCCGGTGATCGCGAAGCGCAAGCACCGCAAGGGGCGTCCGGGAGTCATCGCCTGCCAGCTCGACAACGAGATCGGCATGCTCAACTGGGTCAGCAACCACCCCTCCCTCTCCGACGGCGCCCTGAAGGACTTCAACGGCTGGCTCGACGAGACGTACGGCGACAAGCTCTCCGACCGCTACCCGTTCGCCGACGCGCCGGCCGGCGAACGCGACAAGGCCATCCGCGCCCCCAAGGACGCCTACTCCCCCGCCCTCATGCACGACTTGGGCGCATTCATGCGGGGCCGCTTCGCCCGGTACGTCTCGGCCCTGCGCAAGTCCGCGGAGGGCAACGGCCTCACCGGCGTGCCCTTCCTGATCAACATCCACGGCACGAGCGACGACGGAGCGAAGAAGTTCCCCATCGGCATCAGCCAGTTGATGGAGACCTGGTCGGGGAAGCCGGGGATCTTCTCCGGAGCCGACTTCTACCTCGGCGGGCTCACCGTCAAGAACGTCACCGACCTCTACCTCATCAACGCGTTCACCGAGTCCGTGCAGGACGGGGACCAGCCGCTGAGCGCCCTGGAGTTCGACGCCGGGCACGCCGACTACGGCGACAACCTGGACAACCAGGAGGACGCGGAGAGCACCGACCTGAAGACGAGGCTCTGCCTCGCGCAGGGCGTCAAGATGATCAACTACTACCTCTTCGCGGGCGGGTTCAACCCGAAGCTCGACAAGCCCGCCGGCGACGGCAACGACCGCATCGGCATCACGGGTGAACGTCACGGCTTCTCCGCGCCCGTCGACCCGGAGGGCAGGAAGAACCTCAGCTACGAGCCCCTGAAGGAGACGGTCCACGCCGTCAACGGCCTGGCCCGCGCCCTGGCCGGGATGGTCCCGACATACGACGAGGTCGCGCTGGGCTTCGTCCCGGACCACTACCTGACCGAGTACCACCCGCCGGAGCGCGAGAGTGCCGATGCGATCCTCGCCGACATCGAGGACACCCGGGGCTTCGGCCCGCGCGGCGCGCTGTCCCGCGCGATGCTGCTGGGTGGCTTCCGCTACCGCGCCCTCGATCTTCAGGCGGGGGACCTGGACCCGGACCGCACGCCCGTACTCGCACTGGCGACGGGCGAGAACCTCGCAACAGGCGTGCAGCGCAAGCTCGTCCGCTATCTGAAGGCCGGCGGCAGGCTGCTGCTCTCCGGCAAACTGCCCGTGGCCGACATGGCCGGCCGGAAGAGCACGGAACTCGCCGACGCGCTCGGTCTGAAGGCCGGAAAGACGATGACCGACGCCGACCGCTTCTGGCTGTCGGCGACTTCGCACGGCTGGGCGGCCCCGCGGGCCGAAGTCCGCATCGCACGGGCCCAGTTGTGCACGCCCTCCAGGGGCGAGACGGTGCTGAAGGAGTTGAGCACCGGCAAGGGCTGCGGTTTCGACATCCCGGTGGGCGCGGGCCGGGCCGTGATCGTCACCACCGACTACCGCTGCGACCTGGACTTCTGGAAGCGCGCCCTGAAGGCCCTCGGTGCGGCCCCCGCGCTGACCCACAGTCCCACCGATCCGGGCCTCTTCCTGCTGACGACCCGTGACTCCGAGGGCGGGCGCCTGCTGCACGCCCTGAACGTCACCTCGGGCCTGGACCAGGTCTTCACCGTCTCCGAGAAGGGTCGGGCACTCTTCGGGGGCGAGAAGCTGCGGATTCCCGGCCGGAGCGGCGCGATGCTGCCGCTGGACCTCGAAGCGGGAGGTGGCCGGATCGCCTACGCCACCGCTGAGATCACCGGCATCCGGAAGGGCAGGGTCACCTTCCGCGCGGTGGGCGGCGGCGAGTCGGTGGTGGCCGTGGAGGGCGGTGCGCGGTGCGAGGGTGCGAAGTCCTCCCGGGAAGGCGGCCGTACCGTGCTGCGCGTGCGGCGCCCCGAGTTCACCGTGCAGCTGGGCTGACACGCCCGGAGCGGCGTCCGGCTGTGAGTGCCGGACGCCGCTCCCTCACACGGCCGTCGCACGTCGCCCCGGCACTACGCCGCCCGGGGGCACGCCGCCGTCCGTACCGTCCCGCTCCGCAGGGGGCGGTGGCGCCCCCCTACGCGGGCGCCGAGTCGAGCTCGCCCAGCTCGTCGGCGAGGATCAGGTACATCCCGTGCGACCAGAGGAGCGGGGTGGCGTTCGGGCCCCAGCGGTCCACCCATTCGGCTTCCCGCTCCGGAGCCAACCGCCGCCCCTCGGGGGCCTGTTCGGGCAGCAGCCCGCCGTCCGTGAACTGCCCGTCGATCCAGTGCAGCAGGCGCCGGGCGTCTCCCGGCCGGCCGGTCCTCGCGTAGTGCCAGCCGAGCAGGGCCGAGAGCACAGGCCAGCGGCCGCCGCCGTAGAAGGTGTCCTCCAGGTAGCGGTGGACGCCACCTTCGTGCAGCAGATCGCGTTCGACCGCTGCGAGCGTCCCCGCCGCCAGGTCGTCGTCGACAAGGCCGAAGGGTGTGAGGGCGCTGAGCAGGCCGGCGTCCACTGCGCCGGTGCCGTCCATCCACTTGGTGAGGTGCCCGTTGCGCACGCCCTCGCGCCGCACCGTTGCGGCCACTTCATCCGCCGCCGCAACCGCCCGCGCTGCCGTGTCGCCCTGTACGAGCCCGGCATCCGCGGCGGCGCGCAGTCCCGCCTCGATCGAGGCCAGCGTCGCACCGTGCCTCCGGTGGCTGTCCTCCTCCCACCAGTCGAAGCACGGGGTGTTCCACGAGGCGGCGAGGTAGTCGCAGGCGAGCCGCGCGGCTTCGCGGTAGGGCGCGGGGTCGGCCGAACGGCGCCGCAGATGCGCGACGAGGAGGTGCAGCCAGGTGCCGTACCCGTCGAGCTGGAAGTTCCACCAGCCGGTGTCGCCCTCGTCGTCGCCCTCCAGCGTGTAGCGGGCGGGCAGCCACTCCCCCGAGGCGGGCGTACCGCCGGAGCGCAGGGTGGCGACGATGTTCTCGATGCGGCCGGCACGTGACGTGAGGACGCGCGCACACCACTGGTGGAAGGCGCGGGCGCTGTCCTCCGCTCCCGCACGGTCGGCCCCTTCGGCGATGAACGCCCCGTCACGGAACCAGGAGTATCCGTAGACCTCGAACGTGGGGCAGGCCGGATAGGCGCCGCCGGGGTGCTGGTGACGCAGGATCACCTCCAGGGCGGCACGACGGGTGCCCGGCGCTGCGTGCGGGACTTGCGGTTCGGCGGCCATCGTCGCCTCCCGTGTATGCGCTTACATAAGTGCGTTCCCGCAGCTTATCGGAGCTCGCTACGACCGGAAAGACGAGCGCTTCGAGGTGCCCCGCGCCCGCATCGCACGGAGTTCGCCGCGCGCCTGCCCGCAGCCCATGCTTCCGGGTGACCCGGAACGTGCGTACCGGCGTGGCAGCCCCGCGCCCGCCGCACACGTCTTCAGGCTCTTCCCGCATGGGTCGCACCTCGTCGGGCACTCAACGCGACGCCTGTTCGAGCGGGGAGGTCGGGCGATGAGCACGGCAGCTGAGGAAGAGGAGCAGCGAGCCGCACAGCACGCACGGCCGACGGCCACCGACCGGCGGCTCACCACCGGCAAGGCGCTGCTGCGTTACCTGACCACCACCGATCACAAGGTGATCGGCAACATGTACCTGGCCACGTCGTTCGCCTTCTTCCTCCTGGCCGGGCTGATGGCGATGGTGATGCGGGCCGAACTGACGCGGCCCGGACTCCAGTTGGTCTCCGCCCAGCAGTACAACGAGCTGTTCACCATCCACGGCACCATCATGATGCTGCTGTTCGCGACCCCGACGTTCGCCGGATTCGCCAACGCCGTGATGCCGCTCCAGATCGGAGCACCGGACGTCGCCTTCCCCCGTCTGAACGCCTTCACCTACTGGGTGTTCCTCCTCGGCGGGCTGATGGTCGTGGCCGGGTTCCTCACTCCCGAAGGCGCCGCGTCCTTCGGCTGGTTCGCCTACGCACCGCTCAACAGCTCGACGTTCACGCCGGGTTCGGGCGGCGACCTGTGGACGATGGGACTGGCGGTGGCGGGTCTGAGCACCATCCTCGGCGCCGTCAACTTCATCACCACCGTCATCTGTCTCCGCGCACCGGGCATGACGGTCTTCCGGATGCCGCTGTTCACCTGGAACGTGCTGTTCACCTCGATCCTCGCGCTGCTCGCCTTCCCCGTGCTGACCGCGGCGCTGCTGGCCCTGGAGGCGGACCGGAAGTTCGGGGCGCACATCTTCGACGCGGGCAACGGTGGGGCGCTTCTCTGGCAGCACCTGTTCTGGTTCTTCGGACATCCCGAGGTCTACATCGTCGCCCTGCCCTTCTTCGGCGTCGTCACGGAGATCCTGCCCGTCTTCAGCCGCAAACCGGTGTTCGGGTATCTGGGGCTCATCGGTGCGACGGTGGCCATCACCGGTCTCTCCGCGACGGTCTGGGCGCACCACATGTTCGCGACGGGCGGCGTGCTGCTGCCCTTCTTCTCGCTGATGTCGTTCCTCATCGCGGTGCCGACGGGGGTGAAGTTCTTCAACTGGATCGGCACGATGTGGAAGGGCTCGCTGTCGTTCGAGACGCCCATGCTCTGGTCGGTCGGCTTCATGGTGACGTTCCTGCTGGGCGGCATGACCGGGGTGATGATCGCCTCGCCGCCGCTCGACTTCCACCTCACCGACAGCTACTTCATCGTCGCCCACCTGCATTACGTCCTCTTCGGCACCATCGTCTTCGCGACGTTCGCCGGCTTCTACTTCTGGTGGCCGAAGATGACCGGCAAGCTCCTCGACGAACGGCTCGGAAAGATCCACTTCTGGACGCTCTTCACCGGCTTCCAGGGCACGTTCCTCGTCCAGCACTGGCTCGGCGAGGAGGGCATGCCGCGCCGGTACGCCGACTACCTGGCCGCCGACGGGTTCACCGTCCTCAACTCGGTCTCGTCCGTGAGCTCCTTCGTCCTGGGCCTGTCCACGCTGGTGTTCCTCTTCAACGTCTGGCGGACGGCCAGGCACGGCGAAACCGTCACCGTGGACGACCCGTGGGGGTGGGGCCGTTCGCTGGAGTGGGCGACGTCCTGCCCGCCGCCCCGGCACAACTTCCACGCCCTGCCGCACATCCGCTCCGAGTCCCCCGCCTTCGACCTGCACCATCCCCCGGACTCGCCCCGCTCGACGGGGGCTGCGAGGGGAGCTTCGAGGGGGGTGGAGCGGTGAAGACCGAAGCGGCGCTCTTCGCCGGTGTCGCGGTCTTCTTCGCCGTCGTCACGGCCTTCTACGCCGCCTTCCACCCCGAGCCCGCCGGGACGGCCGCCCTGCTCGTCTCCTTCCTGATGTCGGCGCTCATCTCCTTCTTCCTGTGGACGCAGTACAAGAGGCACGGCGCCCGCCCCCAGGACCGCAAGGACGCGGCCGTGCGCGAGACGGCGGGCCTGCTGGGGTTCTTCTCACCACGCAGCTCGTTCCCCGTCCTGACCGCCGTGGGCACCGCGCTCGCCGGGACAGGCGTCGTGTACGGCCTGTGGCTCTTCCTCATCGGCGTCGGCCTCACCGCTGCCGGCGTCGCCGGTTTCGTCTTCCAGCACAACGACCGCTGAGTCCGCACACGACACGAGAGGGAGGGCGGCACATGCTGTTGCCGCGGAGGCGCGCGGGAAGCGGATCAGGGCGGCGTGCGGACAGCGTGCGAGCCGGACGCGGGCGGACGGGCCGGGAGCCGGCCGAGCCGGCGACACGGGCCGGACGCGCAGCCGCGAGCGGCTTCCGTCATCTCGACGACCGGCTGCCCGCCGCGGCGGGGGGCTCGCTCGTCCGCAAGGCATTCCCCGACCACTGGTCGTTCCTGCTCGGTGAACTGGCCCTGTACAGCCTCGTGTTGCTCATCCTCACCGGCACCTTCCTGACGTTCTTCTTCCATCCCGGTGAGCGCGAGATCCCCTATGACGGCTCGTACCTTCCGCTCAACGGCGTGCTGGTCTCCGAGGCATACGCCTCGACGCTCGACATCAGCTTCGACGTACGCGGCGGACTGCTCATCCGCCAGGTCCACCACTGGGCGGCGCTGGTCTTCGTGAGCGCCATCGGCGTGCACATGATGCGGGTCTTCTTCACCGGCGCCTTCCGCAAGCCCCGGGAGATCAACTGGGTGGTGGGGGTGACCCTGTTCGTCCTCGCCGTCGCCGAGGGGTTCTGCGGCTATTCGCTGCCGGACGATCTGCTCTCCGGCACCGGCCTGCGCGTCGTGCAGAGCCTGCTGCTGTCGATTCCCGTCGTGGGCACCTACCTGAGCTTCTTCCTCTTCGGCGGCGAGTATCCGGGTGAGGACATCATCACCAGGCTGTACGTGACGCACATCCTCCTCATCCCCGGGCTGCTCGTCGGCCTGGTCGTGCTCCACCTGATCCTCGTCGTGCACCTGAAGCACACGCAGTGGGGCGGGCCGGGCAGGACGGAGAAGAACGTCGTCGGGCAGCCGATGGTCCCCCAGTTCACCGCCAAGTCCGCCGGACTGTCCATGATCGTCTTCGCCGTGCCGACCCTGCTGGGGGGCATGGTGCAGATCAACCCGGTCTGGGCGTACGGGCCTTACCGCACCGACCAGGTCAGCACCGGTGCCCAGCCGGACTGGTACGTGGGCTTCCTCGAGGGAGCGCTGCGTCTGATGCCGCCGTTCGAGACGCAGGTGTGGGGCCACACGTTCATGTGGAACGTCCTCATCCCCACGGTGGTGCTCCCGGCGCTGCTCTTCCTCGCCCTCTATCTCTACCCGTTCCTGGAGAAGTGGGTGACCGGCGACGAAGCCGAGCACCATCTGTGCGACCGGCCCCGGGAGCGTCCGACCCGTACCGCCCTGGGCGTGGCGGGCATCACCTTCTACGCCGTGCTGCTCCTCGCCGGCGGCAACGACGTGCTCGCGGACGTCTTCGGCGTGTCACTCAACGGGCTGACGTGGTGCTTCCGCGGATTCCTCGTGCTGGGTCCCGTGCTCGCGTTCATGGTCGTCAAACGGCTGTGCCTGGCGATGCGCGCGCACGACCTCGAACGCGCCTACGCGGGTGAGGAGACGGGCGAGGTGCGGCAGGGCGTGGAGGGCCGCCTCGAGGAGACCCGCCGTCCCGTCTCGCCGCAGGAGCGGTACACGCTGCTGATGCGGCAGGCCCCGCGCCCGATCGAAGCTGCGCCCGTTCTCGGCGACGGCTCGGGCGACGGCGACGGCGACGGCGCGGAGGGCCGTACGGACGGGCGCGCGGCGACGCGCACGCAGCGGCTGCGACTGGCCCTCAGCCGCTGGTACCACGAGGACCGCATCGAGTGAGACAACACCGGCCCGAGCAGGGCGGATCCGGCCGAACCGCCTGGCAGGTGCGCTGTTAGCGCCAGGATTCCACGGGTACTCCGGGCCCTTCCCGACCATGTCCCTCTCGGCACTGGAGGCACCCCGCATGTCCGGATCCGGCACGGAGCACCCCAAGCACCGGCAGCCCGAGCCCCCCTTCCCCTCGCAGGACGACGAGCATCCGGGCTACACAGGGCGCATGGAGCCGCGTCCCGACCACGGCGAGGACAGCTATCGGGGCAGCGGCCGCATGCAGGACCGCAGGACGGTGATCACCGGTGGGGACTCCGGCATCGGCCGGGCAGTGGCCCTGGCCTTCGCGCGCGAGGGCGCCGATGTGCTGCTGACGTATCTGCCGGAGGAGAAGGGCGAGGCGCAGGAGACGGTGCGCCTCGTGGAGGCGGCCGGGCGCAGGGCCGTACCTGTGCCGACAGACATCAGGAAGGAGTCGGAGTGCAGGCAGATCATCGACACGGCCGTCGACGAGTTCGGCCGTATCGACGTCCTCGTCAACAACGCCGCCTACCAGATGTCACGTCCCGAAGGACTGGACGCGATCCCCACGGAGCAGTTCGACAGGGTCGTGCACACGAACCTCTACGGCATGTTCTGGCTGTGCAAGATGGCGCTTCCCCACATCCCCGAGGGCGGCAGCATCATCAACACGACCTCCGTGCAGGCGTACAAGCCGAGCCCGCACCTGCTCGACTACGCGATGACGAAGGGCGCGATCGTCACGTTCACCCAGGGGCTCGCCGGCAATCTCGCCGAGCGCGGCATCCGCGTCAACGCCGTCGCTCCCGGTCCCGTCTGGACGCCGCTCATTCCCGCGACGCTCCCCGACACCACCGAGTTCGGCAAGCAGAGCCCGCTGGGGCGTGCCGCGCAGCCCGCCGAGATGGCGCCCGCATTCGTGTTCCTGGCGTCGCAGGAGGCCGGTTACATCACGGCGGAGATCGTCAACGCCACGGGCGGCACACCGCTGCCCTAGGACCGGACCGGACCGGACCGGACCGAACCGAACTGGACCGTACTGGGCTGGACCGGGCGGGGACTGCCGGCGCGGAAGCCTGCACTCACAACAGCCCTTCCCGCGCCGCTGTCGAGAGCATCCGGCCGCCGCCGTCGGGGCGTCCGAGGACGTGCAGCGTGAAATCGGGGTCACGGCAGTCGGTCAGCAGGGTCAGGCCGGGTATCGCACTGAGCACGGGGGCGAGGGTGCGGCCGGTGCGGTGGTGTTCGGGCGCCGGATGGTTCCAGTGCACGGCGACGAGCGTGCCCCCGGGTTCGAGCGCGTCGACAGTGCGTGTCAGCACTTCGCGCAGGGTCAAGTCGTCGAAGTAGTAGAGGAGTTCGGAGAGCACGATCAGCTCGAAGCGGCCGTCCGGCCACTCCTCGGGGATGGTCAGCTGCGTTACACGCACGTGCGGCATGTGGCGGGTGCGGGCAGCGGTCAGCTCGGCGGCCGCCGCGACCCGGTCGGTGGCCAGAAGGCTGTCGCAGCGCTCCGCCAGCCGGCCGGTGAGCACGCCCACCGAGCAGCCGGGCTCGAAGGCGGTGCGGTACCGGCGCTGCGGGAGGGCCGCGAGGGTGTGGTCGTACTTGCGCTGCGCGTACCACTGCTCCGTGACGCTCCACGGGTCGTGCGAGTCGCTGTACAACTGCTCGAAGTAGGCGTTGGGCGTGTTCATCGACGACCACCTCGCGTGCGTGCTGCGCATCCGGTGCCCCGCTGCGGACGCGCAGCGGGGCTCCCCAGAGCTTCGCATCGCGTGACGAAGGTCGCATCTCCGGCGGACGGGGCGCCTGCGGCGACCGGCACGGCGTGACTCCGTCAGGGTGAGGGCGCCTCGCGACGGGCAGGAACAGACCGCACAGGGACGGAGCGCGGCGCCGGGCACGTCCCCCCCGACGGCGCGGCTCCCGTCATGAGGCCGCCTTCGCGGCGGTGCGCTGCCCGTCGGCGACGGCCTCGATCAGCTCGGACCGGTTCATCTTCGAGCGGCCCGGGATCTCCAGCTCGCCGGCGCGCTCGTACAGCTCCTGCCTGCTCATGCTCTCCAGCTCGCTGCGGACGCCCCGGCCGCGGGTGGCGCCCTTGCCGGCCGCGGCCTTCGGGCTGCGGGCCTTCCCGCCGCTCCCCCTGCCCCCGGCCTTCGGAGCGCCGGTCCTGCCGCTGCCGGTCCTGCGGCCGGAGCCGCGGGACGCGGGTCCGCCGCCACGGGACGTACGTCCGGTGCCCGCCTGGTCGAGGCTCCGCCTGAGCGCCTCCTCCAGGTCGACCACGTCGGTCGCCCCGGGCGGCTCCTCCTCCGTCACGATCTCCTTGCCCTCGCGCTTCGCCTCGACGAGTTCGTGCACCTTCGTCGCGTAGGTGTCCTCGTAGTCCTCGGGCCGCCAGTCGATCGCCATCGCGTCGATGAGCTGTTTCGCACTGCGCAGCTCCTTGCCGGGCACGGCCTCACGCTCGGGGAGCCGGGGAAGCTCCCGCCGCGGGTCGCGCACCTCGTCCGCCCAGTGCAGGGTGTGCAGCTCCAGCACCTCGTCCTGGGCACGCAGCGCCACCAGATACTCCCTCGCGTGCATCACGAAGGTCGCGACTCCCGCTTTGCCCGTCTCGGCGAGTGCGCTGCGCAGCAGCCGGTAGACCTTGCCGTACTCCTCGCTCCGCGGCGCCAGGTAGTACGTGCGGTCGAAGAACGCCGGTTCCACGTCCTCCAGGTCGACGAAGCCGCTGACCTCGATGACCTGCGACTTTCCGGGAGCGATCTCGTCCAGCTCCCCGGGTTCGACGACGATGTACTCGCCGTCCCCCAGGTCGTAGCCCTTGACGATGTCCTGGTGGTCGACCTGTCTGCCGGTGCGCTCGTTCACGCGCCGGTTGCGCACGCGGTCGCTCGTGCCGCGTTCCAGCTGGTGGAAGTGGAGGGTGTGGTCCTGGACGGCGGCGAACAGCTGCACGGGAACGGTCACCAGACCGAAGGTGATCACCCCGCTCCAGATCGGGCGTGCCATCTCGTCGTCTCCTTCCGGCCGTGTGCGGGACTGAGCGGGGGCGTACGGCACAGACGCCGTACGCCTCAGTGGTGGAACGCCGTCGCGACGGAGACCGGACGCTGCAGGGGCCCCTGCTGCGCACGCAGTTCGGGCAGCAGCGCGCGGAGGTCCTCCTCGAACAGTTCGCCGAGGTCGGCGGTGAACCCGTTGCGGCACACCACCCGCAGGACGGCCAGGTCCTCACGGTGCGGCGGGAGGGTGTACGCGGGCACGAGCCAGCCACGCTCACGCATGCGCCGCGACACGTCGAAGACGTCGTAGGCGGTGATGTGGGGGGCGGTGGTGAAAGCGAAGACGGGGAGCTGCTCACCGCGCGTCAGCATGCGGAAGTCCCCTGTGGCTTCGACCCGTTCGGCAAGCGTCCGGGCGACGTCGCGAGCGCTCTGCTGCACGGCGCGGAAGCCGCTGCGCCCCAGCCGCAGGAAGGTGTAGTACTGCGCGGCGACCTGCGCGCCGGGCCGGGAGAAGTTCAGCGCGAACGTCGGCATGTCCCCGCCGAGGTAGTTCACCCGGAAGACCAGCTCCTCGGGCAGGGCGTCGGCACTGCGCCACAGCGCCCAGCCCACACCGGGATAGACCAGGCCGTACTTGTGACCGGACGTGTTGACCGACGCCACGCGCGGCAGCCGGAAGTCCCACACCAGGTCCGCGTCGAGGAACGGTGCCACCATCCCGCCGGAGGCGGCGTCCACGTGCACCGGCACGTCGGTGCCCGTCCGTTCCAGCAGCGCGTCCAGTGCCCGGCACACCTCGGCGACCGGCTCGTACGACCCGTCGAAGGTCGAGCCGAGCACCGTCACGACCCCGATGGTGTTCTCGTCGCACAGGTCTGCGGCGGCCTGCGGATCGATGTGGAAACGCTCGCCCTCCAGGGGGACCTGACGTGGCTCGACCTCCCAGAAGTTGCAGAACTTCTCCCAGCACACCTGCACGTTGGCGCCCATCACCAGATTGGGCCGGGCGCTCGCCGGATATCGGTCGCCGGCACGGCGCGCCCACCGCCGTTTGAGCGCCATGCCCGCGAGCATGCACGCCTCGCTGGAGCCGGTGGTGGAGCAGCCGACGGCCGCGGCCGGGTCCGGCGCGTTCCACAGGTCGGCGAGCATCGCGACGCAGCGGCGCTCCAGTTCGGCGGTGCGCGGGTACTCGTCCTTGTCGACGATGTTCTTGTCACGGCACGCGGCCATGATCCAGTCCGCCTCCGGCTCCATCCAGGTGGTGACGAAGGTCGCCAGGTTCAGACGGGCGTTGCCGTCCAGCATGAGCTCGTCGTGGACGAGGCGGGCGGCCACGCGGGGTGACATGGGGTCGTCGGGCAGCCGGTGGCGGGACGGCTCCACCCTCATGCCGGCGACGGGGTCGGCGGGACCGTAGAAGGGGTTCACCGCCGACGCGTCCCGTCGGGCAGGACGCTCGTCGGGGCCGGGCCGGCCCGGGTGCAGCGGCATCGTGGTGCGCCTCCCATGCTGCAGCCCGTCGGGCGGGACGGTTCGGCGTCGAGGAGGGCTGCCTGCCGCGAACATACGGCCATCCCCCACGAGGGGCCCGCGCGGTTGCTGCGTATGGAGGTCCCCCGGAGCGCACGGTGGCTGCCGGCCCCGGTCGCCTCAGGGTTTGACCGCCACTCCCGCCCAGAGCCCCACCGTCGCGTCGTCGACCGCTTCCTGCCCGGTGCCGATACGGGCGCCACCGGCCACGTCCGGACGCCAGCGGTGCGGGACCTCGATACCCGGCTCGACGAGGTCGAGTCCCTCGAAGAAACGGGCGAACTCCGCCCTGCTGCGCGCCTGCGCCTCGGTACCGCCGCTCTTGTAGATCTGGGCGACCTTCTTCATGGCTTCGGGGTCGAAGTCGCCGGTGCCGTGGGACAGGACGAGTGCCGACCCGGAGGGCAGCGCGTCGACGAGTTCTGCGACGCAGGCGTAGGGGTCGGACTCGTCGGGCACGAAGTGCAGCAGCGCCACCGCGCTCATGGCGACGGGCCGTGAGAAGTCCAACGTCCGTGTCAGCTCCGGCGCCTGGAGGATGGTCTGCGGCTCGGTGACGCTGGCGTGCACGTAGGCGGTACGGCCCTCGGGTGAGCTGTCCATCAGGGCACGGGCGTGCGCGAGCACGATGGGGTCGTTGTCGACGTAGACGATGCGGGCGCGCGGGTTCTCGTCCTGCACGACCTGGTGCAGGTTCGGCTCGGTCGGTATGCCCGCGCCGATGTCGAGGAACTGGTCCATCCCGTACTCCGTCGCCAGCACCCGGCCGGCCCGGTGCATGAAGGCCCTGTTGGTGCGCGCCGCGACCGGCGCGCCCGGCCAGACGGCCATGACCTGGTCACCGGCCTTGCGGTCCGCTTCGTAGTTCGACTTTCCGCCGAGGTAGTAGTCGTAGACGCGTGCCGTGTGCGGCTGATCCACCCGCAGGTCGGGCAGTCCGCCGGGGCCGCCCGTGCTCCCGTCCGTCATGTGCCAGCCTCTCCTGCCGAGCGACCGCGGGGCTTCCGCATCCCCGATGTCTCCCCCGCGTGCCGGTACGTCACACCCCGCTCACGCAGGGACGGCGCAGCTCAGGCCGGTCTCGGCTCCCGGCGCCGGCCGCCCGGCCGCCCCCTCGCGATCCGGCTGATCTTCTGAAAACTGCCCTAGTATGCGAAGAATCCACTGATTTCCGGAGGTGTGCATGTCTGTACGCGGCCCCGCCCTCACCGAGCACGGCCCGGGTCTCGAGGAGCGCGGTCCCGGGCCGGTGCCGGTCACCCTGTCGGTCAACGGGACCGAGCGGCACGTGTACATCGAGCCGCGCGTCAGCCTGCTCGACGCCCTCCGCGAGCACATGGCGCTGACCGGCCCGAAGAAGGGATGCGACCAGGGCGCCTGCGGAGCCTGCACCGTATGGACCGACGGGAGGCGCGTCCTGGCCTGCCTCACGCTCGCGGTGGCCTGCGAAGGCCGTGAGGTCACCACCGTCGAGGGGCTCTCCGAGGACGGCGAACTCCACGCCATGCAGAAGGCGTTCATCGCCGAGGACGCCTTCCAGTGCGGCTACTGCACGCCCGGCCAGATCATGTCCGCCGTGGCGCTCCTGGCCGAGGGCCACACCTCCGACGACGAGATCGAGGAACGGATGAGCGGCAACCTGTGCCGCTGCGCCGCGTATCCCCAGATCCGCGCCGCCGTCCGCGCCGTCCGCGACGGGTCCTGACCGGACGGGGCCGGCCGCCGCCGAACAGAGTCCCCCAGCAGACGACGCCTCAGGAACGGAGCACGTCCCGTGCGGCTCATCACCTACTCCCGCGCCGCCGACACCGCCGGCGCGATCACGACCGTCAGCGCCGACCCTACGAGCGACTTCCTCGCAGGCGGCACCACCGAGATCGACCTCCTGCGCCAGAACGTCCTCACCCCCCGCCGCCTCGTCGACATCAGCGACCTGCCCCTGACGGGCGTCGAGGAGGCGCCGGACGGCGGTGTGCGCATCGGCGCCCTGGCCCGGATGAGCGAGGTGGCCGCCTCCCCGCTCGTACGGGAGCGGTTCCCCGTCGTCGCCGAGGCCCTCGAAGCCGGAGCGTCACCGCAGTTGCGCCACATGGCCACCATGGGCGGCAACCTGCTGCAACGCGTCCGCTGCTCCTACTTCCGGGACGCCGTCTCCCCCTGCAACAAGCGCGATCCCGGCGCGGGCTGCTCCGCCGTCGAGGGCTTCAGCAGGGGCCACGCGGTGCTCGGCACCAGCGCACACTGCATCGCGACCCACCCCTCCGACGTCGCGGTGGCCCTCGCGGCCCTCGACGCACGCGTGCACACTCTCGGCGGGCGGGGTGAACAGGCTTACGGCATCGACGACTTCTTCCTGACGCCCGGACACACTCCGCACCGCGAGCACCCTTTGGAGCACGGCGAGCTGATCACCGCGATCGAGGTGCCCTCCGCCCCCGTCGCCCGCCGCTCCGTCTATCTCAAGGTCCGCGACCGCGCCAGCTACGAGTTCGCACTCACCTCGGCCGCCTGCGCGCTCTCGCTGGTGGACGGCACCATCGCGGACGTGCGGCTCGCGCTGGGGGGCGTGGCCACCAAGCCCTGGCGCGCACACCGCGCGGAAGGCGTGCTGCTCGGAGCGGCCGCGACCCGCGACGCGTTCGCCGAGGCGGCACGCGTGGAACTGACGGACGCACAGCCCACCGGACACAACGCCTTCAAGGTCGAGCTCGCCAAGCGCGTGATCGTACGCGTGCTGGAAACCCTCACGGCGAACGGGAGAACGTCATGACGACGGCGATCGGACAGCCGCTCACCCGCGTCGACGGCCGCGCCAAGGTCACCGGCGCGGCCCGCTTCCCCACCGAGGTCCCCGCCCCCGGCATGACCCACGCCTGCCTGGTGGGCGCCCGCATCGCCGGCGGCCGCGTCACCTCCGTCGACGCCTCGGCCGCCTGGGAGGAGCCGGGCGTGCTCGCGGTGCTCACCCACGAGAACCTGCCCAGGATCGCGGAACAGCCGCCGCTCGTGCCCTCCCTCTTCGGCGGCCCGGCACCCGGTGAGACGTTCTTCCCGATGCAGGACGACGTCGTGCACTACGGGGGCCAGCACGTCGCCCTCGTCGTCGCCGACACGCATGAACGCGCCCAGCACGCGGCCGCGCTGCTGCGGATCGAGTACGAGGAGTCGGAACCGCTCACCACCATCGAACAGGGCCGCGACCAGGCGTACGAGCCGGAGGCGATCTTCGGCGGCTTCCTTCCCGCCCGCAACTCGCGCGGGGACATCGGGGCGGGTCTCGCCGAGGCCGGCGTACGCGTGGAGGGGACGTACCGGTTCGCGGCCAACAACCACAATCCGCTGGAGACTTCGGGCAGCACGGCGGTGTGGGACGGCGACGAGCTGGTTCTCCACGACGGCACCCAGGGCGTCAACGCGACCCAGCTCACGGTCGCCGCCCTCCTCGGCATTCCGCTGTCGAAGATCCGCGTCGTGAGTCCGTACGTCGGCGGCAGCTTCGGCTGCAAGGCGATGGTCTGGCACCATCCGACGCTCGCGGCGATGGCAGCCCGCGTGGTCGGACGTCCCGTCAGACTCGCCCTCACCCGCGAGCAGATGTTCACCTCCTGCGGCCACCGCGAGGAGCAGGAGCAGCACCTCACACTCGGCGCCACCGCGGACGGGCGGCTCACGGCACTGCGCCACCACAAGCTCTCCCCCACCTCGCCGTTCGACGACTGGGCGGAGCCGTCGCTGCAGACGGCCGCGCAGATGTACGCCTGCCCGCACTACGAGGGCTCCTACCGGCTCTTCCGTGCCAACACCATGACGCCCACCTTCATGCGCGGCCCCGGTGACTCCTCCGGCATGTTCGCCCTGGAGTGCGCCATGGACGAGCTGGCCTGCCGGCTCGCCATCGACCCGGTGGAGCTGCGGCTGCGCAACTTCGCGTCCGTCGATCCCGTCTCCGGGAAACCGTGGTCGAGCAACGGCATCGAGGAGTGCTTCGCGCGCGGAGCAGCGCGTTTCGGCTGGTACGACCGCGATCCCGAGCCCCGGGCCCGCCGGGAGGGTTCTTGGCTCATCGGTACGGGCATGGCCGCGGCGGGCTATCCGGCACCCCCGCCCGGTACGCCGCAGCGCGCCAGGGCCCGGATCTACGCGGACGGCAGCGTCGTCGTACAGGCCGCGACGCCCGAGTTCGGCACGGGCGTCGCCACCGCGATGAGCCAGGTCGCCGCGGACGCCCTGGGGGTGCCCGTCTCCCGCTGCCGCTTCGAGAAGGGCGACACGGACTTCCCGGGCATCGCCGCGGCCGTCGGTTCCGCGGGTGCGGGCATGATCAGCGCCGCGGTGCACACGGCCGCCACGGCACTGCGCGAGCAGCTCGTCCGGGAGGCCGTCGCGGACAGCGGCTCGCCCCTGCACGGGACGGACGCCTCCGAAGTGGCCGTGCACGACGGCGCCATGACGGCGGGCCGCGCCTCGGAGCAGTACGCGGATCTGCTGCGCCGCAACCACCGCCCGGACGCCGAGGCATCCGGCACGTGGAACCCGCCGGGCATGGACGCGCCGTACGCCATGGCCACCTTCGGCGCCCAGTTCGCGGAGGTCGCCGTGGACCCCGAGCTGGGCCTGGTGCGAGTACGCCGCATGACCGGTGCGTTCGCGCCGGGCCGCGTCCTCAACGCGCGGACGGCGCGCAGTCAGCTCGTGGGCGGAATGCTGTGGGGGCTCGGCCAGGCCCTCCTGGAGGCCAACCACATGGATCCCGGCACCGGCCGGTGGGTCAGCACGAGCCTGGCCGACTACCTGGTGGCGGTGAACGCGGACACCCCGGACGTCGCGGTCGAACTCGTCGAGGTCGAGGACCGGATCGTCAATCCGCTCGGAGTCAAGGGCGTCGGCGAGATCGGGCAGGTGGGAGCCGGCGCGGCCATCGCCAACGCCATCCACCACGCGACGGGCCGGCGCGTCCGCAAGATGCCGATCACCGTCGAGGACCTCATGGAGGCACCGCACGCGTGACCCGCGCCGGACGACCGGTTGCGGGGCCCGCCTCGGGTCCCGCAACCGGGGCACCGGCCCGGTGGGAGGCATTCCCCTTTGCAGTCTTACGCATTGCGACTCGCAAATGCGAACTCCGCCAGGCCTTTCCCGGTTTTCGATCTTCACATACGCGTTTCGATTGGTATTGACAACTGAAACCTCCGATCCGGCTGGAAGTCGTCACTTTCAAAACGGACATACGCCTAGATCCACCCTCAGTCGGGCGGTGTGAAGTCGACACAGGCATTGACCGCTTCATTCTGAATATGAAAAAGTACGGAGGCGCTGGGCTACTGACCTGTGGGCCTCGACGGGGGACTTTACAAATGAGTACTCGTATTGTTATCGGCGATGAGAGACGTCTGTTTTCGGAAGCTATCGCTGAAACACTCAGGCACGTCAACGACTTCGATGTCGTGGAGATCGTCAATGACAGCCGGGAAATAGTCCCCACGGTCGTGCGTTTACTCCCCGCAGTCACGGTTCTCGGTTCGGTCTCGTCAAGCAGTGACGAACTCTCCCTCGCAGACGAACTGCGGGCCGTCGCCCCCCAGTGCGGAATCGCCGTCATAGGCACAGATCCCGGCAGAGGCACCATGGAGCGTGTCCCCGCAAACGGGGTTTTCAGCGTCGTTCCCGACAATGCGGGACTGACTCACCTGGTACGTGCGATAAAGAGCCTCGTCGCCAACTGCACCAGCATCGACGCCACCGTGATCCGTCAGCCCTCGCCCGCCCAGCAGTCGCTCAGCGACAGGGAGCGTGAGGTGCTGCGTCTGACCGCGGACGGAGCGCCCGTCAGGGAGATAGCGGCGGAGCTTTTCCTCTCCCCCGGCACGGTCCGCAATCTCACCTCCAGCGCAATCAAGAAACTGGGCGGCCGCAACCGTTTCGACGCCGCGTGCATCGCGAACAAACGCGGCTGGCTCTGATCTTCCGGGTGGCCCGGCCGTGCCGCTTCCCGGCCGGGCCACCCGGATTCCAAGTACGGATACTTCCGGGCGCTCTTGACATCACACGCCACGCCGACATTACTGTTCCTCTGGACCACCGTCGGACAACGATGTCAACCCCAGGAGAGAGGGTCACGTGCGGGAGCGCAGCCGAAGACTCAGCGGTCCGGCAAGGCCCACGGCCCTTCTCTCAGCGGTCCTTCTCGTGGTCACCGCGCTCGCGATGAGCGCTCAGGGCCCCGCTGTGGCGGCCCCGCCCGAGCCGGCCGCACCTGAGAGCTTCCGCTCGTCCTTCGAGCCGGACGACCCCCGCCCTGGCTGGAGGGACAGCGTCGAGACCACCCCGGGCGGCGAGAAGAAGACCAACGGCGTCGAGCGCGAGTCGGAACCCGGTTCCGAGGGGATGAGCAGCCACACGGACACCGGCCCCGCCGAGTCCCCCACCGCGAAGAAGGACGCGGGCTTCACCGGCAGGCACTCGCTGCGTTACGCGGGCAAGCACACCGCGAGCGGTCCTGGTTACTCCTACAACCGAGTCTTCGACGTGGACGTCCGGGTCACACCGCGTACGTCGCTCTCGTACAAGCTCTATCCCGAACTCCCGAAGACCGATCAGGACTATCCGGCCACCCACGCCGCCCTCGACCTCGCCTTCACCGACGGCACCTACCTGAGCGACCTCGGCGCGACGGACCAGCACGGCGCGAAGCTGACGCCGCAGGGCCAGGCAGCGGCCAGGACGCTGTACGCGAACCAGTGGAACAACCGCGAGTCGCGGATCGGCGCCGTCGCGGCGGGCAAGACGGTCGACCGGGTGCTGGTGGCCTACGACTCCCCGAAGGGCGACGCCGCCTTCCGGGGATGGGTCGACGACGTCTCCATCGCGGCGAAGGCACCCGAGAAGCAGAACGCCCACCCGTCCGACTACGTGCGGACCACGCGCGGCACGCTCTCCAGCGGCGACTTCTCCCGGGGCAACACCTTCCCCGCCACCGCGGTTCCAGGCGGCTTCAACTTCTGGACGCCCGTGACCGATGCGGGGTCCACGGACTGGCTCTACGAATACGCGCGCAAGAACAACGAGGACAACAGGCCCACCCTGCAGGCCTTCAGCGCCAGCCACCAGCCGAGCCCCTGGATGGGCGACCGGCAGACGTTCCAGGTCATGCCGTCCACGGCCGCCGGCAGGCCCGACGCGTCCCGCAAGGCCCGCGAGCTGCCCTTCAGCCACGACAACGAGACCGCGCGGCCGCATCATTACGGCGTCACCTTCGACAACGGGCTGAAGACGCACATCACGCCGACCGACCACGCGGCGATGATGCGCTTCACCTTCCCGGGTGACGACGCGAACCTCATCTTCGACAACGTCGACAACCACGGCGGCCTGACCCTCGACGAGGAGAAGGGAACGGTCAGCGGCTTCTCCGACGTCAGGAGCAAGCTGTCGACGGGCGCCACCCGCATGTTCGTGTACGCGGAGTTCGACTCCGCCGTCACCGGCGGCGGCAGGCTGGAGGGCGGGGGCGGCAAGGACGTCACCGGCTATCTGCGCTTCCGGCCGGGCCCGGACCGTACGGTCACCATGCGCATCGCGACCTCGCTGATCGGCGTCGAACAGGCGAAGGCGAACCTGGCGCGGGAGATACCGTCCGGCGCCTCGTTCTCCCGCACGCGGGACCGCGCGCAGCGCAAATGGGACGACCTGCTGGGACGCATCGAGGTCGAGGGCGCCGGCCGGGACCGGCTGACCACGCTCTACTCCAGCCTGTACCGGCTCTACCTCTACCCCAACTCCGGTGCGGAGCGGGTCGGTTCGCGGCTGCGTTACGCCAGCCCGTTCTCGGAACCGACCGGTGAGGACACGCCCACGCACACGGGCTCGAAGATCGTCGACGGCGGGATGTACGTCAACAACGGCTTCTGGGACACCTACCGCACGACGTGGCCGGCGTACTCCCTGCTCACCCCCCGTCGTGCCGGGCGGATGGCCGACGGGTTCGTGCAGCAGTACAAGGACGGCGGCTGGATCTCCCGGTGGTCCTCGCCCGGCTACGCGGACCTGATGACCGGCACCTCTTCCGACGTGGCCTTCGCCGACGCGTACGGCAAGGGCGTCGAGTTCGACGCCGAGGCGGCGTACGACGCGGCGGTGAAGAACGCGACCGTCGCGCCGCCGGAGCCGGGAGTGGGCCGCAAGGGCATGGCGACCTCGCCCTTCCTCGGCTACACCAGCACCGCGACGAAGGAGGGCATGTCCTGGGCGCTGGAGGGATATCTCAACGACTTCGGCATCGCCCGCATGGGAAGGTCGCTCTACGAGAAGACCCACAAGCCGCGCTACAAGGCCGAATCGGAGTACTTCCTCGGCCGGGCCCGGAACTATGTGAAGCATTTCGACGACAATGTCGGCTTCTTCCAGGGCAAGGACGCCCAGGGCGAATGGCGCCTTCCGCCCGGAAAGTTCGATCCGCGGGTGTGGGGCCACGACTACACCGAGACCAACGCGTGGAGCTTCGCCTTCACCGCACCGCAGGACACCAAGGGCCTCGCCAATCTCTACGGCGGCAGAAAAGGGCTCGCGAAGAAGCTGGACACCTACTTCGCCACTCCGGAGACCGCGTCGAAGGAATTCGCCGGGTCCTACGGGAACGTCATCCACGAGATGACCGAGGCCCGCGACGTACGCATGGGGATGTACGGGCACAGCAACCAGCCCTCGCACCACGCCGCCTACACCTACGACGCCGCCGGGCAGCCCTGGAAGACGCAGAAGAAGGTCAGGGACGTCCTCTCGCGCCTCTACCTCGGCAGCGAGATCGGGCAGGGCTACCCCGGCGACGAGGACAACGGCGAGATGTCCGCGTGGTACGTCTTCAGTGCGCTGGGTTTCTATCCGCTGGTGATGGGATCTCCCGAGTACGCCGTCGGCTCCCCGCTGTTCAGGAAGGCGACCGTGCACCTCGAGAACGGCCGCGACCTGGTGGTCGAGGCCCCGCGCAACAACGCCCGGAACGTCTACGTGCAGGGGCTGCGGGTCAACGGCAAGCCCTGGCACTCCACTTCGCTTCCGCACAAGCTGCTGGCCCGGGGCGGCACGCTGGAGTTCGACATGGGGCCCGAGCCCTCGAAGTGGGGCACCGGCGAGAAGAACGCGCCGTCCTCCATCACGAAGGGCGACGAGGTGCCCGCGCCACCGGGCGACGTGACGGCCCCCGGCAAGGACAAGCCGCTCCTGGACAACACCTCCGAGAGTGAAACCCCCTTCTCGGAAGCGGAGTTGGACGTCCGGCCCGGCTCGCACGACGAGCGGGTCACGTCCTACACGCTCACCTCGGCGGCGGACAGGAAGGACGCCCCTCGCCGCTGGGTGCTGGAGGGCTCCCGCGACGGGAAGAAGTGGAAGACGGTGGACCGCAGGAAGGACGAGACGTTCCGCTGGGACCGCCAGACCCGTGTCTTCGAGATCGCGGACCCCGGCACGTACCGGCACTACAGGCTCGTGCCCTCCCGCGAAGCCACGCTGGCCGAAGTCGAGTTGCTCGGCTGACGGCACGGCGGCGGGCCGGTGCCTCGACTGAGGCCGGGACGTGTGCCGTTCACCGCGGTGAGTGCTGCTGAGTGTGCTGCCGTGCCGTGTGCAGCGACCGGCCCGACGGCGCCCGCTTCCCGCGTGCGGCGGACATCGGCCTCGCCCGAAGCGTTCGGGGGCCTTCGGGCAGGAGCCTCCGTGCGGGGGTCTCCGGGCAGCATGGCTCGGGCAGCGCCGTAGGCATCCGGCTCAGTGGCGACCGGGAAGTACACCGGCTCGCGACGCCCGGCAGACCTTCCCGGCCACAGCACTCGGGCGCTCGTACCGGCGCACCGGCCGCACCCCGGAAACGGGGCCCGGCAGACCCTCCCCGCCACGGGCGCGGTGCCGTGCGGCGGTGATGCCGCCGTTCGGCCGTCACGCGAATCGCCCTTCGGGCAGGCATGCAACCGCCGCCGGGCGGGGACCCGGCTCCGCATGACGACGCCGGGCCTGCCTCAGTCAATCCGCGCCTGCCTGTTCGACCTCGACGGGGTGATCACCAGGACGGCCGTGGTCCACGCCGCCGCGTGGAAGGAGATGTTCGACGACTTCCTCGGGCGCCGCGAGGGCGACGGGTTCCGTCCCTTCGACGACGACGACTACGGCCAGTACGTCGACGGGCGCCCGCGCGCCGACGGCGTCCGCACCTTCCTCGCCTCCCGCGGCATCGACCTGCCCGAGGGATCGCCGGACGACTCCCCCGGCGAGGAGACCGTCAACGGGCTGGGCAACCGCAAGAACGAGCTGCTGCTGACGAAGATCCACGAGGACGGCGTCGAGGCGTACCCCGGTTCGGTCCGCTATCTGGGTGCGGTGCGTGAGGCCGGGCTGAAGACAGCCGTGGTCTCCTCCAGCGCCAACTGCCGGGACATCCTCGCCTCAGTCGGCATCGAGTACATGTTCGACGTCCGGATCGACGGCGTGGTGGCCCGCGAGCGCGGGCTGCCCGGCAAACCCGCTCCCGACACGTTCCTCGCCGCGGCTCAGGACCTCGGGGAGGCGCCCGCCGCCTGCGCCGTCTTCGAGGACGCCCAGGCGGGAATGGACGCGGGCCGCGCGGGCCGCTTCGGCTACGTGGTCGGAGTCGACCGCGTCGGCCAGGCCGAGGCCCTGCGCCGCCACGGAGCCGACACAGTCGTCGAAGACCTGGCCGAGCTGGAGGAAAGTTCATGATCACGCACCGCGCCTACGCCTGCGAGCCCTGGCTCCTGCGCGAGACGGCGCTCAATCTGGACGTGCTGCCGCAGAGCGAGTCCGTCTTCGCGCTCTCCAACGGCCACGTCGGCTGGCGCGGCAACCTCGACGAGGGCGAACCGCACGGGCTGCCCGGCGCGTACCTCAACGGGGTGCACGAACTGCACCCGTTGCCGTACGCCGAAGCGGGCTACGGCTACCCCGAGTCCGGCCAGACCGTCATCAACATCACCAACGGCAAGATCATCCGCCTGCTCGTCGACGACGAGCCGTTCGACGTGCGCTACGGACGGCTCCGCTCCCACGAGCGCGTACTCGACCTCCGCAACGGGCTGCTGCGCCGCACCTGCGAGTGGACCTCCCCGGCGGGGAGAACCGTGCGGGTGCGCTCGACACGCCTGGTCTCCTTCACCCAGCGCGCCATCGCCGCGGTCGCCTACGAGGTGGAGCCGCTGGACGACGAGGTCCGCGTCGTCATCCAGTCCGAACTCGTCACCAACGAGCAACTCCCCCACACCCCCGGTGATCCGCGTACGGCCGCCGCGCTGGAATCGCCGCTGGAGCCGGAGGAGAACCTCGCCTCGGGACACCGGCTGCGCCTCGTGCACTCCACCCGCCGCAGCGGACTGCGGGTCGCCGCCGCAGCCGATCACGTCGTCAACGGGCCTGATTCCACTCGCACTTCGAGTGAGAGCGGGGAGAACGTCAGCCGTCTCACGGTCACTTCGGTGCTCAAGCCGGGAGAGCCGCTGCGGCTGGAGAAGATGGTCTCCTACGGCTGGTCCAGCGTCCGCTCACTGCCCGCCGTACGCGACCAGGTCGACGCCGCCCTCGCGGGGGCGCGCAGCACGGGCTGGCAGGGGCTGGCCGATCAGCAGCGCACGTATCTCGACGACTTCTGGGGGCGTTCGGATGTCGAGGTCGACGGCGACGCGGAGATCCAGCAGGCCGTGCGCTTCGGTCTGTTCCACGTGCTCCAGGCGGGTGCCCGCGCCGAACAGCGGGCGGTCCCGGCGAAGGGGCTGACGGGGTCCGGCTACGACGGCCACTCCTTCTGGGACACCGAGACGTTCGTGCTCTCCCTGCTGACCTACACCTCGCCCCATTCGGTGGCCGAGGCGCTGCGGTGGCGTCACGACACACTGCCCGCGGCCCGTGCCCGCGCGGAGCAACTGGGCCTGCGGGGCGCCGTGTTCCCGTGGCGGACGATCGACGGCTCCGAGTGCTCGGCGTACTGGCCGGCCGGCACGGCAGCCTTCCACGTCAACGCCGACATCGCCGACGCCGTGGTGCGCTACGTCGAGGCGACGGGGGACGAGGAGTTCCAGCGGGAGACGGGCGTGCCGATCCTGGTGGAGACCGCCCGGCTCTGGCACTCCCTCGGCCACCACGACCACCAGGGCGCCTTCCACTTCGACGGAGTCACCGGCCCGGACGAGTACAGCGCCGTCGCGGACGACAACGTCTACACGAATCTGATGGCGCGGGAGAATCTGCGGCAGGCCGCGAACATCATCGAGCAGCACCCGGAGGCGGCGGCGGCGTTCGGCGTCGACGACGAGGAGGCAGCCGCCTGGCGTGACGCCGCCGACGCGGTCGCCCTGCCCTACAACGAGGATCTGCGCGTGCACGAGCAGTCGGCGGGCTTCACCGGTCACCAGGTGTGGGACTTCGCGGGGACCGCACCCGACCAGTACCCGCTGATGCTGCACTTCCCCTACTTCGATCTGTACCGCAAGCAGGTCGTCAAGCAGGCCGACCTCGTCCTCGTCATGTGCAAGCGCGGCGAGATGTTCGACGCCGGGCAGAAGGCCCGCAACTTCGAGTACTACGAGCAGCTGACCGTGCGGGATTCCTCGCTCTCGGCGTGCTGGCAGTCGGTGATGGCGGCCGAAGTCGGCCATCTGCGCCTCGCCTACGACTACTTGGGCGAAGCGGCGCTGATGGACCTCGCCGACCTGGAGAACAACACCCGCGACGGACTGCACATCGCCTCTCTCGCCGGCACCTGGATCGCGCTGGTCCAGGGCTTCGGCGGCATGCGGCACTACGACGGCCTCCTCGAGTTCTCGCCCAAGCTGCCGGAGCGGCTGTCCCGGCTCGCCTTCTCGGTACAGGTGAAGGGCCGGCGGCTGCGGATGGAGATCGAGGACTCCGCCGCCACCTACACGCTGGTGCAGGGCTCGCCGATGGAGATCTGTCACTACGGCGAGCGCTTCACCGTGATCTGCGACGAACCGCGCCGGCGGAAGATCCAGCGGCCACCGCACCGTCCCGAGCCGAAACAGCCCCCGGGACGACGGCCGGCCAGCAGGCACTGACGCCCCCGGGAGACTTCTGCTCCGGGCGGCTGCCGACAGCGCGACGCCGCGGCACAGGACGGGAGCGGGCCGGAGGAAGGTGCCGGGGGCAGCGGGTGGGATGCGGGCGGCAGGGGGCGGCCGAGCCGGTGGAGGACAGCCGCCCTTCCGTCTGCCCTCCGGCCCCTCTGTGCGTGAAATTCGCTTCCTTGTGTGAGGTGACACGAATCCCCCGCCAAGAGCCATCCGACCCGCTAGTAATGTCATGCACATCAACTCACCCGGCAGGAAGCGGATCCCCCGCTCCGCCGGTGAGTGGCGAACAACTGCGGGACCGCCTCATCAGGCAGTGCTCCGAGCCCCGCAGCAGGCACCCCCCTTGACAACGGACCTGACCCTGCAGGGAGATGCACCGATGCGTAGCGGACTGAACAGACGGGCGACGGCATGCATGCCCCTGGCGATGCTGGCCCTGGCAGCCTGCGGCACCGAGGAACCCCAAGGCGCCCCCGCTCCGGAGGTCGGGAGCGCCACCTCCATCGACGGGGAGCTGGGGGACTCGGCCGGGACACGCCCCGGCCAGGACTCGTCCGGCGTGAGCCGCGACGGAACGGACACACGGGGGAAGGGCGACATCGGTGAGTCGGCCGGTACGGGAGCCTCCGTCCGGCAGGGCGGTGACGGCGAAGGCAGCGCGGCGGTCTGGCCCGTGGACGACGTGGTCGGCGCCGTCCCGCGGACCGCACCGCGGACGGGCACGTCCGGCCAGGGGTCGGGGGACGCGTCGGTCGTGACCTACGACGCCCGCTCGGCAGGCGAGTACGCGGACGCGATACGCACCGCGGCGGCATCGTGGAACGACCGGATGCGCAACGTCCGCCTGCGGCCCGCCTCCGGCGGCGAGAAGGCGGGCATCCGCATCGTCGTCGTCAGAGGCTGGCCTGGCGCCGACCCGGCGGGCCTGACCCTCGGCCGCGGGACCGTCGAGATCGGCCGCGAGGCGCTCAACCAGGGACACGACCCGGCACGAGTGGTGGCGCACGAGTTCGGCCACTTGCTCGGGCTCGAGGACAGGCAGCCCGGCCCGTGCTCCAGCCTGATGTCCGGCAAGTCGCCGGGGACGCGCTGCACCAACCCGTATCCCAGCGCGGCGGAAGTCCGCCAGGTCGAAGCGAACTTCGGCACCGCCGGCTGAGACGAAGGTTCCCGTCAGGAACTGCCGGACTCCTGCGGCGAGTTGTTTCCGCTCCCGCTCCGGGACCCACCGTGAGGGGGAACCTCCGGGCTCCACACCATCGTCCGCTGGTGCACGCGCTTCCCGTCGTGCCGCAGGCCCGGGACGGCGGGCGCCGGACCGTACTCGGTGAAACCCATGCGCTGGAAGAACCGCACTGCCCTGGTGTTCTCGACGACGGTCTGCAGGTGGCATCCGCGCGAGCCGGTCTCTCTCAGCCGCTCGAACCAGCGGTTCATCAGGCCGTCCGCGGCACCTGTGCCCCTCGCCGCGGACGCCACGTTGATGTGCAGATGCGCAGGCCACCGGTCGTCGACGAAGTCGTCCGCGGTGGGCTCCCGGCGGACCGCGGCCCGCGCCAGGTCGGCCATGCTCCGCGCGAAGAAGGCCGCGGGCCGGCGCCGGAAGATCAACCGGTGCTTGCGGATGGCCTCGGTCATGAGGTCGCCCTGGCCGGGGAACGCCGAGGTGTCCAGGCAGCCCGCCAGATACCCCACCAGTTCGCCGTGGACGTCCGCCACGAAGAGCGAGTCCGGCACCAGGTCCATGTACGGGGCGAGGTAGATCGCCGCTTCCGACTCCTCGTGGCCCCAGAGCGAGGCGGTAGGGGCGCCCTCGCCCGCCCGGCTGAAGAGCTCGCGCAAAGCCGGGCGGTCGGCCTCCTCGAAAGCACGGATCTCCGTCACGTCCCGACCATCCCCCGGCCTCTGCCCGTCCGATCAGCTCATTCTGGCACGGCCGGGCCGCCTGCAAGATCGCTGCCGGAGGCCTCGGAGGCCGGGGCTGGCGCACCCGTGCTCGGCACGGCTATAGTTTTGGACGTTCGCCCAAGACGTACGCCCAATACGTACGTCCAATGCAGATGCCCAAGACGTACGCCCAAGACGTGACCCCCAGACGGTGCAAGCCCCAGTTGGAGTGAAGATGACCCCGACCTCGTCGGAACGCGGCCAGGAGACGCGGCAGCGCCTGCTCGACGCCGCTGCGCAGCTCATCGTCGAGGACGGCTGGGGCGCGGTGACGACACGGCGTGCGGCCGACCGGGCAGGTCTGCGCCCGGGGCTGGTGCACTACCACTTCCGCACGGTCGAGGACCTGCTCGTCGAAGCCTCGCTGGCCGCCGCCCGGCGCGAGGTCGACTCGGCGGCGGAACTGCTTTCCGCGACCGCCGATCCGGGCGAGGGCGTCACGCAGGTGCTGGAGATGATGTCGTCCTACTCCGCTGCCGACCCCTCGACGATCCTCTTCAGCGAGATGCTGCTCGCCTCGACCCGTGTCGAGCGGCTCCGCGGAGAGCTGGCGGAGCTACTGGGCGTGTGGCGGAGGGCGGTCGCCGACTGGCTCAGATCTGTCGACGCCCCGTCCGCAGGGGGCGGCCTGACGGACGGAGCCGAGGCACCGGCCCGCGCGGACGAGCACTACGAGGCGACCGCCGTACTGCTCGGTGCCGCGCTCGACGGGCTCGTGCTCCACCGCCTGATCGACCCCGCGCTCGCGGAGATCTCCGTGACGGACCAGCTCGCCAGGCTCGCCGGCGCCCGGGACGGAACCGGCCGGGGCTGAAGTCCCGCGGCACGGCCACGCCGGAGGACGGCGCCCGCAGCGCCCCTCCGCAGCACCCGCACCACATCCATCCGAGGAGGTACCCGTGGCACGTACGACCCCGACCGGCGGCGACGCCGTCGCGAACCCGGCCGGCACGGTCAGAGCCGCTGCCGGAGCAGCCGCCGGAGCTGCCGCCGCGCCGGCTGCCCGCGGGGGCGTCCGGCTCCGCGGCGTGACCAAGACCTACGGAGCCGGTGAGGCCGCCGTCCACGCCCTGCGAGGGGTCGATCTGCACGTCGAGCCCGGAGAACTGGTCGTCGTGCTCGGCCCGAGCGGCTCGGGGAAGACGACACTGCTGAACGTCCTCGGTGGGATCGAAGCGCCGGACGGCGGTTCCGCCGAGGTCTCGGGGGTGGAACTGACGGGGCGCCGCCCCCGCGAACTGGCCGGTTTCCGGCGTGAACACATCGGATTCGTCTTCCAGTTCTTCAACCTCGTACCCACTCTGACGGCCCGCGAGAACGTCGAGGTCATGGTCGAACTCACCGGCCGCGGCGAACGCCGGGAGGCGGTGGGGCTGCTGGAGTCCGTCGGGCTCGGCGACCGGCTCGACTCCTTCCCCGCGCAGCTCTCCGGCGGTCAGCAGCAGCGCGTCGCGATAGCCCGCGCCCTTGCCACCGACCCCGATCTGCTGCTCGCCGACGAGCCCACGGGAGCACTCGACGTCGCCACGGGCAAGTCGGTCCTGCGGCTGCTCCAGCAGACCAACCGGGAGGGCAGGGGCGTGCTGATGGTCACGCACAACGCCGCCATCGCGCAGATCGCCCACCGCGTGGTGACCATGCGGGACGGCCGGGTGGAATCGGTCGAGGTCGACGCCGCCCCCGCCGACGTCGCCGCTGTGGAGTGGTGAGCCGCCGTGAACCGGATCCTGCTGACGAAGACCAGGCGTGATCTTCGGCGCCGGCTGCCGCAGTTCGCCGCCGTAGGGGTGACCGTGCTGATCGGCGTGATGCTCTTCGTCGCCGGCTACGACGCCTACCGCAACCTCGGCTCCAGCTACGAACACACCTACTCCCGCATGCACTTCGCGGACCTGACGGCCTCCGGCGGCGACCCGTCGGAAGTCGCCGCCGCGGCACGCGCGGAACACGGTGTGTCGGACGTCGCCACCCGCACCCAGGGACGGGCGCCGGTGCGCTTCGGGGACGATGAACTGCTCGGCCGTGTCGCCGGGTTGCCGCCCGGTGCGCAGCCGGCCGTCAACAAGGTCGACGTGATCGCGGGGCACTACCCGAGGCGCGGCGACGACCACGGCGTCCTGATCGAGCGGCACACCGCGGAGACCTTCGGCCTCGCCCCCGGCGACTCTTCGGAGATCTTCGACGGTGAGCGCTGGCACACGGTGACCGTTCGGGGCGTGGCCGACTCGCCCGAGTACCTCTGGCCGGCCCTGAGCCGTCAGCAAGTGGTGGGCGACCCGCACAGCTTCGCCGTGGTCTTCGCGCCCCAGCCGTCCCTGCGGAAGCTCGCGGGCGGCGCTTCCATGACGAGTCAGACCCTGGTACGTCTGACCGCCGGCGCCCGTGACGGCGGGGGCGGCGCCGAGGAGCGTGTCGCGGAGCGGATGCGCGCCGCCGGAGCCTCCGAGGTGCAGCCCCGCTCGGAACACCCCTCCCACTCGGCCCTCAACGAGGACCTCAAGGGGTTCTCCCAACTCTCCGTCGCCTTCCCGGTGTTGTTCCTCGCCGCGGCAGCCGTCGCCGCGTACGTCCTGATCACCCGCCTGGTGCTCGCCGAGCGGAAGGTGATCGCCACGTTCCTCGCCGCCGGGGTGCCGCGGACGACCGTGGCACGGCACTACCTCGGGCACGGCGTGCTCGCCGGCACGGGCGGCGCCGTGCTGGGCGTCGCGCTGGGCGCAGCGGCGACGACGGCGATGACGCACGCCTACACCGCCGAGATCGGGATTCCCTACACGCTGGTCGAGCACCGTCCGGGTGTGATGGTGACGGGCGCGCTCTTCGGAGTGCTCGTCGGGCTGGTGGGCGGCGCGGCCCCGGCATGGGCCACGACGAGGACCGCCCCTGCCGAGGCCATGCGCGGTGACGGCGGCTCGCTGCGGCAACCGGGGCGGTGGGACAGGGCGCTGGCGCGTGCCCGCCTGCTGCCGCTGACGCTCCGGCTCTCCCTGCGCGAACTGGGCCGCAGCCGGCGTCGCACTCTCGCGACGATGCTGGGCAGCGTGCTGGCGCTCGTGCTCGTGCTCACCTCGGCCGGCATGGCCGGCAGCATGAAGGCTGCCATGGACGTGCAGTTCGGCGAAGTGCAGCGTGAGGACGCCACCGTCACCGCGGACCCGCGCGCACCGGACCCGCGGCGGGCGCTGCGCGGCATCGACGGGGTGGAGGCTGTCGAGTCCGTGACGACCGTCCAGGTCACGGCCGGGGGCGGCGACGGCTCGTACAGCACTTCGCTGACGGGATACAGCCCTGGAACGGGGATGCACGGATTCCGTACGCCGGGCGGCGGGGAGCGCCGGCTGCCCGCGGACGGCGGCGTCCTGGCGGGGAAGGGCCTCGCGGACCGACTGCACCTCTCGCCCGGCGACCGCGTCGTCCTGCGCGCCGCCGACGGCCGGAAGAAGCAGGTGCGGCTCGCCGGACTCGTCGACGAACCGATGGGCTCGGCGCTCTACGCCACGCGGGCCACCGTCGAGGAGGCGACGGGCACACCGGCCAACGGATACGCGCTGCGCTTCGCTCCGGGTGCGGACGCGCCCGACCCGGACCGGGTCCGTCAGGCCGCCACAGCGGTCGAGGGCGTCGTCGCCTACGCCGATTCCCAGGCCGTGGAGCGGCAGATCGACCGCTACATGGCGCTGTTCTGGGTGTTCGTGGGCGTGATGCTGCTCCTCGGCGGAGTGCTGGCACTGACCGTCGTCTACGTGACGATGACCGTCAACATCGCCGAACGTACGGCCGAGTTGGCCACACTCCGCGCCTCGGGCGTGTCCTTGCGCCGCATCGCCGCACTGCTCGCCGCCGAGAACCTGGCCGCCACGCTGCTGGCGGTGCCGGTCGGCCTCGCCGCGGGGTTCGCCGCGGCGTGGCAGTTCCTGAACTCCTTCAACAGCGACATGCTGTCGCTGGAACTGGAGATCGGGTGGCCCCTCGCGACGGGGGCCGGTCTCGCGGTGGCGGGCGCTTCGCTGCTGTCACAGATCCCGGCCGTACGGGCTGTGCAGCGGCTCGACATCGCCCGCGTCGTCCGCGAAAGAGCGGGCTGAGCACGCGGGCCGCTGCACCCGCGAGAACCACGGCGCACACGCCGGCTCCTCGGCCCCTTGGCCGACCGCGCCCGGACAACTCCCATATCGCGCACACGACTTGCGGACAGTGTGACCCTTCTCTCCGGTGCGCCCCACCGACGTCCGATTGTCCGCTTCGCACCTCTCAAGTTGACCTGCACAGATGGTGGTTCTTGACAGCTTCCGTCAACTGATGGATCACTCTTGACGGTTTTGCCCCTCCGGTCACGTGTGCTTACGGTCGCCACCGCTCGAACGTTCGCCACGAACCCTGTGGCGGACACCGCGATCGTTAGGAACTTTCACCATGCTGTTCTCCGGCAAGGGCCGTGACCGTGGGCCCGTCAAGGCCGCACGCCTCGCCGTCCTCACCGGTGTCGCCGGTGCCGCTGTCGCCCTCCCTATGGTGACCGCGCCCGGCGCGCAGGCCGCCTCCGTCGGCACCTGGGAGAAGGTCGCCGAGTGCGAATCCAGCGGCGACTGGCAGGCGAACACCGGCAACGGCTACTACGGCGGCCTGCAGTTCTCCGCATCGAGCTGGCAGGCCGCCGGCGGTACGCAGTACGCGCCACGCGCCGACCAGGCGAGCAAGGAACAACAGATCGCCACCGCCGAGAAGCTGCTCGACCAGCAGGGTCCGGGCGCCTGGGCCTGCGCGGGCGAGGGCGGCCTGACCTCCGGCGGCGCTCCCGCCGAGGTCGACCCCGGCAGCGGCGACGGCCAGGACTCCGGTACGGACTCCGGCTCGCAGCAGAGCGAGCCGAACCACGAGACACAGGGAGCCGGCGAGGGCGGCTACACCGTGAAGCCCGGGGACACCCTGGCTTCCATCGCGTCCTCCCACGGCGTCGGCCTGAAGCAGCTGTACGAGGACAACGAGTCCGTCATCGGCGGCGACGTCGACCTGATCCTTCCGGGTCAGAAGCTGCAGGTCGGCTGAGGCCGCACCCCTGCGACGCGCGCAGCCCCGTGCTGCGCTCCGGTACGGCCGCGGCCCGCGCTCATTCCCCCGAGAGCGCGGGCCGCGGCGCGTCCGGCTGCTGCCGGACTCCTCCGGGCCCTCCGTGCGTCCGGCCCGCAGAGATTCACCCCCCGGGAACCTCGGCGGACCGGACGACACAAGTGCGCCGACCCGGAAACCGGCGACCGCCAGAGCCAGTGGCTCACACGGCACCCCCGCACCGTCCCCCGGGCCGCACACCCCCTCCCCGCGCACCCCGTCGACGCGCCGGAGCCGATGCCCTCACCCCCGTCGAGGGCATCGGCTCACCCCGTCCCACCAGCACGAAGCCCGTGGCCCGGAGCCCGGCCGCCGGCCGGGAGGGGGGAGAGCGATACGGCTCCGCCCGTCCTCCCGGCCTTCCCGGCCGGTTGCGGCGCACGCACATCGTGACACTGGTGAGTGCAAGCGCACATTGCCAGAACCCGGCAATTTTCAACGCCGGTTGATGTCCGGGGCGCACGTCGGCAGCGCCCGGTTCCGTACACGTCGGCAGGCGGACCAGCAGTGGCCGGACCGTGCCGGGCTCCCCGCGCGGGAACCGCAGACGCGACGGCCCGTCACAGTTCGTTCTCGGGCCACCCCAGCAGGCGCGCGCCCATGACCGCCGCCTCCAGAGTGAAGCGCTGCAGCGGTTCGGCGGGCGAATAACCCGTCAGGGTGCGGATGCGCTCCAGCCGGTAGGAGAGCGTGCGGACGCTCAGTCCCAGCCGACGTGCCGCCTCGGCGTTGACGTAGCCCGCCGCCGCGCAGACAGAGAGCGTCTCCAGCAGGGGCGCCGCACCGCCCCGCGCCTTCGTCAACGGCCCCAGCACCGTCCCGACCAGGTCGGCCATCGCCGCGCGGTCCCGCAGCAGCACCGGGAAGACCAGCAGCTCCGAAGCGCTCAACCGCACGCCTTCGAGGCCCAGTTGGCCTGCGAGTTCGAGCGTGCCCAGAGCCTCCTCGTAACTGCGCACCACGCCGCCCGCACCCGAGTGCTCCCGGCCGACCGCGACCCTCTCCGCCGCCGGATACCCGGCGCCCGGATGCTCGGCGAGTTTCGCGAAGTGGTCGAGCACGTCACGGTCGTTGCTGGAGGCGATGCACACCAGGCGCCCGTCCTTGGTGGCCAGCAGCACATCCCGCGCTCCGAAGCGGCCCAGCAGCTCCCGCTCGATACGCCGGACAGTGCGGTGCACGTCGTCGTACCTCTCGGAACCGGCCGCCACCGCCACCGCGTGGACGCCCGCGAGCCGCAGCCCGAAACGCTGGGCCCGCTCCGCCAGCCGTCCCATGTCGCTGCGCCCGTAGAGCAGGTCGTCGACGAACTCCCGCCGCTCGTTCTCCTCCTGCCGCATCGCGAGCCGCTGGGCGTGCTCGTGCCCTTCGCCGAGCGCGCTCACCGCCGCCTCGACCGCGCCGAGGAGCGCATCGCCCGTCCGGGCACGCTCCCCGGCCGTGCCCGCGCGGGCGACACCCGGCAGCTCCCCCCACAGCCGGCGCGTCTGTCCCAGGTAGAGGCCGACGAGCTCGCGCAGGTGCAGGCCCCGCTCGGCGGCCCTCTCGCCCAGGGCGCGGAAGCCGTCCAGCTCGTCCCTGCGCAGCAGCCGCCCCGTCTGCGACACCTCGGCCAGCAGCCGCGGGTAGTCGCCGACGAAGTCCTCGTCCTCGCGGCCGTCCCCGCCGTCGGCGGCAGCCCCGGTGCCCGCGCCGGACCCGCCGGACTGGTTCGCCCGTCCCCCGGGCTCTCCTTCTGGTCCGATGCCGGCCATCGCTCCCACTCCCCGCTCCGCCTCACGGCCAGTGTCCGTACGTCTCCTGAGCTGCGGCCACAGCGTATGCGAGCTGCGCGAGAAGCATCAGATGACGAGAACAGGAGGGGAGGGTACGGTGTCCGTACCACGTCAAGATCGACGTGCGAGGGTGTGCCGGGAAGTCTGGTCGGCGGCGCTTACGAGCGTCTACGCCGCTCCCGACCCCGGAGACGCACAGATGCCGGACAGCTCCCGCCCCCGCACTGCCCCGCTCTTCTCCCGTCCCTCCGCGCGGGAACGCCGTTGGCTGACCGAGGCGCTGCGCACCGAGACCGTCGGCGGCATGGTGCTGCTGGCCGCGGCGCTCGTGGCACTGATCTGGGCGAACACACCGCTGAGCGACTCCTACGAGGCCGTACGCTCCTTCCACTTCGGCATCCCCGCGCTCGGCCTCGACCTGTCCGTGGAGCACTGGGCTTCCGACGGCGTCCTCACGCTCTTCTTCTTCGTCGCCGGCATCGAGCTGAAGAGGGAACTGGTCACAGGGGAGCTGCGCAATCCGGCCGCCGCCGCGCTGCCCGTGGTCGCCGCGCTGTCGGGCATGGCCGTCCCGGCGCTCTTCTACCTCGCCACGAACCTGGCCGGCGGCGGGCGGCTGAGCGGCTGGGCCGTGCCGATGGCCACCGACATCGCCTTCGCGCTGGGCGTCCTGGCCGTCATCGGCACCCATCTGCCGGCCGGCATCCGGGCGTTCCTGCTGACCCTCGCCATCGTCGACGACCTGGGCGCCATCGTCGTCATCGCCCTCTTCTTCACCTCCACCCTCAACTGGGCGGCCCTGGCAGGCGCGTTGGCGGGCCTCGTGCTCTTCCGGGTACTGCACGTCAACCTGCGCGTGCGCGGCTGGTACGTGTACGTACCGCTGGCGCTCGTCATCTGGGGCCTGATGTACAACAGCGGAGTGCACGCCACCATCTCGGGCGTGGCCATGGGCATGCTGCTCAGCTGCCGTCCCCGCGGGGGCGCCCGTACGTCCGGCAGCACCGGAACGCCCGGCGCCGCCGAAGCCGGGGAGTCCTCGCAGACCCCGGACGCCGGCGGCACATCCGTGGCGGACGACGAACCCGCTTCCCCCGCCGAGGAGATCGAGCACCGGCTGCGTCCGCTCTCCGCGGGCTTCGCCGTGCCGGTCTTCGCTCTCTTCGCCGCCGGGGTCGCCATATCCGGTCCCGCGCTCGCCGACGTCTTCCGCGACCCCGAGCCCCTCGGCGTCGTACTGGGACTGTTCCTCGGCAAGCTCGTCGGCGTCTTCGGCGGTACCTACCTCGCCGCCCGGTTCACCCGTGCCCGGCTCGACCCGGCGCTGTCCTGGTCGGACGTCTTCGGCATCTCGATGCTCGCGGGAATCGGGTTCACCGTCTCTCTGCTGATCGCCGAACTCGCGTTCACCCAGGACGCGGTGACGGAGCACGTGAAAGCCGCCGTGCTCATCGGTTCGCTGCTGGCGGCCATCGCGGCTTGCGTACTGCTGAAGCTGCGCGACGCGAAGTACCGGGCGCTGTGGGAGGAGGAGACCCGGGACGAGGACAAGGACACGGTCCCGGACATCGACCAGCCCGAAGACCCCGTGCGCCGCCCCGCGGAGGCCGCCCGGCGGGCGGCGGAACGTGCACGCGAGGAAGCGGAACGGGCCCGTGAGGAGGCGGAGGCCCACGGCTCCGCCGAGCAGCGCGGGCGCCGGGACGGCCGGCCCGGCGGCGGGAATTCCGAGCAGGACTAAGAGGCGCCCGGCAGCGCCTCGTCCCTCCGCACCCGTCGCCCGGCCCAGGCGAGCAGGCCGAGCACGCCGAGGGTGAGCGCCGTGTTCACCGCGTACTTGACCGCGTAGGACGGGTCGCCGAGCGGCTCGACGAAGAAGGACAGCCCTGCCCGTACGAGGAGAGCCGCACCGGCGACCGCCAGTACGTGCGCGCGACGCCAGGAGGCATCACCGGACGCGAGCAGCAGATACCCGGCGAGGAGCGACAGCACGAGGACGTCGACCGCGACGGCCGTCCACGACATGGGCAGCATCTGGTCGGTGGCGAACACCGCCAGCGCACCCGCGCCCACCAGCCAGGGCGCGGGCACCGGCACGGGCACTGACGCGAGCAGGCGCACCGGCGTCCCGGGCCGCCCGGAGCCGCGACGCGGGAACGCGAACGCCGCGGCGATCAGCACGAGTACGACAGCGGCGGTCCCGGTCATCTCCGAAGGGGTCGCGCCGGGGCCGTCCACGTCGCTGTAGATGACGGCCGCGGCTGCCAGGTAGAGCAGCACCATCACGGAGAGGCCGGCCTTCCCCAGCCACGGCCTGTCGGCCGTCCTGGGGGCGCAGGACTCGACCACGGCGATGGGTGCGGCGAAGCTCCAGACGACATGGCCGCCGACCCAGTTCAGCAGGTTCTTCGCATCGATGCCGAGGCCGGGAACGGGGGTCCGGGGGCTCTCGGTCGCCCAGTCGGGGTCGTCGGGGTCGAACTCCAGATGGAACAGGCTCTGGTCGATCAGCCCCGCCTGTACGAGCCCGAACGCGGCACCCAGCAGGACGATCGTCGGCCAGCCCCGCCCGCACCGCCGGGTGACCTCGCGGATCAGGACGGCGACAGCGCCGTAGAGCGGGCCCAGTATCAGCAGCCCGGCCAGGAGCTGGAGGGGGCGGCCGACGGAGACGTCGTAGCCGATCAGGTACTCGGCACAGACCGGGGAGAGCAGCAGGAGCGCCCACGCGCAGGCCCATCGCCCGCGGCGCGTCCCGCGCCCGTCCGGCGGTCCGGCCCCGGGGAGCGCCGGGGTCGGGGACGCGGTAGGCGCGTTCATCAGGGCTCCAGGTGAAGAGACGGGACCGGCCGGGCCGGACGGGCCCGGACCACGCATGGAATCATAAACCGAGCACGCGGTCTATTAATGCGGCTCTATGCTTGCCGGGCCTGCCCGTAGTGCAGGGCACCGGAGACCGCCGCAGTGAGGGACGCCTTGAGAACTGTCGACCCAGCCAGGTTCCGGGCGCGGCGCCGGCACATCGTGGACGCCGCCGCCGCCCTGTTCGCCGCCAAGGGCTTCGAGCGGACCACCACCGCCGAGATCTGCAGGGCCGCGGGCATGAGCTCGGGCAACCTCTTCCACTACTTCCGCAACAAGCGCGCGATCTTCCACGCCGTTTTCGAGGAGGACGGAGAGGAGAAGGCCCGGCGTCTGGAGGAGGCCCGGTCCCGCGACGACCCGTGGGAGGGACTCCTGGAGATCGTGGATCTGCTGGCCGTACCGGCGACCGAACCGCTGGCCCCTCCCCTGGTCATGGAAGCCATGGTCCAGGCGTACCGCGACTCCGAGCTCGAAGAGCTGCTGAGCAGGGACAGCGCCGCCGAGCACGCCGCGATCGCCTCCGTGCTCAGGAAGGCGTCGGCGGCCGGGCGCACCGACCCCGGCCTGGACCCGGATCACGCCGCGTCCTGGGTCATGGCCCTCATCGCGTCGCTCTACACCAGCGCCGCGACCGACCCGTCGTTCACCCCGTCCGAGCAACTCCCCATGCTGCGCCTGATCCTGCGCCGGTTCCTCCTGGACGGGCGGGAGCACCGGAAGTAGCAGCGGCGGGCCCGCCGGCACGGAGCCGGACGCGCCCCGGTGCGGCCGCGCCCCGATACGGCCGGGCGCCGTGAGCCGTCGGCCGTCACGCCCCGGTGGCGGCCGACGTGCCCTAGCTGCGCTCGTGCCGCAGCAGGACGACGCCGTTGCGGAGGGTCCGTGTCCCGGCAAGCCGCAGTCCGGCCCTGGCGTCGTCCGGGCGGAAGAGGGCCCTGCCCCTGCCGAGCAGAACCGGATGGACGTAGAGGCGGTATTCGTCGATCAAGTCGTGCTCCCTGAAGACCGCCGCGAGAGTGGCGCCGCCCAGTGCCATGTCGCCGCCCGGCCGGGCCTTGAGCGCCAGGATCTCCTCGACGTCGACGGAACGGCGGAGCGTCGTGTTCCAGCCGAGCCCGGCGGGATCCAGCGTCCGGGAGAAGACGATCTTCGGCATGTCCCGCCAGATGCCGGCGAAGTCCTTCTCCGGCTCGGTGCTTGCGGGGTCGGCGTCGGCGGTGGGCCAGAAGCCGGCCATCAGCTCGTACGACACACGCCCGTCGAGGAAGGCGCTCATGCCCCTGAGCTCGTCGTTGAAGTGACGGTGCAGTTCGTCGTCGACCAGGTGCCAGTCGAGTTCGCCGTCCGGTCCCGCCATGAATCCGTCGAGCGACACCGACATCGCGACCACGATCCTGCCCATCGGTCTCAGCTCCTGTCCGGGAAGGAGTGGTGCTCGTGCGACACGAGCCAGCGCCCGTGCTCCTTGCGCAGCCCGATCGTCAGACGCAGCCGGCCCTCGGGGTGCTCGTGCAGATCCTTCTCCGTGCCGCAGCGCAGCAGGGCGTGCGCGAAGGCGACGTCCTCCCCCGCCGTCACGTCGAGGGAGACGATCTCGAACGAGGCTCCCTGCGCCTGCCACATGAAGAACGGGGGCCACGTCTCCCGGTAGCGGTCGATGCCCACCACGCCCTCCTCGGGCGGTGGGACGTCGAACATCACGATGTCGTCGGAGTGGTCGGCCAGCACGGCCTCCATGTCGCCCTCGTGCACGGCCTCGGCCCAGCGCTCGATCAGCGCTCTGATGTGTGTCTCGTCGTCACTGGTCATGGTGGTACGGACCGCCGAGGAGGTCACGATTCATCGCCGCCCGGGCGCCGGCCCGCGGCTCGGCCACCCCGGTGGCGTACGCGCCGGGCTGCGGCGTGGTCGCGGTGGCGCGGCAGCGCCGCCCCCGAAGCTGACCGCTGTGAGTGGTGCGCTCGTGGTGCGGTTGCCGGTGGAGCTGATGCGGCCGATTGCGGTCGAGACGATCCCCGGCGGTCCGGGCTGGCACCACTCCGTCAAGCTCGACGGATGGCGCGTCGCCGTCGCGGTCACCGAGGAGGGTGTACGCGTCCACTCCCGCAGCAAGCGGGACGTGACCCCGCAGTTTCCGGAACTGGCCGAGGCCGCGGCCGAGTTGGACGTGGGCACCGTCATCGACGGTGAAGCGGTCGTCTGGAGCGCGGAGCATCAGCGGTTCGACTTCGAGGCCCTGCAGTCCCGTGGCCTGGCCAGACGCCCGCGTCCGGGGGCGCCCGGGGCGATTCTCGTCGCCTTCGACCTGCTCGCCGTGCCCTGTACCGATCTGCGCCCCACCCCGCTGCGGACGCGGTGGCCGCGGCTGCGCGACGTCGTCGAACAGGCGGGCCCGGAGATCCAGATGGTGCTCTCCACCGACGACGCCGAGCAGGCCCGCGCATGGACGAGCGAACTGAGACCCCGGGGCGTCGAAGGCATCGTCTCCAAACGCTGGGACTCCGCCTACCGGCCCGGCGACCGGCGGGCCGCGTGGCGCAAGATGCGCACCAGCGACACGCTCGACGCGCAACTGCTCGGGGTGGTCGGCCCGGAACGCCGCCCCTGGTCCGCCGTCGTGGCACTGCCGGACGGGCGACGGGCCGTCACCACACCCCGGCTGGACCCGGTCTCCGCCTCACAGCTGGGGCGTGCGGTCGCCGGACGACTGGGCGAAGCGGTGCACGACGACGAACTGGACGTCCGCTGGCGGCCCTTGGCGGAGGCCATGACCGTGGAGGTCCGAGTACGCTCCGGCCGGGACACGCTGGTGCGGTACGCCCGTCTGCGAGCCGAGATGTGACGCGGGCGGCGCGGGGCGGACCGTCGGCAGCGTCAGCCGTCGGGCCCGGCCACCGAGCTCCGGCTCCCCTCCGCCCCTGAACTCCGCCTGTACGCGGCCCGGTTCTCCGTCCCGGAGGAAGGTTCCGTCCCGCAGGCCAAGGGCTCACCCCGCGGTCAGGTCACCTCGGGGCCACCGCCTCCGCGAGGTCTTCGAGGGCGTCCGCCATCAGATCGGCACTGCGCAGGGCGACCGAGGGCGAGGGCCGGTCCGCCTCCAGCTCCCACCAGTGCGACACCGCGGCGTGGACGGGGCCCCAGTCCGGCGGCTCGTTCTCGCGGACGGCCTTGTCCGCCGCCGGCAACGTCTCCCTCAGCGCCTCGGCGAACTCCGCTGCTCCGGCGCTGGGTTCGGCATCCCTCTCGGGCAGGTGCGCCTCCAGCAGCATGGTGACACGGCCCCCGGTGACCAGCGCTGCCTGTGCGTCGGAGGCGGAACGCCGCGAGAGCCGGCCCCGGTGGCGTACGGGTTCCGCGCCCGCGCGGGCAGCGGTCTCGTCCCATTCCAGGCGTGCGGCCCGGGTGTCCAGCAGAGCGTCGCGCACCTTGCGGTCCGGGTGCTCCGGCGCGGGGGTGCCCGCAGGACCGGGAGCGGCCCTCCGCGGGTCGGCGAAGCACTCCAGCACGGCGACGGTGTAACTCACCGTCGCCGAGAGCCAGTCGGCGAGCCGGTCCCGCAGCAGCGGCGTCTGCCACGCCGGGAAGACGGCGTAGCTCAGCATGGCCAGCGCGCCGCCGACCGCCGTCAGCCAGATGCGCTCCAGCACGGTCTGCGACCACGTCGATCCGGCGACCCCGAGCAGGAACACGACGTACGCGCCGATGCAGGCGGAGGTGATGGCGTAACCGGTGCGCATCAGCAGATACATGAGGCCGATGCTCACCACGGCCAGGGCCGCGCTCAGAGCGGGCGACGGGTGGACAAGGGCCGTCACCGTGCCGGCGACGGCCACCCCGAACAGCGTCCCCACGAGGCGGGCCACTCCGCGCTCGTACGTACGGGAGAAGTCCGGGCGCAGCACCATCACGGCGGTGAGCGGGACCCAGTAACCGTGCTCGGGAGGCAGGGACTTGCCGATCAGGTAGCCGAGGGCCACGACTGCCCCGACGCGGACGGCGTGCCGGCACACCGGCGACGACCAGCGCAGTTCACGCCGGAAGATGCGGAGCGCGAGAGGCACGAGCGCGGCCAGGGACGGCTGGTTCAAGTGCCGTGGCCGGCGTACGCCGCGGCGCTCCTCCTCCGCTTCGGGGTCCGCGTAGACGTCGGCGTCCTCGGCGCTGTCGGAACGCACGGGCATGTGCCAGGTCGCACGCGGGACGAGCGGGATGGAGCGGGTGATCTCGACGGGTTCCTCCGCCGCGTCCACGGCGTCCTCGGTCAGGGCGATCAGCCGCATGCCGGCTTTCCGCGCGGGCCCGTTCAACACCGGTCCCGTCTCCGGGACTTGCAGCACTTCGAGGGCGTCCTCCGGGATGCGCACGCGCTCGCCCCGCCGGATGGCGCGTGCCGTCGCGTCCAGTACGGTCGCCGCCGCCGAGAGCAACTCCCGTACCCGCTCGCGCTCCCGCCCCACCATGGGTGCCCCCAGGTACGGGTCGGCGAGCGAGGCCAGCACCGGCCGGAACCGCTCGGCGAGGCCCCGGTACCCGCCCAACTGGCGCGGGCGGCGCCGCGCCTGGCGCGGGGTGACGGCGGCGGCGCTCCTGGCCTTCATCAGCGGTTCGGGGTCGAAGGGGGCGCTGGGATCGTGCCGCAGGCGGCGCGCGTAGTCGGCGACACCGGCCAGTGCGTCGGCGAGCGCGTCACGCCGCTCGCCCCAGCGCCGTACCGGGAACAGCACGATCAGCGCCGCCTGCACGCACCCGCCGGCCGCGATGAGCGCCGCGTGCACGAGCGCGCCGAGCAGCGTGGTGGGCAGGGTGACGGTGACGAGCATGACCGCGACCGTCGACGCGGCCACGACGCCCGCCGTCGGCCCCACCCCCCACGCCATGCCGGCCATGAACGCCCATACGCCGAGCAGCAGTACGAACGCGGGAGGCTGCCCGGCGGCCAGAAACCCCACGAACGTGGAGAGGGCCAGCCCCGCCGCCGCGGACAGGGCCAGCACGGGACGAGGCCGCCAGCTCCGCTGGAACGTGGCCACGCCGGAGGAGAAGGCCCCGAAGGCGGAGGAGACGGCCAGCTCGGGCGACCCCGCCCACAGCGTCAGCCCGACGACGATGCCTACGCCGACCGCTCCGCGGAGCGCGATGAGCGGGTGGATCGCGGTGCGCTCGACCGACAGTCCCGCCCGGGCGGTCTCGCCGATCGCTCGGATCCAGGGCAGGGCCTTCATGCGCTCGAGGATACGGGGACGGCCGAGGTCGGAGGGGGGCGGTCCGCCGCCCCCGCGCAGTGGACGCCCCCTCTCAACACCGCTCTCCCGGCCCCCTGTCGGGGCGCCCGACATGGCACCCTGCCGGAACCCCGCTGTTGCCGATGAGTTTCGTGCGACCGGACGGTCGGCCTCTGGGGCATGAGCCCGAGCGCGTGCCTGCGTCCGAGCCCTTACCCACTCGCACTTCCACATGAGGAGAGAACGATGACCGGCAGCGCACCCGAGACCGGCCCCGGGCCCGGAGTCCGGCAGCCCGAACTCGTCACCGTCGAGCAGGCGACGACCGCCGTCGTCCGTGGTGTGGTTCCCACGGCAGAGCTGCGGAACTTCTTCGACGACTCGTTCCGCGAGCTGGCCGCCGCCGTATCGGTTCAGCAAGTCGCCGTCCAGGGGCCCGCGTTCGCGCTCTACCACGGAGCCCCGGGGGAGACGGCCGACCTGGAGGTCGGCTTCGTGACGGACCGCCCCGTCAAGCCCCGGGGCGATGTGGCCGCCGGTTCGCTCCCCGCGGCACGCGTCGCCCGCCTGCTCCACCTCGGCCCGTTCGACGGGCTGGGCGCTTCGTGGGGGCGGCTCGGTGCCTGGATCCGCGAGCAGGGACTGACGCCGGGAGAGGACCTGTGGGAGTGCTATCTCACCGAGCCCTCACCGGACATGGACCCGGACGACCTGCGCACCGAGCTCAACTGGCCGGTGACGGACTGACGTCCGGGGCGGCTGCCGGAGCCGGGGAGGGACGGGGCGGCGGCGTCCGGCGCCGCCCCGCCGGGAGGGGACGATGCCGTGGCCGAGCTCCACGGTGCCGTCACTCGGCGGTCGGGAGGCACCGCGATCCGTCCCGTCCGGACCGGGGAGCGGGCGGCAGCGTTCGACTCATGCCCCGGCCGCGTACCGCCAGAAGTCCCGCATCGGTTCGGGCGTGGTCGGTCCGGTCATCTGGAACTGGGTGAAGAGGATCGTGACGTCGCCGGTGGACGGGACGATGTGCCCCGCCGTACCGGTACCGCCGACCCAGCCGTAGCGGCCCGGCACGTTCCAGGGGTCGGTCCGCTCCACATCGACCGAGCCGCCGAAACCCCAGCCCTGGCCCTCCAGGAACAGCGACCGCTGTGCCCCGGTCAGGTGGTCGGTGGTCATCTGCCGCACCGACTCCGGCGACAGCACCCGACGGCCGCCGGCCTCCCCCTCGGCGACACCCTCGGCGAGCAGCATGCGGGCGAAGGAGTGCCAGTCGTCGACGGTGGACACCAGCCCGCCGCCACCGGACGGGAAAGCGGGCAACCTGCTCCACTCCCCTTCGGGCGGGTCGGCCAACTCGGTTCCGTCCACGCCCTGCCGGTAGAAGCTGGTGAACCGGTGGAGTTCGCCGGCCGGTACCGCGAACCCGGTGTCCACCATGCCGAGCGGCTCGAACAGCCGCTCGGCGAGGAAGTCCTGCAGCGGCGTGCCCGACGCACGGGCGACGAGGACGCCCTGGATGTCGGAGCAGACGTGGTAGAGCCAGCCCTCACCCGGCTGATGCAGGAGCGGGACGCGGGAGAGCTTCGCCATCCACTCGTCCGGCGGGGCGGCGACCTGGGGTTGCAGCGGGGCCATGTCCAGTTCGCTGAACAGCAGCTCGACGGCGGGCACTTCGAAGTCGGACGGAAAACCGTACCCGGCGCGGAACGTGAGCAGGTCGAAGACGGTGATCGGCCGGGACGCCGGTACCACGTCGTCGGCGGGACCGGACGGCCTGCGCACGACGACCGGGTTCGCCAGCTCCGGAAGCCACTCCGCGACCGGGTCCTCCAGCGCGAATCTGCCCTCCTCCACCAGCAGCATGACCGCGGCCGCCACGACGGGCTTCGTCAGCGACGCGATGCGGAAGATCGAGTCCCTGGTCATCGGGGTGGTGCCGGCAGCGTCGGTGAAGCCCACCGCCTGCACCTCCGTCCGCCCGCCACGGGCCACGAGGCCCACCGCTCCCGTTGCCCGTCCCGGGCCCACGTGATCCGCCAGGACGTCGTACAGCTCGCTCATCGCTTCCCTCCGGAGTGTGCCGTCGCAAGAACGACCCGGACCGCCTCGGGGAATCATCGGTCGCCGACCGCCCGGCCCGTCGCGCCGTCGCTCTGTGCCGGGCGTTGCGGGCGCGCGGAGAACGCACGCCGGCAGGACTCGCCGCCGCGCCCTACTGCTTGCGTGCCAGCAGGAACGCCTGCGGCGTCGTCTCCATGCCACGGTCGTCGGGCTCGCGCAACAGCCGGGCCTGGACGGGCAGTCCGGCCTCCGCCAGCAGCTCGGCGACGAAGTCCGGCTTCCGCCGGTGGAAGTCGAGGGAGACGGGGTGACCGAGCGGGCGGTCCAGGTAGATGGGGCCGTCGCCGATCTGGAAGGCGAACAGCGCGTGACCGCCCGTCACGAGCACGCGGTGGAATTCCGCGAAGAGCTCCGGCAGCCGGTCGTCCGGGGTGTGGATGATCGAGTGCCAGGTCACTATTCCGCCGAGTGTGCCGTCCCGCCGGTTCAGGTCCGTCATGGTGCCCTCTTCGAACCGGAGTTCCGGGTGGGTCCGGCGGGCGAGTGCGACCATTCCGGGCGACAGGTCGACCCCGTGGACGCTCAGCCCGAGCCTGTGCAGGTGCGCGGTCACCCGGCCCGGCCCGCATCCGAGATCGGCGACGGGGCCTCCGCCGGCGTTCCGTACGAGTTCCGCGAAACCGGCGAGCAGGGAACGGTCCAGCGGCTTCGCGTCGAGCTCGTCGTGGAAGCGTGCGGCGTAGTCGACGGCCACGGCGTCGTAGAACGTCCGAATGCCGCTCAGGTAGTCCGGCTGGGTCACAGCCGGAAGATAACAGCCTCAACAGCTGTGCGTACGACCGGAGTTGAGGACAGCGCCGCCCCGCCCGCAACGTCCGGGCGGGGCGGCGCCGACGGGCGCCGAAGCCTTACGACGACGTCGGGAAGCCCAGGTTGATGCCGCCGCTCTCCGCCGGGTCGGGCCAGCGGGTCGTGATGACCTTGCCGCGGGTGTAGAAGGCGATGCCGTCGTTGCCGTAGATGTGCAGGTCCCCGAAGAGGGAGTCCTTCCAGCCGCCGAAGGAGTGGTGGCCGACGGGCACCGGAATGGGCACGTTGACGCCCACCATCCCCGCCTCGACCTCCAGTTGGAAGCGGCGGGCGGCGCCGCCGTCGCGGGTGAAGACGGCGGTGCCGTTGCCCCAGCGGCTGCTGTTGATGAGGCCGACGCCCTCCTCGTAGGTCTCGGCGCGCACCACGCACAGCACCGGGCCGAAGATCTCGTCGCGGTAGGCGTCCATGTCCGGGGAGACCTTGTCGAGGAGCGATACGCCGAGGAAGAAGCCGTCCGCGCACTCGGGGTGGTCCTCGACGGTGTAGCCGGTGCCGTCGACGACGACCTCGGCGCCCTGGCCGCGGGCGCCGTCCACGTAGGAGGCCACCTTGTCGCGGTGTTCGCGGGTGATCAGCGGGCCCATCTCGGAGGACGGGTCGTCGCCGGGACCGATGCGCAGCTTCTTCGCGCGGTCGGCGATCTTCGCCACGAGTTCGTCGCCGGTGTCACCGACGGCGACGACCACGGAGACGGCCATGCAGCGCTCGCCCGCCGACCCGTACGCGGCGTTGATGGCGTTGTCGGCGGCGAAGTCCAGGTCGGCGTCGGGGAGTACGAGCATGTGGTTCTTGGCGCCGCCGAGCGCCTGCACCCGCTTGCCGTGCGCGACGGCCTCCGACTGGATGTACTTCGCGATCGGTGTCGAGCCGACGAAGCTGACGGCCGCGACGTCGGGGTGCGACAGGAGACGGTCCACAGCGACCTTGTCGCCGTTGACGACGTTGAGTACACCGTCCGGCAGCCCTGCCTCCGCGGCGAGTTCGGCCAGCCGGTACGGCGCCGACGGGTCCTTCTCGCTCGGCTTGAGCACGAAGGTGTTGCCGCAGGCGACGGCGAGCGGGAACATCCACATCGGCACCATGGCGGGGAAGTTGAACGGCGTGATGCCCGCGACGACACCGAGCGGCTGGCGGATGGACGCGACGTCCACGCGGGTGGAGACCTGTGTGGACAGCTCACCCTTGAGCTTTTCCGGGATGCCGCAGGCCAGTTCGAGGATCTCCATGCCACGGGCCACCTCGCCCAGCGCGTCGGAGTGCACCTTGCCGTGCTCGGACGTGATCAGTGCGGCGATCTCGTCGCGGTGCGCGTCGAGCAGTTCGCGGTACTTGAAGAGGAACGCCGTGCGCTTGGCGAGCGAGCTCTGCGACCAGTCCTCGTACGCGCGCCGCGCGGCGTCCACTGCGGCGTCGACCTCCTCGGCGGAGGCGAGGGCGACGCGCGTCGGCTGGGCGCCGGTGGCCGGGTTGTAGACGGGTCCGACGTTGCCGGAGTCGGACTCGACGCTCTTGCCGCCGATCCAGTGTCCGAGGGTCTTCATGAAGTGGGGCCTTTCTTCAGGGAGTTGCGAGTCCGGGGCGCTGAGGAAGCGGGAGAGGTGCGGGGCGGGGCGGGGCCGGTGCCCGACGACCGGGCGGGGGCGCTCACAGGTGTCGGCGCCTGGCCGAGACGTGGCGTTCGTACTCCTCACGTGCCTTGCGCGCCGCCGGACGTCCGGAGGTCTCGGCGACGACCACGTCCCACCAGGCCGACGGGCCGGGAGCCGCCGGCGCCGCCGGGCCGGTGTCCGTCTCGACGTACACGCAGGTCGGCCGGCCGGACGCCCGGGCCTGTGCGAGCCCGGTGCGGAGTTCGCCGAGGTTCTCCGCACGGATGACGTCCATGCCCAGCGAGGCGGCGTTGGCGGCAAGATCGACGGGCAGCGGCTCACCCGTGTAGCCGCCGTCCGCGGCGCGGTAGCGGTAAGCGGTGCCGAAGCGTTCGGCGCCGGTCAGCTCCGACAGGCCGCCGATCGAGGCGTAGCCGTGGTTCTGCAGCAGCACCACGTTGATGTTGACGCCTTCCTGTACGGCCGTGACCAGTTCGGTGGGCAGCATCAGATACGTCCCGTCGCCGACGAGCGCCCACACCGGTGTCTCCGGGGCGGCGAGGCGCACACCGATGGAGCCGGGAATCTCGTAGCCCATGCAGGAGTAGCCGTACTCCAGGTGGTACTGGCGCGGTGAACGGGCCCTCCACAGCTTGTGCAGGTCACCGGGGAGGGAGCCCGCGGCGTTGACGACGACGTCGTCGTCGCCCACCACCGAGTCCAGCGCTCCCAGCACCTGGGCCTGGGTGGGCCGTACGCCTTCGTCCTTCGCGGCGTACGCCGAGTCCACGACGCGTTCCCAGTCCGCCTTGGCCCGCGCGTACTCCTCCTCGTACGCGGTGGTGACGCGGTGGCCGAGCAGCGCGCCCGTCAGCGCCTCCAGCCCGGCCCGCGCGTCGGCGACGAGGGTACGCCCGGCCATCTTGTGGGCGTCGAAGGCGGTGACGTTGATGTTGAGGAAGCGGACGCCGGGTTCGGCGAAGAGCGTGCTGGAGGCGGTGGTGAAGTCGCTGTAGCGGGTGCCGACTCCGATGACGAGGTCCGCGGTACGCGCCAGTTCGTTCGCGGCGGCCGTCCCGGTGTGCCCGATGCCTCCCACGTCGCAGGGATGGTCGTGGCGCAGTGATCCCTTGCCCGCCTGCGTGCTGCCCACGGGGATGCCGGTGGCGTCGGCCAGCGCCCGCAGGGCGTCCTCGGCCTCGCTGTGGTGCACACCGCCGCCGGCGATGATCAGCGGCCGCCGTGCGTCGAGCACGGCTGCGGCGGCCGCGGCGACTTCGGCGGCCTCCGGGGCGTGGCGGCGTACGTGCCAGACGCGTTCGGCGAAGAACTCCTCCGGCCAGTCGTACGCCTCCGCCTGTACGTCCTGGGGCAGCGCGAGTGTGACAGCGCCCGTCTCGGCGGGGTCGGCGAGCACGCGCATGGCCTGGAGCGCCGCCGGGACGAGCGCTTCCGGACGGTGTACGCGGTCGAAGTACCGGGACACGGGACGCAGGGCGTCGTTGACGGAGACGTCGCCCGCCCAGGGCACTTCGAGCTGCTGGAGCACGGGGTCGGCGGTGCGCGTGGCGAAGGTGTCGCCGGGCAGCAGCAGCACCGGGATGCGGTTGATGGTGGCGAGGGCCGCGCCGGTGACCAGGTTGGTGGCGCCGGGACCGATCGAGGTGGTGACGGCGTGGGCCGAGAGACGGTTCCGCTGACGGGCGTAGCCGACTGCGGCATGCACCATGGCCTGCTCGTTGCGGCCCTGGAGGAAGCGGAGCGGGGCGTCGTCCCCCTGGCCGCTCTCCAGCAGCGCCTGGCCGATCCCCGCGACGTTCCCGTGGCCGAAGATGCCCCAGCAGGCGTCGACGAGACGGTGGCGCCGGCCGTCGCGTTCGGTGTACTGGACGGCCAGGAAGCGGACGAGGGCCTGAGCGACGGTCAGACGCAGCGTCGCTCGCCGGGCGCCCGTCCTGGACTCTGCTGAGCTCACTTGCTGCCCTCCCCTTCCACTGTCGGCGCTTCGTAGAGCGGCAGCCTTGGATCGACAGGCTGGTGCTCCCAGCTGCCTCGGATCCAGGCGTGATCTGGATGGTCGCAGATAAGCCACGCACGCTCCAGCCCCGGACCGGCCATCACGTTCAGGTAGTACATGTCGTGCCCGGGGGCGGCCATCGACGGCCCGTGCCAGCCGTCCGGGATCAGCACGGCGTCTCCGTCGCGCACCTCGGCCAGTACGTCCGTGGAACTGCCCGGCCCCGAGGGCGAGACGCGCTGGTATCCCAGCCCGGGAATCGCGTCCCCGTCGGTGCGGTGGGGGGCGATCTCGAAGTAGTAGATCTCCTCCAGTTCGCTCTCCACGCCCGGCCGGTGCTCGTCGTGCTTGTGCGGCGGGTACGAGGACCAGTTGCCACCCGGTGTGAGCACCTCCACGGCGATCAGCTGATCCGCCTCGAAGACGCCGGCCGCGGCGAAGTTGTTGACCTGCCGCGAGCAGTTGCCGCTGCCGCGCAGTTCGACGGGCACCCCGGACGCCGGGCCGTAGCGCGCCGGCAGACGGCGGGTGCAGCGGGCGCCGGTGAGCGCGAACCGCCCCCCGGCTTCGCTCGCCACTGTCGCCTTCGCGTCCCGCGGTACGTAGGCGAAGTCGCTGACGCCCTCGAAGACGCTGCCGCGGCCGTGCAGGGAGAACGTGACGCCCTCGGTGGAGACGGTGCAGCCGCCGCTGAGCGGGAGCACGATCCATTCGCTGTCCCCGGCGTCGAACTCGTGCGAGCCGCCGGGGTCCAGCTCCAGCACGCGCAGCGAGGAGTAGCCCCAGCCGGCCCGTCCGGGGTCCACGTCCAGGGCGTACGGTCCGGCGGCTGTGCTGCCCGCCCGCAGGTGCAGGCCGCTGCCGGCCGTGCCGTGCGGTGCGCCGTCCGCGGGGCCGTCGGGGTCCGGATGCTCCGCCGCTGCGGGCTTCCCGTCAGTGCTGCCAGTCATGTTCGTCATCCTCGACTCTCTGCCGCTCCGGAAACTTCGGACCCGCGGACGGAACCGGCTCACGCACCGCGCCGGCCGCGGCCCACCGCCGTTCAGAGGAGCCCCACGGCGGTGTCCACGGCAGCGGCCACGTCGCCGTCCGCCGGGTAGAGCAGGGACCGTCCGACGACCAGCCCCCGCACGGTCGGGAGGCGCAGCGCCGTGCGCCACTTGTCGTACGCGCCCTCCTGGTCGCCGTTCGTCTCCCCGCCGAGCAGGACGACCGGCAGTGTGGAGGTCTCGCACACCCGGGCCATGTCGTCGGGGTTCTCGGCAACGGGCAGCTTCAGCCAGCTGTACGCGGACGTACCGCCGAGCCCCGAGGCGATGGCGATGGAACGGATGATCGCTTCGGCACTCAAATCGTTGGTCACGGCGCCCTCGACGCGTCGTGAGATGAACGGCTCGACGAAGACGGGCAGGCGCCGTTCAGCCATCTCGTCGGCTGCCCGCGCAGTGGCGACCAGGGTGGAGAGCGAACCGGGGTCGTCGTAATCGATGCGCAGCAGCGCCTTGCCCGCGTCGAATCGGAGCCGTTCGATGTCCTGCGCCCGGTATCCGGTGAAACGGTCGTCCAGTTCGAAGCTCGCGCCGTGGAGACCGCCGCGGTTCATGGACCCCATGACGATCTTGCTCTCCAGGGCGCCCAGCAGCAGCAGGTCCTCCAGGATGTCGGCGGTCGCCAGTACGCCGTCCACTCCGGGCCGGGACAGCGCCAGCGTCAGCCGCTCCAGCAGCTCGGCCCTGTTGGCCATGGCGAGCTTGCTGCCGCCCGTGCCGAGGGCGCCGCGCGCCGGATGGTCCGCGGCGACGATCATCAGCCGGCCGCTGTCGCCCACCAGGGGGCGCCGGGCACGTCTGGCGGCAGCCTCCGCGATCGCCTCCGGGTGGCCGGCCCGGACGGCGGCGAGGTCACGGATGCTGATGCTGCTCAAGGAGTCTCACTTTCGTGGCCGGCGCGCACGGGACGGACGGCCGGGGCGTTCCGCAACGGGAGGAGGAGCGTCGGTGGGGGTACGGGCGGCGGGAGTTCAGCCGCGCAGGAGGTCCTCCACCTCGGAGGCGGTGGGCATCGCGGTGGAGCAGGCGAGGCGGGAGGCGACGAGGGCGCCGGCGGCGTTGGCGTAGCGCATCGCGTACCCGAGGTCCCAGCCGGAGAGCAGGCCGTGGCAGAGCGAACCCCCGAACGAGTCCCCGGCGCCCAGCCCGTTGACGACCTCGACCGGGTGGGGCGGCACCTCGGCGCGGGTGCCGTCCCGGTGCACGGCGAGCACGCCCCTGGGGCCCTGCTTGACGACGGCGAGTTCGACTCCGGCTTCCAGCAGGGCGTCGGCGCAGGCCTGCGGTTCGCGGGTGCCGGTGGCGACTTCGCACTCGTCGAGGTTGCCGACGGCGACGGTGGCGTGGGCGAGGGCCTGGCGGTAGTACGGGCGGGCCTCGGCCATCACCTCTCCCGGCTCCGGTGCGCCGCCGGTGTCCGTACTGCCTTCCCCGCGCCCCCAGAACATGGGCCGCCAGTCCATGTCGAAGACGGTGGCGGTCCGTGCGCGTGTGCCGGGAGCGCCCGACTCGACGCTCTCGGCCCGCATCTCGAGCGCGGCCAGGGTGGTGGTCCGGCTGGGTTCCGCGCACAGGCCGGTGCCGGTCACCCAGAAGATTCCCGCGTTCTCGACGGCGCCCCTGTCCAGATGCTCCGTACGCAGTTCGAGGTCGGGCGCCTTGGGCTCCCGGTAGAAGTACAGCGGGAAGTCGTCGGGCGGGAAGATCTCACAGAAGGTGACAGGCGTGGGGTACCGCGCCACCGGCGTCACCCAGCGGTCGTCGACGCCGAATCCGCGCAGCGCCTGATGGCAGTACTCACCGAAGGGGTCGTTACCTGTGCGGCTGATGACGGCGCTGGAGCGGCCGAGCCGGGCTGCGGCGACGGCCACGTTGGTGGCGGAACCGCCGAGGAACTTCCCGAACGTCTCGACCTGCGGCAGCGGCACACCCGTCTGCAGCGGATAGATGTCGACGCCGATGCGGCCCATCGTGATGACGTCGTGCGGCTGTGCCGTGGCTGCCATGAACGCCCCTTCTCGCTCGGTCCTCGCCCGCACTCCCCGGCGCTTCCTCGGTCGGCCCCTCATCGTCAGTGCTGCCCGCGACGCCTGTCAATAATTTGTCCTTACATACTGACGTCCTTCTCCCGTGAGCCGCTACGGTGACTGCGGGGCTCACCCCGGGCGTGCACGTCCATATGAAACGTTGTCCTAACAAACTCTTGACAGTGGCGCCGCCCACCGAGTTGGCTCGCCCCCGTGCCCGGCGCCACCCGGGGATCTCACCCGCACGTACACCGAGGAGCCCTTCCGTGAGTTCCGTGAATCCCTCCCTCGACCGCATCCGGGTCGGCTCGGCCCCCGACTCGTGGGGCGTCTGGTTTCCGGAGGACCCCGAACAGGTGCCGTGGCAGCGCTTCCTGGACGAGGTCGCACAGGCCGGCTACGAATGGATCGAGCTGGGCCCCTACGGCTACCTCCCCACGGACCCGGCCCGCCTGGGAGACGAGGTGCGGTCCCGGAATCTGCAGGTCTCGGCCGGCACGGTCTTCACCTCGCTGCACCGCGGCCCCGAGGTGTGGGACGCGACATGGGAGCACGTCAGCCAAGTCGCCGCCCTCACACAGGCGATGGGCGCCGGAAACCTCGTCGTCATCCCCTCGTTCTGGCGCGACGACAAGACCGCAGAACTCATCGAACCCCGCGAACTGACCCCCGAGCAGTGGCGGCACCTCGCGAGCGGCACGGAACGGCTGGCCCGCGAAGTACGGGAGCAGTACGGGCTGGAGATCATGGTCCACCCGCACGCCGACACCCACATCGACACCGAGGAGCACGTCGAACGCTTCCTCGACGCGACCGACCCGGACCTGGTCAACCTCTGCCTCGACACCGGCCATTACGCGTACTGCGGCGGCGACAGCGTCAAGCTGATCGAGACCTACGGCGAGCGGATCGGGTATCTGCACCTGAAGCAGGTCGACCCCGAGATCCTCGCCGACGTCGTGCGGCAGGGCACACCCTTCGGGCCGGCCGTACGGCAGGGCGTGATGTGCGAACCGCCGCTGGGCGTACCCGCGATGGAGCCGGTGCTCGCCGCCGCCCAGGGGCTCGGCGTCGACCTCTTCGCCATCGTCGAGCAGGACATGTACCCCTGCCCGCCCGACCGGCCGCTCCCGATCGCCGAACGCACCCGCCGCTTCCTGCGCGGCTGCGGAGCCTGATCTCACCGCACCCCCCGGGCAGTTGACGACGGCCGCCGCGCGGCCCGTCGGCGCCCGGGGACCGCAGGACCCGCCGTGTCACGGGCGTCACGAGCGTCACCATTGCACAGGCGGTACGTCACAGATCCTCAACAGGCCCTCCCTGCCTGTCACTCGGTGTCGTTCACCGGACACAGCCTGATGATCGACAGCCACGACCGTGGCTCGTGTGGGAGGTGCCGAGTTGCCCGATCGACGACTCTGGTCGTACAAGGACATCGCCGCGCACATCGGAGTCCAGACGGACACGGTGCGCTCGTACCGCAAGCACGGCCTGCTGCCACCGCCCGATCTCGTCGAGCGGGGCAAGCCGTTCTGGTACGCGGACACGGTCCGGGCCTGGGTCGCACGCCGCCCCGGCCACCGTGGAGGGCGCTGACGGCAGGCTGCGGCCTGCGCACACCGTTTCCCGAGGGCCCCGTCCGCCGTTCTCCCGGATCCGTTCCGGGAGAACGGCGGACGGGGCCACTTCTTTGCCCGCGCCCCGGCCGCGGCAAGCACACCGAGCGCCCCAGCCCGGGCTCCCGCGGCGTTCCTATATACCTAGGGGGGGTATAGTGTCGGCCTGGAACGAACTCTCGGGACGACCAAGGAACTGGAGTGAGGATGAGCACCGTCACCACATACAAGGTCACCGGCATGACCTGCGGGCACTGCGAGGGCGCAGTCACCGGGGAGATCTCCGAAATCGAGGGCGTGACCTCGGTGAAGGCCGTCGCCTCGTCCGGCGAGGTGACCGTGACCTCCGCCGCGGAGCTCGACGACGAGGCCGTCCGCGCAGCCGTGGACGAAGCCGGCTACGAGCTCGTCGGACGCGCCTGACCGCGCAAGGCGGCACCCGCGACGGCCGGCACCACGGCACAGGGGACCCAGGATCGCTCCGACGCGAACACGGTCTCCGTGGAGGACCTCGTCGCAGCCAGCCTCGGGCTGCGCCGGCTCCGCCGATGAACCGGAAGAAGTCCCTCAGGAGTCGAGTGAGGGAAACGTGAAGATGCTGTGACTCCTGGTCGTTCGACTCCGGCATCCCGCGACTCTTACGGGAGTCATCCGGAACATCCGACTCCGTGAGCTTTGGGTGGAGATTCCGGTCTGCGGGGCCGAACGAAAAGCGCCCCGCCGAGCAGGTCCCCCCACGGGCCTGTCGACGGGGCGCTCCCGTTTCCCGGTCACGGATTCCCCCCACGGGATCCTGGCCGGGTGCTTACTGGCTGCACGTACGGACGGGAGGGCCGCTCAAGCTCCCCGGGCACGATTTGCCGATGTTGCTATTCCGTGCGCGTCCCCCAAAGACGCACTCGGCGGGTGACGGCGGCTCCGCCGGGGGCCGCTGCCACCCGGTTAGACGTCCGACCCCGGGCAATGGTTACCCCCCAATTTCTGTGACCTACGTCTCGTCGACGACCTGCACATGCGGAAGGCCCCAATCCGCCTGGATGGGGCCTTCCTTGGGCACTCCCCTGGGCGGTGTCACGGAGTGTACAGCCAGGGTCACCCGCGGGTCAGCGGGATTCGATAGGAACGTATTCGCGCTCGACGACACCGGTGTAGATCTGACGCGGGCGACCGATGCGGGAACCCGGCTCCTTGATCATCTCGTGCCACTGCGCGATCCAGCCGGGAAGCCGGCCCAGCGCGAACAGCACGGTGAACATGCTGGTCGGGAAGCCCATCGCCCGGTAGATCAGACCCGTGTAGAAGTCCACGTTCGGGTAGAGCTTCCGAGAGACGAAGTAGTCGTCGCTCAGGGCCCGTTCCTCGAGTTTCAGAGCGATCTCGAGGAGCTCGTCGCTCTTGCCCAGCGCGGAGAGGACGTCGTGCGCCGCTGCCTTGATGATCTGCGCCCGGGGGTCGAAGTTCTTGTAGACGCGGTGGCCGAAGCCCATCAGCTTTACGCCGTCCTCCTTGTCCTTCACCTTGCGGATGAAGGAATCAACATCGGAGCCGGACGACTTGATGCCCTGGAGCATCTCCAGAACGCTCTGGTTGGCGCCGCCGTGCAGCGGCCCCCACAGCGCGTTGATGCCCGCCGAGATCGAGGCGAACATGTTCGCCTGCGAGGAGCCCACCAGCCGGACCGTCGAGGTCGAGCAGTTCTGCTCGTGGTCCGCGTGCAGGATCAGCAGCTTGTCCAGGGCATTGACCACGACCGGGTCCAGGTCGTACTCCGCGGCCGGCACGGAGAAGGTCATCCGCAGGAAGTTCTCGACGTAGCCGAGGTCGTTGCGGGGATAGACCACGGGGTGACCGATGGCCTTCTTGTACGCGTAGGCCGCGATCGTCGGCAGCTTCGCCAGCAGCCTTATCGTCGACAGGTGCCGCTGCTCCTCGTCGAACGGGTTGTGGCTGTCCTGGTAGAACGTCGACAGCGCGCTGACCACCGACGACAGCATCGCCATGGGATGCGCGTCGCGCGGGAAGCCGTCGTAGAAACGTTTGACGTCCTCGTGCAGCAGGGTGTGGCGGGTGACCTCGTCCTTGAACGCGGCCTGCTGGTCGACGGTCGGCAACTCGCCGTTGATCAGCAGGTATGCCGTCTCCAGGAACGTGCCCCGCTCCGCCAGCTGCTCGATCGGGTATCCGCGGTAGCGCAGAATGCCCTGCTCACCGTCGAGATACGTGATGGCGGACTTGTACGCGGCGGTGTTGCCGTATCCGGAATCCAGGGTCACCAGACCGGTCTCGGCGCGCAGCTTTCCGATGTCGAACCCACGGTCACCGACCGTGCTGTCGACGACGGGGAAGCTGTAATCATCGTCCCCGTACCGAAGTACTACAGAGTTGTCGCTCACGTCTTCCCTCACCGACGTAGTGCCTCTTCTTCGAGGTGCCCTGACCTGTTCACTGTCCCCCACTCCGTGCGGTGCGGTGCACTCGGGGTCGGCCAATGGGCGCTGTGGTGGCACGCAGTGCCGTGGTCTTTCTCAACATCCTGCACCCTCGACACGGCGCCGGTCACCCCCCGGAACCGCTTGCGCTCCCCGGCCCTGCACGGGTTGACCGAGCAGACGGTGATCCAGTGCGGTGCAGCGGCGACCCGCCGACACCGTGCGCACTGCCTGGCCGATCGCCCTGCGCGACCCCACCAGCACCACCAGTCGCTTTGCCCTGGTCACCGCCGTATAGAGCAGATTGCGCTGCAGCATCATCCAGGCACCCGTCGTGACGGGAATCACCACCGCCGGGTACTCGCTGCCCTGCGAGCGGTGAATGGTGACGGCGTACGCGTGGGCCAGTTCGTCCAGCTCGTCGAAGTCGTAGTCCACCTCCTCGTCCTCGTCCGTGCGTACGGTCAGACGCTGATCGTCGGGATGCAGCGCCGTGACGACACCGACTGTGCCGTTGAAGACGCCGCACGCGCCCTTCTCGTAGTTGTTACGAATCTGGGTGACCTTGTCGCCCACGCGGAAAACCCGTCCGCCGAAACGCTTTTCCGCGAGGTCGGGACGGGCCGGGGTCAGCGCTTGCTGCAGCAGCCCGTTCAGCGCCCCCGCTCCTGCCGGCCCCCGGTGCATGGGAGCGAGGACCTGCACGTCCCGGCGGGGGTCGAGGCCGAACTTCGCGGGGATGCGGCGGGCGACCACGTCGACGGTGAGTCGGCCTGCCTCCTCCGTGTCGTCCTCGGCGAAGAGGAAGAAATCACTCAATCCGTGGGTGATGGGCTGCACCCCGGAGTTGATGCGGTGTGCATTGGTCACCACCCCGGACTGCTGCGCCTGGCGGAAGATCCGCTTCAGCCGCACCGCCGGCACGGGCCCCTCCTCGGCGAGCAGGTCACGCAGCACCTCGCCGGCGCCCACCGACGGCAGCTGGTCCACATCTCCCACCAGCAGCAGATGCGCACCCGGCGGCACGGCCTTGATCAGCTTGTTGGCGAGCAGCAGATCGAGCATCGACGCCTCGTCCACGACGACCAGGTCGGCGTCCAGCGGACGTTCCCTGTCGTAGGCGGCGTCACCGCCCGGCTTCAGCTCCAGCAGCCGGTGCACGGTGGACGCCTCCGCGCCCGTCAGCTCGGCCAGGCGTTTGGCCGCACGGCCCGTCGGCGCCGCCAGCACCACCTTCGCCTGCTTCGCCCGCGCCAGCTCCACGACCGAACGGACCGTGAAGGACTTTCCGCACCCGGGCCCGCCCGTGAGCACGGCGACCTTCTCGCTGAGCGCGAGCTGGACGGCCTGGCGCTGCTCGGGCGCCAGCTCCGCGCCCGTACGGGCCGTGAGCCAGCGCAGCGCCGCCTCCCAGTCGACGTCCTGGAACGCGGGAAGGCGGTCCTCCGGCGCCCGCAGCAGGCGGTGCAGCTGAGAGGCCAGCGAGATCTCCGCCCTGTGGAAGGGCACCAGATACACCGCCGTGACCGGACGGCCGTCCTCGCCCGGCACGTTCTCCCTGACAACTCCCTCCTCCTCGGCCGCCAGTTGGCCCAGGCAGTCGATGACCAGGCCGGTGTCGACCTGGAGGAGCTTCACGGCATCGGAGATCAGCTGCTCCTCGGGGAGATAGCAGTGACCCTGGTCCGTGGACTGGGACAGGGCGTACTGCAAACCGGCCTTGACCCGCTCGGGGCTGTCGTGCGGGATGCCGACGGACTGGGCGATGCGGTCGGCGGTGAGGAAGCCGATGCCCCACACGTCGGCGGCGAGACGGTAGGGCTCGTTTTTCACGACGGAGATCGAGGCGTCGCCGTACTTCTTGTAGATCCGCACGGCGATGGAGGTGGAGACGCCGACCCCCTGAAGGAAGATCATCACCTCCTTGATCGCCTTCTGCTCCTCCCAGGCCGCGGCGATCATCTTCGTACGCTTCGGGCCGAGGCCGGGGACCTCGATCAGCTTGCCGGGACCGGCCTCGATGACCTCCAGCGTCGCCGTACCGAAGTGGTCCACGATCCGCTCGGCGATGCGGGGGCCGATGCCCTTGATCAGGCCGGAGCCGAGATAGCGGCGGATGCCCTGCACGGTGGCGGGCAGGACCGTCGTGTAGTTGTCGACGGTGAACTGGCTGCCGTACTGCGGGTGGGAGCCCCAACTGCCCTCCATGCGCAGCGACTCCCCCACCTGCGCACCGAGCAGCGAGCCGACGACGGTGAGCAGTTCGCCGCCGCGGCCCGCGTCGACACGGGCCACCGTGTACCCGTTGTCCTCATTGGCGTAGGTGATGCGCTCGAGCACGCCTTCGAGCACGGCGTTCTGGAAGGCCATGTGACAGACCGTAGCGCCGCCCACCGACATCGCGGCAGGCCCGTGGACGACTCCCCGGCCTGCTCTGCGGCAGTCTTCACAGGGCAGTTCCCGGGCATCGTCACGATCACGTCCGGACCCCTTGCGCAAAGGCGGTAGGGTCCCGTTCCATGTCGCATGTAATCGTTACCATGCGATCAACGCCGACGAGGGGTCCGGAAGTTGACCAGCATCAAGGACGTGGCCCACGCCGCGGGTGTCTCCGTAGCCACGGTCTCACGGGTGCTCAACGACCACCCGGCGGTGCGCCCGGACACCCGCTCACGCGTGCTGTCGGCGGTCACCGAACTCGGCTACCGCCCCAACGCGGTCGCGCGTTCCCTGAGGACGCATCAGACCCGCACGCTCGGCCTCGTCATCAGCGACGTGCTCAACCCGTTCTTCACGGAACTGGCGCGTGCCGTCGAGGACGCCGCCCGTGAACGCGGCTACAGCGTCATCATCGGCAACGCCGACGAACGCGCGGCCCTCCAGGAACACCACGTGCGCACCCTCCTGGAGCGGCGCATCGACGGGCTGCTGGTCTCGCCCACGGACGGCGGCACGTCGATGATCCGGGACGCCGTCGAGGTCGGCACCCCGATGGTCTTCGTCGACCGGTGGATACCCGGCCTCGACGTACCCGTCGTCCACGCCGACGGCAGGGCGGCCGTCCACGACCTCGTCGCCCACCTCCACGCGCTGGGCCACCGGCGGATCGCGATCATCGGCGGTCCCAGCGAGACGACCACGGGCAACGAACGCGTCGAGGCCTTCCGGGCGGCGCTGGAGTCGCACGGACTGCCCCTCCCCCGCGAGTACGTCGGCGAGGGCGACTTCCAGACCGAGAGCGGCAGGCGCGCGACGGAGGTCTTCCTCGGACTGGCCGAACCGCCCGACGCCGTCTTCGCGACCGACAACCTGATGGCTCTGGGCGCGATGGACGAACTGCGCCGCCGCGGCCTGCGGGTGCCGGACGACATGGCGCTCGCCGCCTTCGACGACATCCCGTGGTTCCTGCACACCGATCCCCCGATCACCGCGATCGCCCAGCCGACGGGCGAGCTGGGCCACCGTGCCGTGGAGGCACTGATCAACCTCGTCGAGGGACGGACCGCATCGTCGGTCACCCTCACCGCCCGCCTTGTCACGCGCCGCTCCTGCGGCGAGAGCGATGGGAGCCGCAGTTGAGCACCCCCGACCCCCCGCACACCCCCCGGCCGGGGCGCCGGCCGCAGGAGCAACAGCAGCCGTCGGGACGGGAGTTGCTGCGGACCCAGGGCATCCGCAAGACCTTCCCCAACGTCGTCGCCCTCGACGGCGTCGACTTCGAACTGCGCTCGGGCGAAGTGCACGTGCTCCTGGGCGAGAACGGTGCCGGCAAGAGCACCCTCATCAAGATCCTGTCCGGCGTCCACAGGGCAGACGCCGGACAGGTGCTCCGCGACGGCAGGCCGGTGCGCATCCACAGCGCCAACGACGCGGAGCGCCTCGGAATCGCCACCATGCACCAGGAGTTCAACCTCGTGCCGCACCTCAGCGTGGCCGAGAACATCTTCCTGGGGCGCCAGCCGCGCCGCTTCGGGCTGCTGGACCGCAAACGCATGGAGGCGGACGCCGCGGAGCTGCTGGACCGCGTCGGCGTGCACATCTCCCCGCGGACGCCCGTACGTGAACTGGGCGTCGCGCGCTCCCAGATGGTCGAGATCGCCAAGGCCCTCAGCCTCAGCGCACGCGTCCTGATCATGGACGAGCCGACTGCGGCCCTGACGGCCGACGAGGTGACGAAGCTCTTCGACCTCGTGCGGCGGCTGCGCTCCGAGGGCGTCGGCATCGTCTTCATCACCCACCACCTGGAAGAGATCGCCGAGTTGGGCGACCGGGTCACCGTGCTGCGGGACGGCCGCAGCGTCGGCCGGGCACCTGCCGCGACGCCGCGCGACGATCTCGTCCGGATGATGGTGGGACGCAGCATCGAGCAGCAGTACCCGCGGCAGGGGGGCCGTTCCGGCGGCCCCGCGCAGGCTCCGGCATCGCAGGCGACGGGTGCGGGAGCGCCCCTGCTGCGGGTCTCCGGCCTGAGCCGGGCCGGCGCCTTCACCGACGTCGGCTTCGAGCTGCGGGCGGGCGAAGTCGTGGGCCTGGCCGGGCTGGTGGGCGCCGGCCGTACGGAGGTGGCACGGGCTGTCTTCGGCGCCGACCCGTACGACAGGGGCACGGTGGAGGTGCAGGGCAGGCGGCTGCGCCGGAACGACATCGACGCGGCGCTGACCGCCGGCATCGGGCTCGTCCCCGAGGACCGGAAGGGCCAGGGCCTGCTGCTGGACTCGTCGGTGCAGGACAACCTCGGTCTGGTCACGCTCGGCCGCGCGTCCCGCGCCGGAATCGTCGACCTGGCCGGGCAGCAGAAGTCCGCGGCACGGATCGCGGAGCGGCTCGGGGTGCGCATGGCGGGTCTCGGCCAGCGCATGGGCACGCTCTCGGGCGGCAACCAGCAGAAGGTCGTCATCGGGAAGTGGCTGCTGGCCCGGAGCCGGGTGCTGATCCTCGACGAGCCGACGCGCGGCATCGACGTCGGCGCGAAGGTCGAAATCTACGAGCTGATCAACGAGTTGACGGCGTCGGGCCACGCGGTGCTCATGATCTCCAGCGATCTCCCCGAGGTGCTGGGCATGAGCGACCGCGTACTGGTGATGGCCCACGGCCGTATCGCGGGCGAACTCCCCGCGGGCGAAGCCACGCAGGACGCCGTGATGGCGCTGGCCGTCGGCACCGCCCACCGGGAGCACGCACCTGCGGCCGGAGAGCCCGCCGCGACGACACCGGCGACCAGGACGAAGGACAGGGAGGGCCTCCGTGGCCACTGACATCCACAGCAGCAGCGGTACGGGGCACGGACAGGAGCACCGGCTGGGCAAAGGGCCTTCGAGAGGGCGAAGGCCCGGGGGGTTGGGGGGCGCCCAGCCGGTGCTCCGCAAACTGCTGTTGGAGAACGGCGCGTTGAGCGCCCTGGTCGTGCTGGTCGTGGCGCTGACCGTCATGTCGACGGACTTCCTGAGCACGCAGAACCTGCTCAACGTCGGGGTGCAGGCGGCCGTCACGGCGATCCTCGCCTTCGGCGTCACCTTCGTCATCGTGGCGGGCGGCATCGACCTCTCGGTGGGCTCCGTCGCCGCGTTCTCCGCGATCATGCTCGGCTATCTGTCGACGACGGAGGGCTTCCCCGTCTGGCTGGCCGTCCTGCTGGCCCTCGGCACGGGCCTGGCCTGCGGCCTCGTCAGCGGGGGCCTCGTCGCGTACGGGAAGCTGCCGCCCTTCATCGCCACCCTGGCGATGCTCTCGGTGGGCCGGGGCCTCTCCCTCGTCTTCTCCGACGGCACCCCGATCGCGCTGCCGTCCTCCGTCGCGACGATCGGCGAGACCCTCGGCGGCTGGTTCCCGGTGCCGCTCCTGGTGCTGCTGGCGATGGGCGGGATCACCTCGCTCGTGCTCGCGCGCACCTACAGCGGGCGCTCGATGTACGCGATCGGGGGCAACGAGGAGGCGGCGCGGCTCTCGGGCATCCGGGTGCGGAGGCAGAAGCTCGTCATCTACGCGCTCTCCGGGACGTTCGCCGCGGTCGCCGGGATCGTGCTGGCCTCCCGGCTGGCGTCCGCCCAGCCGCAGGCGGCCATGGGGTACGAACTGGACGCCATCGCCGCGGTGGTCATCGGCGGCGCGAGCCTGTCGGGAGGCGTCGGCAAGGCGTCCGGGACGCTCATCGGCGCGCTCATCCTGGCGGTGCTGCGCAACGGGCTCAATCTGCTCCAGGTGTCGATCTTCTGGCAGCAGGTCGTCATCGGGGCGGTGATCGCCCTGGCCGTACTGCTCGATACACTCCGTCGTCGCGCATGAATTCTGTGCGTCGGAGGGGCGTCCCGTCTTCGTTCCATCTGCCGTCGACTGCAAGGAAATGCAGCAATGAGCAAGAGAAAGAGCACATTCGCCGTACTGGCCGCCGTGGCACTCATAGGCAGCGCCACAGGATGCGGCAGCGGCTCAGGGGAAGCAGGGGGCAAGGAGTCCGTCAAGCTGGGGCTCGCCCTCTCCACGCTGAACAATCCTTTCTTCGTGGAGATGAAGAAGGGCGCGGAAGCCGAGGCCAAGTCCTCCGGCGCCAAGCTGAGCGTCCAGGACGCCCAGGACGACGCCTCCCAGCAGGCGAACCAGATCCAGAACTTCACCAGCCAGAACATGAAGTCGATCATCATCAACCCGGTCGACTCGGACGCCGCCGGCCCCTCGGTGAAGGCCGCCAACAACGCCGGCATCCCGGTCGTCGCCGTCGACCGCACGGTCAACAAGGCCGAGGTCGCGACGACCGTCGCCTCCGACAACGTCTCGGGCGGCCAGAAGGCCGCACAGGCCCTCGCGAAGGAACTCGGCGAGCAGGGCAGCATCCTCGTACTGCGCGGACAGCCCGGGACCTCGGCCTCCCGCGAGCGCGGCAAGGGCTTCATGTCGGCCATCAAGAAGTACCCCGGCATCAAGATCGTCGGTAAGCAGGCCGCCAACTTCGACCGGGCCAAGGGCCTCGACGTCACCACCAACCTGCTCCAGTCCCACCCCGACGTCACCGGCGTCTTCGCCGAGAACGACGAGATGGCGCTCGGCGCCATCAAGGCGCTGGGCAGCAGGGCCGGCAATCAGGTCAAGGTCGTGGGCTTCGACGGCACCCCCGACGGCTTCAAGGCCATCAAGAAGGGCACGATGCACACGTCGATCGCCCAGCAGCCCGCCGCGCTGGGCAAGATGGCGGTACGCAACGCGCTCCGCAAGGTCGAGGGCTCGGAACCGGAGGCGCAGATCAAGGTGCCCGTGGTGCCCGTCGACGCGAGGAACGTCGAGAAGTACTCCTGAGCCGGGCGGGCTTCCCGCGACGGCGGCGAGGCGGCGGCCGCCGGGCGCACGGCCGCCGCCCGGCGCCCGTGCGGCGCGGCGCCCCGACGCCGGCCAGGGGTGCCGGAGACGTGCGAGAAGCCGGACGCGATGAAGGAGCTGGGGCGGAGTGAAGAAGTCGGGAATCCTCAACCGTCATCTCGCGGGCGCCCTGGCCCGGTTGGGCCACACCGACCGGGTCGTCGTCTGCGACGCGGGGCTCCCGATTCCCGAGAGGCCGCACGGCCCCCACGTGGTCGATCTGGCCTTCCGCGCCGGCGTGCCGCGGTTCTCCGAGGTCCTCGACGGCCTGCTCGGCGAGCTGGAGATCGAGGGCGCCACGGCAGCCGCCGAGGTCAAGGACCGGAATCCTGAGGCGTCCACACTGCTGGACGGGCTCTTCCCCGGCCTCGAACTCGTCACCCACGAGGAGCTGAAGGCCCTCACCCACGAGGCCCGCCTCGTCGTCCGTACGGGCGAGGTCCGCCCCTACGCGAACGTGATCCTGCACTGCGGAGTGCCGTTCTGAGCGGTTCCGCCCACAGCGACGCCCGTCGCCGAACGGCCGGACTCACCCCCGTGCGCGGGCTGTTGACGATCACCATGCAGGGCTGTGCGGTCGATGCGCTGCCAAGCTGAACTCGCCGCGCCACCAGGCCTGTTCCGCCGGGCCTCGGCAGCGGAACGCGCAACCGGAACCCGGCTGAGCCTCAGGGCTGCTCGTCCTGCCGGTACTCGTAGTCGTACTCGTAGCTGTACTCGTACTCGTACTCGCCCTGCTCGTGGCGTTCCCAGTGCGTCCGCCCGGGGCCCGGAGCGCCGTACTTCTCCCGCAGCCTCTCAGCGAGTTCCAGCGCCCATTCCGCCTCGGAGACCCCGGGGACGGACGGCTCGGGGGTCCGCGTCGGTGACGGCTCGGACCGGGACGCGCTCGGATGAGGCGACGTGGTCGTAGGGGCGGGCTTCGGGGGTGCCTCCGTCTTGGAGGGCTCGGGGGACGAGGGTTCCGCCGTCGCTGTGGGTTCGCGGGGCAGGGATGTAGCGGGGACCTTCTTGTTCGAGACAGGCCCGTCGTCCTCGTCACCGGCGACCGCGAGCCCTGCCGCAAGCCCCGCACCGAGGACGAGTACCGCCCCGCTCATGGCGAAGCGCGCGGATCTCGGTATGGACGTCATTGCACGGAGGTTCAGCAGGGACGTTTCCGAGACGTCGGGGTAGGACACGCGATAGAGATCGTGACCGCACTCTCGGCACGACTCGGACGCAGCGGATGATGTCGTCCCACAACGCGGGCATGTGGTCGGCATGCGCATACTCCAGAGCTGTCTTTCAGGGCACCACGGACCGTTCACGCACGTGCACTCTGCGGAGGGTAGCGGTCGACCCACCGGTAACCAGCCCTTTGAGCCGCATCGGCTCCGCGGCGGCACACAATTTGACTCCCGTGCGCAACTTCTGTGCAGGGGCGGGGTGTTGGGCTCGCCGAGCGGAGGGGCGGCCTTCGCACAGCACCCGGCGCGCTGAGCGCATCGTCAGGGGCACGTGAGCACATGGTCAGGGGCCCGGCTGCCGTGCTCCAACGGCCGGGCCCCTCTGCCCCCCTCGGCCTCTGGTTACCCCCACGAGACCCGAGTACCAGCTAAGACCTCCGACCGGCCGGAACGGTTGCACGCGATCCGGAATTTCTTCTTCAGGTGTTTTCGGGGCCCAGGAGGTCCTGCTCCGGCAGGACATGACGCACGTACCGCTCCGCCGTCTCCGCCAGTACCTCGGCGCCGTCCCGTGCCCACAGTCCCGGGTTGAAGATCTCCACCTCGATGGGTCCGTCATAGCCCGCCGCATCGACCAGTTCGCGGAATCGCCGCAGGTCGACGGCGCCGTCCCCGAGCTGGCCCCGGCCCAGCAGTACGCCCTCGGGCAGCGGCGTCACCCAGTCCGCGAGCTGGAACGCGGCCAGCCGGCCGCCCGCGCCCGCCCGCGCGATCGCCTCGGGCGCCCGGTCGTCCCACCACACGTGGTAGGTGTCGACGACGACGCCCACCTGCTCGGCCGGGAACCGCTCCGCCAGGTCGAGCGCCTGCCCCAGTGTGGAGACGACGCAGCGGTCCGAGGCGAACATCGGGTGCAGCGGCTCGATCGCCAGGCGTACGCCGCGCTCCCCCGCGTACGGGGCGAGTTCGGCGAGTGCGTCCGCGATCCGCTCCCGCGCGCCCGCGAGGTCGCGGCTCCCTTCCGGCAGCCCGCCGCAGACGAGTACGAGGGTGTCCGTCCCCAGCGTCGCGGCTTCCTCGACAGCGGCGCGGTTGTCGTCGAGCGCCCGCCGCCGTCCCTCCGGGTCGGCTGCGGTGAGGAAGCCGCCCCGGCACAGCGAGGTGACGCTCAGCCCCGCGTCACGCACCAGACGGGCGGCGGCCTCCAGGCCGTACTCCTGGACGGGCCCCCGCCACAGCCCCACCTGTCCGATGCCCGACTTGCCGCAGGTCTCGGCGAGTTCGGTCAGGGAGAGCTGCTTGACGGTCTCCTGGTTGATGGAGAAGCGGGCCGGTCCGGCCGCGGCGGTCACTGTGCGACTCCGTGGACGTCGAGGAGCCGGCGCATGCGCGCCTCCGCCAGGCCGGGGTCGGCGAACAGGCCGAGGGCGTCGGCGAGTTCGTAGGCACGGGCGAGGTGCGGGAGCGAGCGTGCCGACTGCATGCCGCCGACCATCACGAAGTGGTCCTGGTGGCCCGCAAGCCACGCGAGCAGCACGACTCCCGTCTTGTAGAAGCGTGTCGGGACCCGGAAGAGGTGCCGGGAGAGCGGGACGGTCGGGTCGAGGACGGCCCGGAAACCGTCGCGGTCGCCCGCGTCGAGGAGTCGTACGGCCTCGGCGGCGAGCGGTGCGAGCGGGTCGAAGACACCCAGCAGTGCGTGGCTGTAGAACTCGCCGTCGCCCGCGACGAGTTCGGGGTAGTTGAAGTCGTCGCCCGTGTAGCAGCGGACACCGTCCGGGAGACGGCGTCGCAGAGCGGTCTCACGCCCGGCGTCGAGCAGGGACACCTTCACGCCGTCGACCTTGCCGGGATGTTCCTCGATGATCCGCAGGAACGTACCGGTGGCGGCGTCCAGATCGGTACTGCCCCAGTAGCCCTCCAGCGCCGGGTCGAACATCGGCCCCAGCCAGTGCAGAACGACGGGCTCGGCGGCCTGCCGGAGCAGCTCTCCGTACACGTCCAGGTAGTCCTCGGGACCGCGGGCGGTCGCGGCAAGGACCCGCGAGGCCATGACGATCGCCTGCGCCCCGGTCTTCTCCACCACCTCCAGCTGTTCTTCGTACGCGCCTCGCACCGTGGCCAAGTCCGGTCCCGCGAGCGGTAGTTGATCCGTCCCCACGCCGCAGGCGATACGGCCGCCGACCGCCCGCGCCTCAGCGGCGGAGCGCTCCGTCAGCTCCGCGGCCACCGCCCACTCCAGACCAGCGCCGCGCTGCGCCGTGTCCATGGCCTCGGCGACGCAGAGGCCGTGCGACCACAGGTGACGGCGGAAGGCGAGGGTGGCGTCCCAGTCGAGAGCGGCGCGGCCGGAGTTCGGGTCGGCAAGGGGGTCGGCGACGACGTGCGCCGCGGCGAAGACCGTACGGGAGACCGGCGGGGACGCGGACGGCGGCCGCAGCACCGCGTCGGCGGGTTCGGCCCTCGGCTCGTACGCACGCAGGACGCCGTTCTCGTCGGGCAGTCGGATCACAGGGCATCTCCCTCGCAACCGGGCGTATCAGAGCGACAGTTCCGGGACCGGCAGGCGGCGGCCCTCCGCCGACGACCGCAGACCGAGTTCGGCGAGCTGGACACCTCGCGCGCCCGCCAGCAGGTCCCACTCCCAGGGCGTTCCCAGCGCGACGTGCCGCAGGAAGAGCTCCCACTGCGCCTTGAAGCCGTTGTCGAACTCCCCGTTGTCCGGCACTTCCTGCCACTGCTCGCGGAAGATCTCCGTCGCGGGAAGGTCCGGGTTCCATACCGGCTTGGGGGTGTGCGACCGGTGCTGTACGCGGCAGCGGCGAAGCCCTGCCACCGCAGAGCCCTCCGTACCGTCGACCTGGAACTCGACGAGCTCGTCGCGGTTGACACGCACCGCCCAGGAGGAGTTGAGCTGCGCGACGACGCCGCCGTCGAGTTCGAAGATGCCGTAGGCGGCGTCGTCCGCCGTGGCCTCGTAGGGCTCGCCCCTCTCGTCCCAGCGGCGTGGAATGTGCGTCACGGCGTGGGCCTGGACGGAAGTGACCCTGCCGAACAGCCCGTTGAGCACGTACTCCCAGTGCGGGAACATGTCGACGACGATGCCTCCGCCGTCCTCCGCCCGGTAGTTCCACGAGGGCCGCTGGGCATCCTGCCAGTCGCCCTCGAAGACCCAGTAGCCGAACTCGCCGCGCACGGAGAGGATTCGCCCGAAGAAGCCGCCGTCGACGAGGCGTTTGAGCTTCAGCAGTCCCGGCAGGAAGAGCTTGTCCTGCACGACGCCGTGCCGGACTCCGGCGGTGTGCGCCAGGCGTGCCAGGCCGAGGGCGCCGTCGAGACCGGTGGCGGTGGGCTTCTCGGTGTAGACGTGCTTCCCGGCGGAGATCGCCTTGCGCAGCGCCTCCTCGCGGGCGCTGGTGAGCTGGGCGTCGAAGTAGACGTCGATGCTTCCGTCGGTGAGGACGGCGTCGAGGTCGGTCGTCCACTCGTCCAGGCCGTGCCGCTCGGCGATGGCTTTGAGGGCGAGGTCGCGGCGGCCGACGAGCACGGGTTCGGGCCACAGAGTGCTGCCGTCGCCGAGGTCGAGGCCGCCGTTCTCGCGGATGGCCAATACCGAGCGGACGAGGTGCTGGCGGTATCCCATCCGCCCGGTCACTCCGTTCATGGCGATGCGCACTGTCCTGCGTGTCACGTGGGTCCTCTCCTTAGAGTCCGCCTGCGCTGCCGGTCTGCCCGATACTGCTGCACCGTTCGTCGCCGTGCCCGCCGTCCAGGGTTCCGCCGGGTGGTCGAGGATCGCCGGAAGCCGCCAGAAAGCGCTTACCGTCGCGAGGAGTCTGCCGCCGCCCGTCCGCCCGTACAAGCCCGCCGTCCACACGGGCCCCGCGCCCGCTCGTCCAACATCAGCCTTGCACCCGGGAGTTGGCCGGGCCGTCCAGGCGGAGCCGCCGGACGCCCACTAGGAACGACGCGACGGGAGCGGCCCGCACGGCGACATTGCGAGCGCGGACCGCAATCGGACGGACTGGACGTGTCGACGAATGTACGCAGTGCCAGTTCGAGTGTGTACTTGTCGGGCCCGAAGGGCTAGATGAGCTGCACGAAGAAGTCGTTCGGCCCCCGACCGGCGGGGAGGACCGCAATGAGGACCATCACGGACGAACACCCGGGATCAGGCCCCCGGATCCAGAAAGCGCTTGCCGACCGAGTGCGTACGGCGCACTTCGCAGGACAGTGCTGGAGCGGGCACGGAGACGGGCAGCCCATCTGTCCGGCTCTGTCCCCCTGCCCTCTCGTCACCGGTTGTGGTCACGGCAGTGCGAACGGGGTGAGAACATGGGCCCGCCCGACGCCCGCACGCACAGCTGTACGGCCGCGGCCGTGCGGTGCACTCCTGTACGACACCGCGGGCGACGACTGCGGAGACGGTCGCCCGGACGCGCGCGTCCCAGGGCTCCGCAACCGGCCTCCGCACAGCGCGACGCAGGCAGACAGTGGACAGCCCCGGACGGACGTGGGCAGCGGACAACGGAGGACTGAATGGCAGTGACCCTGGCCGATGTGGCGACGCGAGCAGGGGTCTCGGCAGCCACCGTCTCGCGTGTACTGAGCGGCAACTACCCGGTGGCCGGGGCCACGCGGACGAGGGTGCTGCGCGCGGTCGAGGAGTTGCAGTACGTCGTCAACGGCCCGGCCAGCGCGCTCGCGGCGGCCACCTCCGACCTGGTGGGCGTCCTCGTCAACGACATCGCGGACCCCTTCTTCGGCATCATCGCCGGTGCGGTGCAGAGCGAGATGAGCGACGGCGGAACGGCGGGCACGGGAGGCCAGAAGCTTGCCGTGGTCTGCAACACCGGCGGCTCCCCCGAGAGCGAACTGACCTACCTCACACACCTTCAGCGGCAGCGCGCCGCGGCGGTCGTCCTGACTGGCGGTGCCGTCGAGGACGAGGAGCACGGTGCCGCTGTCGCGACGCGCCTGCGCCGTCTCGCCGCCGGCGGCACCCGCATCGTGCTGTGCGGACGGCCGCCGCTCGCCCCCGCGTCCCTCGAAGCAAGCAGGGGTTCGTCCGAGGGCGGCGCGGGAGACGAACCGGACGAGGGAGACGGCATCGTCACCGTCGCCTTCGACAACCGCGGCGGCAGCCGCCGCCTCACCGAGCATCTGCTGTCACTGGGCCACCGGCGCATCGGCTACGTCGCAGGCCCCGCCGACAGCACCACCACCCGCCACCGGCTCGAGGGCCACCGGCTCGCCCTCGCCGAACGAACGCCCGGACTTCTCGCACAGGCAGAGCACTTCACGGTGCACGGCGGCGACTACGACCGTTCCTCCGGCTACGACGGCGCCCTCGAACTGCTGCGCCGTGTCCCCGACCTCACCGCCGTCGTCGCAGCGAACGACACGGTCGCGCTGGGCATCTGTGCCGCGCTGCGGGACCAGGGCAAGCGCATCCCCGAGGACGTCTCCGTCGCGGGCTTCGACGACCTGCCCTTCAGCGCCGACGCCTCCCCCGCCCTCACCACCGTCCGCATACCCCTGCACGACGCGGGCGCGAGGGCCGGACGTCTCGCCCTCGGCAGGGAGACGCCGCCGCCGGGCGGAGTCGCGACCGTACGCGTCGAACTCATGGTGAGAGCGTCGACCTCGGTGCCCGCCGGGCGGGCGGACTGACCGGCCCTCCGGACTGACCGGCTCTCCGGACTGAACGTCCGTCGGACGGGTCACCCGCCGGACAAGGAGGCCCCGCACCGGTCCCACGGGACCACGCCCGGTCCGAACACACGGACCCACGAACCCCCTGGTGCGGGGCACGACCGAGCAGTTCGTGTCCGGAGCTTGTCCGACAGCACCGACATCTGATCCGCTGTGGTCATGCGACTCGCTTTCTCCACCCTTGGCATCCCAGGTCTGCCTGTGTCCGACGCCGTCCAGCTCGCCGCCGACAACGGTTTCGAGGGCCTGGAGCTGCGCGCGCACCCCGAGGAGCCCGTGCACCCCGGTCTGTCGCTCGACGACCGTGTCGACGTGGTCGAGGAGTTCAAGGCCGCGGGGGTGGAGGTTCTCACCGTCGCCGGATACGCGAAGGTCGCAGCCCCCGGCGGCGACGAGGCGGTGTTCGGGGAGGTACGCGGGCTGCTGGAGCTCGCGCGGGATCTGGGGGCCTCGTACGTACGTGTCTTCCCGGGCGGCGGCGACAGCATCGAGGACGCCGACGCGACCGCGGCACGCCGCCTCGCGGCGATGGCGCCGCTGGCCGCGGACCTGGGGGTACGGCTCCTGCTGGAGACGCACGACTCCCACAGCACGGGTGAGGACGCGGCGCGCGTGCTCGCCGCCGTCGGCCACGCCTCCGCCGGGGCGCTGTGGGACGTCATGCACACCTGGCGGGCCGGCGAGGACCCTGGGGCCAGCCACCGCCTGCTCGCGCCCTTCCTCGGCTACGTACAGGTCAAGGACGTCGCGTCCGCGGAGGACACCACTCCGCTGCCTCCCGGCCAGGGCGTCCTTCCCCTGCACCGGATCGTCGGACTGCTGACACACGCGGGCGAGGCGGACGACCCCATCGGTGCCGTGGGCTCCGGCGGCAGCGCGGCGCCCGCCGCCCGTGCGGGCGCCGCCCGCGGATGGCTGTGCTGGGAGTACGAGAAGCGCTGGTACCCGGAGGTGCCGGAGCTGCCCGGTCTCCTCCCGGGCGTGCGGGACCACTTGAAGACGCTGCTGGCCGAGTCCTGACCCCCGCGCTCGGGCGGCCGGCAGAACCCCGCGCAGCGCCACCTGGAACGCCGAGGGCCCGGCCCGGGAACACATCCCCGGGCCGGGCCGCCTTTCATACGGAACTGCACGTGCACCAACTGCTGCACGTGCGCCGCGTCAGTCCTACGGACGCAGCATCCGCTCCCGCTCGTCGGGACGGTCGAGCTCCGCGTCGTACTTCGTCATCCGCTTGGGCTGTGCGTCGTCCGCGGACTTCACACCCGCCCACTTCAGCAGCGCGGCCGTGGCCTTCGCCTTGTCGTCCTTGCCCAGACCGGCGATGTTCGCACCGTGGTTGGCGCCGGGAGCCTCGAGGACGTACGACTCCTCGGTACCCTTGCCGACGCTGAACGGCTCGGCGCTCCAGGGGTCACTCTCACCGTTGACGAAGAGCATCCGGGAGGCGTTCTTGCGCACCCAGCTGTCGATGTCCTTCATCGCCTTGCGGTCGAACTTCATCGGGATGTCCCGAGGCACGTACGTGCGAGGCGTGTTGAGTCCGGGGTACTTGCGGACGTCGTCCAGGAGGGGCGACTCGTAGTCCGGCGAACCCATCTGCGTGCCGGCCTGGTAGTAGTACGGCGTGTAGTACTCGATGCCCTGGTCGGTGCCGGCTTCCCAGCCGCCGATCTCGTTGGCCCAGTCCCACAGTTCACCGGTCTCGGCGTCCTTGGTGGGAACGTCGCCGCACTCCTCCTCCTCGGAGTGGTACTGCCAGAAGCCCCACACCAGGTCCTGCGCGACGAGTTCGAACGCCTTGTCGGCGCTGCCGGCCAGCTTGAAGGTGTACTTGCCTTCCTTCGCCCACTTCTTCAGACGGTCGACCATCTCGCCGCGACGGTCGAAGATCTCGTGCTGGGTGGAGTTCAGGCGGTCGCGGCACTTCTCGGAACCGACTTCCTCGAAGAAGTCGTAGTAGGCCGAGTCCTCCTTGTTGTTCACGTCGTTGGGCGCGACGTAGGCGACCGTGCCGTCCATGTCCTCGGGGTGGAAGCGGCGGTAGTACGTCGCCGTCATGCCGCCCTTGCTGCCGCCGGTGGAGATCCAGCGCTTGCCGTAGATGTCGTTCAGAGCCGTGAAGACGCGGTGCTGGTCGTCGGCGGCCTGCCGGATGTCGAGCTTCGACCAGTCGGCCGGATCGGGCCGCGACGGGGTGAAGTAGCGGTACTCCATCGACACCTGGTTGCCGTCGATCATCTGCGTCGGCTCGCTGCGCCGGGGCTCCTCGTTGAGCCCGTAGCCGGAGGTGAAGAAGACGGTGGGGCTCTTCTCGCTCTTGTGGAGCAGGGAGAGGCGCTGCTTGAAGGTCCCCTTCTCGGGGTTGCGGTGGTCCACCGGCTGTTCGTAGTTGAGGAGGAAGAAGCGGTAGCCGTCGACCGGCTTCTCCTCGATGATGCTCATCCCCTTGATTGCGAGGATGCGGTCCTTGATGTCCGTGTCCGCCGCTGTGGCGGCGTTGAACGTCGCTCCGCCGACGCCGGCGGTGCCTATGAGCACCGTCAGCGACAGCAGCCATCTGGAGGTTCTTCGCATGCGCTCTCCCCTGGATCCGGCAAAGGTCGAGGTGAACTTACCGGTACGGATGCGGCACCGCCATATCTTCCGCCCTTGTGTGACGTGCGGCCCAGCGGCCCTGTGTCCGCTCCGGCGGATCCGGACGGGACGGACCACCCGGCGCGCACGACTGCTGCGCCGTCGAACTGGCCGGGCAGCCACGGGTGGTGGGCGGCCCTCCGCCCCCGTCCCGTCCCATCCCGGTTCTCAGCGCGAGGACCTACGCTGCTGTGCATGACGGACTCCCGGGAAGTGCCCCTGGTCACCGGACCACGCCGGATGGCGCTGCTGTCCTTCATCGACGCCGGGGAACTCCCGGAGTGCGCCCGCTTCGAGGACACCCCCACCGGATACGTGCTGATCGTGCTGTGGCACGAGGGCAGGGTCCTCATGGTGTACGAGCGCGAGCGCGAGTGCTGGGAACTGCCCGGAGGCGGCATCGAGCCGCAGGAGTCCCCGAGGGCGGCAGCCGTGCGGGAGCTGCGGGAGGAGACCGGTCAGCGGGTGACCGAGGACGAGCTGCGCTTCGTGGGCCATACGCGTACGGCGATCGGTGCGGCACAACGGGTCCTGGGCGGCGCCGTGTTCACGGCAGAGGCGAGGGAACCGCGCCCGTTCACGGCCAACGACGAGGTGTCGGCGGTGCACTGGCGCACGGGCGCCGAGCCTCTGCCAGGCGGAGGACTCGTCCAGACAGTGGACGAGTACATCGTGGAACTGTGCAGGCAGGCGCCCTCGCACTGAACGGGTGGACGGCCGGAGAGCGGAACGCGCAACAGGGCGCCGGCCGACCGGCAAGTCACATGTCGACCGGCTCGAACTGCGCGAACATGTCCCCCGCCTCGGGCAGTTCCCTCAGGGGCACGTAATCGCAGACCGCCGCGTACCTGCCCCACATGGCCACCACATCCGGATGCTCGTGTGCCGCCGTGATCCCACCGTCCCTCCACTCGAACACCTCGACGATCACACCGCTCTTCGCCCGCATGACGAGCGCAGGTCGATCGGTCGCGAGGCCGAGCCGGCGGAGCAGGGGTACGTGCTCACGCGTCAGGGCCAGCAACTCGTCCTCGCCGCCCCGCTTCGGCCGGTAGCCCACGATCACCATGTCACCCATGACGTGCCCCTTCCGGCGGCCCCACGCCCCGTCCTCACCGTGAGACCGCCACCGCGACGGTGCGCCGAGAACGACCTGGTCCGTGTAACCGGCGCTGTTCCCCTCAAACCGCTGAACTCTCCGCGGTCGTAGGCACCGCAGCAGGTTCGGGCTCGCCCGAGAAGGTGCGCCACAACTGCGCGTACTTGCCGTCCAGTCCGAGCAGCTCCCCGTGCGTCCCCTCCTCGACGATCCGGCCGTGGTCGAGGACGACGACGCGGTCCGCCCGGGCGGCGGTCGTCAGCCTGTGTGCGACGACCAGGGTGGTGCGGGTTCCCGCCAGCCGGTCGGTCGCCTGGTTGACCATCGATTCCGTCGCCAGGTCCAGCGCCGCGGTCGCTTCGTCCAGCAGCAGGATGTCCGGGTCCACCAGTTCCGCCCGTGCGAGAGCGATGAGTTGCCGCTGTCCCGCGGAGAGGTTGCGGCCCCGCTCCGCGACGGTGTGCAGATAGCCGTCCGACAGCGTCGCGATCATCTCGTGGGCGCCCACCGCACGTGCCGCTGCCTCGACTTCGGCGTCTGTGGCGTCGATCCGTCCGTAGGCGATGGCGTCGCGCACAGTGCCCGGGAAGAGATACGGCTCCTGCGGCACGACTCCGAGCCGGTGCCGGTAGGCGGGGAGATCGAGCGTGCGCAGGTCCTCTCCGTCGACGAGGACGGCTCCGGCAGTGGGGTCGTAGAAGCGGGCGACCAGCTTCACGAGCGTGGACTTTCCCGCGCCTGTCTCACCGACGAAGGCGACAGTCTGTCCGGGGGGAATCGTCAGCCCGATCCCGGACAGTGCTTCCTCCTCGTGCGTGCCGCCCTCCGCGGTGGCGTAGCTGAAGTGCACGTTCTCGAAAGTGATCTCCCCCCGCAGCAGGCCGACCTTGCGCGGCTGCTCCGGAGCGGGAGTCGTGGTGTCCTCGCTCAGCAGCTGCTGGATGCGGCCCAGTGCGACGGACGCCTGCTGGTATCCGTCGAAGACCTGCGACAACTGCTGCACCGGTGAGAAGAACAGCTCGATGTAGAGCAGGTAGGCGACCAGCCCGCCCGCGGTGAGCGTGCCCTCGCCGATCCGGCCGGCGCCCACGACGAGCACGGCGGCGGTGGCGAGCGAGGCGAGCAACTGCACGAACGGGAAGTAGATCGAGATCAGCCACTGTCCGCGCACCCGCGCCTGCCGGTAGCCGTCGCTGCGCTCGACGAACCGGTCGGTTCCGAGGCGCTCACGCCGGAACGCCTGCACCATGCGCAGCCCGGCGACCGACTCCTGCAGATCCGCGTTGACGACACTGACCCGCTCACGCGCCAGTTCGTACGCCTTGACGCTGTGCCGCCGGAAGTAGACCGTCCCGATGATCAGCACGGGCAGGGTCGCGAAGACTACGAGAGCCAGCTGCAGATCGAGCACGAGCAGTGCGACGAGAATGCCGAGGAAGGTGAAGACGGAGACGACTGCGGTGACGAGTCCGGTCTGCAGGAAGGTCGACAGCGCGTCCACATCGGTGGTCATACGGGTCATGACGGCACCGGCCAGATGGCGCTCGTAGTAGTCGAGTCCGAGGCGCTGGAGATGCGAGAAGATCTTGAGCCTGAGGGCGTAGAGCACGCGCTCGCCCGTGCGGCCCGTCAGCCGCATGGCGACGAACTGCGCGGCCCACTGGCAGACCACCACGAGCAGGGCCAGCGCGGACGCCGTCCATACCGCGCCGAGTGCCGCCTTCTCCACACCGTCGTCGATCCCGTTGCGGATCAGTACGGGCAGTGCGAGCCCGAACCCCGCGTCCAGGGCGGCGAAGAACAGGGCGACGAGCAGCGCGGCACCGAAGCCGTGCAGCAGCCGCCGCAGTCCGTAGGCCTTCTCCGCGCCCTCCGCACGCTCCTCGTCCACGTCCGGAACGTCCTCGGCCGGGGGCAGCGCGGCGACTCGGGCGAGAAGCTCGGGGCTGCCCGGCATGGATGCCAGCTCCGCCGCGAAGCCGCCGGGGCGCCCGGCCTGTGCACCGCCGATGTCGGAACGGCCCGCGCCAGGGGCTCCCTCCGTGGCCTCGTCGTCCCTGCGCACCCACAACTCCGGTGTGACGCCGTCCACTTCCGGAGCGTCCGCCGTCGCCACACCTCCCGCGGCGTCCGCGCCCGCGGCGGTACCCGACGCCGCGTGAGCCGTCGCGGCACCCGAGGCGGCGAGACCTGCCGGGTCTCGCTCGATCTCCCCCAGTTCGTCGGGGTCGGTCAGCAGACGCCGGTAGAGCGCACAGCGCTCCTCCAGCTCCTCGTGCGTCCCCACGTCCGCGAGGCGTCCGCCGTCCAGGACGGCGATCCGGTCGGCGAGCTTCAGGGTCGACTGCCGGTGCGCGATCAGCAGTGTCGTACGTCCTTCCATCACACTGCGCAGCGCCTCATGGATCTCGTGCTCCACGTGGGCGTCGACGGCCGAGGTCGCGTCGTCGAGGAGCAGCAGCCGCGGGTCGGTGAGGATGGCGCGGGCGAGGGCGATGCGCTGCCGCTGGCCGCCGGAGAGGGTCAGCCCTTGTTCGCCGACAGTGGTGTCGTAGCCGTCGGGAAGGCTGGCGATGAAGCCGTCGGCCTGGGCGGCGCGGGCAGCGGTACGGATCTGTTCGTCTGTGGCGTCGGGTGCGCCGTAGGCGATGTTCTCCCGGATGGTCTCGGAGAAGAGGAAGCTGTTCTCGGGTACGAGCCCGATCGCCGAGCGCAGCGAGCCGAGTGTCAGATCCCGCACGTCGTGCCCGCCGACGCGTACGGCGCCCTCCGTCACGTCGTAGTAGCGGGGCAGCAGGAGGGCGAGGGTGGACTTGCCGCTGCCGCTCGATCCGACCACCGCGACGGTCTCGCCGGGCTCGACGCGCAGGCTGAACCCGTCCAGGACCATGCTGCGGCGGCCGGGTCGGCCTCCGGCGACGCCCTCGGTCCCGGATGATCCACCGGACCCGCCGGCTTCGCCGGACTCCGCGGACTCGCCGGACTTCACCGGCTCGGCGGGCTTCTCGTATCCGAAGCCGACGCCGTCGAACTCGACGGACGCCTCGGCGTCGGCGGGCAGTTCCCGCGCATCGGGCCGTTCGCTCAGCTGCGGCTCCGTGTCGATCAGGTCGTAGACGCGTTCGACGCCTGCCCGCGCCTGCTGCCCGACCGTCAGCATCATGGCGAGCATCCGTACGGGCCCGACGAGCTGCGCGAGGTAGGTGGAGAACGCGACGAACGTGCCGAGCGTGATCTGGCCCTCGGTCGCCATCCAGCCGCCCAGTGCGAGCATGCCGACCTGCCCCAGGGCGGGCACGGACTGCAGTGCGGGCGTGTAACGGGAGTTGAGGCGCACCGTGCGCAGCCGGGCGGCGAACAGCTCACGGCTGATGTCGCGCAGCTTCCGCTTCTCCTGGTGCTCCTGTCCGAACCCCTTGACCACGCGCACGCCGGTGACCGCTCCGTCGACGACGGACGCGACCGCTCCGGCCTGCTGCTGTGCGTACCACGTCGCGGGGAAGAGCCTGGTGCGGCTGAGGTTGGCGATCCACCACAGCGCGGGGAACACGGCGAGCGAGACGACGGTGAGCAGCGGGGAGAGCACGACCATCACCACGAGAGCGACGGCGAAGAGCAGCACGTTGCCGATCATCATGGGCAGCATGAACAGCAGGCTCTGCACCAGCTGCAGATCGCTGGTGCCCCGTCCGACGACCTGACCGGTCGACAGTTCGTCCTGGCTGCGTCCGTCCAGGCGGATGATCGCCCGGTACATCTCGGTACGCAGGTCGTGCTGCACGTCGAGGGCGAGGCGGCCGCCGTAGTAGCGGCGTGCCCAGGTCAGGACGTAGATCACGACTGCGGCCGCGATCAGCAGACCGATCCACACGACCATGCCGTCGCCGCCGCCGACCACCACGTCGTCGATGATCACCTTGGTGAGCAGCGGAACGAGCGCCATGACGCCCATGCCGGCGAGGGACGCCCCGACGGCGAGCACCACCGCTCGCCTGTAGTGCCAGCAGTAGCCCGCCAGCCTCCGTGCCCAGCCCTGCGGTCCGCTCCCCCGCGGCCCGCTCTCCTCTTCCGTCCCCGTCACCCTGTTTCCTCGCTCTCCGGCCGCCGCTGCGTTCGCCTCGGAATCGGGACCCGGGGGTTCCCCGGCCCGGTGCTGCCGAAGGCACCAACGCCCCGGTGAGCGGAATTCATCCCACCGGTACGACGACGGCGAGAAGCCGGGACCGACGCATCAGGCCGATACACCCAGGACCCGGACGGATTCCGGGCCGGAAGGAAGTGGAAGGCGAGGGCGTTCGCATGTGCCGCATGTGCCTCCGGGACGGTCCGGGAGAGCGGGGGGCTCTCCCGGACCGTCCCGGCGGGAACGTCCATGGAATCGCAGACAGGCAGGCACCCCCCACAGGGCCGACGCTGTCGCCGTCATGTGACGTCCCCATTCCCGCGGGACCGCACTGCGGAGTCTGTCGTGAAGTTTCACGCGATGCACATCGACCGACCAGATTGAGTAACGTTTTGTGTTAAATCAGTTTCGCACAGTTACCGCTTACTGTGTGTGGTCGCGATCACACGCACCGCTCCCACCAGCCATGATCGACTACCGCTTCAGGAGTCGAATCGACACAGTGTGCGAGCAAGCGCATACACCCAGTTTCCAATACGGCTGGAAACCGTCCCGTGTGCGTCTCTCGAACCGCCTGTCGAACCACTTGCGCCTCCGCTTTCACACTCACGCAGCGTGGCACGGCCAGCAGGCCGGCTTGCTACCCGGCGTCCCGCGCCTCGGCGATCTGCCGTGCCATGAGCGTCGTCAGCTCGTACGCCGTGTGCGAGGCGGCGACCGAGGTGATCTCGGCGTGGTCGTAGGCGGGCGCGACCTCCACCAGGTCCGCCGAGACGAGACGGCATGCCGCGAGACCACGGATGATCTCCAGCAGTTCACGCGAGGTGAGACCGCCCGCCTCCGGCGTACCGGTGCCCGGCGCGTGGGCGGGGTCGAGCACGTCGATGTCCACGGAGATGTACAGGGGCCTGTCGCCGATGCGCTGCCGGAGCTGGTCGGTGACCTCGTCGACGCCGCGGCGCATCACGTCCGCGGAGGTGACGATGCCGAAGCCCATCTTCGCGTCGTCGTCCAGGTCCTTCTTGCCGTACAGCGGTCCGCGGGTACCCACGTGCGAGACGGCGGAGGTGTCCAGGAGCCCCTCCTCGAAGGCCCGGCGGAACGGCGTGCCGTGGGTGTAGGCGGCGCCGAAGTAGGTGTCCCAGGTGTCGAGATGGGCGTCGAAGTGCAGCAGCGCCACGGGCCCGTGCTTCCTGGCGACCGAACGCAGCAGCGGCAGGGCGATCGTGTGGTCCCCGCCGAGCGTCATCATCCGTGCGCCGCTGTCGAGGATCCCGTCGGCCGCCTCCTGGACGGTCTCGACGGCCTCCCCGATGTCGAACGGATTCGCCGCGACGTCCCCCGCGTCCGCGACCTGGGCGAGCGCGAAGGGCGAGGCGTCCTGGGCGGGGTTGTACGGACGCAGCAGGCGGGAGGCCTCACGGATCGCGTTCCCGCCGAACCGGGCGCCGGGCCGGTAGGAGACGCCCGTGTCGAAGGGGACGCCGACGACGGCCACGTCCGCCTTGCCGCCGACCTGGTCGAGGCGGGGCAGCCGCGCGAAGGTGGCGGGGCCCGCGTAGCGCGGGACGCGCGAGGAGTCGACAGGGCCGAGCGGCTCGGCGTGCGGCTGCGGCGCGGACTGCTCCCCGGGCCGCTGGGACTGTTCGGGCTGCTCCGCTGTACTCATGGGTGCGAGCGTAGGCGGCCGGCACACCCCACTCGTTGGACGTACCTGAGAGCACGCGCCCGGCTTTTGTCCGCCGCGTACAGAACGAGGGCACCGGGTGACCGATGGCGGGTACCGCTCCGGGCACGCACGGACAGGGGTGACAATGACGGCATGCCCATATTCAGCGCCGCCGCCCCCACCAGAACCGAGCTGATCGACCACCTGATCCGCACCCGCATCGCGGGGGACGTGGCCACCCCCCGCGAGAACAACCTCTCCCACTACCGCCGGCTCGCGAACAACGACCGGCACTACTGGCTGGGGCTGGAACTCGGCGACCGCTGGAGAGACGAGCAGGACGTGCTCGCGGTGATGGCGGAACGCTGCGGCGTCGTCGACGACCCGGGCCACCGCAGCGGCCAGGACACCATCGATCCCGAACTGACCGTCGGCGCACTGGACCGCGCCGCTGCCGAGCTGCGCAAGGCGGCCGAGGCGCAACGGCGCGTGCTGCTGGCGACGGGCCACCCGGGAGCGCTGCTCGACATGCACGGCGCGATCGCTCAGGCCCTGCACGACGCGGGGTGCGACGTCCTCCGCGTCCCCCTCGACACTTTCGCCGACGACGGCGTGGTGGTGCAGTTCGGCGGTGTCGCGGCGTACGAGCGGGGCGCCTCCTTGTGGCACACGCACTCACCGGAGCCGATGGCGCAGGTGCTGAACGCTCTGCAGCGGGCCGGCGAGGCGCAGCCCGACCTCGTCGTCGCCGACCACGGCTGGGCGGGCCACGCCGCACAGCAGGGCATCCACACCGTGGGCTTCGCCGACTGCAACGACCCGGCGCTCTTCCTCGGCGAGGCCGAGGGCACCCTCGCCGTCGCCGTGCCGCTGGACGACCACGTCATCCACCCCCGCTACTACGAGCCCATGACGGCCTATCTGCTGGCGGCCGCCCAGCTCACCTCGGACTGACCGGGAGCCGCTCCTCCCCTGCCCGGGCAGGACGCCACGCGAAAACCCGATTGCGCGGCCGCCCCGCCCCGCATAGCGTCCGGGACATGTCCGCGTCCGCAGCGTTCCAGGCGATCATCAACGGCGTGTGCGCCGATGCGCTGGGGGCACCCCTCACGTCCTCGGGACTGTGGGGGCACAGCCGCGGGGCCGTCCTCCGGTCCGTCGCACGCCCGCGCAACAGGCGCCCGGCCCTGGCCCTCCGCCAGGACGTCTGAAGGCGCTCCGGTCCACACGCTCCACCTTCACCCGCACGCTTCCCGCATGCGCACCCCTCCGTGCGCGTACGCGTTCACCTGCGCGTACGCGTCACCGGCTCACGCCGACGCGAGCGGGCCCCGGCGTGCTGACTCCGCGTGCCGATCCCGACCGCCCGGCCTCTGATCAGCTCGGCCTCTGATCAGCCCGGCCTGACAAGGCGTCCCCGCGTACGTGCCCAGGGCCTCCGGTGTCCGACATCAACCGGACAGGCCCGGCTCCGGCGCGCCCGTACGACCACCGTGCGGCGCCCGCCTCCGATGCGGCGGCAGGCCGTTCCCTCCGCCGGGCCCGTCCTCCGCATCAGAGGACCATCGCCGTGGCACACCGCCGCAAGACGCTCTCCCAGAACTTCCTGCACGATCCCGCCGTCGTACGCCGACTCGTGCGCCTGTCCGCCCTCCCCGACGAGGCGCTGGTCGTGGAACCGGGCGCGGGCGAGGGGGCACTGACCCGCTCGCTGGCCACCGCCCGCCGCCGCGTCGTCGCCTACGAGATCGATCCGCGGCTCGCCGCCCGGCTCTCCCACAGCCTCGGCAGCCGGCCGGGCCTGCGGATCGTGCACGGCGACTTCCTCCGTGCGCGTCCCCCGCGCGAAGCGTTCGCCGTGGTCGGCAACATCCCCTACACCCGCACGACCGACATCGTCCGCTGGTGCCTGGCCGCGCCCCGACTGACCTCGGCCACGCTGCTGACCCAGCTCGAGTTCGCCCGCAAGCACTCCGGCGACTTCGGGCGCTGGCCGCTGCTGACCGTGCGTACGTGGCCGGAGCACCTGTGGCGCCGCCTGGACCGGGTGAGCCGGCGCTCGTTCACGCCGGTCCCCCGCTCCGACTCCGCGGTACTGCGCGTCGAAACCCGTCCGCAGCCGCTGCTTCAGCGCGAACAGCTGCCCGCCTACCGGGACTTCGTCGAATTCGGCTTCACGGGCCTCGGCGGATCGCTCGCAGCCACCCTCGCCCGGCGCCACGGCCGTACACGCGTACGTGCCGTATTCCGCGGCCTGGACGTGGCGGCGTCACTCCCCGTCGGACTGGTTGCTCCTGCTCAATGGCTGTCCCTGTTCCGGGAGTTGGAGGGCTGACGGGGCACGCGTACGACGCCTTCCTGGATCACCGAGACGGCGAGCCGGCCGTCGCGTGTGTAGATGCGCCCCTGGCCGAGTCCCCGTCCGCCCTGCGCGGTCGGACTGACCTGGTCGTACAGGAGCCATTCGTCCGCGCGGAAGGGGCGGTGGAACCACATCGCGTGATCCAGGCTGGCGCCGACCACGTCGCCGACCGCCCAGCCGCCGCGCCCGTGTGCGAGCAGCACCGAGTCCAGCAGGGTCATGTCGGAGACGTACGTGGCGAGGCAGATGTGCAGCATCGGGTCGTCGAGGGTGCCGTCCAGCTTGCCGTTGGTACGGAACCAGACCTGCGAGCGCGGCTCACGGGGCCGTCCCGCACTGGCGAAGGGCGGCTCGCGCACGTACCGCAGGTCGACGGCCGCACGCGCCTTCAGCAGCCGCTGCGGGACGTCGGAACCGCGGAAGAGCTCCGCGTACCGCGGCAGCATCTCCTCGGCAGTCGGCAGCGTCTCCGGATCGGGTGCCTCCGGCATCGGCTCCTGGTGTTCGAGGCCGTCCTCGAACGTCTGGAACGAGCTGGAGAGGTGGAAGATCGGCTGCCCGTGCTGGACGGCCACGACCCGGCGTGTGGTGAAGGAGCGTCCGTCCCTGATGCGGTCGACCGTGTAGACGATCGGTGCACCCGGATCGCCCGGACGCAGGAAGTACGCGTGCAGCGAGTGCGGAAGACGCCCCTCCGGGACGGTCCGGCAGGCGGCGACGAGCGCCTGCGCGGCCACCTGGCCGCCGAACACCCGCGGTACGACGGCCTCCCGGCTGTCGCCCCGGTAGATGTCCTGCTCGACCCGCTCCAGATCGAGCAGGTCGAGCAGGGACGTCAGTTCATTGCTCATGCGGGCGATTGTGCCCTCCGGGTGCCACCGGCCGTCACGGCCCGGATCACACCGGGGGCTGAAGCGGCGTGAATCACATCGCCCCTGCTCACAGCGTCGGCCAACGCACCGCTCACGGCCGGGTCACAGCCCCATCGACTTGGCCACGATCGACCGCATGACCTCACTGGTGCCTCCGTAGATGCGGGAGACACGGGTGTCCGCGTACAGGCTGGCGATCGGGTATTCCAGCATGTAGCCGTAACCGCCGTGCAGTTGCAGGCACTTGTCGATGACCTTGGCCGCCAGCTCGGTCGTGAACAGCTTCGCGGACGCGGCGTCGGCCGGCGTCAGCTCGTCCGCGTCCAGCGCCTCCAGCGCGCGGTCGCAGACCGCCTGCATCGCATCGACGTCGGCCTTGCAGTCCGCCAGTACGAACTTGGTGTTCTGGAAGGAGGCGACCTCCCGGCCGAAGACCGTGCGCTCCTTGACGTACTCGTGAGCGAACCGCAGAGCCGCGGCGGACATCGCGTACGCCCCGATGGCGATGCCCAGACGCTCCTGCGGCAGGTTGTGCGTCAGGTACTCGAACGCCTTGCCGGGCTCGCCGAGCATGTCCTCGACCGGCACCTTGACGTCGTTGAAGGAGAGTTCAGCGGTGTCGGAGGCGCGCAGGCCGAGCTTCTCCAGCTTGCGGCCCACCGCGTAGCCCTCGCTCCCGGCGTCCACGACGAGGATCGAGATGCCGCCGCGCCGGTCCTCGGGGTCGGGCGGGGACGTACGGCAGCACACCAGCACCCGGTCCGCCTGAACGCCGCCGGTGATGAAGGTCTTGGCGCCGTTGAGCACGTAGTGCGTGCCGTCCTCGGAGAGCCTGGCGGTGGTCTTCATGCCCGCGAGGTCCGAGCCGGTGCCGGGCTCCGTCATGGCGATGGCGGTCATCATGTCGCCGGAGACGAAGCCCGGCAGCCAGCGCTGCTTCTGCTCCTCCGACCCGTACTTGAGGATGTAGGGGAGGCACAGCGCGGTGTGCACGCTGGAGCCGCCGAAACTCACACCCGCCCGCGCGCACTCCTCGGTGATGACGGCGTTGAACTTGAAGCTGGCCTCTCCCGCGCCGCCGTACTCCTCGGGCACCTCGATGCCGAAGACCCCCAGTTCGCCGAGCTTCTTGTAGAAGTCCCTCGGGACGTATCCCTGTTCGGCCCACTCCGGATAGTGGGGGACGACCTCGGCCTGGATGAACTCCCGGATCGTCTGACGGAACGCCTCGTGGTCCTCGTTGAACACCGTGCGACGCACTGGCACGCCTCCTCAAGTCCCGCTGTCGCGCGCCAGCCGCTCCGGTCCTTGCGCACGGTGCGGTACGGACCCGTTCGACTGGTGCCTCACATTGGCTAAGCGCTTGCTCAGTCAACAAGCTACCCAGGGGTCAGCTCGGCTGTCCAGAGGTGAGTCCGACTGCCGTAAGACCCGCCGGATCCGTGACGGGAGCGGTCCCCGGAGTCGGCTCCTCCGGGCGGGGACGGCCCCGTCGCGCAACGCCCGCGTCGCACAGCGCCGCCCGGCCGTCTCCGCCGATGGTCCGCCGACGGGAGGCACGGCCGGGCAGCGGCCGGGTCAGACGAGGACGTTCTTGTGGAACACGTTGGCGTAGCGGTCGATGTCGCCGACGCTGGTGCGGGACGCGAACCCGAAGGCCAGGCGGACCTCGCCGCCGGACGTCCGGGTGATCGCCATGCCCTCCGGCTCGCGGTAGACCAGCGACTTCCCCGCCTTGGTCAGGAACCTCTCGACCACCTTGCCGGTGTTCAGGTCGACGGACGTCACGTACGAGTTGATGCCGGCCGGGTCGGCGTGACCGTCACCGTCCAGCGTGTACAGGTAGCTGCCGAGGACGGTGTAGCCCTGGAACGTCACCGAGCCGTCGCCCAGCTTCGGTTGGGTGATCTTCGCCAGTTCGTCGGTGAAGGTGCCGTTCTCGATGTCCATGCTGGAGAAGTCGTACAGCCGCAGCGTGAACTTGCCCGACTCCTTGCGGCGGATCAGGATGCGCTTGTTCACCGGGTCCGTGGCGCAGGTGATCGTCTTGCTGCCGGTGAAGAACTTCTTCACCCCGGACGGCTTCGCCCCGTCGACGAACTTGAACCGGGCCAGCGCCGTGCCGCGGCCGCTGTCGTCGTTGCTGTCGGAGTCGCACTCGATCCATACGTAGGAGTCCGAACCGTTCGGCTCCACACCGATCGACACCCCGTGGCCGGCGTTGTCGATGTGCATGCGGCCGGTGACCTCGCCGGACTCGTCGAGCCGGTTGATGCACAGATCGTCGCCCGAACTCCCGTCGCGCACCTGGGAGATGAACAGGCGCCGGTTCTCGGCGTCGAACGCCATGCCCTGCATCGCATGGTGCTTCTCGTGCAGCAGCACGCCGCGGAACACGTCGTACGAGGGCCTGGACAGGTCGAAGCGTTTCGATGTGGGCACCGCGGCGGTCGCCTGACGGGCGGTCAGCGCGCCGAAGGCCCCGGCGGACAGCAGGGTCGCACCTCCCACCCTGAGCAACCCGCGCCGTGAGAGCTTCGATCGGAACATCGGCAATCCCCCGTGTAGTTGTGTGTGCGATCCACGCAACTCCGGATCATCGCGTACGACCGCGTGTCGCGCATGCGGGTGCCGGAATCCCGTGGAGATGTCGCGCGGTCGGGCGATCACCACTTGACGGCGAGGCGCGAGTCATGTGCGCCCGGGGCCGTACAACGAGCTGTCCGGCCTCGGCCCTTAGGCCGGCGGAGCGGCCGTACCGGCCGTACCGGCCGGAGCTGCGGAGAGGGCACCGCGGGCGAGACGGTGCAGCAGTGCCGCCGTCGTCTCGCGGTCCGGGAGGGCGGACGAACCGCTCAGGTGCGGCGTGGAGTTGAGCAGCCCGAAGACCGTGTGCACGGCGACCCGGGCCTCCAGCTCGGTCAGCTCCGGGTAGATCGCCTGCACGGCGCCCACCCACAGCTCCACGTACTGCCGCTGGAGCTTCCGCACCTGCTTGCGGTCGCTCTCCCGGAGCCGGTCCAGCTCACGGTCGTGCAGCGTGATCAGCGGACGGTCGTCCAGCGCGAAGTCGATGTGGCCCTCGATCAGCGCGTCGAGCGCGGCCTCCGGCGAGAGACCGGCCGCGGCTGCCTCCTCCATCCGTGTCCGGCCCCCGTCGTGCAGCCGCTCGCTGATGCCGACAAGGAGCTCGGCGAGCATCGCGTCCTTGCCCGCGAAATGACGGTAGAGACCCGGACCGCTGATGCCGACCGCGGCCCCTATCTCGTCGACGCCGACACCGTGGAAACCGCGCTCGGCGAAGAGACGGGCAGCCTCCCGCAGGATCTGCTCGCGGCGGGTGGGGGCGGAGGCCGTCTGGGAGCTCATGGGTCCATTCTAGACAGGCGGGTTAGCGAGCGTTAACCTGAAAGTGCCGGTTAATGGACGTTAACCGGGTTGCGTGAGCAGAGGGTGAGGGGGCGCGACGTGAGGGACGAGCAGCCGCAGCCGGTGACGGCGGTCGCCTCGGAGGCGACGGCACCGCCACCGTGGCCGGTGCCGGAGGCCACATCGGCGCGGGCGGCGGCCCCTGCCGCGGTGTCGGCGTCGGCTCCGCCGCTGACCAGTGGCATCGATCCGTCGTCCGAGTCCTGCCGCGCCAACGAGGCGGCGCACCGCGAGCTGGCGGCCCGGCTGCGCGAGAAGCTGGCGGCGGCCCGGCTGGGCGGCGGTGAGCGCGCCCGGGAGCGGCACCTCGCGCGGGGCAAGCTCCTGCCGCGCGACCGCGTGGACTCACTGCTCGATCCCGGCTCCCCGTTCCTCGAACTGGCGCCGCTCGCAGCGGAGGGGATGTACGGCGGGGCAGCACCGGCGGCCGGGGTGATCGCCGGCATCGGCAGAGTGGCGGGCCGGGAGGCCGTGATCGTCGCCAACGACGCCACGGTCAAGGGCGGCACCTACTACCCGATGACTGTCAAGAAGCATCTGCGCGCCCAGGAGGTCGCGCTGGAGAACCGGCTGCCGTGCATCTACCTCGTCGACTCCGGCGGGGCGTTCCTCCCCATGCAGGACGACGTCTTTCCGGACCGTGAGCACTTCGGCCGGATCTTCTACAACCAGGCCCGCATGTCGGGCGCCGGGATCCCGCAGATCGCCGCGGTGCTCGGCTCGTGCACGGCGGGTGGCGCCTACGTCCCCGCCATGAGCGACGAGGCGGTGATCGTGCGCAGCCAGGGCACGATCTTCCTGGGCGGCCCGCCACTGGTGAAAGCCGCCACCGGCGAGGTCGTCACGGCCGAGGAACTCGGCGGCGGCGAGGTCCACAGCAGGGTCTCCGGCGTGACGGACCATCTCGCGGAGGACGACGCCCACGCGCTGCGCATCGTGCGCCACATCGCCGGGACGCTTCCGGAGCGCGGCCCGCTGCCGTGGTCGGTCCGTCCGGCCGAGCCGCCCGCCGTCGACCCTTCGGGGCTCTACTCCGCGGTTCCCGTCGACTCGCGTACGCCCTACGACGTGCGGGAAGTGATCGCCCGCGTGGTGGACGGCTCCCGCTTCCAGGAGTTCAAGGCCGAGTACGGCACGACGCTCGTCACAGGCTTCGCGCGGATCCACGGGCACCCGGTGGGCGTCGTGGCCAACAACGGCATCCTCTTCTCCGAATCGGCCCAGAAGGGCGCCCACTTCATCGAGCTGTGCGACCAGCGCGGCATCCCCCTGCTCTTCCTGCAGAACATCTCCGGCTTCATGGTCGGGCGTGATTACGAGGCCGGCGGCATCGCCAAGCACGGCGCGAAGATGGTGACGGCCGTCGCCTGCACCAGGGTGCCGAAGCTGACCGTCGTCGTCGGAGGCTCGTACGGCGCCGGCAACTACTCGATGTGCGGACGGGCCTACAGCCCCCGGTTCCTGTGGATGTGGCCGAACGCCAAGATCTCCGTGATGGGCGGCGAGCAGGCCGCCGCCGTCCTGGCCACCGTGAAGCGCGACCAGATGGAAGCGCGCGGCGAGGAGTGGAGCGCGGAGGAGGAGGCCGACTTCCGTGCCCCGGTGCGCGCCCAGTACGAGGAACAGGGCAACGCCTACTACGCGACGGCGAGGCTCTGGGACGACGGGGTGATCGATCCGCTGGAGACCCGGACGGTACTGGGCCTCGCGCTCACCGCCTGCGCCAACGCGCCACTGCCACGCAAGGATTCCGCGGAGCCGGGCTTCGGCGTCTTCCGGATGTGAGGGGCTGCATCGTGACGATTGGGACTGTGACCATGTTCGACACCGTTCTGGTGGCCAACCGCGGCGAGATCGCGGTCCGGGTGATCCGCACCCTGCGGCAGATGGGCGTCACCTCGGTCGCCGTCCACAGCGACGCGGACGCCGGCGCCCGGCACGTCCGGGAGGCGGACAAGGCCGTGCGCATCGGGCCGGCCGCCGCCGCCGAGAGCTACCTGTCCGCGACACGGCTGCTCAAGGCGGCCGCACGCAGCGGCGCGCAGGCGGTGCACCCGGGGTACGGCTTCCTCGCGGAGAACGCCGCGTTCGCGCGGGCCTGTTCGGACGCGGGCCTGGTCTTCGTGGGTCCGCCCGCCGAGGCCGTCGAGCTGATGGGCGACAAGATCCGCGCCAAGGAGACGGTCCGGCAGGCGGGTGTCCCCGTCGTGCCCGGCTCCTCGGGTTCCGGCCTGAGCGACGCACAACTGGCCGACGCCGCAAGGGAGATCGGCATGCCCGTGCTCCTGAAGCCCTCTGCGGGCGGCGGCGGCAAGGGCATGCGGCTCGTCCGCGACGAGTCGGCCCTGCCGGAGGAGATCGCGGCGGCACGCCGGGAGGCCCTCGGCTCGTTCGGCGACGACACCCTGCTCGTGGAGCGCTGGATCGACCGTCCGCGGCACATCGAGATCCAGGTCCTCGCGGACGCCCACGGAAACGTCGTGCACCTGGGCGAACGCGAGTGCTCCCTGCAGCGCCGCCACCAGAAGATCATCGAGGAGGCCCCGAGCCCCCTGCTGGACGAGGCGACCCGCGAGGCGATGGGCAGGGCGGCCGTGGATGCCGCCCGCTCCTGCGGCTACCGCGGCGCGGGCACCGTCGAGTTCATCGTGCCCGGTGAGGCCCCTGCCGCGGCCGGTGACGGCGCCCCGCGCCCGTACTACTTCATGGAGATGAACACCCGCCTCCAGGTCGAGCATCCGGTGACGGAAATGATCACCGGCGTGGATCTCGTCGAGTGGCAGCTGCGGGTGGCGGCCGGCGAGCCCCTGCCGTTCACCCAGGCCGGCATCTCCCTGAGCGGACACGCTGTCGAGGCGCGCATCTGCGCGGAGACGGCCCGTCCCTCGGCCCACGGCGACAGGGTGGACTTCCTTCCCTCGGCGGGCACCGTGCTCCGGCTGCGGGAACCGGGCAGCGGGCAGGACACGGCAAGCCGGCACGTACGGACGGACTCCGGGCTGCTGCCCGGCACCGAGGTCGGTACGACGTACGACCCGATGCTCGCCAAGGTCATCGCCCACGGCCCGGACCGCCCCACCGCGCTGCGCAGGCTGCGCGGGGCCCTGGCGGAGACGGTGGTGCTCGGGGTGGAGACCAACACCGGCTTCCTCAGGCGGCTGCTGGCACACCCCGACGTGGTGGCGGGCACCCTCGACACGGGGCTCGTCGACCGTGACGCCGCCTCGCTGGTGCCGCGTGAGGTGCCCGAAGAGGCCTACGCGGCCGCGGCGTTGCTCCGTCAGTCGGCGCTGGAGCCGGCAGAGCCCGCTGCCGCGGCGGGTGCGACGGACGCCGGATGGACGGACCCGTTCTCCCTGCCTTCGGGCTGGCGGCTCGGCGGCGAACCGGCGTGGACGGTGCACCATCTGCGCGTACCGGGCCACGAGCCCGTGGCCGTCCGCGTACGCGGACGCTCCCCCCTGCCTCGCCGTGGTGACGCGCTCGAGGCGCAGGTCCGTGTCGGTTCCGCGGAGCAGCGGACCGCCCGGCTCACCGTGGAACCCGGTACGGGCGGAGTCCTGCTCGACTGGGACGGCGTCACCGTCTCGATGGACCACGCCCCGGCGGGCACCGGCCACTGGCTGGGCCTCGACGGCGACAGCTGGCACATACAGGACCACGACCCCGTGGCGGCGGCCCTGCGCGGCGGCGCGGGCGCGCACGGGGCGGACGCGCTGACAGCTCCGATGCCCGGGACGGTCACGGTGGTCAAGGCCGCCGCCGGTGACGAGGTCGCCGCAGGCCAGAGCCTGCTCGTCGTCGAGGCGATGAAGATGGAGCACGTCATCACCGCGCCTCACGACGGAACCGTCACGGAGCTGGAGGTCACCGCGGGAAGCACCGTGGCCATGGACCAGGTGCTCGCCGTCGTCGAGCCGCACGCCGAGACGTCCGGGACGGAAGCGAAGGAGGCCGAGGCATGATCGAGGGTCTGCCCATGCGGTTCCCCGACGACGGGCTGCCGTCCGGGGTGCGGATCTACGAGGTCGGCCCGCGGGACGGCCTGCAGAACGAGCAGGCGACCGTCCCCGTCGAGGTGAAGGCCGAGTTCATCCACCGGCTGCGGGCGGCGGGGCTGGGCACGATCGAGGCGACGAGCTTCGTGCATCCCAAGTGGGTGCCCCAACTCGCCGACGCCGAAGAGCTCATGCCCCTGCTGAGCGACCTCCCGCCGGACCTGCGGCTGCCCGTCCTGGTCCCCAACTCCCGCGGACTGGACAGGGCGGTGGCCCACGGCTGCCGCGACATCGCCGTCTTCGCCAGCGCTACCGAGTCCTTCGCGAAGGCCAATCTGAACCGCACGCTGCAGGAGTCGCTGGCGATGTTCGAGCCGGTCGTCTCCCGCGCCAAGGCGGAGCAGCAGTGGGTGCGGGGCTACATCTCGATGTGCTTCGGCGACCCGTGGGAGGGGGCCGTGCCGCCCGCCCAGGTCGTGAGCGTCTGCCGCGCCCTGCTGGACATGGGCTGCGACGAAATCAGCCTCGGCGACACGATCGGCGTGGCGACACCCGGTCATGTCTCGGCGCTGCTGGCGGAGTTGGACGGTGCAGGGGTGCCCGTCGGGCGCGTCGCGGTCCATTTCCACGACACCTACGGCCAGGCCCTCTCCAACACCCTCACCGCGCTCCGGCACGGCGTGACGACGGTCGACGCCTCCGCGGGCGGCCTCGGCGGCTGCCCGTACGCCAAGAGCGCCACCGGCAATCTCGCCACGGAAGACCTCGTGTGGATGCTGCAGGGCCTCGGCATCACCACCGGGGTCGATCTCGCCCGTCTGACGGCCGCAAGCGGCTGGATGGCGGACCGGCTCGGCCGTCCCAGCCCTTCCCGCACCGTACGGGCGCTCACCGGCGCCGACGACGGCGGGGGCTCTCACCAGCACTCCCACAAGGAGCAGTGACCATCATGTCTCTCGATCACCGTCTCTCCGCAGAGCACGAGGAACTCCGCCGCACCGTCGAGGAGTTCGCGCAGAAGGTCGTCGCACCGAAGATCGGCGAGTTCTACGAGCGGCACGAGTTCCCGTACGAGATCGTGCGCCAGATGGGCGAGATGGGCCTCTTCGGGCTCCCCTTCCCCGAGGAGTACGGCGGCATGGGCGGCGACTACCTCGCCCTCTGCCTCGCCCTGGAGGAACTGGCGCGCGTCGACTCCTCGGTGGCCATCACCCTGGAGGCCGGCGTCTCGCTGGGCGCCATGCCCGTCTTCCGGTTCGGCACCGAGGAGCAGAAGCGCGAGTGGCTGCCGCGGCTGTGCTCCGGCGAGATGCTGGGCGCCTTCGGCCTGACCGAGCCCGAGTGCGGCTCCGACGCCGGCGGTACCCGTACGACCGCGGTCCGGGACGGGAAGACCGGCGAGTGGGTGATCAACGGCAGCAAGTGCTTCATCACCAACTCCGGTACGGACATCACGGGTCTGGTCACCGTCACGGCGGTCACCGGCCGCAAGGACGACGGCTCGCCGCTGATCTCCACGATCATCGTGCCGTCCGGCACCCCCGGCTTCACCGTCGCCGCCCCCTACTCGAAGGTCGGCTGGAACGCGTCCGACACCCGAGAGCTGTCCTTCAGCGACGTGCGGGTCCCGGAGGCGAACCTGCTGGGTGAGGAAGGCCGCGGCTACGCCCAGTTCCTCCGCATCCTCGACGAGGGACGTATCGCGATCTCGGCCCTGGCGACGGGGCTTGCCCAGGGCTGCGTCGACGAATCGGTGGCCTACGCGGGCACCCGGAAGGCGTTCGGCAAGCCGATCGGCGCCAACCAGGCCATCCAGTTCAAGCTGGCGGACATGGAGATGCGGGCGCACACCGCGCGGATCGCGTGGCGCGACGCCGCGTCCCGGCTCCTGCACGGCGAACGCTTCAAGAAGGAAGCGGCGCTCGCCAAGCTGTACTCCTCGGAGATCGCCGTGACCAACGCCCGCGAGGCCACGCAGATCCACGGGGGCTACGGCTTCATGAACGAGTACCCGGTGGCCCGCATGTGGCGCGACTCGAAGATCCTCGAGATCGGCGAAGGGACGAGCGAGGTCCAGCGAATGCTGGTGGCCAGGGAGCTCGGCGTCGGATAATCGCGCGTATGGCGGAAATCATCCAGCGCACGGGCACCTGGACGTTCGACGGCGAGACCGTCCGGATCGTGCCGGCCACGGAGAGACACGTGCATCCGCTGCGCAAGGCGCTGGGCGAGGTGGCGGTGCCGCTCGTGGCCCTCTCCGGAATCGCGTACGAACCGGGCCGTAAGGGAGGCCGGCTGCGGCTGCGGCTCAGGGAGGGTGCCGACCCGCTCCAGCAGGTGGCGAGCGGGCGCCTCCCGGACGCCTCCGACCCGTACCAGCTGCCGGTGGAGCGGGACCGCACGGGCGTGGCCGAGTACTTCGTCGAAGAAGTGCGCCACGCAAGGCTGCTCGACCAGGTGCCGGACACGCCGTGCGACCGCTATCTCCTGCCGGGACCGTCCGTTCCGCTGACCGCCGGCGGCACGGACGGCACGGTCACCTTCGACGGAGAGCGTGTCCACATCGAGTGGAACTGGATGGCGGAGGACAGCAAGTCGCACGGCGGTCCACGCGTCTTCACCCTCGACGACATCGACGGGGTGGAGTGGACCCCGGCGGTCGGCTGGGAGAACGGCTCGCTGCGCTTCCACCCGAAGGGCAGCCATCCGGTGCTGAAGCCGCAGCACGACCCCAACTGCCTGACGCTGTGGGGCGTCCGGCAAGCACGTGAGACGGGCGGCTCCGTGCTGCTCGCCGCGGCCGTGACGGCGCGCCTGCCGCACCCCGCGGCGACGGAGGCGGGCACGCGGACGGCGTCCCCGGAGCAGCCGGCCGACGGCGGCACCGAAGTGGCGGGTTCCGGCCGCCCCTCCCTCGCCAAGGGCGGGGCCCCGGAGACCACGGACGGACCGGACGACCACGACAGGCTGCTGCGGCGTCTGCGCGAACTGGGCGAACTGCACCGCGAAGGGGTGCTGACGGACGAGGAGTTCGCCTCCGCCAAGAAGGCGGTCCTCTCCCGCTTCTGACGACGACTGCGGCGCGTAGCCGGCCGCCGTCGGCACCGCCGCCGGCGCCCCGGCCCGCCGGATCCGGGCCGGGGCGCCGGCGGAACGACTGGCCGTCAGCCCTTCTCAGCGGGCCACGGCACCTGCGGCGAGCGCCAGAAGCCGATGCCCAACTGCTCCCAGCGCGGCCCGTGCTGTGCCAGCCGGACCCGGTACTTCTCCCAGTCGAGCGCCGCGGCGGACGACCACCCCAGCTCCGCGATCCCCGGAAGCCGGGGGAACGCCATGAACTCGATGTGGTCGCTGTTCTCCAGCGTCTCCGACCACAGCGGTGCCTCGACCCCCATGACCGCGTCCTCGGGCGCACCCTCGATGTAGCTGCCGGGGTCCCAGTCGTAGGACTGCTTCGCCTCGACGTAGCCGGCCCAGTGCAGACCGAGGGGCGTGTCCTCGTTGTACTGCATGTCCAGGTAGGCGTGGTCGGCCGGGGAGAGGATCAGCCGCGTCCCGTTCCGTGCTGCCTCCACGACCTCGGGTTCGTCCGCGGCGCCGCTCGTCCCCCAGTACTGGGCGACGGCTCCCTCCGCGGGTTCCGCCTCGGCGAGCTGGTGCCAGCCGACGACGGTCTTGCCGTACTCGGCGACCGTCTTCTGCGCCCGCTCCATGAAGGCGGCGTAGTCCTCGGGGCTCGTCTCGTGGGCCTCGTCGCCGCCGATGTGCAGGTAGGGGCCCGGCGTCATCGCCGCCAGCTCACGCACCACGTCGTCGACGAAGTCGTAGGTCCGCTCCAGCGGCACGCACAGCGAGCTGAAGCCGACCTCGATGCCGGTGTAGCGGGGCGGGGCCACACCGTCGCAGTTGAGTTCGGCGTACGAGGCGAGCGCGGCGTTCGTGTGCCCCGGCATGTCGATCTCCGGTACGACGGTCAGCTCCCGCTCACCGGCGTAGCGCACGATCTCCCGGTAGTCGGCCTTGGTGTAGTAGCCGCCCGGTCCGCCGCCGACTTCGGTTCCGCCTCCGTACGTCGCCAGCCGCGGCCACGAGTCGATGGCGATCCGCCAGCCCTGGTCGTCGGAGAGGTGCAGGTGCAGCTTGTTGACCTTGTAGAGCGCGAGCTGGTCGATGTAGCGCTTGACCTCGTCGACGCCGAAGAAGTGCCGGGAGACGTCGAGCATCGCGCCGCGGTAGGAGTAGCGCGGCTTGTCGGTGATCGTGCCGCCCGCCACCTGCCAGGGCCCGGGCTGTTCGGTCCGCGATTCGACCCGTGCGGGCAGCAGTTGGCGCAGGGTCTGGAAGCCGTGGAAGAGCCCCGCGGTGGTGGGTGCGCTGACGACGGCCGCACTTTCGGTGACCTTCAGCCGGTAGCCCTCGCCGCCCAGCTCGGAGTCGCCCTTTCCGCCGCTCTCCAGCCTGAGCTGGATGCCGTCCCGGCCCGGCTTCGTGGTGACGGGAAGCGGAAAGCCGGTGGACGGCCGCAGCAGCTCGGCGAGCCGGTCGCCCACCCGGCGCGCCTTCCGCAGCTCGGCGCTCCCGGACCCGGAGCCGCCGGACGGGCTCGCGGACGCGCCGCTCCCCGACGCCCCCCGCACCCGGATCACCGTCCTCTCGTCGATGGTGAACGGAGCGCCCTTCTCCTGTACGGACAGGGGTGCCGGGATGACCTGGTCCAGCGGCGTCGGCTGCCCGTCTCGTGCGCCGTCCGCCGCGGGCCCGGAGGGTTCCGCGGCGGCGGCCGGGAACGCACCCGGCATGGTGGCGCTGGTGGTGGCGAGGAGGACGGCGCAGAGCAGGAGTGGCCGTATTCGTCTCACGAGCGATCCCTTCGGCGGGGCTTCGTCCATGGAGGCGCACGCAGGAGGCTGCGTGGCCGGAGCATGTGCGTGGAGCGACGGGACGGACACACTCGTATCGCGGGACCACGGAGCGGTCAAGGTGTAGACCAGTCCGCGGCCGCGCTCCCGGCCGGGCCCCACACCATCATGCCGACCTCCTCGCCCCCTCACTCCCGCCATGATCGACACGCTTGCCCGAAATCGGGCAGGTTTCTTGCGTTCCTCGCCCCGAGCCCGCAATATCAAGGTGTGCTGGAAGTCCGTACGCCGGTCCACGACGACCTCATCGACCACCTGGTCCGCACCACGCCGCTCCACCGCGGCGAGGCGGCCCGGATCGTCCTGGACGTACTGGCGTACTTCGACGAGACGACCGAGGAGTACGTACGCCGCCGCCATCGCGAGCTGCAGTCCAGAGGCCGCACCAACCCGGAGATCTTCCCCCTGATCTCGTCCGAGCTGCCCCGGCGGGCGGTGGCACCTCCGGGCCTGTCCCTGCGGCAGCTGCGCCGCATCGTCTACGGATGACGGCCTGACCGGCATCCGGGGCCGGAACCGGAAGCAGCACCGGAAGCACGGAGAAGAGCGGACACACCAGGGGAATGAGGTCCGCCGCAAGCGGGTTGCCCGCGCCGGCGCCCGCCGGGTCCCGCCCCCGCCCCCGGGCCCCTGAAACGGGACCGGACCGGGACCGGGACCGGGACTGAGGCCCGGCGACAGCACATCGACAGCACGACAGAGAACCACCACCCGGTGGACACCGACGACGGAGAGGCGACAGCCAACATGTGCGGAATCGTGGGATATATCGGTCAGCGTGACGTTGCGCCGCTCCTGCTCGAAGGTCTGCAGCGCCTGGAGTACCGGGGGTACGACTCCGCCGGCATCGCCATCCACAGCAGCGGCACGGGCAAGAGCGCGGGCCTGAAGACCGCCAAGACCAAGGGCCGGGTCCGCGATCTGGAGGAGCGCGTCCCCGCCGTGTTCGAAGGCACCACCGGAATCGCCCACACCCGCTGGGCGACGCACGGCGCACCCAACGACGTCAACGCCCACCCGCACCTCGACGCCGCCGAGAAGGTCGCCGTCGTGCACAACGGCATCATCGACAACGCCTCCGAGCTGCGGGCCAAACTCACCGCCGACGGCGTCGACTTCGCCTCCGAGACCGACACCGAGGTCCTCAGCCACCTCATCGCCCGGGCCCAGGCCGAGCGCCTGGAGGCCAAGGTGCAGGAGGCCCTGCGCCTGGTGGAGGGCACGTACGGGATCGCCGTGCTCCACGCCGACTTCCCCGACCGCATCGTCGTCGCGCGAAACGGTTCGCCCGTCGTGCTCGGCATCGGCGAGCACGAGATGTTCGTCGCCTCCGACGTCGCCGCGCTCGTCTCCCACACCCGCCAGGTCGTCACCCTCGACGACGGCGAGATGGCCACCATCAAGGCCGACGACTACCGGACGTACACCACCGAGGGCTCCCGCACCTCCACCTCGCCCGAGACCGTCGAATGGGCAGCCGAGTCCTACGACATGGGCGGTCACGACACGTACATGCACAAGGAGATCGCGGAGCAGGCCGACGCCGTCGACCGGGTGCTGCGGGGGCGCATCGACGAGCGCTTCGCGACGGTCCACCTCGGCGGTCTGAATCTCGACGCCCGCGAGGCGCGCCGCATGCGCCGTGTGAAGATCCTCGGCTGCGGCTCGGCGTACCACGCGGGCATGATCGGCGCGCAGATGATCGAGGAGCTGGCACGCGTACCCGCGGACGCGGAGCCCGCCAGCGAGTTCCGCTACCGCAACGCGGTCGTCGACCCCGACACCCTCTACATCGCGGTCAGCCAGTCCGGCGAGACCTACGACACCCTCGCCGCCGTGCAGGAGCTCAAGCGCAAGGGTGCGCGCGTACTGGGCGTCGTGAACGTCGTCGGCTCCGCCATCGCACGCGAGACGGACGGCGGCGTGTACGTGCACGCGGGGCCCGAGGTGTGCGTCGTCTCCACCAAGTGCTTCACCAACACCGCTGTGGCGTTCGCGCTGCTCGCCCTGCACCTGGGCCGGATCCGCGACCTGTCCGTCGCCGACGGCAAGCGCATCATCGAGGGGCTGCGCCGGCTGCCCGGCCAGATCGACGAGATCATGCGCGCCGAGGACGACATCAAGAAGCTGGCGGCGGACTACGCCGAGGCGAAGAGCATGATGTTCGTCGGCCGCGTACGGGGCTACCCGGTGGCCCGCGAGGCGTCGTTGAAGCTCAAGGAGGTCTCCTACATCCACGCCGAGGCGTACCCGGCCTCCGAGCTCAAGCACGGTCCGCTCGCCCTGATCGAGCCCGCCGTGCCGACGGTGGCGATCGTCCCGGACGACGAACTGCTGGACAAGAACCGCGCGACGCTGGAGGAGATCAAGGCCCGCAGCGGCAAGATCCTCGCGGTGGCGCACCAGGAGCAGGAGAAGGCGGACCACACGATCGTGGTGCCGCGCAACGAGGTCGAGCTCGACCCGGTCCTGATGGGTATTCCGCTCCAACTGCTCGCCTACCACACGGCGCTGGCACTGGGCCGTGACATCGACAAGCCGCGCAACCTGGCGAAGTCCGTCACCGTCGAGTAAGGCGGCAGAACCCCGTGGCCGGCGCTTCGCCGAGAAGCCGGCCGGCGGTGGGCGGAATCCCGCGCGGGCCACCATCCACGCGGGATTCCGCCTCCCCTTCACCGGCGTCGCCCATAACGCCGGCGGGTTGCCGCCCCGCGGGACCGTCACCTCCCGCGCGGCAGCACGCCGTTGGAGTCCGGGCGCCCGGGGCGCCCTGCGTCCTGTGCCACCTATATGCCCCTCACAAGCGCACAAGTCACCTCGTGAGGCGAGGAGATTCCGTGCCGGAAAACTGTCAACTCGCCCTGCAGAGAGGGCAATCGGGACAACCGGGCCGGGGCGGACCGCTACGGGATCACGACCACCGGACGCTCCGCACGACGCGCGAGGCGACCCGCCACCGAGCCGAAGATCCGCCCCGCCAGGCCGTGCGTCGAGCCGACGACGATGGCGTCCGCCTCGTACTCGTGCCCCACCTCTTCGAGTTCGTGGCAGATGTCTCCACCACGCTCGACGAGGATCCAGGGCACCTCGGCCAGATGCTCCGCACAGGACAGTTCGAGGCCGAGCACTTCGGTGCGGTGATCCGGGACGTCCACGAAGACAGGCGGCTCACAGCCGGCCCAAACCGTCGTCGGCAGCCGGTTCGCCACATGCACGATGATCAGGCCCGAACCGGACCGGTGGGCCATGCCGATGGCGTACGCCAGCGCCCGTTCGCTCGACATGGAACCGTCGAAACCCACCACGACACCGTGCTGGAACGCCGGGTCGCACGAGTGGCGCGCGTCTTCCGCCGCTTCAGGAGTCGCTGTCGGATCGGCGACCTGCTTGCGGTCCGCTGGTTCGGGGATCTCTTTTCCGGCCATCGGTGTCTCGGCGAAGGGAGTCCTCTGTGCGGAGGGAGCGGCGGTTGACTTCGATCTTCCGTGCGGGATCGGGAAGAGCTTCAGGCACTGAGCGGAGCTGAGGAGTCCACTCTGGGCTCTCGCAGACGAAGAACCCGGCCAAGGCCTCACCAGCCCCTTACCCGCAAGGGTACGACCGCACTCCCGCCTTGCCCAGGGGCGCCGGGAGGCACGGACCGTCGCGGGCTGACCCCGGAGCATGCCTGAGTAAGTCCCTTCACGCAACGCCCCGCTGCACCCCTTACCCACTTCCCCGGCCGCGCCGTCACCGCCGGACCCTCAAGGGTGCTCACCTATCCGGACCGTCCCGCGACACTCGGTGACCGGCGCTCGGGCCTCGCGTTAGCAGTGCGTGCCAGCACCCACCACAGGGCCGGGCAGCCGCCGACGCGTCCCCGCCGCCGCGCTACGCCCCGGATACCGCAAAGATTCGGACACGGGCGTCCGCCCGGACGAGCCCCCGTACGAGGCCGCCGACTGCGATCCGGAGGCCGCGGCGCACGCATCCGCGACGGCGGCTGAGATCGTCCGATGGGGCACCTTCGCCTGCGCCCTGACCCCGCTTACTCTGCTGACGTGCGGTTCACCCCTGCAGACGGTCCTCGGAACGGCTGTCGGACTGGCCGCGGTCAACGCGGCCTGCCGTACGCTCCTTCGCTGCTCAGAACGTGCGTACACCCGCCGGACCGGCGGACGTTCCACCGATTGCGGGCCCGAGCCGCACCGCGGACGGCACAGCCGTACCGGCACCGGCCTGCACAGAGGCGGACGGCACACCGGCCGCACCTGACGGCCCAGGACGCCCAACTTCGCACCGGCGCACGACAGTAGGCAGGGGCGCACGCCAGGGGGGTGTCCGAATCACGCATGCGATCCCCGCATTTTTCGGCCAAGTTTCGCATCCACAACGGTCGTTGACGGTGCGACAGCCCAACCGCCCTCGACCTGCGCGGAAAGGACCGACGGGCACGTGTGGCCGCATCGGCAGCGGGGCAGGGACGGCATGCGCACTTCCCAGTGGCGTCACCGAATGGAACGCTTCGTGATCGAATGCTTCACGCCAAGTTGCCTTGTCGACATACCGGCGGGTCCTGAACTCGTCCCGCCGACCTCGTGCGACACAGTAGATTCGATCTTGGCATCGCCGCGGGGGAAATGTGCAGGACCGAGAAGAACGCGACGATTGAGGGGGGCTGACATCCGGTGAGCGTTCCAAAGAGCCATCAGGACTCGACGAACGGCCCGGCAACGACCCGCAAGCTGGCCGCACGGAGGCGCCGCGAGATCGTGGCGGTGCTGCTCTTCAGCGGCGGACCCATCTTCGAGAGCTCCATACCGCTCTCCGTCTTCGGCATCGACCGCCAGGACGCCGGGGTCCCCCGGTACCGCCTGCTGGTGTGCGCGGGCGAGGACGGGCCGCTGCGGACCACCGGCGGGCTGCAGTTGAGCGCCCCGTACGGACTCGACGCACTGTCCCGCGCGGGGACCGTCGTCGTACCCGCCTGGCGCTCCATCACCCAGCCGCCCCCCACCGCCGCGCTGGAGGCACTGCGCCGGGCGCACGAAGAAGGGGCGCGCCTCGTCGGGCTCTGCACCGGAGCGTTCGTCCTCGCCGCCGCCGGCCTGCTGGACGGACGTCCGGCGACCACGCACTGGATGTACGCGCCGACACTCGCCAAGCGCTACCCGGCCGTCCACGTCGACCCGCGTGAACTCTTCGTGGACGACGGCGACATCCTCACCTCCGCCGGCACGGCGGCGGGCATCGACCTGTGCCTGCACGTCGTGCGCAACGACCACGGAGCGGAGGCGGCGGGTGCCCTCGCCCGCCGTCTGGTCGTACCGCCGCGCCGCGGCAGCGGGATGGAGAGCGGAGGTCACCCACGCCATCTGGACCGCTCTTTACCCGAGGAGATCGGTGCGGACCCGCTCGCCGAGGTCGTGGCGTGGGCCCTGGAGCACCTGCACGAACAGTTCGACGTGGAAGCCCTGGCGGCACGGGCGTACATGTCGCGCAGGACCTTCGACCGCCGCTTCCGCTCCCTGACGGGCAGCGCGCCCCTGCAGTGGCTCATCACCCAACGGGTGCTTCAGGCGCAGCGGCTGCTCGAGACCTCCGACTACTCGGTCGACGAGGTGGCAGGACGGTGCGGCTTCCGCTCGCCGGTGGCGCTGCGGGGTCACTTCCGGCGTCAGCTGGGCTCCTCGCCCGCGGCATACCGCGCGGCGTACCGGATCCGGCGTCCGGACAGCGGCAACGGCGGGGGGCACGCGGGAGGCCACGGCGGAGGCCACGGAGAGGGAGGACGGACGGAGAGCCAGGGCGGTCCGGGAAGCTCCGGCATGCCTGCCGGTGGCGGCGCCCACGGAGGCGGAGGCAGCGCTTCTTCGAGCGGGCCGGTGAGCAGCGGCACCGCTCACGGCATGGTGCCGCACTCCGGCCAGTACGTGCCCCGCGACCTGCGGGACGCGGCCCGTCCGCACCGCGAGGCCCGCGAGCCGCACCAGCCACGCGAGCAGCGCGAGCACCGCGAGGCCCGTCCGGACGCCGGGGACCCCGGAAAGCCGGAATCGGACGCCTGGGCACCGAGGGTCCCCGGACAACGGGGCCGGGGCTGAGGGGTGTCGACGTAGGGTGAGGCTCATGAATGACCGCATGGTGTGGATCGACTGCGAGATGACCGGCCTCTCGCTGGCCGACGACGCGCTCATCGAGGTGGCCGCCCTGGTCACCGATTCCGAGCTGAACGTACTCGGCGAGGGCGTGGACGTGGTGATCCGGCCTCCGGCACGTGCGCTCGCCTCGATGCCGGAGGTGGTCCGCGAGATGCACATCGCCTCCGGACTGCTGGACGAACTCGACGAGGGCACGACTCTCGCCGAGGCCGAGAAGCAGGTCCTGGCGTACGTGCGCGAGCACGCACCGGAAGCCGGCCGGGCCCCGCTCTGCGGCAACTCGGTCGGCACCGACCGCGGCTTCCTCGCCCGCGACATGGCGGAGCTGGAGACGCACCTCCACTACCGCATCGTGGACGTCTCGTCGATCAAGGAGCTCGCCCGGCGCTGGTATCCGCGCGCCTACTTCAACAGCCCCCCGAAGAACGGCAACCACCGGGCGCTGGCCGACATCCGCGAGTCGATCGCGGAGCTGCGCTACTACCGGGAGGCGGTGTTCGTGCCCGCTCCGGGCCCCGACTCCGACACCGCCAAGAAGGTCGCGGCCAAGCACGTGGTGCCGCCGGCGTCCTGACGGAGACGGCCCGTTGCCCCCGTAAACCCGTGCGCAAGCATCCCGGCCGACCCTGTACACTCTTTCTCGGCCGGTCGGAAGCGCGCCGGTCGTGGTGGATGTAGCTCAGGTGGTAGAGCACCTGGTTGTGGTCCAGGATGTCGCGGGTTCAAGTCCCGTCATTCACCCTTGAAGATCAAGGCCCCTACCCGGGGAGACCGGGCGGGGGCCTTGTCGCGTCCTGGCCGTGTCCTCACAGGGGTACGACCGCACGGGTGAGCGGCTTCGCCGTCGGCTCACCGCTGCCCGGGCTGGAGATGCGGGCGCCGTCGCGTGGACCGAGCCTGAGGGGACGGACGGCGGTCCGGGGAGGCCAAGGGAGAGGACGCGACACCTATGGCAGGTACACACGACCCTCACGGCCCACAGGACCCACAGGACCCGCAGGGTCCGCACAACTCTGATGGAGCGCACAGCTCACAGTCGCCCCACGGTCCCGAAGGGCCTCAGGGGCGGGGCGGCGCACAGCGGCCGGGCGCGGGCGGAGCGGGCCGCACGGGCGGATCCCCCGATCCCGGCGACGCCTCCGCCCAGGACGGTGCGTTCGAGCGGTTCGAGCCGGTGCCCGGCTACGGCCCGACGAAGCAGTACCCCGATCCGTACGACGGCTCCGGCGACTACGTGCCGGAGCGCCGCACCAACGGCTACGACCACGACCAGCGCCCGCCCCGCAGCGCCCGCCGCCGATTCAGCGCCCTGCGCCTCTGGGCGGGCGGCATCGCCGTCGCTCTGGTGGCGGCGCTGGCCGCGGCGGTGGCTCTGCTGCTCGTCCGCGGAGTGCTGGACATCCCCGTCTTCGCGCCCGAGACGGAGGGGGCGATGGTGCCGGCCTCCACGGGGCAGCTGGCGCTCGGTGCCGCCCTCGCCGCGCTGGTGGCCACGGCGGTGCTGCATCTGCTGCTGCTGGCGACGCCGCAGCCCGGCCGCTTCCTCGCCTGGATCATCGCGCTCGGAACGGCGGCTGTGATGCTGGCTCCCTTCAACTCCTCGGCGACATGGGCGGCGAAGGGCGGTACCGCGGGCGTCTATCTGGTGATCGGGCTCGTCATCGGAACCCTCATGTCGACAGTCGCGCGCAGCGCCTCCCCCGCCCGCGACTGACTCCTCCGCGGGCGCCTGGCTCCCCGGCGGGTCCCGCCCCCGCGACGGCCCCGCGACCGGAACGCGTCGTGGCAAGGCCCCTACCGGGACACCTCTCCGGTAGGGGCCTCTTACTGGCTCGCCGGGGCCCGCGCCCTAGGCGATCCGGACGCCGTGCCGAGCCAGGTATGTGACGGGGTCGACCTCGGTGCCGTAGCCCCGCTCAGCGCGTACTTCGAAGTGCAGATGCGGGCCCGTCGACCGCCCGCTGTTGCCCGACTCGCCGAGCACGGTGTTCGCGCGTACCACCCGTCCCAGCCGGACTGTGATCTTCGAGAGGTGGGCGAAGAGGACGTGCTTGCCGTCCTTCATGTGGACGATCACGGCCTTCCCGTACGAGCCTGCCTCCCCGGCGAGTTCGACCCTCCCCGTGCCCACCGACCGCACGACCGTTCCCGGGGACGCCGCGAAGTCGACACCTGTGTGATGGCCTGCCGCCCAGCCCCCGGGGACGCCCCATCCGGCCGTCACGGGGGCGGCAGACGAGATCGGGCGTGTGTAGTCGTCGGCTGCGGGAGTGCTCGGCTCCTGCGGCTCCTCCCGGGCGTCTCCGGCTTCGTGGGCCACAGGTTCCACGTTGAGGCCCGCCGGTGCCGTGCCGGCGAAGCCGCATATGGACACGGCCGCGGCGACTGCGCCTGTCAGTATTCTCCGGACGGTGCCCGGCTCACGTCGCGTGTCTGAGGTCATACCAGGCAGCAAAAGGCAGCACCGGTACGGCCGCACCCGGGAGTTGTCCGGAGGGGTGACGAACTCACCCCCCGTCACATTCAGGGGTGAGATACGGACGCGCGGGCATCACGGACGCGCGGGCATCACGGAAGCGCGGGCTTCACGGAAGCGCGGGCAGCCTCCCGCCCTCACCTGCCGGGCGACTCCGGCTCTGAGACCGCCTCAGGACGAGCCGCGCCGCACCAGCTCGGTGGGCAGCACCGAGCCGGCGACGCCGGACTGCGGGGACCGCGCCCCGGGCGTGCCGCCCGCCACCGCGTCCCGCTCCCCTGCCATCAGCTCCAGCAGCGTCCGGGCCATCGCGCGCCCCATCTCCTCGATCGGCTGCCGGACGCTGGTCAGCGGCGGGTCCATGTGCCGCGCGACTGCCGAGTCGTCGAAGCCGACGAGCGCCACGTCCTGCGGCACGCTCCGCCCGGCTTCACGGAGCACCAGCCGCGCGCCGGACGCCATCAGGTCGGAGGCGCAGAAGACGGCGTCCACCTCCGGAGCCCGCTCCAGCAGTTCGCGCATCGCCCGCTTGCCGCCCTCTTCCGTGAAGTCGCCGTGGGCGACGAGCCGTTCGTCGTCCTCGCGGCCCGCTGCCCGCAGCGCCGCGCGGTGGCCTTCGAGGCGGCACTGGGCCACGTACATGTCGAGCGGGCCGGTGATGGTGGCGACGGCGCGGCGCCCCCGGCCGATCAGGTGCTCGACGGCGATCTGCGCGCCGCCGACGTTGTCCGAGTCGACGTAGGGGACGGTTTCGGCGCCGCTGCGCCGGCCGCCCAGCACCGCGGGCATCCCCGACTCGACGAGCAGGTCGGGGAGGGGGTCGTCGGCGTGCACGGAGACGAGGAGCACGCCGTCGACCCGACGTGCCGCCGCGTACTGCGTGAAGCGGTCCCGTTCGTGCTCGTCCCGGATGAGCGTGAGGAGCAACTGCATCGAGCTGTCGGCCAGTTCGGCGCTCACGCCGCGCAGGATGCCGGAGAAGTAGGGCTCCGCGAAGAGTTTGGTCTCGGTCTCGGGCACGACGAGCGCGACCGCGTCGGCGTTCCCGGCGGCCAGCGCACGCGCGGCGCCGTTGGGCACGTAGCCCAGTTCCGCGACGGCGGCCTCCACCGCTGCCCGCGTGCGGTCGCTGACCCGCGGCGAACCATTGATGACACGGGAAACGGTTCCCCTGCCGACACCCGCACGCGCGGCGACCTGTTCGAGGGTCGGCCTGGGCCTTCCCGCGCCTGCGGAGCGGGACGTACGTCCGAGGTGGGCTGCTGCCATGGATGCCTCCCCTCCCTGGTCGGGCCCTTGCCGGGGCGACCGCCGCCCCCGCTGCACCGGCCTGCCCGGCCGGGATCATTCAACTACACGACGGACGAGTCACGTTGCCGCCGTACGTCTTGACACCCCGCCACCTCTCGTGGACTCTTCAACTCATCAAGTATGGGAGCGCTCCCATGATAGCCGCTCCCTACACAGCCCGTAAGCACGGGAGGGGATGGCACAGCCATGCACATCAGCAGGAACACTTCCCCGCTTCACCGCACCCGCCACCTGTGGCACCGTTCGAGATCCCGGCGCCTGACCGCGTCAGGACTCACGGCCGTGCTCGCCGCGGGCCTGCTTGCGGGCTGCGCGCAGGACGGCGGCGGCAGCGGCTCGGGGAGCAGCGCGGACGGCAAGACCGTCGTGTCCGTCGGGGTGTTCGGGGTCTTCGGATACAAGCAGGCCGGGCTCTACGACGAGTACGAGAAGCTCAACCCGGACATCAAGATCAAGGAGAACTCGACCGAGCGGAACGAGGACTACTACCCCGCCCTGCTCAACCACCTGACGGCGAACAGCGGCCTGAGCGACATCCAGGCCGTCGAGGTCGGCAACATCAACGAGGTCGCCAACCTGCACTCGGACAAGTTCGTCGACATGGCCGAGACCGACGGGGTGGAGAAGTCCGCCTGGCTGCCCTGGAAGTGGGACCAGGCCAAGGCGGAGAACGGCAAGGTCGTCGGCCTCGGCACCGACATCGGCCCCATGGGCGTGTGCTACCGCAAGGACCTGTTCAAGAAGGCCGGGCTGCCCACCGACAGGAAGGAAGTCGCCGAGCTGTGGGCCGGCGACTGGGCCAAGTACGTGGAGACGGGCGAGGATTACATGAAGGAGGCCCCGAAGGGCACGACCTTCACCGACGCCGCGGCCGGCCTCTACAACGGCTCGGTCTCCAGCTACGCCGTCAAGAACTACGACACCGACGGCAAGCTGATCTACAAGAAGAGCAAGGCCGTCAACAAGTCCTGGGACCTGGCCATGCAGGCCGTCGAGGGCAAGATGACGGGCAAGCTCAAGCAGTTCGACAAGGCATGGGACCAGGCCTACGCCAACGGCACCTTCGCCTCCGTCATCTGCCCGCCCTGGATGCTCGGTTACATCAAGGAGAAGTCCGGCACCAAGGGTGCGGACGCCTGGGACGTGGCCGCACCGCCCCGGCCCGCCAACTGGGGCGGCTCGTTCCTGACCGTCCCGGAACGCGCGAAGAACAGGGACGAGGCCGTCAAGCTCGCCAAGTGGCTGACCGCACCCGAGCAGCAGGCGAAGCTGTTCAAGAAGCAGGCCAGCTTCCCCAGTTCGAGCAAGGCGCTCTCACTTCCGGCTGTCGAGGGCGCCGAGCACGAGTACTTCGGCGACGCGCCGATCGGCAAGATCTTCTCCGATGCCGCGCGGGACATACCGACGGCCGTGCTCGGTCCCAAGGACCAGCTCATCCAGGAGAACATCGGCAACATCGGCATCCTCCAGGTCGAACAGCAGGGCAAGTCGCCCGAGGAGGGCTGGAATTCAGCGGTGAAGAAGATCGATGACGCTGTCGAGGACTGAGCCACGGCCCGGCCTGCGGAAAGCGCCGGGACGTCCCGCCGGTGGCACCGGCAGCCGCGCCGATGAGCGCCGCAGCCGCCGCTACCGCCGGGACGCCCGGTGGAGCCCGTACGCCTTCATCGCACCCTTCTTCCTCTTCTTCGCCGCCTTCGGTCTCTTCCCGCTGCTGTACACGGGCTGGGCGTCGCTGCACAACGTCTCGCTGCACGACCCCACGCACATGGAGTGGGCCGGGCTGCACAACTTCTCCCGGCTGTGGGAGGACGAGTTCTTCTGGAACGCCCTGCGCAACACCGTCACCATCGGCATCGTCTCGACGGTGCCGCAGCTGGCGATGGCGCTGGGCCTCGCCCACCTGCTCAACTACCGGCTGCGCGGCTCGATGTTCTTCCGGGTCGTCATGCTCACCCCGTACGCGACCTCGGTCGCAGCCGCGACGCTGGTCTTCGCCCTGCTCTTCGGGCGGGACTACGGGATGATCAACTGGGCGCTGGGGCTGGCCGGATTCGAGCACGTCGACTGGGAGAACGGCACGTGGACGTCGCAGATCGCCGTCTCGAGCATCGTGATCTGGCGGTGGACCGGCTACAACACGCTGATCTACCTCGCCGCCATGCAGTCCGTACCGGACGACCTGTACGAGTCGGCGTCCATCGACGGGGCGTCACGATGGCAGCAGTTCCGGCACGTGACGATTCCCTCGCTGCGTCCGACGATCCTCTTCACGGTCGTGGTCTCCACGATCGGTGCGACGCAACTCTTCGGTGAACCACTGCTGTTCGGGGGTTCGCAGACCGGCGGCGGCTCGCACCAGTACCAGACGCTGGGGCTCTACCTCTACGAGCAGGGCTGGTTCAACTTCCATCTCGGCCGGGCCTCCGCGATCGCCTGGACGATGTTCCTGATCCTGCTGGTCATCGGCCTCGTCAACTGGCTGATCAGCAGGCGCCTGCAGAAGAGCTCAAGCCAATGAGGGAGGTCGGCATGCTGCAGACGGAGACACGCGGCCGCGCGCCGGAGCCGCCCAAGGACGCCGGGGCGGCGGAGGGACCCGCGTCGGACCCGGGCGGGCACGGGTCCGGGAGGCGGGGCGGCCGAGGCCGCACGAAACGGGCCGGGACCGCGGGCAGGCATCTGCACGCGGGGCGTCTCACCTACGCGGTCCTGTCGCTCTTCACGCTCGGTTCGCTCTTTCCGCTGGTGTGGACGGCGATCGCCGCGTCCCGCGACAACCAGCGGCTGGCCGAGACGCCGCCGCCCTTCTGGTTCGGCGCGAACCTGTTCTCCAACATGGCCACCGCCTGGAACGACGCCAACATGGGCAAGGCGCTGCTGAACACGCTCGTGGTCGCGGGCACCGTGGCCGTCAGCACGGTTCTCTTCGCCACGCTCGCGGGCTACGCCTTCGCGAAGCTTCGCTTCCGCGCCAGGAACGCGCTGCTGCTGACAGTGATCGGCACGATGATGGTGCCGCCCCAACTCAGCGTGGTGCCGCTGTACATGGCGGTGGCGAAGCTGGAGTGGGCGAATCAGCTCCAGGCAGTGATCCTGCCGTTGATGGTGAGCGCCTTCGGTGTCTTCTTCATGCGGCAGTACCTTGTCAACGCACTCCCCACGGAGCTCATCGAAGCCGCGAGGGTGGACGGTGCGCACAGCCTGCGGATCGTGTGGCACATCGTCTTCCCGGTGGCCCGGCCGGCGATGGCGGTCCTGGGGATGCTGACGTTCGTGATGGCGTGGAACGAGTTCTTCTGGCCGGTCATCGCCCTCACCCAGGACAATCCGACCGTGCAGGTGGCCCTGACGGGGCTGGGCCGGGGCTACATCCCGGACGAGTCCGTGATCATGGCCGGGGCGTTCCTGGGGACCCTTCCGCTGCTCATCGCCTTCGCTCTGTTCGGCAAGCAGATCGTCGGCGGCATCATGCAGGGCGCGGTGAAGGGCTGAGCTGCGGCCCGCCGGGGTTCCGGGCAGCTGCCCGCACCGGACCCGGCCGGGCCGACGCCGGACCCGGCGCCTGCCGACGGCGCCGGCACCGCCCACCCCGGACCACCCTGATCCGTTCTCTTCCCCTCCGACCGCACCTCTTCACGTCCTCGAATGGGAGCGCTTCCATGACCTTGTCCCCCCTGTCCCCCGACGCCACGCCGAAGCCGTCACCACGACCCCCGGCCGGTGCGTCCCCCGCGGCCGGCCCGGCCGGGGCGGGTCTGCGTTTCCCGCCGGACTTCATGTGGGGGTCCTCGACCTCCGCGTACCAGATCGAGGGCGCCGCGCGGGAGGACGGACGTACCCCTTCCGTCTGGGACACCTTCTCGCACACCCCCGGCAGGACCGAGGGCGGCGACACCGGCGACGTGGCCTGTGACCACTACCACCGCTTCCGCGACGACGTGGCGCTCATGTCCCGACTGGGCCTGGGCGCCTACCGGTTCTCCGTCTCCTGGTCGCGCGTGCAGCCCACCGGGCGGGGTTCCGCCTCGCAGCGGGGCCTCGACTTCTACCGCTCCCTCACGGACGAGCTGCTCGACGCGGGCATCACCCCCGTCCTCACCCTCTACCACTGGGACCTCCCGCAGGAACTGGAGGACGCCGGCGGCTGGCCGGAGCGCGACACCGCACTCCGTTTCGCCGACTACGCCCGCATCGTGGCCGACGCGCTCGGCGACCGCATACAGCTGTGGACCACCCTCAACGAGCCCTGGTGCAGCGCCTTCCTGGGCTACGGCTCGGGGGTTCACGCGCCAGGCCGTACGGACCCTGCCGACGCACTCCGCGCCGCACACCACCTCAACCTGGCCCACGGCCTCGCCACACAGGCGCTGCGTGACGCGCTTCCGGCCGCGGCCGAGGTGATGGTCAGCCTCAACCCGGCAGCCGTACGCGCCCGTTCGGACACTCCGGAGGACCGGGACGCCGCCCGCCGCATCGACGCACTCGCCACCCGCGTCTTCACAGGCCCGATGCTGCACGGCCGCTACGACGAGGACCTCCTCGCCGACACCGCGCAGATCACCGACTGGTCCTTCGTACAGGACGGCGATCTGGCGGCTGCACACCAGCCGCTGGACGGGATCTGCGTCAACTACTACACACCGTCGGTGGTTTCGGCCGTCGAGCACCGGGAGGACGGGCCCGCCCCGGAGCGCCGGGACGGGCACGGTGCCAGCGACCACTCGCCGTGGCCCGGCGCGGACCGCGTCGTCGCGTTCCACCAGCCGCCGGGCGAGCAGACGGAGATGGGCTGGAGCATCGACCCCGGCGGCCTGACCGAGCTGCTGCACCGCTTTCACCGCGAAGCCCCGGGCGTGCCGCTCTACATCACGGAGAACGGTGCCGCGTACGCCGACGAGCCCGACGGCGAGGGCCGCGTGCACGACCCGGAGCGCATCGCCTACGTACAGGAGCATCTCGCCGCCGTGCACCGCGCGTTGGAGGAGGGCGTGGACGTACGCGGGTACTTCCTCTGGTCGCTGATGGACAACTTCGAGTGGGCCTACGGCTACGGGAAGCGCTTCGGCATCGTCCACGTCGACTTCGGCACCCAGCGGCGTACGCCCAAGTCCAGCGCGCTCTGGTACGCGGAAGTGGCCCGAACGGGGCAGCTTCCGGAGGCCTGACGCGGGAGGGGGCCATGGAACGCGAAGCGGGCGCCGAGCGGCACCGCGTGCGACGGCCCCGAGCCGTTCCAGCCGGGGGAGGGACGGGGGAGGGGGAAGAGGGGTGGGGCGCAGCGGTGTGGGGGGAAGGTCTGCGCCCCACCCTGACCGGGGGGGGTGGCCTTGGGGTGACCCGGAGGGTCAGCCCGTGAAGGCCTTCGTGAAGTCGTTCTCGCCCTGCTCGATGCTCGAACAGGTCGGGTCCGCCTCGTCCTTGGGCCCGCCGGGGCAGGCCTTGTCGCGGGTGGCCGACCACATCGACAGCCAGCCCAGGTTCTTCTCCTGTGCGAACTTCGCGACCTCGGTGGCGTCTTCGGGTCTGAAGACCTCGACCACGACGTCGTTCACGCCGATCATCGGCGTGACGGCGACGGTCCGCCACGCCTCGGCGTCGTCCTCGATCCCCAGCGCCGTCTTGATCTGCTGCTGGGTGGCAGTGGCGGCTTCGACGGCGTACCGGCCCATGTCGCCGCCGTAGGACGGGCCGTAGTCCATCGCCATGATGTTGACGGCGGAGACGTCCACGCCGTTCGCCCCGGCGTTCTCCAGAAGCGCGGTGCCCTCCGGCGTCAGTCCCTCGGGGAGCACGGGCAGGGTGAAGGAGACGTCCAAGTCCGGGTGTGTCCGCTGGAGTTCCGCGATCGCCTGAGCGCGGCGGGTGTTCGCCCCGGTGTCGGGGAGTGCGGCGCCCTCGATGTCGAAGTCCGCCTTCTTCAGGTCGAACGCGTCGACGACCTCGCCGTACGCCTTCGCCAGTTCGTCGACGGACCCGCAGACCAGGCCGAGTTCGGAACCGCTCGCACCGCCGAAGGAGATCCGGACGTCACCGCCCATGGCGCGCAGCTGCTCCACCTGCTGCGCCACCGCGTTGTCGCCGAGTTCCTGCGTGCCTCCCCATTTCGGCGAACAGCCGCCGCCGGAGGTGATGAAGGCGAGGTTGTACTCCGTGACGCCTGTCGCCGCGGCGTTCCGGAGGAGGTCGTAGGAGGGTTCGAGCGAGACGTCGACGTACGGCGTGAAGGGCCTCGCCGCCACCGGAGCGCCTCCGCGGTCCCGCTCCTGCTGCATGCCGCCCCGCTCCCCGTCGACAGCACCGGCGGGGCCGGCGAACGACAGCATCGAACCGCCGACCAGGACCGCGACGGAGACCGCGGAGGGAAGCCTGACCCTGCGCCTGCTGCGCCGGGGGTGTGCTGCTGATGCCTCGCTGGTCATCCTCTGCCGCCTCGTGGGGGGGGTGGGTGGTGACTCGGACGAGAAGCAAACTAGCGAGAGCGACTCGGACAATTCCCGTGTTGCGGACAGCCGTCGGAGGACTTAGGCCGCGCTTAAGTCACGGAAATGGCCTGGTTAGGGAAGTGCCGGAGCGGAAGGGTGACGAGCCGGCCACAGACCGTCGACGCCGCGGAGCCACCGTTCACCCGGCGGGACGGCCGACGCACCCGGGCGGGCGCACATCCGCCTGCCGGACCTGTCACGTCGTCCTGCGCCGGAGTGAATACCTCAGCCGCCGTTCCGACTTGCGGCGTCCGCGGCGCCTGCCGGTCTCCTCCCCGGCGCCGTTCAGGTTCAGCCACACCCGCACTTCCGTCCCGCCGAGCACCGAAGGCCCGATCCGCACGTCGCCGCCGGTGGACTCGGCCACCCTGCGCACGATGTCCAGCCCTAGCCCCGTCGAACCCGGTCCGCCGTCCCCGTGCCCGCGCAGCAGCGCCGCGTCCGGGTCGGCGATGCCGGGTCCCGCGTCGGAGACGAGCACGATCACCGAGTTGCTGGCCGGGCCGCCGTGGTGCACGTCGACGGAGAAGGCCGTCCCTTCAGGTGTGTGCCGGAAGACGTTGCCGAGCATCGCGTCGAGAGCGGCGGCGAACTCCGCCCGCGCGACCGGTACCCGCACGGGACGTTCCACACCCGCCAGACGGGCCTCGCGGCCCTCGTCCTCCGCCAGCGCGGACCAGAACGACATGCGGTCGCGTATCACCTCCGCCGCGTCGCAGGCAGCGGACTCCAGGCCGCCCGTCGACTGCACGCGCTGCTCCCGCTGTTCGCGTGCGGTGCTGATGATCTGGTCGACCTCGCTCTCCAGCTTCGCGACGGCCTCCCGGGTGTGTGCTGCGGCGTCGCCGTCGCCGAGCGAGGCTGCGTTCAGACGCAGCACGGTCAGCGGCGTACGCAGCCGGTGCGAGAGGTCGGCGGCCAACTCCCTTTCGTTGGCCAGGAGTTGTACGACCTGGTCCGCCATCGCGTTGAACGCCACGGCGGCGCTGCGCAGTTCGCGCGGCCCTTCCTCCTGGACCCGCACGCCGAGCCGCCCCTCCCCCAGGGAGCGGGCCGCGGCGGCCAGCCGCCCCGCGGGACGCACCATGAGCGTCCCCAGCCTGTCCGCGACGGCCACCGAGCCCAGGATCAGAGCGATGCCGACGCCGGCGATGATCAGCCAGGAGGTGGTCACACCGTAGGTGACCTCCTCGTTGGAGATGAAGACCTCCACCACGGCGAACTCACCGCTCGCCACGGCGGTCGGCCGCAGCAGCGTGTAGCCGCCGGGCACCTGGACCGTGGAGGCGCGTCCCTTGCCGCGCGCGGTCGCCACCTGCTCGTCGGTGGCCCGCTGTCTGCCGATCTCGACGGGGGGCCTCCCGGCCTCGCCCGTGGCGGTCTGCTTCGAGGAGGTGGGCACGTGGACGGCGATGCGGCCGTCGCCTCCCGCCTCCGTACTGGCGACCGCGATCTCCAGCTGCTGCTTGTCCGTCGTGATCGCCAGCACCGGCCCCACGGTGGCCGCCTGCCGTTCCGCGTTGGAGTACGCACGGTCGCGTGCCGTCTCCTTCACCACCAGCGCGAGAGGCACGGCGAAGGCGATCACCACCATGGCGGTGACGGCGAGGCACACCTTCACCAGTGCCCATCTCATGCCCGGAGTTCCTTCCTCATGACTGCCGTTCCTTCGGCGCCTCCAGCTTCACGCCGACGCCGCGCAACGTGTGCAGATAGCGGGGCCGCGCGGCCGTCTCCCCCAACTTCCGCCGCAGCCAGGAGAGATGGACGTCGATGGTCTGGTCGTCCCCGTAGGACTGCTGCCACACCTCGGCGAGCAGATCCTTGCGGGCCACGACGACACCCGGACGTCCGGCGAGAAAGGCCAGCAGGTCGAACTCGCGCCGGGTCAGGTCCAGCAGCGTCCCGTCCAGCTCGGCCTGCCGGCGCAGCGGGTCGATGACGAGGCCGCCCACCCGCAGCACCCCGGCGCTGTCACCTTGGCCGGATCCGGACCCCGCCGGGCCTCCCCGGGAGCGGCGCAGCACGGCCGACATGCGGGCGGAGAGGTGCTCGACGGAGAAGGGTTTGACGAGGTAGTCGTCCGCGCCGTCGTTGAGCAGCCGGACGATCTCGTTCTCGTTGTCGCGCGCAGTGGCGATGATCACTGGTACGTCGGTGATGCCGCGGAGCATCTTCAGCGCCTCGGCGCCGTCGAGGTCGGGAAGGCCCAGATCGAGGATGACGACGTCGAATCCGACCTGTGCGACCTCCCGCAGGGCCTCAAGTGCCGTACCGACGCTGCGCACCGCGTGCGAGGCGTCGGTGAGGTGCCGGATCAGGGCGGAGCGTACGAACTGGTCGTCCTCGACCACGAGCACACGAGCCATGGCGGCACGTTACGCCATACTCCTTCCGGGTGAGCAGGACAGCGCTATGGTGACCGGGATGGGACGACCACTGGTGCACGCGGCAGCGTGGTTTCTGGCCACGAGCGCGGCGGTGACACTGTCCTGGTTCGGGGTCCACACGGTCCTTGCCGGGACGGAGTACGACCCGCCGCGCACCCTGCCCCTGTCCGACGAGGCCTCGACGGCCCGCCCCGGGGCACCCGGCACACAGGAGCCGGAGCCCGGTCCCTCGCGATCCTCGAAGCCGCCCTCCGGCTCACAGTCGTCGAAGCCGCCCGAGAAGCCCTCCCCCAGCGGCACCCGCAGCGCGGAGAAGCCGCCGGAGCCCCCGCAGACGGAGGACCCGCCGCCCCGAGGGGACGTCCGCGGCACCGATGTGCCCGGCGGACGCGCTGTGTTCGACATGAAGGACGACTACGCGACGCTGGTCTCGGCCACGCCCGACGACGGCTGGGACACGCAGGTGTTCAAGGACACCACCTGGATCCGGGTGACCTTCTCGAAGCACGGCTCCCCCTCCCATTCCGTGTTCTGCCGGTGGGACGACGGACCGCCGCGCATCGAGACCTACCAGGGCTGAAGTCGCGGCCCACCAGGGCTGAAGTCGCGGCCCGGGCAGGCGCGTCGAGAACCCCCGTGCGCGGGCGTCCGCGTCCGCATGCCGTCCCGGGAGAGCACCCGCGAGCGCCGGGCGTGGACACCGTCCTCAGTCGAAGACGCCGTCCGGCGGCGCCGGTGAGGGACGGGCCGTCGCATCCGTGACGGCCGCGGCCCCACCGGCGAACTCCGCCAGGCCGGCGCCGTGTTCGACCCTTGCCGAATGGGGATCCCCCGCCGCGCGCCGCGTGAGCTCCGCGTACGGCAGTTCCCTGTCGGCGCCGACCAGTATGGCGTTGCCGAAGCGGCGTCCGCGCAGCACGGCCGGCTCACCGATCAGCGCCGCGTGCGCGAACGCCGCCTGCACGGTGGCGACCTGGGAACGCAGATGCTCCAGCGGACGGTGCCGGCCCGCGACTCCGGCTGCGCCCGCCCCGCCGGACGACCCCGGCCCGTCCGCGATGTTCGCGACGTACAGCCCGCCGGGCCGCAGCACCCGACGCACGTCCTGGAGGAATCCGCCGCTGGTCAGGTGAGCGGGCGTGCGTGCGCCGCCGAAGACGTCGGCGACGACGAGGTCCGCCCACTGCCCGGGCAGTCTCCCCAGTCCCTCGCGGGCGTCGCCGCCCCGTACCCGTATGCGCCAGCCGCGCTCCAACGGCAGCTCGGTACGCACCAGTTGTGTCAGCGCGGTGTCCTTCTCGACGACCTGCTGCGTGGAGCGCGGCCGGGTCGACGCGACATACCGGGCCAGGGTCAGGGCGCCTCCGCCGAGGTGCAGCACGTGCAGCGGTCTGCCGGGCGGAGCGGCGGTGTCGACGACGTGGCCGATTCTGCGCTGGTAGTCGAAACCGAGATGCTCCGGATCGTCGAGGTCGACGTAGGACTGCGGCGCACCGTCGAGGAGGAGCGTCCAGCCGTGCGCCCGGTCGGGATCGGGCCGGAGTTCGGCGGTGCCGCCCTCGACCTGTGCGCTCAGCGCCTGGCGTGCCCGTCGCCCCCGGCTGCCGCCACCACGGCCCTGATGGCCGCCGCCTCTGCCGGAGCCGCGCCGACTGTCCCTCGCCACACCACCAGTATCGCCGAAAGCCGCCCGCGTCCCGCACGGTGGACCGGCTGCCACCGGCTCCTCACCCGCGGCAGCCGGTCACGAGCGTGACGCCTCAGCCGCAGCTGTCGGCGGCCTTGATCGTGCGCGCCGCCTCACCGAGCGCGGCACGCAGCAGCGACGCGTCCGTGGCCACCCCGAAGGCACCCTCCGGCGGCACCAGCCACCCGGTGTCCGGGGCGGGCAGTTCCTGCGCGACCGTACGGGGCCGGCCGGGGGTCTGGGTGCAGGAGCTGCCCGGCAGGTCCCAGCAGGCAGCGGTGCCCGGCGGTACGAGGAATCCGAGGGTGTCGCCGGCGCCGTCGCACAGCACCGGACCGAGTCCGTCCCGCAGCCGCAGAATGTCCACGGCTTCGAGGCCCTGGCGTACGGGCACAGTCACCAGATCGCACGGCACACCGCCGGCAGCGGCGCGAATTACTGGGCCGCTCTCCTGCATCGAGACCCCTCCTTGGACCTGCTCCGCAGTGGTCATGCAGGGATCAACGGCCCGGAGCGTCAACAGGTACGGCATATGACGCCCACAAAGGATGGCACTTCATGGCAGATCGCGGGCGAGATATCCGGTTTGCCGCGGAACATTGCGTGTTGACCATGTCACAGCCTGTACGGTCCGGCCATGGCGTCGTCACCCTCTGCGTCACAGGGCCCGCCCCGCGTGCCCAACACCGCTTTCCGGCGACTGCGCGGCACGCGCTCACCCGCCGAGTTCGCGGCAGCCGTGCGCCGTGCCGCCCGGGCCATCGGCGAGCAAGTCGCTTGCGACGCCCGGTACATCGGGCGCGTGGAGGCCGGCGAGATCCGCTGCCCCAACTACGCCTACGAGCGCGTCCTCCTGCACATGTTCCCGGGACGCACGCTCACCGACATGGGCTTCGCCCCCCGCGAGACCGTTCGTGGCCGGGGGGCGCGCTCTCGACGGGCATACGGAGGTGACAATTCACCGCCCCAACTGACGCCCCGTCATGCGGAATCCCGTACTCTCTTCGGCCACAGGGGCCCCACTGACAACACCAGCCCCAGCGGCCTCGGTTTCGACAGCGACGCCTCCGGCGCCTGCCTGAACTCGCCCGCCTGCACCATCTGTTCAGAATGTCCCGAGATCCACGAGGAGAGCGACGTGCTACGTCGCGCGTTCATGATCAACGGCCCGGCGGCCGCCCTGACCGCGGCCGGCGCCGCACCCGCGGCCGCCGGTGGCCGCACCTCGTCCGCGAGCCCGCACCGCCGCATCGGCGAAACCGAGGCCGAGAGCCTGGAGCACGCCGTACGCCACATCCGGCTGCTCGACGACCGGCACGGCGCCGGCAGTCTCTACCGGCAGGCCGGAGACGCGCTGCGCGCCGCCCACGAACTCCTCGACGCGGGCGTCCCGAACCGCCAGTCCGTCACCGACCGCCTCCACCACGGCGCCGGTGAACTCGCCATCTCCGTGGGCTGGCTGGCCCACGACTCGGACCGGTACGGCGACGCGCGTTCGCACTACGCGGAAGCTCTCGCCACCGCCCGGGTCGCCGCCGACCCCGCGCTGGAGGCACACGCCTTCTGCAACACCGCCTTCCTCGCCCGTGACTCCGGCCGCCCCCGCGAGGCCGTACGCGCCGCACAAGCCGGACAGCAGGCGGCCAAACACCTCGGCTCGGCACGGCTGTTGTCGCTCCTCGCCATGCGGGAGGCCGGAGGCTGGGCGGGTCTGGGCGACACCTCCGCGTGCAGGGAGGCCCTGAGCAGGGCACACGCCCTCTTCGGACGCGGCCCCTCGGACACCGACCCCGCGTGGATGAGCTTCTTCGGGGAGGCCGAACTCGCGGGCCTCGAAGCACAGTGCTGGTCCGCGCTGCACGACTGGGAGAGAGCGGCCGGCAACGCCCGCCGCGCCGTTGCCCTCCAGGACCCCCACTTCGTGCGCAACAAGGCGCTTTTCACGGCCGAGTTGGCCGGCGACCTCGCCGCCATGCGCCGTCCCGAGGAGGCGGCGGACGCCGGCAACAGGGCATTGGCGCTGCTCGGGCCCGTACAGTCCTCGCGCATCCGCTCGATGCTGGACACCACGGCGAAGCGGCTGCGTCCGTACGCCCGCGAAGGTTCTGTCGGTGAGTTCCTCACCCGGCAGGAGAGCAAGGTGCCCCGGCCGCGGACGGCCTGACACACGCAAGGGTCACCGCCCGCGCGTCCCGGGGCCGGGTTCAGTCCAGATGTCCGGTGTCGTTCCAGCGTTCGACCGCGGGCTTCCCGTACGCCCAGCCCAGCACCGACAGCGACCCCGGCGAGAGCGTCAGGCAGTGCCCGAAGAAGGTCTCCTGCCCGAGCCAGCGGGAGCCCAGGACACGGAGCACGTGCCCATGGGCGAAGAAGAGCACGTCGCGGTCCGCCGAACGCACCCACTCGACGATGCCGTCCACCCGTGAGGCCACCGCCGCCGGGCTCTCGCCCTCGGGGGCGCCGTCACGCCAGATGAGCCAGTCCGTGCCGGTCTGCTCCCGGATCTGCTTCGTCGTCAGGCCCTCGTACGCCCCGTAGTCCCACTCCCTGAGCGCGTCCCATGTGCGGGCCCCGGCTCCGAAACCCGCCAACTCGCACGTCTCACTCGCCCTCGAGAGCGGACTGGTGCGCACCTCGGCACCGGGAAGGCCCTCCCAGGGCGGGCCGTAGAGCCGGCGGCCGAGGCTCTCGGCGGCGCGGCGTCCCTCGTCGAGCAGGGGGACGTCGGTCCGGCTCGTGTGCTGTCCGGTCGCCGACCACTCGGTCTGCCCGTGCCGGACCAGCAGGATGCGCGCTGCCATGGGGTACCTCTTCCGCCGTCGATCGGAACGTCCGGGCGCTGCACGGGCGTTGGGGCGCTGCACGGGCCTCGGGGATGCGCACTCCGTGCCTGCCGGCGCTCGGTGCGCACCAGGCCCTCGCCCACCGTTCCCATGGTGGCCGGAAGGCCGCCGCAGAGGCCGACGGGCACGCGGGGACCGTACGTACCGGCGGTCCGCAACCGCCGAACGGGGCGTCGCCACACCTCGTGTCAGCACCGGATGCCAGACTTCCGCTGGTACTGCAGTCTTCTCCGAGGCGAACGCCGATGACCCACACCCACGGCAGCGCCGCTGCCCTGCGCCGGCGCCTCGCCGAGCTGCGCGGCGGACCGGACGTCCCGCCGCGCCCGATGGACGCCCGCGCCCTTGCGGCCCTCGCCGCGAACCCGGGATGCCGGCGGCGGGCGCTTCTGGACGGCGCCGGGGTCGACAAGGCCGCGCTCGCACAGGCGTTGGGCGCGCCCGCTCCCTTCGGGCAGTCGCAGTTCGCGTTCGCACGGGGCATCTCCTTCGAGGCGAAGGTGAAGGCGGACGGCGGTGCCGAGTTGATAAGGCTGCTGTGCGCGTCCACGGGCGGGACGCCGCCCGAACCGGCCGATGTCACCGTCCCCGACCTCACCGCGGACGGGCCCGCAGGACGTACGGCCCGTACGCGCGCTGCGCTGTTCCCCTCGTCGGCCGCACCCCGGCGGGACGGGACGGACTCCGCCGGGCAGGGCGAGTGGTCGCTGCTGTACCACCCGATGCTCGCTCTCGAGGTCGCCGGTTCGACGGCCTACCTGGAACCCGACGCGATCGCGGTGCATCCCGACGGGAGTTGGACGGTCATCGAGATCAAGTCCTTCCCGATCCTGGACGGTTCGGCCGATGCGTCCAAGGTCGGAGCCGCCGCACGCCAGGCCGCCGTCTACGCGCTGGCGCTGGAGCAGACCTCACCCGGAGGCGAAGGCGCGGTCCGCGAGCAGGCCCTGCTGGTGTGCCCGAAGGACTTCACCAACCTGCCCACCGCGCACGGCGTCGACATCCGCAAGCAGCGCGCCACGACGCGCCGCCAACTGGACCGCCTCACACGGCTGGAGGAGATCGCCGCCGCCGTCCCGGAAGGCACGGTCTTCGACCCGTCCCGCCCGGCCGGTCAGCTCTCGTCGGCCGTCGAGTCGGTGCCCGCCGCCTACGCGCCCGAATGCCTCTCCAGCTGCGAACTCGCCTTCCACTGCCGCGAACGCGCCCGCGCGGAAGGCGCCGTCGAGTCCCTGGGCCGCGCCCTCCGGGGCGAACTCGGCGGCTTCACCACGATCGGCGCCGCCCTCGCGGCGGCGGGCCGGGACCCGGAGTCCGGGACCGGCGGAGAGGGCCGGAGGGCCGGGGAGCCGGACGGGGACGGGGAGCCGGACGGGGACGGGGACCGCACCGACCCCGCGGAATCGGCACTGCGCCGCGCCGCACGGCTGCGCGCGGAAGCGCTGGGGGAGGCGGCTTGCTGACCGCCGCGCCCGGCCGGCACAGGGAGGCACCGTGTCTCTGATGTCCGCACTGGCACGCATGGAGGCCGCCGCGGCGGGACGCGCCCGGCCCCGCACGACCGTACGCCACCGGCACCTGGCCGAACGTCCGCTCGTGTTCGTGCCGTTGACCACGGCGGGAGAGGCCGGAGCACCGCTCGGCGCCCTCGCCGGCACCGACCGCGACGCGCCCGCACTGCTCGTCGTTCCGCAACCGCGCGACCGGGACCAGCGCTTCGCATTCCTCGCCCGGCTGGCCGCCACGCTCCTCCCCCACCTCGAATCCGCACAGGACGACGTCGAGTTCGAGGAACGCAAGGAGACCGACCCCGAGACGGGCAAGAAGGTCGTCGTCCAGGTCGAACTGTGCACCGACGCACCGCAGTTGCTCGTCCCGAATGCCCCCGGGGTGGACTTCGTGCGGCTGCTGGGCCGCTCGATGCGCTTCCGCCGCACGGCGGAGGAGGACCCCGCCGCCGCCTACCCCGCTCCCCCGCGCGTACCGCTGCTCGGACGCTGGCTCACGCAGTACGGGGAGCGTGCCCGGGTGCCCGGGTCCTGCCTGCTGATGTCCATGACGGAGCTGCTGTCCCGGCACTGGGCCACGGGCCAGAGCGCCCTGGAGGACCAGCACCTGGGGGCGCTGCTCGCCTGGATCGACCCGCCGGAGGGCCTGACCGGCGCCGAGGCCGCGATGCGCGCGGAGACGGAACGGGACGCGGCGGGCCGCCTGCTGTGTCCGCCCGCCGGTCCGGCCACGGACCCTGCCTTCGACAACAAGCTGCTGGCCCCGGCCGTGACGCGCTTCGACGCCGGCGTGCACGGCGCGGAGGAAGAGGTCCGCGCACTGATCGACTCCCAGCTCCGGCCCACGTGGGAGGCGATGTGGCGCGGAATCGACCTGCTCCGCACCCTGCCGGAGGGCGAGCGGGTGCCCGAGCGCTTCAAGCGCGACCGCTGGTCCTACACCGCCCACCGTGACCGCGTCCGCAGCGGCGAGCCGCCGCAGCCCCGCCGGGACGACGCCGTGACGGCTGCGGCCAAGCTCGCCGTACGAGAGCAGGCGCAGGCCCGGCTGGAGGCCCAGGAGGCACTGGACGACCCGCTGGTGATGGCCGAACGCCGCCTGGCGGGCGAGGCGTTCGCCGGAGAGGTCGTCGAGGTCGAGATGGCCTACTCGGAAGGGAAGCGGCCGATGCCCCGCCCCCTGGTCACGCTCCGGACGGCCGACCGTCCCCATCTGGGCGAGGGAGGCAAGGTGCACCGGGCGATGGACGAAGGCGCCCGGCAGAGCGCGGAGTTCGTCTCCGGCCACGGCCCGGGAACGCTGACGCTGCGGCTGACGAACGGCATGGGGCGGAGCAGGGAACCGGCGCCCGGCACGGTCCCCGAGAAGGGGGACCGCCTGTGCTGGACGCTGTTCGAACATTCCCCCCGCGGCGGTCCCGGGCTGCCCGACGTGGAGGACACACCCTGGACGCACGGCGGTCCGCCGCCCGAGAGCGCGTACCCCGGGCCGGGTCCCACCGCGGCCCACGGCCCCGGCGGGGCTACCGGCCCGGCGGGGCCGCCCGGAGAGCGTCCGGCTCCGCTCTTCCCGCTCCCCGACCCCGTCACCAGTGAGGATCTGCTGTGAGCGCGCCTCCTCGCCCCTCCGGCACGGACCCGGCAGGCGGGACGGCCGCCGACGGCGGGAGTTCCGGCGCCGCCGTGCCCTCCCCCGCCGAGGCGGCGGCCCGCGCCACCGAAGCGATCCTCCACGACACCCTGCACAGCGCCTCCCGCGGCGTCGTCGTGGACTCGCCGCCGGGTGCCGGGAAGTCGACGCTCGTCGTCCGCGCCGCACGCGAACTGGCCGCCACCGGGCGCCCGTTGATCGTCATCGCGCAGACCAACGCACAGGTCGACGACCTCGTCGGCCGGCTGGCGGCCGCCGACCCCGAGCTCCCCCTCGGGCGCCTGCACAGCAGCGACCCCCGCCCCTACGACCCCGCCCTGGACGAGCACGCCGCAGTCGTCACCTCCGCCAGGATCACCGACCTCGGCGAACTGCCGGTCATCGTCTCCACCGCGGCCAAGTGGGCCTGGGTGAACACGGAGACGCCCTGGCCGCACGCGATCGTGGACGAGGCGTACCAGATGCGCTCGGACGCCCTGCTCGCCGTCGCCGGACTCTTCGAGAAGGCCCTCTTCGTCGGTGACCCGGGCCAGCTCGACCCGTTCAGCCAGGTGGGTGCCGAGCAGTGGGCGGGCCTGACCTACGACCCGTCCGCGAGCGCGGTCACGACCCTCCTGTCCCACAACCCCGGTCTCCCGCAACACCGTCTCCCCGTCTCCTGGCGGCTGCCCTCCTCCGCGGCACCACTGGTCTCGGCGGCCTTCTATCCGTACACGCCCTTCCGCAGCGGCACCGGCCCCGGCGACCGCGGCCTCACTTTCGGCACGCCCTCGGACGGCACACCGGTGGACCGTGTGGTCGACGAGGCGGCGGGCTCCGGCTGGGGCCTGCTCGAACTGCCCGCCCGCACGACGCCCCGTACCGATCCGGAGGCTGTCGACGCCGTCGCCCAGGTCGTACGGAGCCTGCTGACCCGCCAGGGCACCACCACCGACGAGCGGTCGACCGTGCCCACGCCCCTGACCGCCGACCGCGTCGCCGTCGGCACAGCGCACCGGGACCAGGCCGCGGCCGTACGCGCCGCACTCGCCGCGCTCTCGCTCCCGGCGGTCCCGGACGGCGGGGACCCGGCGGGCCCCGCGGACCCGGCGGGCCCCGCAGGTCCGGCAGACCCCGCCGCCACTGCGGAGAGCACCGACGGCGTGAGCCTCGCGGCCGTCACCGTGGACACCGCGAACCGGCTCCAGGGGAGGGAGTTCGACGTGACGGTGATCCTCCACCCGCTCTCCGGACGCCCCGACGCCACGGCCTTCCACCTGGAGACCGGACGGCTGTGCGTCCTGGCCTCCCGCCACCGGCACGCCTGCATCGTCGTCTGCCGGGCGGGCGTCCCCGAACTGCTCGACGAGCACCCCAGCACCGAACCGGTCCAGCTGGGGGTCACGGTGAAGTTCCCCGACGGCTGGGAGGCGAACCACGCCGTGCTCTCCCACCTCGCGGCACACACGGTCCCGTGGCGGCGGTGAGCGCCGCGTGCGCCCCTGCCCGCCCCCCGCGAGCCCGAAGGCCCCCTGCACACGGCCGCAGAAAGCAGGACAATGGTCGGCGGCCACTACAGATGGAGGTAGCCACCATGCCCGAGCCGCATTCGGCTCCGGACCCGCGCGGGGGCGGCCCGCGCTTCCGCCGTCCGGCTCCGCTGCTCTTCGAGCCCGCCGAGCAGCAGGGCGACGGCGAGCAGTTCTTCGACCTGGACGCGATCACCGACCCCCACGAGCTGCTGGAACGCTCGACCGAGCTCGCACTGGCCTTCCGGGCGGCGGCCGACCGCGCCGTGGAGTTCCAGGCGATGGCCGCGGCGCAGCTCGCCGACCCCAAGCGCTTCGACAGACTCTCGGACGCGGCCATCGCCGAGCGGGGCGACTGGGCCGAGGACTACGCCCGCAAGATGATCGAGTTCGGGCAGGAGCTGCTCACGGACCGCGGGCCGCAGTAACCGGGGCCCTGACGCACGGCAAGCGCCGTCCGTCCCGTGCCCCCGGGGAGACCCGCGGGGCATATGCGGAGGGCGCAACCTACCCGAAAACGCTTGCCGTTGTCCGGTTTTCCCGTGACTGTTCAAAACGGAACGGCATGTCCGGTAGATGTGTATGTCATGAGCGACTGGCAGCGGGACACCACCTCTCAGGGCCTCGACCCCGTCGGCGACCCCGACGTCCTCGAATTCGCCTCCACCCCGGCCACGCGGCACACCCCCGCCGACTCCGGCCCCTCCTTCGTCACCCCCGAGGGCGCCGACTGGCTCGCCTCCGCCAGCCTCTTCCCGTCGAGCGTGCACGCCCTGTGGAGGCACTGCCCCGCCGCACCCCGGACCCTGCCCTGCGGCATCGCCTTCGACGTGGTGAGTACGCCGCCTCTGCACGGACGCCGCCTGCTGGACCGCTTATGGGCGACGGGCCCGGGCACCGGGCCGGTCGCCGTCCACCGGGGCCGAATGCTGATCTTCGCCGCCCCGGGTACGGCCGGGAGGATCGCGGCACTGTCGAGCTGGGGCGAGTGGCGGCAGCCGGCAGCGGCGGACGCGGCGGGGAGCTTGCGCGAACCCCCGGGGACCGCCGTTGCAGAAACGTTCCCCTCCCTCATGTGCCACGGCCTCGGCGACTTCGTGACGGTCCCCGGCCTGCGCCCCGTCGAACACCCCGGCCGCACGGACGAGCGACGGGGCGGCACGGCCTCGCCCGGACGGCAGACCCGCTCCCGCTGGCTCGTGGCACCCGACCTTCGCCGTCCATGGCTCCCGGGAGCCGAAGTGCTCCTGCGCGCGTGCCTGCGCTCACACCGGGGCCGGCTCACCCCGCCCGTCCAGCCCCCCGTACGCGCAGGTCGCGGCCCTGCTGCCGTCGAACAATCGATTTCGGGAACAGCGGACCGTGATGCTAAGGTCTACGACGTCAGCAGGCGCCGCTAGCTCAGTTGGTTAGAGCAGCTGACTCTTAATCAGCGGGTCCGGGGTTCGAGTCCCTGGCGGCGCACAGACAGTCGAAGGCCCCTCGCCGAGGCGGGGGGCCTTCGTCGTGCGCGCACTCGCCCGGACCTGCCTCAGAGGGGCTTCGCCCCCGTCCGCTCGTAGCAGTCGTAGTTCCGCTGCGCCATGATCTTGCCGTCCCGGAACTCCAGGAACGTGGCGATGTGGGCCCGCAGCACATGGCCCGCCGGCAGGTCGCCCAGCGGTACGGCGAGCGTCCCCGTCCAGATCACCTCGAGGGCGACCTGCCCGTTCGCCGCGATCGCGTTGACGACCTCGAAGCTCTGCGCGTCGAGCGCCTTGCGGCCCGCCTCGGCGGCAGCCGTCACGCCGTCCCTGTCCCTCACCGCGCCGTCCGGGAAGAGGGCGTTGGGCAGCTCCCGGTGGACGGCGTCCTCGTGGAAGAAGGCGGCGAGTTCGTCGCCCGTGACGAAACGGGAGACCGCCTGGTGATAGCGCACGGCTGCGCGGATGTCGGGGTGGTCCGGCAGGCCGCGGCCGGGGTCGCACCCTTCAGCGCTCGTCCGGCCGCTCTTGTGCTCGGTCTTGCAGTCGTCCATGTGCTCGGTCATGTGCTCGTCCATACGGACAACCATAGTTGCACAACCTAAGTTGTAAAGGTGAGGATGAGCCCCATGCCTTCCTCCGTCGACCCCCGCGCCCTGGACACCGGCATGCTCGCCCTCTTCGTGGGCTTCGCCGCGTCCGGTCACGTCCAGGAGCAACTGGCCGCACGAGGCCACGGCGACCTGCGCTTCTCCCACGGTTACGTCTTCCAGCACCTCATCGACGCGCAGCCGACCGTCGGGGAACTCGCCGCCGAGCTGGAGATGACCCAGCAGGGTGCCTCCAAGACCGTCGCCGAGCTCGAACGCCTCGGCTACACCGAACGTGCTCCGGACCCACGCGACGCCCGGGTGCGCCGTGTGCGGCTCACGGCCCGCGGGCGCGAGGCGGTCGAAGCCTCCCGGCAGGCCCGTGCGGAGCTGGAGGAACGGCTGGCCGCGCGCTTCGGAGAGGGACGGCTCGCCGAACACCGGGAGCTGCTGGCCGAGTTGCTGCAGGAGCTGGGAGGCACGGCCGTCGTCCGTGCACGGCGGGTCAGACCGCCTCGCTGAGCCCGGACGGAGGCGGCGGGGACGGAACAAGGGACGGGGGCGGGGCGGAGGCAGGGACGCGGCGGGGACGGAACAAGGGACGGGGGCGCGGAACCGCTCAGACCGTCCCGTCCTTCCGCGTGACCTTCACCCGCCAGCCGTCCTTCGCACTGTGGCCGGTGACCTCCACCCGTACGCCTCCGCCGCGGTCCGTCTCGTAGCTCTCGCCCGGCCCGATCGGCGCGTCCGCAAGAGAGGGATACACCGACCCGTCGCTGCAGGCGTGCGTACCGGGGTGGCCGTCGACCACCCGGATCGGACCGTAGGTCGAGGCGCGGTCGCTGCGCACCCAGTACATGAGCACGCCCGCGGCGCACAGGCTCCGGTCGTTGCCCTCGGAGTCGCGGGCCTCTATCGCCAGCGCCTCGTGGTGGCCGGTACGCACCACGGCCAGCCGCCGGTCTCCCTTCCCGCCGAGGGGGTGCGCGGCCACGGGGTGGAGGCGGTGCGTACTGCTGCCCCGGCCCGCCGGGACGCAGCTCACGTTGCGGCGGGAGAGCCACCCGAGCTTCCACTTCTCCCAGGCGAAGAGGTCGGGGGCGAGTCCGAACTGGCTTCCCATGAGGTCCCAGTCGCCGACGTACGTGTCCCAGTCGGCCTGGCCCGAGGCGGGCCGCTGGTAGAGATCCGGGAGGTCGAAGGCGTGCCCGGTCTCGTGGGCGAGGACGTGCCGGTCGGGCGGGCTCTGCTCGAAGACGGTGACGAGCCGGCGCAGCTCGGTGTCGTCGGCCTCTATGGGGTTGTCGAAGTTGACGACCTTCGTGGCGTCGGAGTCGACCCCCCGGGCGTCGGGGTCGGCGACGAGGTACACCAGGTCGTACTTGCTGAAGTCGATGCGCGGATCCGCTGCGGCTATGGCGTCGTGCAGGTACTTCGTGCGCTTGCCGGCCTCCCAGTCACGCTCTATCCCGTACGAGCGGGATGCGGCCGGCATCTCTATCCAGCGCTTCATGGCGTGCGTCTCGAGTCGGAACTTCCCGTAGGAGGCGCGGGAGAAGAAGTCGGCCGTGCCGGGGAAGTGGTCGGAGGCCAGCTCCCCGGGCGTGGCCAGTGGACGGGAGTCCGGGAAGGAGAGGAAGAGCATCGCGGCGTCAAGGCGCCGTTCGGGGCGCGGATACGCGGTGTCCCAGCTGTCCACGCCGAGGGAGTGGTGGGCGCCCGTACGCGGGAGGGCACAGGGGGCGGCCACTGCGGCCGCGGTGATCGGGCCCGCGAAGAGCGCCATGCCTATGAATGCGCAGAGGGCGGTGATGACGGCTCCCGCACGGCGCCATCCGCACCGCACGGAAGCGGGCCTCCGGGCACCGTGCTTCCGCAGTCGCGCCACGTTCCGACCTCACAGAGCCAGGGAGTAAGGACCCTTCAACCCTTGCCCGTAATGTCGGTTAAGTCCTGTTCCGTTAGACCAGGCGCGTGAGCGGCAATATGACTACCGTGTGTGATGCGCAGCGGTACACGATCAGAACCGTTCCCGCACCTTTGCGGGAACGGTCACCCTCGTGTCCACCCTCCCGTCCCACCCGCACCAACGACCCGGTGGGACGCCGTGGATGCTGGCTCCGCTCACGCCCGAACCTCTATGATCGCCACATTTCCAGCGCGGATCGCCACGAAGCGCTTCGGGCCGAACGCCCGGCTGATTCGCACGCGACGAGCCACCCGGCGGGAGCGATTGGTGAACGGACCCATCGAAGGACCGGGCAGAAACTCCGGCAGCGCCACCGGAAATCCCCCGCAGAGGATGACGGAACGTAGTCGTTCCCGTGGCGGCTGGCACAGCAGGAGCGAGTGGCGTGGACGGAAGCGGGACAACGACTTCCGCGCTGCTTTCAACGCCGCACGGCTCGCCATGGCGATCGTCGACCGCGACGGGCGGGTCGTCAGCGCCAACCAGGCACTCGGCACGCTCCTCGGCGCCGCACCGGAGTCGCTGGTCTCGGCTTCGATCACCGACCTTCCCTCACTGGGTCTGGACAGCAGCGCGTTCCGGAGCGGAGGGGCGCTGACGGGGCGCGGTGCGGGCGGCACCGGTAACGGAAGCGGGAACCGGAACGGGAACGGAAGCGGACAGGCGACCACCGCGGCCGGTACCGGTACGGCGAGCGGGCCGGCGGCAGGCACGGCAACGTCCGGACGAGGCGCGGTCGCCCGGATGAGCTGCACCCGGCGGCTGAAGAACCACGACGGCCACACCGTCTGGGCGGAGATCACCCTCGTCCCCACCACCCACGACGGCGAGGCCCTGCTCTCGGTCGCCGACATCAGCGAACAGCGCGATCTGCACGACCGGCTCCGCCACCTCCAGATGCACGACCCGGTGACCCGGCTGCCCAACCGCGCTCTCTTCTTCGAGCGCCTCGCGACCGCGCTCTCGGAGACCGCGACCGGGCGCGTCGGCATCTGCTATCTGGATCTCGACGGCTTCAAGGCCGTCAACGACACGCTGGGCCACCGCGTGGGTGACGAACTGCTGGACGCGGTGGCACAGCGCCTCGTCCAGTGCGCCGAGAGCGGCGGCCAGAGGCACCTGGCGGCGCGGCTCGGCGGGGACGAATTCGCACTGCTCGTCGACGGTTCGACGGGTACGGAGCAGCTCACGACGCTGGCGGACTCGGCTCTGAAGGCCCTTCAGCAGCCCTTCGACCTGGGCGGCCAGCGGCTCACGGTCTCCGCCAGCATCGGGGTGGTGGAGCGCGAGGCCGAGGGGACGGGGCCCACGGAGCTGATGCAGGCCGCCGATACGACGCTCTACTGGGCGAAGGCCGACGGGAAGGCCCGCTGGACCCTCTTCGATCCCGAGCGGAACGCGCACCGCATGACACGGCAGGCCTTGTCCTCGGCGTTGCGCGGTGCTGTCGAGCGGGGCGAGTTCGTACTGGACTACCAGCCGATCGTGAGCTTCGAGGACGACGCGCTGCGGGGCGTCGAGGCCCTGGTGAGGTGGCAGCACCCGCAGTTCGGCAAGCTCGGCCCGAATCGTTTCATCGGGCTTGCGGAGGAGAACGGCGCGATCGTGCCGCTGGGCCGCTGGGTGCTGGAGGAGTCGTGCCGTCAGGCCCGGAGCTGGATGCTCGGTCACGCCGGCCCGCCCATCTACGTCAGCGTGAATGTGGCCGTACGGCAGGTGTGGGATTCCGACCTCGTGGCGGACGTGCGCCATGTGCTGGAGAAGACCGGACTGCCCTCCGGGCTGCTGCAACTGGAGCTGACCGAATCGGCCGTGATGGGCTCCGCGGGCCAGCCGCTGCAGGCCCTTCAGGCACTGAGCGACATGGGCGTACGCATCGCCATCGACGACTTCGGCACCGGCTACTCCAACCTCGCCTACCTCAGCCGCCTCCCGGTGCGCACACTGAAGCTGGACGGGTCGTTCGTGCGGGGCTTCCACGCCCCGCGGCACTCCAACCCGGCGGACGAGACGATCGTCACGGCGCTCGTGCGGCTCGCCCACCAGTTGGGGCTGACGGTGACCGCCGAGTGCGTGGAGGACCAGGCCCAGGCGGACCGGCTGCGGCGCATCGGCTGCGACACGGGGCAGGGCTGGCACTACGCCAAGCCCATGCCGGCGCACTGCATCTCGGCCCTGCTGCACTAGGCCCTGTCTGACAAATCTCGCCTTGCTCGCGACGACTGGCACGCACATCCGCTGCGTTGTCG